>CAYWZW010000087.1:0-19945 GCA_964462945.1 uncultured Pirellulales bacterium
TTCCGGCGCAGGGCGGGACGCCGCTGAAGCTGGACCTCTCCGTTCCAAAAATGGACTCCTTCGCGCTTCACCCAGACAACCGCCGCTTTGCGTTCAGCGTCAATGAGGGGTCCAAGAGCGAGCTGTGGGTGCTGGAGAACTTCCTGCCGGAATATACAGCCGGCGAATAAGGTCAGTAACAACCGGGGGGCGGGACAACTCGGCCGTTCCGCCCCTTTACCACAAACGAAGCAGAGCGATACCAGCATATCAGGCCATTGCCCACACGGATGAAGCCCGAAAATGGCCCCATTTTCGCAAGCTGTCAATGCCAGAATTCTTGTACCCGTCCGGCGAACAACATCTTTTTTGTGGCGGGGGGAAAGGGATAATGCTGCCATGATATTGAAAGGGAAGAATCGATGGCAGCAGGCAAACAGCAGACGCTCTTAACTGCACGGGGCTGGCTGTCTCGTGTTTTCTTGTCCGATGGAAGCTGTTCTTCGACCGCCTCCGCAATAGACGACAAGGCGGCCGGTCCGCCCAGAGCGCCCGCCAAAACGGCCTTGCCAAAGGTCCGTCGGTCGGACTTCAGTGATGTGCGTTCAGACTCTTTGGTTATCTTACTGTTGGGCACGGCTCTACTCCTTCTCACAATGCGCGACTCCGGTAGGTTATATTTCCTGCTCGGCACGCTCCGGAAGCGCCCGCACATAGTCGATGCTCAGGGGCAGTTTGGCCGGATCCGCATAGTTGTCCCTGCCGAGAATTCCATCCTTGTTAATTCATACCCAGGAGAAAGCAACTGCGGCAATCGACGCCTTGCTGAACAAGACTGACGCCAGAATGACGCCCAACACCAATCTTGACCAATAACGACGAAAGTTTAGTTGTACAAGATGTGGGCAAGCACTTATAATGTAATTGGTTACGTAGTCTTGTCCCCGTAGCTCAATTGGACAGAGCGTTGGCCTCCGGAGCCAAAGGTTGTGCGTTCGAATCGCACCGGGGATATTGGATATGTCCCTTGGGGGAAAGGCACATCGGATAAACAGGATTATAGCGAGAGTTCATGGCCTCTGTTTCCGATCACATAGGCTTCAAAAATCTCATCGAGATTCAGGGCTGTTTCCGTCATGCCGTTGACAGACAAACCCTTCAGTTGGGCTCTTTTTGCCTCGTCGCAATCTTCGAGTGTTATTGAAACGTTGGCGCCGACCTTCAACACATCCAGCACACCCGGAAGCCGGCTGACGTTCGCCTCGGACGCGGGTGTCAGGGCGAATCTTCGGACGCTCTCTCTGAGCTCTTCGGTCTTAGAGGCTTTCACGATTATGCCCTTATCGAGAATGGCGATATGATCGGCGACCGGCTCAATCTCGTAGAGCAGGTGGCTTGAGAAGAAAACCGTCACGCCGTTGCTTTGCAGCAGGTCAATGACGTGCCGGAGGAAATCTTTTCGTGCTATGGGATCGAGTCCGAGCGTCGGGTCGTCCAGAATCACGATGTCGGGCCTGTGCCCCAGCGCCAAAAGCAAAGCAAGGCTTGAATTTTGGCCCTTCGACAGGGTTTTGACCTTGACGTTCTTGGGCAGCCGGAGTATGTCGAGCAGCTCATCGGCGAACTTGTAGTCCCAATTGGGATAGAATCCCGCCACCCACTTGATGATCCGGCTGACGGTCATCCAGCCGTACATCTGCTGGTCCTCGGCCATGAAGCCGATCCTTTTTCTGATTTCAAGGGTCTGCGTAACGCTATCCAGCCCGCCGACGAGACACTTGCCGGCTTGAGGCTTTTGCAGCCCGAGCAGCGTCTTTATCGTCGTCGTCTTGCCGGAGGCGTTTCTGCCCAAAAAGCCGAATATCGAACCTCTCGGCACTTCAAGATCGACCCCTTCGAGCACCTTTTTTCTGCCGTAAGAAAAATGCAAACCTTCGATTTTTATTGCCGGCTCTGTCATTTTGAGTTCCTTTGCACTTTCAAAAACGATTTCGGCGCCTCAGGCAATTCCATATCCACAGTCCATTATCGCGGATTCTCCAGAAGACACAGATAGCCCTTCTGCCGATAACGGCCGCGGCTACCGAGATCCTTATCCCGCCACACTTGCCACAAACACAGAAGTATGCGGCCATTGTCCAATACCGCGATATCGTCAATATTACAGCTCATCCGGACGAAGTGACCCACCTTCCGTATCCGGCCATTGGAACGAATGTCAAAAACCAACAACGTGTCCTGCCCGTAACAATACAAATTACCGTTCTTGACGAATGCCTCCTGAGTGTAAAGTTTCCCGGTCAGGCTCTCCAGGATCGTAAAAGGACGGGCCGTGCTGAATTTGTAGTAGATATTCTGTTCATCCCAACGAGTCACATCGAACCGGGTAATGCCGCGAGAGGAAACACGAAAGAAAGGGGTCTGGCCGTCGTGGATGTCAACTACCGAGTCCTCGCGGATGTCACGCAACCCATAGCGAAACCAATGATTCGCATCGATGCTGAGTTTGATCCGCTCTTGCGCACCGATTCCTTCCACCGGCACGATAGGTATGGCAAACTCTTTCTGACGATCCAGATAGGGCAGGTGCTTCAGCACACCGAGCTTTGTGTCAATCCGTTTCATGTCTCCAGGATCTGTTACGTTCACCACGATGCAGTTATCGTTTACAAAGACAACCGCCGCATTGTTTACAACCCACATAGCGAAACGCGGTATATTCGTGCTATTCGTCAGCCCGTCGGACAGGTCAAGTTCCCCGGCCTGCGTCCAGGATTGCCCGGTCAGCTTGTAACTCCTTAAATGAATCTTTTCACAAACGTACGTCTCATCTATGCGGCGGCCACGCTCAAAAATGGTAAGAGAATACACATCATTCCCAACCTTCTTGTATAATCCCGCAGATGACCACGGATTCGGATATGTCCGCCCATAATAGTCCCCCGCCGGCGGCATGTGCGTTATCTCATCAGCGGATTCACCGCTAACAGGACTCAAAGAGATTCTGCCTTTGTCGATGTCCACATAGCTTTGCTCTTGAAATATGAGCCTGTCCCCGACACGAGCGAGTCTAAGAGGCCGCCCCCAGGAGGGCGACGGTCCGATTTCCTCTTCCTGTAGTACCTTGATATTGGCGACCTGACTGCTGAAGAGCATCAGTAAGACAAAAACCAGCCCGGCCCCCACCCATAGCAGCCCTTTGAGATTTGTCCTCAAATGCCAGTCATGCTGCGTTGCATAAAGGGCAAACACAAAAGCCGACGACGACGCAATAAGCATAATCGCAAGGTAAGTACCCAACATCGGCAACGTAACATCGCTGACAAAATCCCTGCAATTCAGAGGGAGAATGAAGGGAAGCACCAACAGGAATCCGGCCAGCAACATGCCGATGAGCCACGCACGCGCCGTTTTGCGAACAAGCACGTTGCATGCAAAGCACAGACTGTATGTCATTACCGCTATCAAGATGGGTAATGGCACATATCTATCGATGCCTTCTCCATTCCAGATGATATTGCTTAGAATCGCGAAAACCACCGGACAGGCCAGGACCAGCAAAGAAACAACCAGCCCGATGAAGAATTTCAGAGCCATGAACAGTTTCACATTCGCAGGCTTCGACCGCCAGAAGATGTAGCGCTTCTCGTTCAAATCACCCTGCACATTCGCACATGCAATAAGACCGGCAAGCAGGGGACCAAACATAACAGCCAGAAACGTCATGCTGCTGCTGAAAAAGCCATCGCCTGCCTTAAGATTGACCACAGCTTCTTCTATCGGCAGAACCATGAGCAGGCCCAGGCAAGCCAGGAGGTGCCATCTAAGCTGGCAAATCTGCTGATGGATGATCCCCGGTATCCTCATAGATACCTCCTGATGCTGGCGTATCTGTAGCAGGCGATGGCCAGAACGGCCGCAAATGCCAGGCCCTGAGAGAATATCGCCTTCAGGGGCCCGATTTTGGTGATTCTGGCCAGCATAAGTGAATACGGCACAAAACGCTCGGCCCAGGTGACCTCGCATACGCTGGACCAGAAAAAGACGATTCCCCAGCCGGCGAAGACGGCAAACATGATTGCCAGCGAGGCGGCTTCACTGCGGCTCTGACAGCCGAAGGCGCAGAACCATGTAAACAGCAGCAATCCGGCCATCCCACAGAGCAAATTCGTTTTCAAAAGGAACAACACCTGCGCCTCTCTGCCCTGAGCCATCAACTCCATCAGCACCGCGCTGACAAGAAAGGTCAGGACAATCCCCGCTGCACAAATGAGATACTTGCTGAAGAAAATCATCCATCGCTGCACCGGTATCTTGAAGAGCAGATGGATCGTGCGGTTGCTGATTTCGCCTGAGAAAATATCCAGCGAATAGACTATCGGGACAACGAACATCTGAGCGAACGAGATCACGATGCAGTTAACAAGATCAGGCACGATCCGCATTCTGAAAAGCATGGCCGTGAATACGACGCTGGCCGCCCCGCAAAAGCACAGCTTCCAGAGGTTTTCTTGCCATTCTTTCCACAAGAGCGTTCGGAACATATCACTTCTCCGACGAATCCATTCTGCGGCGGCCAGCCCTCTGTGAAACGATGTCCTCATATTCCTTTTGCAGCAGTTCGGCGACCTGCTCGATAGGCAGCTCCAGTTGAATCGCCAGAACAGCCGCTTCGCGAAGCACGTTTGAAACAGCTTTTCTTCTTTCCGCCGCGGGAATAGTCTGCTTATTGGATGAAACGTACGTACCGTCACCCCTCTCGATTCGCAGCACATTCTGCCGGCACAGCTCGTTGTAAACCTTCAGGACCGTGTTCTGGTTGACCGCCAATCGTGTCGCCAATTCCCGAACGCTGGGGACCTTGTCGCCCTCCTTGAGCACGCCGGTGGCAACCTGATACTTTATCTGGTCGATAATCTGCCGGTATATCGGCACTGATGAAGATGGTTCAATTCGTATAAAAATGGTTAAAGCTCCTTAAAACAATATACTGTTATAGCTAACTATAACAGTATATCTAAATTCGTCAACAAAAAAATTGAGATTTTTTTTATTTTTTTCGCCGCCGGTCCTCTTAAGAACGGCGTTATTCTGGTAAGTGCTTTATCACACGAGACTTACATATCCGCTCGAATCTTTTCCAGGAGCCTGGCGATATAGCCCTCCGTCCTCGGCGGCGCATTTTTTGGCTTCTGGGGCAGTGCGGCGATTCGCTCTTTGGCGCTGCTCGCCCGCCCGCCCATCTCGTCCAGTGCCGTCACCGCAAGCATTGCCACGAAGACGCTGTTCTTCTCCACGGAACCACGCTCGATCAGAACATCCAGCGCCTCGGCCGCATCGGCATCCGTCCCGTACTGACCCAGCGCCTGGGCCGCAATCGCCCGCACAGACCCCGACGAATCCTCTTTCATCGCCCTGACCAGCGCCTCTTTCCCCGCCTCGACGCCGGCCCGCTCCCGCATCAGTATTCCCATCGCACCCCAGTACCGAACCGCACTATCGTTGTCCCCCATCGCCTTGACCAGCTTCGGCGTTGCATCCGGCTCCAGCATCGAAGCAAGCTCGGCCGCGGCCATGATATTCTCCAGCGGATACTTCGTCTCATCATGCCCCATTTCATACGGCGTCGTCCCCTCGGACCGGCTGTGTATCTCATCCTCCGGCAGAAAACCGATATCTCGAATTTCCCGCACCCACTGGCGCTGCGCCTTCCGCAATTTCTGCAAGACTGCTTTATGCTCCGGCGAATCCGCCAGGTTTGTCACCTCATCCGGATCGTTCTGCAAATCGTAAAGCTCCTCCGGCGACTTCTTTTCCCAGAACCGCTTCTGTCCGGCGCTTTCCAGCTTGCCCTCGTCGTAAAGCTGTTTCCATTTCTGCGTCGTCGGGGTCTCGAACATATACGCGACGTGCTGGCCGTAAATCTTGTGCGGCATATACTGACGCAGATAAACGTAACGCCCATCCGTCACCGTCCGCACCATGTCGTAGCGCTCGTCCATCCGGCCCCTGAACCCGTACATATACTGCGGCCCCTTCATGACATATTTGCCCGCAAACGCCTTGCCCTGCATCCATGTAGGCGGCTTTATCCCCGCGATACTCAGCAGCGTCGGCGCCAGGTCCACGAAACTCACCAGCCGCTTCGAGACCCCGCCCGCCTTGTATTCCGGCGGCGCCAGGTGCTTGTACTTTTCGGGAAAATGAACCACCATCGGCACGCGCAGGCCCGAATTGTAAGGCCACCGCTTGCACCGCGGCATCCCTGGGCCGTGGTCGCCGTAGTAGAAGATAATCGTATCGTTATCGAGACCGTCGTCCTTGAGCTGTTCGAGAACCTTTCCCACCTGACCATCCATCTCGGTAATCTTGTCGTAATACTGCGCCCAGTCCAGCCGGACCTCCGGCGTATCGGGATGATACGCAGGGACCCTCACCTTCGCCGGGTCGTGCACCGCCTTATGGGGCCGCTGGCGAATCTGGCTCTCGTGAGTGGTCGTGAAATTGAATATCGCAAAGAACGGCTGGCCCGGCTTGCGGTTCCGCCAGTGTCCTTTATTGCTCGATTCGTCCCACACCTTGCCGGGCTTGCCCGCCACGCGACCGGCGGGCTTGGCCAGGTTATAGTCTTCCTTCGAGTTGTTCGTGCAGTAGTAGCCCGCCTCGCGTAGAAACTGCGGATACATCTTCATAAAGGCCGGCATGTCCACTTGGCTGCGCATGTGCTCGGCGCCCATGGAGGGCGGATACACGCCGCTGATGATCGTCGTGCGGGCTGGCGCGCAGACCGGCGCCGCCGACCAGGCCCGCTCGTAGATCATTCCCCTGGCCGCGATACTGTCGATGTTCGGCGTATCGGCAAAGGCGTCGCCGTAACAGCCCAGAGCCGGACCGTTGTCCTCGCTCGTTATCCACAGGATGTTCGGCCTTTGTTCTGATTTGGCCCAAACCCGGGCTCCTGCCATCGCGCCGGCTGAAACAACGCCTGCCGCCCTGATAAAATCCCGCCTGCTCAATCCTTCGACTTCGCTCAGGATGGTGAGCCTGTCGAACCATCTTCCATTCATCGTAATTCTCACTTGCAAATGAGTAAATCAGTACATGCGTAGAAGAGTAAATGAGTAGATGCGTCCACCCATCCACGCATTGACGCATTCACGTATAGATACATTGTAAGCTGTCGCCGCGATGCTGGCAACATTCTATCCTTGCGGCCTGAGCGACAATCCTGTTCAATAAGTGCGATCCTGTCATAAGGGCTTGATAGGGTGAAAACGGCCGGTGTGAGATGATAACGGCCTTATACTGGAAATCAGGACAACTATGAAATCGCTCGCAATCAGAGATCGAAAAGCCGTTCTCTTGGTTCTCGCGTGCGTTACTCTGCGGGGCCCATCGTGCTCGTTCGGCCGGGATGTCCCCGACGCCGCCGTTTCGGACGAGGCGTTGCTTGAGGAAATCTCGCGGGCGGCATTTTTCTTCTTTGTCCGTGAGGCGGATCCTGAATCGGGGCTCGTTCGCGACAAGACCGGCGCCGAATACTGCAGCACGGCGTCCCTCGGTTTCGGTTTGGCGGCGCTGCCCGTGGGCGCCGAGCGGGGCTGGATCGACCGCCGGGACGCTGAAAAGCAGGCCCTCCGCGCACTTCGGACGCTCAGCCGCTCTTCGGCGCACCACGAAGGGGTCTTCTGTCACTACATCGACCTGCACACGGGCGGGCCGACCGAGCGCGGCTACGAGAAGGTGGCCTCGACCATCGACACCGCCCTGCTCATGGCGGGCGTAATCACCGCCGGCCAATATTTCCCGGGCGAATGTAGAAAGCTGGCCGACGATCTGTTCGCCCGCGTCAACTGGCGCCGGTTTCTCAATCCCGACAACGGCCAAGTGTACATGGCCTGGGAGCCGGAGCAGTTCGACCGGATAGACGGCCCCGGGCGGTTCAAGAAGCCCACTTGGGACTGGTACACCGACGAGACCTTGCTCATCTGCCTGTTGGGTGTCTCGGCGCCGAACGAGCCGTACCGCCTGCTCGCCGAGTGCATGACCAAATGGAAGCGGCCGACGGGACGCTACCGCGGCGGCGAAGAGTTCATCTACAGTTGGCCCGGCACACTTTTTACCTATACGTTCGCCCATTGCTTCTACGATTTCCGCCGAATGGGCGCCGACGCCCAGGGCGTCGATTGGTTTGAAAACACACGATGCGCCGCCGCGGCCAACCGCGACTGGTGCCGGGACAACGCGGACCGTTTCAAGAGCTATGGATCCGACCGCTGGGGCGTCACGGCCTGCGGGGGACCGGGGCACAAGTACGTCGTGCCCGGCCATCAGCCGCGAGGGGCACAGGCCGACGAGCCGGCCGGAGGGACATTAGCCCCATACGGAGCGGCCATGACATTGCCATTCCTCAAACAAGATGCGATGGCGGCGCTGCGTCATATACGGCATCTTGAGATCGGTGGCCGGCCAATCTGGCGAGACATCGAACAGGGAGGATACGGCTTTCCCGATGCATTCAACATCGACGAAAACTGGATCTCCGACCAGGTCATCGGCATTGCTCACGGCCCCATGGTGCTCATGATTGAAAATGCTCGAACCGGCCTGGCCCGCCATCCGCGTGGCGGGCTGGTCTGGGAGCTGTTCATGTCCAATGAACACGTCCAGGCCGGAATCCACCGGGCCGGCTTCCAAAGCCAGCCCGCCAGATTTACCCGCCTTACGTATGGCGGGCAAGAGGTGGGCCAGCCCGATATGACAAGCGATTATTAACAGGACACTATAGGCAAATGGAGCAACAACACGATGCAAGCGTGTTCGTCCAAGAAGGTCTTGATGATGAACCCGCACCTGCAGTTCGGTCAGGCTGTTCCCGGCCAAACCCAGGGTCGTGACATAGGGATCATCGACACGGCAAGGTTAACCCGCATCGTCGATGCTATCGGCCTGCTCGAAAGCTCGGACGCCTGGACAGGCCCGGATCGGGACGGAATTCGCCAATGGTGCCACGAGTACCTTAATTGGCTTCGAATGAGCAGTCACGGGCTGGGCGAAGAGAAGAAGCTAAACAATCATGGGACGTGGTATGATGCGCAGGTCGTCAGTCTGGCCTTTTTTACCGGCCAGGAAGAGTCGGCGAGAACGATCTTGGAGCGGGTCAGGACCCGCCGGATAGACAAACAGATCGAACCCGACGGCAGACAGCCCCACGAGCTGGCCCGCACAAAGTCACTTGGCTACAGCACTATGAACCTCGACGGTTTCTTCCGGCTGGCGACGATGGGCGAGAAACTCGGGGTGGACCTGTGGCATTATGAGTCGCGTGACGGCCGGAGCCTCAGAAAGGCCCTCGATTTTCTGGCCGGATACGTCGATCCCGACAAGAAATGGCCCTACCAGCAGATCGTGCCGTCCGCGCCGGCAGGGCTTTTTCCCCTTCTGCGTCGCGGCTCTGTCGCCTACGGCGACGGGACGTACGACGCCCTCATCAAGAGAATCCCGCCGGGAGAAGCAAACGCCAGCCGCACGAACCTCCTGTGGCCTTCACAATCGAGCTGGATTAGTTTATAATAGAGTCCTAAAGCTCGTAATCGAAAATAGACTGTATTTAGGGAGACAGAAGTTGGCAGCCGCTGGCACGGATAATTCACTGCTGATGCCTTTAAAGCAGAACCTGCAAAGCGTCATCTACGGCAAAAGCGAATGTATCGACGTGATGATTGTTTGCCTCTTAGCCGGGGGCTCGGTATTGATCGAGGACGTTCCCGGCGTGGGCAAGACGACCCTGGCCAAAGCCTTAGCCAAGAGCATCGATGCCAAATTTCGCCGGATCCAATTCACACCGGACCTGCTGCCCGCCGACATCCTGGGCGGCTCCATTTACAACCCGGTCAGCGGGGACTTTCGATTCGATCCGGGACCGATCTTCTGCAACATTCTGTTGGCCGATGAGATCAACCGCGCTTCGCCCCGGACCCAGTCGGCCCTGTTAGAGGCCATGAATGAGAGCCAGGCGACAATCGAAGGCAAACGCCATCCGTTACCGAAACCGTTTATGGTCATCGCCACGGAGAACCCCATCGAATTCCACGGGACCTACCCGCTGCCCGAGGCCCAGATGGACCGTTTCTTAGTCCGCCTTGCCATCGGGTATCCGGCGGCCGAAGTCGAGGTGGATATTCTCAAGTCGCATGCCCTGACCGAGCCCTTGGATAAAATAGAGCCGGTGCTTGGGCTTGAACAGGCCCAGCAGATCCAGCAGGAGGCGGCCGGCGTTCACGTCGATGACAGCATCCTGGAATATATCGTCGAAATCGTTCATGCGACCCGCCGGGACAATCGTCTTGCGTTGGGGGTCAGCACGCGCGGGACCCTGATGATGTCGCGAGCGGCCCGCGCCCGCGCTTATTTCCAGAAGCGCGACTTCGTCATTCCCGACGACGTGCTGTGGCTTGTCCCCCACGTCTTGCCGCATCGCATTCTCCTGACCACCAAGACGCGCCACAGCGGCATCACCGCCAGGCAGATCGTCATGGACATCGTCGGCCGTATCAAAGTACCGGTTTGAACAGAGGAGTCGGCCGCGAAGACACAAAGTCACAAAGAAATGAGAATGAAGAATGGCCCTTCAAAAGAGACACTGCAACGAGCTATGAACAACGAAACACAGAAGGTCGCCCGGTCACGTCTTGGCCTGACCGAGGCCGGCAAAGTGATGCTGCACGGGATTGGCTTTGTTGCCTTCACCGCTCTGATCTTTCCCGCTTTCGGGGTGCTTTCCGCACTGGTCTGGGTCATGCTCACGGCCCTTCTGGCCGGTTTTGTTCTGCGGCCCAGGATCCGGCTCAGCGGCAATCTGCCCGACCGTGTCATGGCAGGTCAAACGGCCCCGCTGAGGTACCAACTCGAAAACGTCGGACGCTTCGGCGCCTACAATCTCTGCGTGAGGTTTGGCGCCCTGCCCGAGGCGATTGAACAAGTCGCAGGTGAGCACGTCATCTCACGGCTGGGGCCCGGCGAGACGGTCGAAGTGACTGTCGCGATACGACCGAAGCGGCGAGGCCGCTACCAAATCAAGCAACCGGTCTGCCAATCCAGCTTTCCCTTTAATTTGTTCAGCTTCGGCACATCGGGCGGCGGCCAGGAGAGTCTCACCGTCCTTCCGGCCTTTTCCCTGCTTCGAATGCGCACGGCAGGCATGAGCCGGCAGGTTCGCACCGGCAGCGAGAGACTCTCCGGACGGATGGGAACCTCCCCTGAATATGCGGGAAGCCGCCCTTTTCTGCCGGGTGATTCCCCGCGCAAGATTGATGCCCGCGCCTGGGCTCGTTTATCCGTGCCGGCCACCAAGGAGTACCACGACGATCTTGACAACTGCGCGGCCCTGATTTTGGATACCGCCGTACCCGAACCTGCCCGACAGCCGGCAGGCGGGTTCCTGCTGCGGTCAAGACCGAATGAGATTAAGGAGCTGGAAGCCGCCGTCTCTCTGTGTGCGTCCCTGGCGTACACAATCAACAACGACTGTCTGATCGACCTTCTGCTTGCCGGTCCCGATCTGCACCAGCTCACGGACCGGCCGCGAATGGTGCGTCTGGACGCGATACACGAGATTCTGGCGGGCGTCGAGCCGTCGGGGGGCTACTGTCTGGAACCGATGGAGCCCACATTGACCAGCCGGTTCTACGCGATATCGGATGTCTTTTTCATTCTGTTAGGCTGGAGCGCCGCATACGGGCCGCTGCTCAAGATGGCTGGCATGGCCGGCTGCCGCAGCACCGTGCTGTTAGTGGGCCGGGGCGATGCCGTGCAGAGGGGTAGGATGGGCAACTCGTTTGCCCATGCTGCGCCGGAACAGCATGGGCAGGAGAACCTGCCCATCCTACAAGTCTTGAGCTGGGCTTCGGATGTGCAGGTACTGTCCCCCGATGAAATTCTGGCCGGGCAGATAGTCCTATAGGGGTAGGATGGGCAACTCGTTTGCCCATGCTGCATCGGAACGGCATGGGCAGGAGAACCTGCTCATCCTACGAGACTGTGAAGACACAAAAGGCCATCGCCGTTGTTATGATACTGGCCAGCTCGGTGCTGACCGCGCTGGCCTGCGGGGATATGGCCTATCCGGCGATTCTGTGCACGTTGGGCCTCCTGGGTTTGCAGCGGCGATTCACCTGGGACATCAGGCCGGAAAGACGAGTGATCAAGTCGTTCCTCCTGCTGTTTTTGGCAATCATGTTCGCCCTTCAATTCCGGTATCTCGGCTCCTCCGGCCGGGTCGCCTTCGATCAAGCAGCCGCGGTCGCCTGGCAAACCATCGCCCGCTACTTCCTGGCTTCGATGATCCTCATCCTGTTTCTCGGATCTCCGCAGCAACTGCCGTCGTCGCTGGGATTGTTCCACGTCGCCATCACGATCTCCGCCGGACAAGTCCTCCTGCTCGATGACAGGTACGTGG
This sequence comes from uncultured Pirellulales bacterium, assembly GCA_964462945.1. Lineage (GTDB taxonomy): Bacteria > Planctomycetota > Phycisphaerae > Sedimentisphaerales > Anaerobacaceae. The sequence continues at coordinate 12,437 of CAYWZW010000087.1, forward strand.
CGTTTCGGCTGCTGGAGCTGTTGAGCGTCATTCTGGTCGTGCTCTATTCAGCGGCGGCCCCGGCGCCGACGCCTACACCCATTGCGCAGCGTCCCGCGCGCGCGTCCGGCCGGCTCGCTTTTGGCCTGATACTCCTGGTCGCTGTCAACTGCGGCTGGATCACCAGCTCGATACTCTATCGCTACGTCGAGGTCCTCAACTACCTGCCGGTTTGGTTCGGGCGGGGCGGCACGGGCCTGGCAGGCACAACAGACGGGTCCGCACTCGTAGGATTCAGCAACAGCGGCAAACTCTCGAGTATTTCGCTCATCAAGGGAGATCAGGATCCCACCCCCGCGCTGAGTATCCGGTCCGACGGCTGCCCCGGCTACCTGCGGGCCGGCGCATTTGACGTTTACCGTGAATCCGAATGGCTCGGCCTGGCGAACAAACAGGAAATCCTGCCCCAGCAGAACGGGCCGTTCGGCATCTATTTCGCAGGCAGAAGAAACACCTTTCGCCTCGACGCCAGAGACACATCCAACCTGAAGTACGTGACCATCCAGCACGAATCCCGGTTCGCCGACGCCGTCTTCACGCCTCTGGGAACATCCTTTCTTGAAGCGCCGTTCCATTTGGTGCTGCGGGATGAAAACGATATTGTGTATGCATCGAACGTGCGTAGCGGCCTGAACTACCGCATTGCACACACAATGTCCGACTATCGAAAGCCCCCCATGGATGTACAGGCGCGACGGATGCTGGGTGTCCCAAGGGACCTTGATCCGCGTATCCGCCAGATGGCAGACAAAATCGTTGCCGGGCATCGTACCACGTCCGAGAAAATCGACGCCGTCGTCAAATACTTTCACGCCAACTACACGTACTCGCTCGGACTGGATGTCCCGCCGGATCAGGACAAGCTGACCTACTTTTTGCTCGAGGCCTCCACCGGCTATTGCGAATACTTTGCCTCCGGGGCGGCCATCCTGCTGCGTTTGGCCGGCGTGCCGACCCGATACGTGACCGGTTTCTTAGTCACTGAGCAAGACCCCCAGAGCGGGCTGTGGATCGCCCGGAACATGGACGCCCATGCCTGGGCGGAAGCCTGGGACCGGGAACGAAACCAGTGGACCACCGTCGAAGCGACGGTCGGTGAGGACGCAGCCGGGACGGCCCCCGCCGATGAGCTCCAAAGCGAACGCAGCGGTGCACGCGTCCTTCTGGGTCAGCTCCTGCAGGGCCTGTATGAGTATGGCCTTCCGGGTGTGATAAGCTGGCTGTTTCGATCCTATGGCCTGCTTACCAGCGTCCTTGTATCGACGGTCCTCTTGAGCGGGGCACTGGCCCTGGCCCTCTGGCGACGCTACACGTCCAGGATACGCGCAGGCAGCACACGATCGCCTGCGGTGGGAAATCCGGCCCTGGTGACCCTGCACAAGATGCTGGCCAGAATGGATCGCAAGGTCGCAGCCGCCGCGGGACTGAAACGACATTTGAGCGAGACACTCCATGTCTTCTGCGGGCGGCTGAGCGAGCGAGACTCCGGCGACGGGCTCTGGAAAAGAATAGCAGACTGGTACGGCGAATACTCCAATCTACGCTACGGCGGGCCGATCAGCGCCGAACACCTGCACGAACTGCAGCAACGCGCACGAGGCCTGCAGGACTCCTTGTGAGCGTGCTCAGCGCCCCGCCGGAATCTGGGTGAGAATGTAGGCCCGCCGGTCGCGGACGAACTGTTTGATTCCATCCCGCCGGCCGTCGCCGAGACCCTCGGCGATCAGGGCGCCGGCGGCGGCGTCCAGGAACTGATCGAAGGCCGTCGGCGGGTTCGACGTTCCGAATGAGGTCCGCCACGGGCCGTTCACCAGCTCGGCAAACGCCTGTAGATACATCTGGCGGTACTTGGGGTAATTGAGGAACTGGTTGACCTCCGGAAACTGGCCCGTGTTCATGGAGAACAGGTTCGTGCTCGCTCCATCGCCCGATCCGAGCGTGAAATCGATGTCCCATGGCAGCAAGTACCATTTGCCCTCCGGAAGGGCGTAGTAGAAGCCATTGTTCTTGCTGCGCCGGTAGCCGTAGCTGTCCCAGTCGCCGACGGCGTGGCGAATGGCCAGGACCTTGGCGAAGTGTTCGGGATGAATGACCGACTCGATGGCCTGCTCGTAGGCCGGGCTGCTCGACGGCGTGTTCAGCGCCACGGCAAGATCGAAAAGATGGTCCCAGTTGTCGTTCTCGCGATGGGACCGCTTCTCGAATCCCCACCGGTGGGTCTCTTTAAGCAGCGGGTGCCTGGAGTCGTACTTGAGCCCTTCATCGAGGTTCGTGAATCCCGTGCCGTCGGCCGAATATTCAAAGTAGTCGTCGATCTTGTGAACGTAGCCGTCGTTATCGGCGGGAAACCATCTGTCGATGTAGTCGCCGTCGATCTTCTGAACATCCTCGTAGATACCGTTGCTTCTGCCGTTGATGATCGGACGCACGAACTCCTGCGCCGAGAATTGCAGGCCCATCTGCCTGTAGAACCAGTAGGAGGCGCGTTCCTGGAGGGGGCCGCGGTCGCTGCCCTCGGTGTTGTCGAGATTGATTTCCTGGCGGCCGCGAAATTTCTGGTCGGGATTGAAGTCGAGCCGGTAGGCGTAACGGTCGCGCGGGTCGCGGCCTGAACCGCTCCGGATGAACGGGCTGCCCCGATACCGGATGCCCGCGTTGTAGAAGACCTCGGTGTTGTTGTACACAAACGTGCAGTCCATCAACTCATTCGAAAGGTTCGGGCGCGATCGGAAGGTGCTGAGAACGCCATCGGACAGCCAGATGCGGTAAGTCGCAAACCGGGTGGTGAGCATCGCGTCGCCGACGCGGACCAGACACGTTCGCTCGGGCACATCGGCGGAGGGCTCCAGCCGGGTAGGGAACCGTGTCGAGGCCGAACCGTCGGAGGCTTCAATGTAAAACGCACGCATGGTGCCACTGGCTGCGCCCGGGATCGTCGCCGTGAAGATGCCGTCGCCGCCGATTCGGTCGTTGCCCGATCCGTCGTCGAGCATGGGTACGCCGGAGAATCCGCCGCCCCCCTCGGACCGGTAGTAGAGCGTGACGGATCCCACGCCGTCGTTGTCGGCCACGCGGGCGGTTACGATGATCGGCACGCCGGCGGCCGGCAGGACGGGCGTGTGCCGGACGTCGAGGATGTCCGGCCCGCGGTTGGGCACAAACGCCGTATTTTGCAGGCCGGGCGTGCCGGTGCTCAGCGGCATGTCCAGCTCGAACGCATAGGCCGGTCGCGGCGGCTGAACGGGCGCTCGCTCCCGCGTCACCCGCAAGAGCAGGAATCGGCTTCCCCGCAGCCACCGGGCCCAGCCGCTGAATATCACCCGGCTGGCGTTCACGCCGGAAATCGACTGGTTGATGCGATTGGCCCCGGGATCACCGTGGCCGGTGGCAATCAGGTGCAGCGACCGCGAGCCTGAGCGGCGATCCTCCGTCGTCACGAACGACCGAACATGGTTGCCGAGAATTCGCCAGTCCGACTCGCCGCTCTCGAAGCCGCCGTTGCTCAGGTGGTTCGAGCGGACGATCGTCAGCGACAGATCGTCCAGGAGCACCTCGCCCCGGTTGAGCAGCATCAGATCGAAGACCGTGACCTGATCGTGCGTATATCCGGAATCATTACTCTCGATGGTGAACGAAAACGGCCTCCAGACCGTCTTGGCGCTCTGGTCGCTGTCGGCCCAGGCGTCGGGCGCATCGTTGTTGCCGCGCGGGTCGCGCAGCTCCAGGCTGGCTCCCTGTCCGTCGGCCCAGCTCGGCCATCGCCCGCCGTCGCAGTAGGTCACCTCGTCCGCCGTGACCATGGGCGCATCGACCGCGCCGGTGTCTGGATTGGTCTCTTCGAGCCGATACGACAGGCGGATGCGCTCGCTGTGGTCATCCAGCCCTCCGGTGTACGGCCCCACCAGATTCGAGCCGACCAGGAGATTGTCGTACACGCCCGCGAGGAAGTTCGGGTCCCCGGCCACCACCAGGTATGAGCCCGGCGGCATCTTGGCGCCCGGCTCGAAGGTGTAGCTGACCCCGCCGGTAAACGCCCAGCCGCCCAGCGACACCGTCCGGGACCCCCGATTATAGAGCTCGACGTATTCGTAGCGCTCGTCGCGGGTCGCGTGGTGATACATGATCTCGTTGATCACGATATCGCGAACCAGCGGCTGTGCGTTTGGTCCGTTGAACGTCGCAGCATCGAGAAAATCAAAAAAGTCGGAGCCGTCCGGGAATCGCCCGAAGGTCACCTCCGGCTCCACGGCGTCGTAGCGCACCGCGTCGAGGATGCGGACCGGAACCGGCGGCCGGTCGTTGGTGGCCGCCGTGACATAGACCGTCTCACCGCTGGAACTCAGTGCAAAGTCAAACTCGTCGGGCCGCGTGCCTTCTCTAACCACCCAGAACTCGCCCGGCTGCAAGACGATTCCGTCTTGGATTTTGTATTTGAGCAACGCGAGCCGGTCGTCGCTCAGATAGACGTTGCTCAGATCGACGGCGGCCGGCCCCGGGTTGTATAGCTCAATCCAGTCGGCGCCCGCGGCCGCGTCGCTGTTAGCCAGCAGCTCATTGATCACTACGCGGGTGCGTGGGTCGTCGCCGCCCCCGGGTTCCCCCACAACCACCCGCAGGATCGGGCTGCCGAAGCAGTCCGAGCTGCCCGAGAGAGTCGCATTGTGCACCTGGATGGCCAGCATGTTCGTGCCGGGAACCAGCAGAGTCAGCCGGCTGGTCAGATCGACGTTGGCGGCCGGCGGATCGGTGGCCGGCCCCCCGCTCGCATTGAAGGGCGGCGGGTTGCCCGAAATTGCGCCGGAATCCGCCACGCGCGTGCCGTTGAGATAGAGCACAAAGCCGTCGTCGTAGTGGACCTCGGCCTGCAACTGGGAAAAGGAGGCGATTTGCTCCTGGGTCAGGGTGAACAGCAGACGCGCATAAATGGACATGTACTTGCCGCTCATGTCGTTTGTCTCGGTGCCGATGTACTGTAGCTCGGCCGGATCAGTGCTGTAGCCGTACCCGCTGGGACCTTCTCTCCATGGAGTCCTGGTGGTATTGTCGTAAAATTGCACCTGCGTCCAGGCCGTCGTCGCCTGCCCGTTTGGGCCGGGCGACGGCTCCGCCGTGCCCTTGAAATATCGCCCGGTGTGACCCACATTAACCAACGTCACGAGCGTCGGGTCTTCGGCTGTGGCCTGAATTTCGTCCGGCCTGCTGGGCGTGCCGCCGATGAACGTGCTGGGCGACCAGCTTGACGCTTCCTGTGGGTCCGAGCCGGGTCTGGCAAGAATCAGCGAGTGCCCTGTCCCATCGGGCGAGACGGGCCACGGCCTTGCGTCGCCGTATCGGAACGAGATGAGGATTTCTCCGCCGGAATTGGAAAGTTCGAGGCGTTCGCCGTCGTTATTGAGCCGGCCCGTGAAAGGGCCGCGAACGCCGCTGATATTGTACGCCGCCTGCAGGGCGGCCGGATCGCGCGCCACGACAAGGTACTGCTTCGATCCGAGGAGTGTTCCGGGCGCGAACGTGTACTGGATACCGTTCGTGAATGCGCATCCGCTGAGGTCTTCGAAGACGGCCTGCTCGTTGTACAGCTCGATGAACTCGAGCGTCTCCCCCGCATCGACCGGGTGGTACATCACCTCACTGACGACAAACCCCATCGCGGGTCGTGCCGCCCACAGGAAAAAGATTACAAAAGACAGCACGCAGACTCGTAGGATGGGCAACTGGTTTGCCCATGCTGTATAACATGGCGTAACGCGAACGGCATGGGCAGGAGAACCTGCCCATCCTACAATCCTGCATCTTGAATTCCGTATTCTGTATTCTGAATCTTCCATCAGAGCCTTCCTATGTCCTATTTTACCTTATGGCCTGTGAAATTGCCACCATTTTCGTGGTATTGCGCAGGCTTTTCGCAGGATAGTTCGTTGTTCGTCAATGAACCATCGGATGTGAACGTGCGACAAAGAAGGCGATCTGGAATGATGAATAGCGAATGGGGAATATCCTCCGGCGTTTCCACGAGGGCAAGCCCGCCATCCGCGTGGCGGGCAAGCTTACCCTCCACAGGACGCCTTACGGCACTGCAAAAGCAGGGGTTCGGCGTTCGCCATTCGATATTGGATATTCTCGACGTTCCTAATTGTCTGGGCAAGATAGAGCCGATCGGGTCGGCTCCGCTATGGGCGGCTACGAGATTCTCTTATGTTTTCCGTTACCGTTTCCGTTGCCCTTGCCGTTGCCGTTACCTTTGGCCTGAAGACCCGCCGGCAGCGACCTTATGGATACCGATGCCCAGCCGCCGTCCGGTTTCAGGCTCATTTCCCATAGGCCGCCGCGCAGACGGTAGAAATAGCCGTCGTGATAGTAATGGTCGGTAAGCCCGACAACAATATAGACGCCCAGCCGGGAATCGAAAACAAGCTCTACGCCCGCTACTTGTTTGTTGCGATACCCGTGAGCGGGAGCGTGCGCGGGTGGTCCATTGCCCGGTCTCATAACCGGCCCGCTGCGAACCGATACTTCTGAACAGGACACCGTCATCAGCAACATGCAGGCGGATGTGACCGCGAACGAGGTTATTCTCTTGAATGTCATGTTTTGACCCCTCCCATTATTTGCACGAGAGCCTGGACAAACCCAGATAAAGTCTAAGAAACATTCGCGCCCAGGCCAAATGGGCGGTTCGAGTACGCCGCAAAGCAGGAGTAAGGCGAGGATTTAGGCGCTGCCTCCCCTCGGACATTTCCGGACGCTTGGTGTCGAGGGCGTCCCGCCCTCGAATCGCGGGCAAAGCCTGCCCCGAGCTTGTCGAGGGGATGCCCGCGACACGCCATCCCCGCGCCGGCCAACGACGCACGCCGCATCAAAAACAACGGGGCCTGCACCGAATCAATTGGTGCAGGCCCCGAACTGGTGCAAATCCTGATGTCACTTTAGCCGAACATCGCCTTTGCTCCTAAGGAGTTCTTGGGCGATACAGACGGATGTCATCGATGTACATCTTGCCTGAGCCGCCGGGGGTCGTCATGTTGCCCCTGGTGCCCAGACCGATGGCGATCCGGTCCACGTTCGTCAAGGTAATGCCCTGATTGGCAAGAGCTGACAGAGGAACGACCCACTCGGTCCAGGTGGTGATCTGTGCCGCAGCGGCATCAGGATGAACCACCACCGCCGGCTGGCCCGCCGCGTTGGAAACCGCTACATAGAGCGGCTCGGCCGCGTTGCTGGCGATGCCAATATCCTGGTGCGCCCACTGCGGGCTGACCGTGCCCGTCGTCGTGACGTTGGTGAACACGGCCTGACACGTTAGGGCAGCATCGTGGCTGGTCAGCGCCAAACCAATATAGACCGTCGTGCTCATCGGGATATTCCTCGGCGTAGCGCCCGTGACCGGCGACCAGGCGGTTCCATTCGCCGAATGTGAAACCGTAAAGTTGCCAGCTGCGTCACGCTCCAGCTTCAGCCAACGCGGAGCGG
>CAYWZW010000088.1:0-19861 GCA_964462945.1 uncultured Pirellulales bacterium
GTTGCATCGGACAAACCACTACTCAATCTTTAGGTTTTGTTAGAGTGCCTTAATTTCACATCCCTCAGAACTTAGTGGTGGGGCAAGCCGCCACTCTACTAATTCTTGAGCTGCTCGTAGAAGACCATAGCCGGTGAGCCGGCGAAGCTGATTCCGAGCCAGGCAGCTTCGTCGATCTCGTCCTGGGTGAAGCCCTTCTCTTTGGCCTTTTTCAGGTGCATTTTCAGGCACGGCTCGCAACGCATCGCGACCGATAGCGCGATGGCCATTGCCTGCTTAGTGTAGGCGTCCAGGCCGTGAGGGGCGCTGGCCGCACCGAGGAAATCCTTGAACTTGGCCTTGATTTGAGCAACTTCGGACCCTTCGGCTGCGCCCGGTTTCGCGGTAGAAACAGCATCGGCGCAGCAGGCGACCTCTTCGCTTTTTTCTTGTTTACCGCTCATTATTCGTCCCTCATCAACTGTCTGTAGTTTCTGGTCTTTTGTCTGTGGTCTTGTGTCTGGAGTCTTGCGTCTGCCGGTGGTCTTGATATTCACGCGTCCGGAGCCTTTGCCGACCACTTTGCCGATAATCGCGGCGGCGGAGATTCCGTCACGATGAAGCGCCTTGAGAAAGTCATCGGCGTCCTTCTGCGCAATGGCGACCAGTAAGCCGCCGGAGGTCTGGGCGTCGTAGCATATATCGACCATTTCCTGCGGCAGCGATTCGTCGGCAATGACGCGGTCGCCGCACGATTCTTTATTTCGCTCGATGGCGCCGGGCAGTATCCCCGCCGCTGCGTAGTCGAGCACGCCGGGAAACAGTGGAATATCGTCCCAGACGACCTCGACATCGACGCCGCTTGAAAGCGACATTTCTCCGAGATGACCCATCAGACTAAAGCCGGTCACGTCGGTGCAGGCGTGGGCGCCGAACTGGACCATGAGCTGTGCGGCTTTTTTGTTCAGCGCGATCATTGAGGCCGTTGCGGCTTCGACGCTTTCGGCAACCGCCCTGCCGATCTGTGCGGCGAAGGCGACGATGCCGGTGCCGAGCGGCTTGGTCAGGATAAGCACATCGCCCGGACGGGCGGCAGCGTTGGTCACGATCTTATCTTTGTCGATCGTGCCGGTGACGGCAAAGCCGGCCTTGATTTCGGCGTCGTTGATGCTGTGCCCGCCGATGATGGCGACGCCCGCCTCGTTCATCTTGTCGATGCCGCCGGACAGAATCTCGCGCATGGCTTCATCGGGGACCTTGCGAACGGGAAACCCGATCACGGAGACCGCCGTGATGGGCGTTCCGCCCATCGCGTAAATGTCGCTGACCGAATTAGCCGCGGCCACCTGCCCGAACGTGTAAGGATCGTCCACGGAGGGCGTAAAGACATCCACCGTCTGAACCAAGGCCGTGCCGTCGCCCATGTCATATACGCCGGCATCGTCCCCCGCGGGCACGCCCACCAGCACGCGAGGGTCATCGATGGCGGGCAAGTCTTTCAGTGCCTGCTTAAGAAACGCCTGGTCTATCTTGGAGGCGCAGCCGGCCTTTTCCACGAGCTTGGTCAGTTGCACGGGACCGGCGGGCGCTTCGAGCCGCTCGCCGGCGCACAGGCATATATCCCGCTCCTTGAAAAGGTCACAGGGGCAGGGTTGCTTGGGGTCGCAAATGCAATGCCCCAGCCGTATGGAACGCTGCATGACCCGTTTTCGTCTTTCTACGTTTACCATGTCAATATCCTCAAAACAATCACCAAAACGATTATACGCCTTGTATATCTACGCTTCAGACAAGGCCGCGCGCCAACTGTTATGTCCCTGCTCTGTTGAGCTGTTCAGATGCCAGTATTGCCGCTCCGAGCGCCCCGGTCATCTGTGGTTCGGGTGAGACGGTCACGGTTTGCCCGAGGGTGGCTTGTAGGGCCGCGGCCATTCCTGAGACCATTGCCACACCACCGGTAAAGATGATCGGGGGTGTCACGCTGCGACCCGCCATCGCCACAATGCGTGCGGCAATGGCGGCCTGGACTCCGGCGACGATGTCTTCCCGGGCCATGCCGGAAGCGAGCAGGCCGGTGATCTCCGTCTCTGCAAAGACGACACACATACTGCTTATCGCCGCCGGACGCCGACTCTTCGCGGCCAGCCGGCCGAGGGCCCCCAGCTCGACGCCGAGGCGCTTGGCCGTGACTTCAAGGAATCGCCCCGTTCCCGCCGCACACCGGTCATTCATGGCAAAATCATGCACTTTTCCGGAGGCGTCCAGGCGCAGAAATTTGCTGTCCTGGCCGCCGATGTCAATCACGGTCCGGGCCTTCGGCACAAGACGATGCACGCCGACCGCGTGACACGTAATCTCGGTGATCGTCGTATCGGCGATACTGACGGCGTTCCTGCCATAGCCCGTTGCCACGATTGCAGCAACATCCTTCCTGGCAACGCCGCTATCCTTCAAAACTCCTTTGAAAAGTTGCGATGCGAGCCTGTCCTGCTCGACGCCCTGATCCGCCAGTCCTTGGGCCACAATTTGCAGACTTTCAGCATCTATCAGGACGACTTTAATGGTTCTTGAGCCGGCGTCTATTCCTGCACAAATCATCCGTTGCTCCGTTTTGTCTGCTTGGTTCGGGGGCGGGCTCTTACCGTTTCGGCCAGGGCTTCCAGCCGGGTACGCACCGTCGGCTGCATCGAGTCCGTCACGGGCGGCACTTCGATCTCCAGCACCGGAATATCGAGCTTCTCACGGACGATCTCGCCGATGACCCGGCCTTCGAGTGCACAGTGACTGGCACCGGGGATGCGCGAGATAAGCACCGCCTCGGCGCCGAACCTGCAAATATCGGCGCATATCCGTTCTGCGCGGTCGATTGACGAGCCTGCCATCGGGTCGGCCAGCGCCATCCGGGCCAGGGCTTCCAGCGGTGGCACGTCTTGCGGAATTGTATCAAGCGCGTGGGTGAAAAGGTATTCCGTGCCGCATATCCTGCCGCCGCAGTCTTCCAGCAGGTTCATCACCTGCAAGTCCGCCACGGGATTGACCCAGAAGATTCTTGCGGCGTCGGCATCAAGAACCCCCTGGCCGGCCCGGATGCGAGCCTTTACTTCGTCGAGTAACTCTGCAAGCACGGCGATCGTCTCCCGCCGGTCTGAGCAAAAGTGTATTGCGAGCATCTCCGCGATAAGCATTTCCAGAGCCGGGACGGGACATTGCTCAGCCGTAAAGACCAGATTCCGAAGCTCATCCAAATATCTGCGAACCCGATTTGCCTCTTGAATCCCGGCCGAAAGTCTCTCCTCGTCCAGTTGTGAACCCGCCAATTCCTCCAGAGCCGCTTTGACCCGCTGAAGCTCAGACTTGACAAACTCTACCTGGCTTTTTGGAGCCGAAAATCCACCCGGCAGAGTCACTGCGGTTTCGTCGTGCTCAGGGCGACGTCGATGAGGAATTTCCCACCAGAAAATGGGATGCCCAAGACCATTGAGCCGCTGGGCGATAGCGGAAAAATCATCGCACGTTGCACCGACACTGCATATCAGCATATCGGGAATCGGAAAATGTGCACCTGTGACGAACGCGCCCAACATCGCGCGCACCGGACAAAAGGACTCATCTATTCCGAGTGAGTCGGCGATTTCCAGCAGCCCGGCGCCGAGCTCCATCACACATGGAATCCACCAGGCCCCGTCGGGATAAAAGGCCACGACGTTGTCAAAGGAATATGCCATCACCGGCACGGTACCGAGGTCCTTCATGGCCCCGACGATCTTCTTGCCGGCAGCGCGGGCCTGACGGAGGCGATCCTCTTCCGTGAGCAGAAAGTTCCATAACCGTAGAGCTGCCGCAGAATTGTCATACCGGAGCTTTAAGAGCCGGCGGTCTCCGTCCTGAACGTGCCGGCTGAGCGGGCCGCCGTAGTCCGGCTGATGCCTGCCCGCTCTGTGCAACTGCTCGTATCGCAGGTCCCACTCTTGGAGTGTGATTCGCTTCGGTGTATCGCTCATTGCAGCATCTCCAGGAACGCACGAATTCGATCCGCCGTCCGGTGCTGCTCCGTCTGGTTGTCACCGGCTGCGTCAATGTCCAGAACAGGAAGATCAATCCAGTCTCTCAGGCGCCCAAGCTCAGCGTGCCATATATCACACCACAGGTACCGGCGAAAGATAATCCCCCGCACCGCCCTGCCGGCAAGCTCGCGTTTGAGCCACTTGTAAAGCTCACTATTTGGCCTGCGGGACGCATCCTGGATGCCGCCGAAGTATGCGTCGGCCAGTTCCATCAACGGCTCACCGCGCAGCGCTCGCCGGTCAAAGGACGCGCACATCCCCCGCTCGCCGGTCTCGGTCGCATCCAGCACGATCCGCCCGCCGAGTTGCTCGACTGTATCGAACACGTCAAAGTCGTGCCCCATCAGAGGCCCGCCAATCATGGCAAGAGGTACGCCGGCAATTCGCGGCTGGGCGGCGGCGATTCTGTTGACTGTCTTGCTGGGTCCATCCCGGCCTAATCCCGCAATCGCTTCTGCGTATTGCCGCGCCGACAGATACCCTCTCGACGAAAGGATAGATGTCCGAGCGCTGTCATATTCGAGCATGATTCTTGCCAGAGTGCTTGTGGACGGGTACTGGCCGCCCAGCCGGATGAGGAATCGGCTGAGGCGATTGAGCTCGTCTATGTACAGCTTCTGTGCTGCGAGACTCTGCCAGGTGTTGGGCACGTTCATTAGAAACGCTGCAAGATCGCAACCGCGAACGATAATGTCGAACGCTCGACGCATCTGGTCGCACACCGTTGTCACCACGACCCCGCCGGCTCTCGTATTCGTCGTCACCTCGCCGATAAAGCTGCGGACGTAAGGGCAGACGCCTTCGGCGCGAGCCACTGAAAAACCTGAATCCGCACGATCGAGTAATAACCTGCTGGCACGCAGGCCGTGCGCTGCAATCCACTCGGCAGGTACGTATGGACAGGTATAGATGATTGTTTTCATTGTCCCGAACCCGTTCGTTCACCGCCCTTCCGCCGGACCGTTTCGAATAGCGCTTCGACTCTCAGGGCAATACGCGCCGAATCGGACGGTGAGTAGTCCGTTTCGATTCGAAGATACGGGATTCCCAGCTCTTTCTCAGCCAGCTCTTTCACCAGATATGATTCGACATCGTAGGTAATGCAGGCCTGCCAGATCAGATCGATGATGCACTGCGGCTGGTACTCGGCGGCCAAATCCGCAAGCACCTCCAATCGCCGATCGTTTTTGGTCATGACTGAGCACGGCAGACGAAAATACTTCTCGGCTAAAGCAAGGATCGGGTCTTCGGCTGCTTCGTCAACGTCCTCCAGGATGGGCTTAAGCCCGGTGCAGTTGTCCGTACACACGACAAGTCCTCCGCACGACTCGATAATATCCAGTACCCGCTCGGCTCCGTGGACGAGGGGCACGCCGGTCAACAAGACCCGCACACAAGAATTCCGGCGGCCGTCAGCTTCTTGCGATTTGAAAAGCCTGATTGCTTCAGCGTATTGCTTGAAGTCGGCATTGATGCCCGAGATGATGCTCTTGAAATCCAGCAATTGCCTGCCCGTCAGCGGGGGCGACGGCGTTTTCATCAGCGCCGCTAATTCGCGCCTGAGCCGGCGCTCGCGATTCATGGTCCGGGTGCCTCGTCTTATTTTCTCATCCGTAAGCTCGACGCCAAAATGCTCTTGCAGTTTCGTCTTGAGCTTGTGAAGCTCCCTGACCCAATGTGCCATCGCGTCACTATCCCCCGGCTTTTGCGGCAGCTCCAGAATGTACGTCGGGCGCGTCCGGCCCATGAGCTCATACATCTTTTTCTTGCCGTCGCACGTGGTCTCAGCCACAACAAGGTCGGCCATTTCGAGAAAGGGGTTGGCTCTGCGAATGTGGTAGCCATAGGTCGATTTGATCAGCGGGCAGAGGTTCGCGGGCAGGTGCTCTTCGGCCGGGGCGGTCATTTCCGCTGAGCCGCCGCACAGGCACACCGGCACCGCGTCAGCAGCGATAATCAGCTCTCGCGGCGTGTATTCACACATGATACCCACGATGTGCTTGCCTTTGGCCTTGGCGTCTGTGGCGTATTCGTAACAGTTCTCTATCATTCTGCCGAACCAGGCCAATGGCCCGTTGGCCGGCCCTCCGGCGGCCGAGCTTCGTGAACCGCATTGCGGCCCGGGTGGATTACACGGATCGCCCGGCTCAACAACTCTCTTTTTGTTACCGCCGCATTTTCCCATTTTGGCCCTCAGATTAGTAGGGTGGGGCTTGCCCCACCATCCCCGAATCGGTGGGCTAAAGCTCACCCTACAGCTTACTTCTTCTTCCGGGCGACAAACAGACCCTGGGCAATCTTGCCCGCGTGCGCCAGTTGCTGCATGAAGGTCATCTCGGCTGCCATCGACTGCATCAGCTCGCTGTCGAAGCCGATGATTTTCAAGGCATCGTATGTAAGCTGCATATTGAGCATGTTCAGGTACAAATCGATGTACGGCGCGAATCGACCGGTGTCCTCGGCGGTGACAACCTCGCAGCCGTTCACCGCCAGCAGGTTGCTATAGCCTTCGAGGTCTTGCACGCTTGGAAACTTCATAAAAGTCAAGAATCTCTCCGCCTTTACATCGGTAAGCCCCTTCTTGCCCTCGATCCAGTCGGTGAAGGCAATCGCTCCGCCGGGCTTGACGATACGGGCCGCTTCGGATATCAGCTTCTCTTTATCGACGACGTAGCACCACGCATCCTCTCCCCAGACGAAATCAACGCTTGCGTCTGCAAGGCCGCTGTCACACACATCGGCAAGCGTGAATTCAATTCTGTCTGACAGCCCCTCCTGCTCACATCGGCGGCAGCCTTGTTCGACGACTTTTTCCGTCGCATCGACGCCTTCCATCCGGGCGACGTCTCGAAAATGCACGAGAAAACGCATCCCGGCACCGTTGCAGCAGCACAGGTCAACGCCCGTCAGGCCGGGGCCGATCCCTGCTTTCTCCGCAAGATCCATCGACGAAACAAAACCGCCGATATGAATCTGCTCTCCCATGACCAGCTCCCAGAGCTCACCCTCGGGGCCGCTGTAAACAGCCTGGACTTCCTTAAGGCCGACGTTTTGTATGCTCTTCATGGTGACAGGTCTCCCAATGCTTCTGGTTCCTCTTGCTGTTACCTCTGTTTTTATCCCAATAGAAAAGGCGGGTAAGAGAGGCTTTCTCGTTACCCGCCGGTGCTCATGGCTCGGTCTGGCTTTACTCTATCAGGCGCCAGGTTTCCTCCTGTATCGTCTCAAACGGCCCCAGGTCCACGTCCACCTTCACCTGACACTTGCCTTTGAACTCTTTTGGCACTTGCCACAAGTACCGACGGCAGGTGCCGCCTCAGCCAAAACTGAATTTGCCGCTGTTCAACACGTTTCCTGCCTCATCAACGATATTGATCGTTGCGCTGGTTACTGCCTGGCCATCCTTTGTGACAAAACTCTGGTAGAGCTCACCCGCCCGGCCGATAATCGCATAGTCTATCGACAGCACCGAGCCGCTCCGGCTGACCCTCGGCTTAATCGAAAACGGCGGCCCGAGCTGCAGGGCCGTTGTCTGGTTGTTTTTCACCTTGATTCTTGAAAGGGTCCCCCAGGGGCCGTGACTGTCAATCTGCCACGTGTGACCGTCTTGTCCCTTTGATATGCTCAGATACTGCGGCCTGTGCACCCGGGCGCTTAATGGCGCCGGCGCCGCCCCCGAGGCAATCGTTGTTCCACGCAGCCAGCCGCTGTGAAGCCGAAACTCGGCAGCAGCGTCGCCGGCATCAATTTTCACTCGCCCTTCCTGCCGCAAATAGAGCCAAAGCGTCAGGCCCGCCCCCGCGATAATGGCAACAGAAATCAATATATCTTTCTTTTTCATGCTCACCTTGCCTTTGTGAACATAGACGCATGGGCCGTAATTTCGTTACGTCTTTTTTGGAAATTCCATGCAAAAAAGAAAGCCTCGCTTAGCCGCCGTCCTCTGCAGCGGCGCACACAGAACCGCTGACGAGCAATCGGCAAGACTACACGCTTTCAGCAAGTTGTGAATTAAGTGAATTCGCTTTCTCTTCTGGCGCCCGTTTTGATATTTCCTCAGTCTATCGAGTGCCAGGTTTCCTCTGCTTTTGTCTCAAACGGCCCAAGGTTGATATCCACCTGCACTCGGAACTTACCTTTGAAATTGTCCGGTACTCGCCACGAGTACCTGCAGGTGCCGCCTCAGCCATATTTGAATTTGCCGGTGGCAAGAATCTTGCCGGCCTCATCGAGGATATTGAGGCCCGGCTCAGGCTGCCACTGTCCATTCTTCTGGACCCCGGGGACGTATGTCTCACCGGCCTGGCCTTGCACGATAAGACCGATGGAGACATCCCGGCCGCTGATTTGAACGTCCGTCTTGATCAAGAGCGGCGGCCCGGGTTTTGCACTGCTATCCGCGAAGCTGGACACCGGCTGGCCCTTGATCAGCTCGAGGACCCATTTGTCGCCGTTCTGATCGGTCGCCGACTGTGAACCCAGACCAAGTTCCTCCCGAGACGGGCTCGAAAAGGAGCCCCACAGCAGCACCCCGGCCACCACAACCAACGCCACCGCCCCAGAAGCGAGCAGGACAATTCTCTTTTTTTGAGCAGGGTTGTTAGCCATTATAAAACCTCGCTACAGCCACGGTAGTTTCTTTGATATGATCCAATTCTTCTGCATAACAAGTTGCCTGAAGGCTTTAGTCCGTTGGATTTCCGTATTCAAAACCTTCCAGAGAAGCCACACACTATCGAAGAATTGTACCGGTTCGGGACTGTAAAGCGAGCGAAATCTCGTGAAATAGCCCGTTTTTTATAGAAAAATCTGGAAAAAACAGTGTAACGAAATTGCTGTGCAAGCGTCTTAATTACAAAGGAAGCAAATGGCAGCCTGATAGGCAAAGAACCATTGTCACCGGATGAATCGAAGTAAGTCAGAGGTGATCGTTTCCTCATGTAAAAAAACCCATTTTTTTCATAATTCTTTTTGACTTGCGGAGCAACAGAGGTAAAATTCTCTGTGGGCGCCCCGGGCAGGGAGATTTCGACGCCAGGTCGAGATAGAGTTAGCCCAGGAAGCTGCTAAATGAGGCTCTGGCAATGCGGTTGCGAAAGATATTAGCATTCACACTGATAGAATTACTGGTAGTTATTTCTGTCATATCGTTGCTCATGGCTATTCTGCTGCCGTCACTGGGCAAGGCGCGCGAACAGGCCCGAAGGGCGGCGTGTATGGCGAATCTGCGGTCAATCGGTCAAAGCATATTCATTTACGCCCACGACAATGACGGCAGGCTTGTCCCCGGCGACTGGAGGGTATCCTGGGACGTGTGGGGACCGGTCGCAGAGTATCCCAAGGGCTGTCGAGTGCCCCCCGCTCTGGAATCCAGGCAGGTCAATCTGGGGCATCTGATCGATTCCGGCATTCCGCTAATGCCCAGCGGTAATAACCACGTATTTTTCTGTCCTTCCGGCCGAACCCCGGACGGCAAAAAATGTCATGAGGGTTTTGTCCAGAGGGAGGAGGCCGGCGGCCGCATTACCACGGCAAGCTACATGTACAACAACGCCCTCGACGGCTTTGACGGCTTTGTCCAGGATGGACAATTCGCCGTCCTCTCGCACAAGAACAAGATCAACTTCGTTCACGGAGACGGCAGTGTCGGCACCTTTAACGTCAAGGCGCTGGAGTTTGATGCAGGCGAGGGGCCTGAGCTGTTGCAGGAAGTCTCGAACAGATATGGCGTATGCTTCCCCACTCTTATGCTGCACCGATGGCTTGTACGAGGCGAGGTCAATTTGGATGAGGCAAGAGAGTACCTGGGCAATCCACAGGGCTGGGCTGACAGTCACTGCACATTGATGAACGATCCGGCGTGCCGGGCGGTCTCGGAACCGGTCCTTCTGGCGAGTGTCAGCCGTGAATCACTGGCTTGCGACGTCGTGGGCGTGTGGGGCGCGGCCCCACCCGCTGGCTGATAACGGATGCTCGGCAACCGTGTCGGCTGCCTTTGACAAATGATTGAGAAGACTGTGCGCAGCGAGGTGGGTAGCCCATCGTTTTGGGCATAGGCCGTATTGGTCGCCGATGTCTGTTGCTCGGATCGTTTGTAGATTTGGATGTGAGGAGCTTGATCTTACCTACAAAACATCTGTGAAAGGTGCTAAGATGAGGAGATTCGAGGCGTGCCGCTTCGGAGGAGGCCGTCTTTCCAGCCTTCCATCCGCCTTCTTACTTTCGGGTGTCTGTTTTTGGCTTCTTGCACTTCCATCGCTGGCGTTCTGCGCCTCCTGGGAGCCAATTGGTCCGGACGGAGGTAGTTTCATCTTCTCGGTGACGAACCCAGCGAATGCCAACGAAGTCACGGCCATCACGACCAGCCCGTCGCCCTCGTACGTTTGGCGCAGCACGGACGCAGGAACAACCTGGACCAAAATCGGCGAAATCCCCTATTCCTACATCTCGGATGTCAGCGCCTTCGATTTCTCGACGCTGTATGCCATTTCGAGCTCCCGCTGTTACCGGTCCACAGACGGCGGCGCGACCTGGACGGAGTCCAGGCTGCCTTCCAACGCCGGTTGGGCCTACAACGTGTGCGTCGATCCCACCGACGGCAGCAAGGTCTATGCCGCCGGATACGAATACATCTCCTCCGACCAAATCGAGAGACTGGCTTTCTTCAAGAGCACCGACGGCGGTCTGAGCTGGAGCGCTTCGTCTTGCTTTAACTTTGACTATTTCGGCCCCCAGGACATGGCCATTTCCAAAAGCAATCCTAACGTTATCTACGTTGCCGGCTACAAAGCGGTGGGGCTTTACTCTTATGGCGCCTTATTGAAAAGTTCGGACGCCGGAGAGAGTTGGACGGATATTTCCAGCTCCGTTGACAGCGAGCGCTATAACTACTTCTATGCCGTCGCCGTCGATCCGACGGACGCGGACAAAGTCTATGTCGGAGGCTCTTATTTTTATCGCACCGCAAGAACTCCTCGCGGCACCGAGCTGACATGGACACGCAGCCCAACGCCCCTTTTTATCTACACCATCGGTATCGATCCCGTCGAGCCGTCCAGGATTTACATTGGGGGCTATCAAAGCGTCGGTGTGAGCACGGACTACGGCCAGTCCTGGACACTGCATCCGAATTGCGTCAAGAGCGCTGCAATGCACGTTCAGGCAGCTTTCGCCAATCCGTCCACAGTCTATGTCTCCACGTACGCCGGCTTCTATAAGTCGCCGGACTTGGGCACAACCTGGACGCCCGCACACCAGGGTATCCGCGCGGCCATGATTCCCGCACTGGCTGTTGCTCCGTCCACCGTTCTCATCCAAAGCAACAGCTATCTGATGGCCCATAATAGGGACGCAGACGGCGCATGGCAGTACGTTGTTACTCCGGAATCCTGCGGCGTAGTTTGCGATATCCTGATCAATCCCAGCGACCCGGATATCGTGCTCATCCTTGAGGACTATGGCTGAGGCGGCGCCGAGCTTTTCAGGAGCACAGACGGATGTTCCGTCTGGTCATTAGTCGATAAATACCTCAGCGACGGCGGCTGTCTGGCACAAGATTCCTCCAACCCAAATGTTGTCTATGCCGGTGGGTCTTACTACAACAGTTGGACGTATAAGTACTCCATGACCGTCTGCAAGACCGCCAACGCGGGCATAAGCTGGGAAACTCGAAGCTTCCCCGGATACGAAGGCAACTATTCCACCTACTGTGAGGCCGTGGCCGTGGCGCCGGGCGACGCGTCCATTGTGTACGCTGGCGGCCAGCTCGACGGCAACCCGAAGGTTTTCCGTTCGACCAATGCGGGCACCACCTGGGCTGATGTTACCGACAACCTCGCGACGATGCTTTTAAGATACCACACCGTCTATGCGATTTGGGTCAGCCCCTATGACCCCGGTATGGTTCTTGCGGGGACCTCCGGCGGAGTGTTTCGATGGGCGGCTTTCGGCAGAGGCCAGAATCGCACCTGGACCCCAACGGCTATCGCGCATCCGACCCAGGACTTTGCCTACGACCAGGCAAGGGGCATTCTCTACGCAGCGACCTACCGCGGTGTCTTTGCGACGGATGACGCCGGCGGCTCCTGGAGAGAATTGAACGACGGCCTGGGCTGTCTGGAGACCTTGTGCATCGATCTCGATTCTCAGAATGGCCTGCTCTTCGTCGGCACCAATGGCGGCAGCGTTTGGCGTCTTGAGACCACCCCTACGGACCTGGTTGCACAGTGACGGCGGCGGCAAGGCTGACTTCCAGAGATTGCTCCGCCCCGCCGACCAGTGGCTTCGGTGAACAAACTGTTTGCTTCTCCTGGCGCATAGAGTAAAATGGGGCTTGGTATGGTTTGTCTTAAAGGCCCCCATTTTGCAGAACTTGAGGCGATCTATGGCAGAGCAGAACGAGCAGGCCCCGGCTGTGTTGAGAAAATTGCCTTCGGTGGATGCCCTTCTTAAAGACCCCGACCTGGAAAGCAGCACCGCCGAGTTAGGCAGAGCCGTCGTGGTCAATTCAATCCGCCAAGCGGTGGAGGCAATTCGAGAGCTTCTTTCGACGCAAGCTGTCAGCGGCTTGGATGAAGGTGCGATTCGTCAGAAAATCATCGCCGACGTCAAGCACCGCCTCAAGGCGATGACCGAGCCATACTATCGAAAAGTCGTCAACGCAACGGGCATTATTTTGCACACCGGCCTGGGGCGGGCCGTCCTGCCCGCTCAGGCGCTGCGGCAGATTCAGGATGAATTGTCGGGATACTCGCTGTTGCAGGCCGATACCGAAACCGGCAAACGCTCGAAGCGAGACGAGCGCATCGAGCAGCTCTTGCAGCAGCTCACCGGCGCCGAGGCGGCTACGGTGGTCAACAATAACGCGGCGGCGACCAGCATTGTGCTCAACACGGTTGCCAAAGGCAAGGAAGTCATCGTTTCTCGCGGCCAGCTTGTGGAGATCGGCGGCTCGTTCCGCCTGCCGGAGGTGATGGCCTTCAGCGGGGCCAAACTCGTTGAAGTCGGAACGACGAACAAAACCCACGCCCGCGACTACGTGAACGCCGTGACTGAGAATACCGCTGCGATTCTCCGCGTTCACCCCAGCAACTACAAAATTCAGGGATTCACATCGGAGGTGCCGGTTGAGGAGCTTGTCGAGATAGCGCATGCGCGCCAGATGGTTATGATCGACGACATCGGCGCGGGTGCTCTGATTGATTTTTCGCAGTTCGGATTTGAACCCGAACCGACTCTGACCGAGTCAATCCGTGCAGGGGCCGACATTGTCACAGCAAGCGCCGACAAGCTGATCGGTGCTGCTCAGGGGGGAATCATCCTCGGCAAGGCTAAATTGATAAACGCCATACGAAAAAATCAGTTCGCCAGAATCGTCCGCGTCGGAAAACTCGCGCTTGCGGCCCTGGAAGCAACGCTGAAACTATTTCTTGACGAATCAATTGCTCTGAGCGAAGTTCCTACGTTGCGGATGCTCAGACGTGACGGATCCGAAATCACCAAACACGCAAAACGCCTGGCCTCGCAATTGAGCAAGTGCGTTTCGGGGGTTGCCGTTTCAACCATTCCCGGTTTTTCACAGATGGGCAGCGGCTCTCTGCCGACTCAGAATCTGCCGACGACGTTAGTGGCATTGCATCCGGAAAAACTCAGCGTCGAAGCACTGGCAAAACGGCTTCGCCAATACAGCACACCGATCTTCACTCGCATCCAGAACGACCAGGTTCTTATCGACCCCCGCACTCTTTTGGGCGGGGACGACAAGGTCCTTGTTGAGGCACTGCTCGGGATTCTTGGCCAGAGAAATTAGACGCTATGGGCGCAGCACAAAAGAACATCACGCTTGGCACCGCCGGCCACATAGACCACGGCAAAACAGCGTTAATCAAGTGTCTGACGGGCTGCGACACCGACCGTCTCAAGGAGGAGAAGGAACGAGGGATGTCCATTGAGCTTGGATTTGCACCGTGCACGGTGTCCGGCCTGGAAGTCGGCATTGTGGATGTCCCCGGGCATGAGAACTTCATAAAGACAATGGTCGCCGGCGCCACCGGAATCGATGGCGTTATTTTCGTGATCGCGGCCGACGATGGTGTGATGCCCCAGACGCGCGAGCACCTCGACATCCTCACGCTGCTCGGCGTCAGGCACGGCATCGTCGCTTTGACCAAAGTCGATTGTGTCGAGCCTGCCCGTATCGAGAATGTCGCCGCCCAGATCAAGGATTTCCTTGCGGGCACGTTCCTTGAGGATGCTCCAATTCTTCCCGTATCCAACATAACGGGCAAAGGTTTTGATACTTTTTATGAGGCCCTCGAAACGCTTGTGAATACCATCGAGCCGAAGAAGACCGACGGCGTATTCCGGCTGCCCGTCGAGCGGGCGTTCTCCGTCAAGGGCTACGGCACGGTTGTTGCAGGTATCCCGGTCGCAGGTTCGGTCACGATCGGCGACGAGGTCGTTCTTTTCCCCCACGGAACGAAAGGCCGGATCAAGGCGATACAGGTTTACAGCAGAAACAGCGATACGGCGATGGTCGGCCAGTGCGCAGCGCTTAATGTCCCTCAGTGGGACTACAAGAACATCGAACGCGGCGGCACGGTCACGCTCGCCGAATATTTCTCGCCCCAGCAATGGTATCTGTGCAAACTCCGGGTCCTGGCCCATGTCAAGCCGCCTCTCAAGAACGGTGCGAGCATAAAATTCCATACGGGCACCTGCGAAGCCGTCGCCACGGCGTTTCTGCTGGAAGGCAACAACGTCGCCGCCGGCCGCGAGTGTCTCGTCCAGGTCGGATTGAATCGGCCGCAGCAGATTGTGGCGGCCCCTCGCGACCGCTTTATCCTGCGGGGCCTTTCGCCCGTCCAGACAATCGGCGGGGGAATAATTGTGGAGGCTCTCACGAAGAAGCTCAGGCGAAATCAGCCGCAAATAATCCAGGATGCCGAGGACAGGGAAAAAGCGGTATGGGCTGAGAAGGATTTTGTGGAGTATTGCATAAAGACCGCCGAAGGCTTTGCCGCCAATGAAAGCGAGCTTTCCGCTCGTGCCAAGATGCTGCCGGGGCTGCTGAAAGAAGTCCTCGCCAAACTCGTGGGCGAAGGCAAGGCGATCCCTCTGGACTCCAAGCTGCTTATCCATCGTGACACGGCCGATGCCGCTCAGCAGAAGCTGCTTGGCATTATCGGCGATTTTCACCGCGGCAAGCCCGAAAGCCCGGGCCTGAGTATCGAGCAGTTTCACGAAGCATCCCGGCTGAAAAAGGACGTTTTTGACGGCCTTGTCAAATTGCTCATAGCGCAGGGCAAACTCGTCGAAAGAAAACATCGGCTGGCCTTACCCGAGCATCGGGAGATGTTCAGTGAAGACCAAGAGGAGCTGATCGGGAGCATCGAATCGCTTTTCAAGACCCGGCCCTTCGACCCGCCGAGCTATGAAGAAGTGGTCCAGCACACGGCAGGGGTTCCAGACAAGGTGCAAGAGACGCTGCAGATACTCACCGAGCAGGAACGTCTCGTCCGCGTTGATAAGGACCTTTTTTTTCACCGTGAGGCCGTTGAGAAGGCCCGCCGGATTTTGACATCGTATATCAATAAAGAAGGCGGATTGGAAAGCGTGAAGTTCAAGTATCTTCTCGATACCAGCAGAAAGTTCGCCATCCCCCTTCTCGACTATTTTGACCGCATCGGGGTCACCCGACGCGTGGGCTATACCAGGTACTTGAAAGGCTCGCCCGCTCATTGATATAATCAAGGTGGCGTAAGCCTTATTCGTCGTGTTTCAAGAGGGATCAAAAAATGCGATTCGGAAAAATTGCAGCGACGCTACTGGTTGTCGCGGCTCTGACCGCCGGGATAATGATATTGCTCCACCCGGGGTGAGGCAGTCCCCTCCGGGCCCTTGCAGGGTCGCTGATACATCTGTCGTTCTTCGCTGCCGGCGTATTGGGCGTGCTTGGAATCATCTTCGACCGCCGCAAATTCTTTGCAATAACGACCACTGCCATTACTATCGCAGCGGTGCTATATATTCTTGTTTGCCACTGGCTTGCGACGGTGTATGGCAATATGTTGTCATAAACGCGGCCGATCTTGAATGTTGACTATTGAACCTTGCGCTTCGAGCGGCGGCAAAAAGCGAATTCTAACAGGGAGGCAAAAATGCGGTTTGGATTACTTTCGGTGCTCATGCTGGCTATGGGCGGCTTGGCGATTCTGACTCTTTCCCTGCTTGGCCTCGGCTGAGGCAATCCGTTCGCAGTCCTTGGAGGACTGCTGATCATGTTCTCGTTCCCGGTTTCTCTGATGTTCGGGGTCACGGGAATCATTTTCGACCGCCGCAAGCTGCTGGCGATCATCAGCACGGCTGTGGCCGGAATACCCGTGCTTCTCTACCTGTACGCGGTTGTCCTCAACCTGATGTATCGTTGAGCAAGCCCGCCGGCCATTCAGAGACGATGACAGATTTGACCCACTAAAAAGCCGCGGCGAAAGGGCCGTCCACACCCCCTTCTCATCTTGAGCCCTTCGAGTGAGACGCCTTCTTCGCCACCCGGATTCTTCGGCTGCGCCTCAGAATGACACAGGTCGCACCGCATCCAATCGCGCAACGGATCCCAACGGCCTGCAAAAACGTGTTGTCTCGACCACTGGAAATGTGTTATAATACATCATATATGTGTAATTGATAGCTACGATTTCGTCCGCCGTCCGCGTGGCGGATGAATTCTTCTGAGGCCCCCAAGAGGCAAAGATGAACACGCAGCCAGCGGCCCAAGCTGCCGGTGAGGAAGGGATTAAGAGGTGCCCGGATACATCAGAATCTCGCTGTTTGTGCTCGTGACAGTCATGTCTTTTGCTGTTTCCGCGCGTGCCGGCTGCCCCGCCGGAGATCTCAACGGCGACTGCCGGGTCGATTTGCTGGACGTGCAGGTGATGGCCCGGCAGTGGTTGCAGCCATCAGACGACACCTCGTTGCCTACACACTATGCCGACCTGGACGGCGTCGATGGAGTAAATATGTCGGATTTTGCCCTGTTGACCAGGAACTGGCACAGAGCGGGAATTCCCCTGGTCATCAATGAGTTTATGGCGTCCAACAGCAGCTCAATGCGAGACCCGCAGGGGCAGTACGACGATTGGATCGAGATCTATAACGCCGGCCCTTATCCCATCGACACAGGCAACATGTATCTGACGGATGATCTGAACCGGCCCACGATGTGGCAAATTCCCGGCAACATTCCAGCTATGACGACCATCCGCCCAAGGAGCTATCTATTGATATGGGCCGATGAAGACGGCACGGACTTCGGCCTGCACGCGAATTTCAAGCTCAGTGCCGAGGGCGACCAGATAGGCTTGTTTGGCCGCGACGGGACGACTCTGATCCACAGCGTCACTTTTCCCGAGCAGACTGCCGACATCTCGTATGGCTGCTACCCCGACGCCGGAAATGATTGGCGGTTCTTCGCGGTCTCCACCCCCGGGGCGGCAAACAATGGCGCCTATTTGGGAGAGGTTGAAGCCCCGGAGTTCAGCCATAAGCGAGGTTTCTACGATACGCCGTTTCTTCTGACGCTCGCCACCGAAACCAAGGATGCCACGATTTACTATACGCTCGACGGAGCGAACCCCTATGAATTTGTCGGGCGGTTCCCAACGGGTATAGCCTACACCGGTCCTATTCTTATCGCCAAGACCACGTGCCTGCGAGCCAGGGCCATCAGGACGGGCTGGAAACCCTCGGCCATAGAAACCGCCACGTTTCTGATAAACACCGGCCAAACGGCCAAGGCACTGCCGGTGATTTCCCTGGTCGGCGACGAGAGGAAGACATTTTACGAGCCGGAGGGCGTAATGGCCATTGTCGGAGGCTCCTACAGCGGCGACGGAACATGGGTCTCCAGTGGTCCGAACAGCTACAACAATCCGATGCAACGGGGGATGACATCCGAACGGCCTGTGTCCTTTGAACTGATCAAGCCCGAAGACGATTCGGGCTTTCAGGTTGATTGCGGAATTCGCGTTCACGGAAGCGAGTACATACGCCCGCGATACCGCCGGAGCAGCGGCTATTGGACCGGTGACGCCAAGTTCAGTTTCAGGCTTTACTTCCGCGACAGTTACGGCCCGAGCTGGCTCGAATATCCGCTGTTTCCTTTTGAAGTCGAACGTTTCAAGAGCATTGTTCTTCGCGGAGGCCACAACGACAGGGTCAATCCCTTCATCAAGGACGAGCTCATCCGGCGCCTGCATAAAGACATGGGGCACGTGGACAGCGGCGGAACGATGGCCAACCTCTTTATCAACGGTGAATACAAAGGCTATTTTAACCCATGCGAGCATGTCAAAGAAGAATTCTGCCAGCAGTGGTACAAGAGTGACAAGCAGTGGGACGTGATGACCATGAGCGGAGTCCGTGACGGCGACGCCGTGGCCTGGAACGACTTATTGGATTATGCTCGCAACCACAACCTAGCCGACGACGTGCACTATCAGCAGGTCGCCAGGCGGCTGGACATTCCGGCCTTTGCCGACTATCTGATTCTGCAGCTCTGGTCCGGGAACTGGGACTGGCCGCAGAATAACTGGGCCGCGGCACGCGAACGCTCCGACCAGGGAATGTGGAGGTTCTTTATCTGGGACGCCGAAGGAGGCATGTTTTCCGACCGGCTCAATACCGTCTATTTCGACAGGCTCAACACTCAAACAAATGCGAACGGTTATCTGTACCGTGCTCTCAAGGTCAACGGCACCTTCAGACAAGTCTTTTCAGACCGCATATACAAACATTTCTACAATGACGGCGCGCTCACCGAGACCAACATTGGAAAACGCTTCTTCGAGCTTCGCGATGAACTGCTGGGGGTCATCCCCAATATGGATACGTACGTTCTGAACACCTGGGTGCCAAACCGCCTCGACATCTTCCTGGACGCCTGCACCCGCGAGGGCATGTTTAGCCTTGCCGGCCCAATATTCAACGTGAACGGCTTCCCCCAGCATGGCGGCCACGTTTCACCCGGTGACATTCTGACCATCACTGATCACGGCAGATTTTACGTAATACATTACACCCTGGACGGCTCCGACCCGTCCCAGGCGACCGCCTCGCAGCCGATTGACAATGCCGGCGCCACTCTCGTAGCCGAGAATGCAACCAAGCGAGTGTTCGTTCCGGTCCGTGCGGTTGACGAGAACTGGAAAAGAGGCGGAGTTTTCAATGACGGGGCCTGGTTGTCCGGCACCGGCTCTCCGGGCGGCGTTGGATACGAACGAGAGTCAGGCTACGAAGGGCTTATCAGCCTCGACGTCGCAGCGCAGATGTATGCCAAAAACGCCACCTGTTACATCCGCATTCCATTCACCTTCAGCGGCAATCCCGCCGACTTCACGTCCATGACGTTGAACATCCGGTACGACGACGGCTTTCTTGCCTATCTTAACGGGACCGAGCTGGCCAGGCGAAACGTCGGCCGCACGTACACCTGGAATTCCAACGCCCCTGCCGACCATCCGGACGCCGACGCGGTACAGTTCGAGAGCATCGACGTTTCCGCTTTTCTCGGCGTTTTGCAGCCGGGCAGCAATTTACTGGCCATTCACGGCCTGAACTCCTCCGCCACAGACTCCGACTTCCTGATTTCCGCTGAGCTTATTGCTGGCGGAGGCGATTCCAGCAATGACGTTGTTCCCGGCATGACTCAATACACCGGCCCGATTACATTCACCGCAAGCACACAAGTTAAGGCGCGGATATTGAACGGCGGCACCTGGAGCGCGCTGAACGAAGCAACGTTTGCCGTCGGACCGGTGGCG
>CAYWZW010000089.1:0-19307 GCA_964462945.1 uncultured Pirellulales bacterium
TTTGGCTACTTTTCTCCAACAAACCACATCGCAATTCTTGTGCCGAACAGGATTGGGAAATGCTTCTTTTTTCCCCGGAAGAGATCGACCAAATTTTCCGAGAGGAACTGAATCTACATGAACTCATCCGTATGAAGAGAGAACACTTTCGTGTTCAGGGGAAGGTGTGGTTCCATAAGCAAGATGTCTCGTACGGGAAACCTCCTAAGTTGAGAGACTGTCCCGACCTAGTAAAACTAGGTTCTGCGTGCGTGGACAGCATAAGGTGTGAGTCACAACACTGTGCGGTTTAGCCATTTACTATGCGGCAAAAAGCCCATAAGAAACCGTTTCAATTAATTGTTTAACTTGTGGTGAAAACCTCAAGTTGGGTGAAATTCGATGTTGCCACAAGACTTTTCGCAAGGCAGACAACATATCCGCGAAGGATGGATGCCGTTTATGTTCATACCATGGCATAGTCTCAGGCAGCAACGACGGCTCCTCAGCCGCACAACGAGCATACCATGCCTTCACCAACGTCACCAACACCATCGCCAAGGGAGCTTGCCGGTTGACCGTCTTGCTGCACCAGCCTTGCGTCGATTCAAAGCCCATATGCTGCTTAGATTCCAATATCGCTTCCTCAACTCCCCACCGATCGTAATACCGCTGTACGATTTCGGCATCCGGCACTGTCGCGTCGGTGCAAAAGAAAAAATCGTCTCTCTCGTTTCCGGCAGGATCTCGAACGACGACCATGCGGATGGGAACACCTCCGCAGACGTGATACCACAGGCATGTTATCCCCAAAACCAGACGCTGGACCTGATACCCTTGTTTGTAGACCGTTATCTTTTTCCAGCCATTTTTTCGATAGGCCGCTATCTTGCGGGGGCAAGGCAGACGCTTTCCCTTCTTCGGCTTTCTTCCCCGTTTGCCTTCTGGGACATGCTTGGAAGGCAACGCGTAAATGGCGGCGTCTCTGCGAATCCTGCTGACCAGATTCACGTTTGGCGGCAACGCCTGAATCACCTGACGTTTGGCATATTGTCCATCGGCCGAGACACGCAATTGCACGGCGGGAAGGGCCTGGGCCGTGGTTTGAATCATTTGGCCGGCCAGTTCCTGACGCGAGCGAAATACCTCGTCTGTCGTGCAATCCGAACGCTTTCGATACAAGGTGAAGACCGCAGGAAGAACCCATCGAATCATCCCCCATCGTGGCAACCTCACTGTAATGGCGCCCACGATCCAGTTGTGAGCCCAGTGAATGACCGTTCCCTTGTGCGAACAAGCGCTTGCCGAGGCATCTTTGAACCAGCCGGCATGGGCGACATGCCGGCCCCATCGGCCCACGGTGGTATCGTCGATCCCCATGTCGGCCACGGGCTTGCCGGTGAATTCGTCCCATGCACCCGATTCGAGGATCATCGGATAAATCACATAAGCCAACAACGCCACGCTCACGTCGTTGAGGGACCATGCCGCCCGGTAGAAGAACTTCTGGTAGACCGTCCAGTGCCGGTCGGCCAGAGTGCCGAGAGTCCGAAATATGCCCGTCACGGTCATGGGGCCGCGTCTGAGGATCCAGCCGAACACCATTTGTTGCCAAGTCCTCGCAGACGGCTCGGTAAAAACATGGCAAAGTTGAAGAACAAGACTGTCCCATGCCGATACAAGAGATGGAGCATCCATGCCGACCTCCCAATACATTGTTGGTCATCCAACCTACATATCGGGTCGTCGGCTTCTTTGTTATCACTATTACATCTCCAGATTTCGGCTAAAGTTCACAACACTGTAAGATATTGTTCGCGAGAAGTATTTCTGATACCGGGTGGGGCGCCCTCGATGGCGGGGCCGTCACACTTACTCTTCGCCTCATGCTGAAGGACTATGGAGATCTTGAGAAATTTCTATGCAAGATAGATCAGTTATTTGGCCTGTCTAACCACGGGAGCTATATGATCCAGCAAACATCCACATCGTGGTTTGGATTCGGGGCCGCCAAGTTCATCAAAGAGGTTTCCAACTGGGAAGACCGTTACGCACAGGGCATGCTCAAGGATGTCCATCACACAGAAGACATTGCCTATTTTGACCTGTTGGAGGAGGGCTGGATCAACGTCACTGCAGGACATCATATTCGTGGAAGGACGGGTTTCTTATTCTTATCTGGTGAGTGTACGATACAACTTTCTGGTATTCCTGTGGACATGACGCGTTTTGCTCAGTTGTGCAAGGAAACAAATAATACCGGTGCGAAGTTTCTCCATGTCGTGAGGCCCAATTTCTATTCAGTCAGGCTTCAAGAGGAACATCGCCTCAAGGTGAGAGGGGAAATAGTGAGTAATGACATCGCGGGCACCGCGATGTCTGATCCTATGGTGACAGGCCTTGTTGTGGACAATCCATTCTTCAAGACGCCGAGAATACCCAAGGAATTATTGAAGCACGACTCTCAATGTCCGTTTCGGTACATAAATGAGGTAGAGTATTTGATTTGCTATCTTGCTGATTGGCACGATTATGGAGATGTAATGGATTACTACTTTCTACGAGCTGTGGAAGGTAGGTGGGCTGCTGACACAATTGTGCTGAAGCCAGTGTGTACATGGCATAGGATATTGAAGCGGATCAACCCAAACAGAACGGATCGTTTTCTGCAGATGATCGACCGAGAACTGACGCCGGAGAGCGAATGCGAGGAGCCGTAGTGGATCGGCTTGCATTCGGCTTGCAGGTGAGCGGTGGAAGTTGTAGAATATCCTCGGATCGTCGGTTGCAGTCAGGAGTGTCCTATGACTATAAAACAAAAAGCATGTGAAGTGATATCGCGAATGCCGGAGGACTCAACCTTCGAGGATATTCAATACCATCTCTACGTTCTTGAGTGTATTGAGCGAGGCGAGCGAGATATCGAAGACGGTAAGACTCTGACCCACGATGAAGTGGAGAGCAGACTGGCGAAATGGCTGAGGTAATCTGGCCAATCATGCAGAAAAGCCAAACCGGAAGGAGCATAGTCCCATGAGAACTCTGATCAGTCTCTTAGCCGTCGTGGCTGCGCTGGTGCCGGCCGACCCGGTACTCGCGGCCCGTTCCACACCCAATGTCCTGTTCCTCGCCGTGGACGACATGAACAACGACCTGGGCTGTTTCGGTCACCCGCTCGTGAAATCGCCGAGCATCGACCGGCTGGCCGAACGCGGCGTGCGGTTCGAGCGGGCCTATTGCCAGTTCCCG
Source organism: uncultured Pirellulales bacterium (assembly GCA_964462945.1). GTDB lineage: Bacteria > Planctomycetota > Phycisphaerae > Sedimentisphaerales > Anaerobacaceae. The sequence goes on from CAYWZW010000089.1 coordinate 3,229, forward strand.
CTGTGCAGTCCGAGCCGCTCCTCGCTCTTGACCGGTTTGCGCCCGGACAGCACGCGGGTGTTCGACTTGCAGTATCACTTCCGCCAGGACTTGCCCGATGTCGTGACACTGCCGCAGATGTTCGCGCGCAACGGCTACTACGTGACACGCGTCGGGAAGATGTATCACTACGGCAACCCGGGCGACATCGGCACCAATGGCCTGGACGATCGGGCCTCGTGGATGGAGCGATTCAATCCGGCGGGACGCGACAAGACGGCGCTCGAACCCGATATCATGAACTACACGCCCAAGCGGGGCCTGGGCTCCGCCATGGCGTTCCTGGCGGACAGGATGGGGACGGACCCGGAGCACACCGACGGCAAGGTGGCCGACCAGACGATCCGATTGCTTGAGGGATACAAGGACAAGCCGTTCTTCATCGCGGCCGGATTTTACAAGCCGCATTGCCCGTGGGTGACTCCGAAGAAATATTTTGACCTCTATCCGATGGATCCGATTGCGCTGCCGCAGATCACGGCCGAGACCCCCGGCGATTATCCGGAGCTGGCGCTGGCTTCGACCCGGCCGTGGCCGTATCTCGGCGTTACGCCGGACCAGGCCCGCGAGTGCAAACGCGCGTACTACGCCGCTATTTCGTTCGTCGATGCGCAGATCGGACGTGTGCTCGACGCCGTGGACCGGCTGGGGCTGCGTGACAACACCATCATCGTTTTCTGGAGCGATCACGGCTACCACCTCGGCGAGCATGGCCTGTGGTTCAAGCAGAGCTGTTTCGAGGAATCGGCGCGCGTGCCGCTGATCATCTCCATGCCGGGGCAAAAGACCGCGGGCCAGGCGAGCGCGCGTCCGGTTGAGCTGGTCGATCTGTATCCGACGCTGGCCGACTTAGCGAATCTCGCACCGCCGGACCATTTGGAGGGCGTCAGCCTGCGCCCGCTGATCGACGATCCTCGGGCGAAGTGGAACCGCCCGGCCTATACCCAGGTCCAGCGCGGCGAGGACCCGGGCCACAGTGTCCGCACCGAGCGCTGGCGTTATACCGAATGGGCCTTCGGGGAAAAGGGCCAGGAACTCTACGATCACGACAACGATCCGCAGGAGCTGCACAATCTGGCCGGCGACGCGAAATACGCCGATGTGGTCGCGCAGATGAAGGCCCTGCTCAAGCAGGTGCATCCCGCCCCCGTAACAGGCGGCAAGGCCATACCAGACACGAAACGGAAGTTCTGCGACTAAGTGGATTGGACACGGATTAACGCTGGTTAACACTGTTTCAGATATAACCACGAAGGACGCCGAGTGGCACGAAGTAGAGAGAGTCTGAATGATCAATCTGTATTGAGACTTCGCGTTTCTTCGTGACCTTCGTGGTAAAAGTACTTTGATCATCAACATACAACCAAAGACCTGAAAAGATTACGGGAGCAGGCAAGAGAAAAGAAATAGGCCCCCTTAAAAAGGGAAAAGTAGAACGGCCCCTTTGCCTGCGCACCTTGATGAAGCCTTCGGGAAGATATTCAATGATAACACCATGCTCGCGTATTCTATCACAGAAGAAGATGCGACACACACGAGGGATGATCGGATTCTGCTATCTATGCGGAGAAAGCCTACCACCACGTGACAAGCCCGGTTGTAGGCGGGAAATCACCGGAGAACACGTCGTCCCACGATCCCTGTTAGGCGACATCCCGACGAATCATTCGCAGGCGTGGGCCGTGGAACTCAACGTACATCGTAAATGTGAACAATTGGGAAAACAACGTGTCGATCATTGGTTAAAACTGCTGCAAGAAGTACACGTGAAACCAGAAGAGAAATGGGCGAAGCCAGAGCATCTCCGCAATTTACCCATCTATCCCTCGCAAGTGATCTATCCAGATACAGAAGAAGTATTTCCTGCGTTTAGTGGGTGCTGCGAATTGTTCGAGGGTGTCTGGCGATGGGTCAGAGGGATACACGCGGCTCTGTACCTACAGTTTCTGCCTGGCGACGTTAGGCATTTCTCCTATCCGCCTGTGCCAGCGTGTAGCAGCCAAAACGGTGGTCCCACCATCGAAGAGACTGAAACGCAGAGCCATTTGATCCTGTCAATAATCCGACACGCTGAATCTCACGATAGGTGGGATGGCATAACAGCCTGGGGTGGCTCGATGCGTTATCGATGTGTGTGGTGGCATCTTACTGATCGTAAGGGGAAACCCAATTGGGTGTGTTTCTGGACTTTGACATTTCCTCGTGTAGAGGAATGGTCATGGAAAATATTGCAGCACGGCTCGGAACGTCCGTGGCATGGGGAATATGTCTGTGAAACGCGACCAGACGAAGGCGCCTGGCTCAGAAGCGAAGATTTGCGTATAGAAACCAAAGAAAGTCCATAGTAGGTAGCCAAATCCAGTGAATAGGCAGTCGGAGCCTAACCAGTGATAGGGCTTGTCGGATATTAGGTATAAGGATATGGCAGATCAAGCTACAAACAACGACTTGGCTATGTCGCAGGGTACCTTTGACCACGCCTCATACAACAGCATTCCAACGCCAAATGTGCTCTATAAGTACTTCACCGACAAAAGCGAATGGACACAACGTATTTTCAAGAACAACGAGATATACTTCGCTGCGCCGAAGGATTTCAACGATCCCTTTGACTCGGTAATGAAATTTGAATATCCAAAATCACCTGCTGAGCGAGAACGTCTCATGAAAGCAGGAATCCGGCATAGTTATCCCCATCTGCCGGAAAAAGATATGGATTCGCTGGTTAGAAAATGGGTAAGAACAGGTGACGATATACCACACATTAAGGGGATATGCGACGAACTCACGTACCAAATGCAGAAGGAACTTCCTGTGTTCTGTATGACCGAAAAGAAGGACAACATATTGATGTGGGCTCATTACGCAGGCCAACATACGGGATTTTGTCTGGAGTTCAGAACCGACAACCCATTCTTCTCGCGCGTACGACCTGTCGTATATTACCGATGTCTTCCAAAACAGGATCTCGTGGAATTCTTGACGGCGGATATAAGACGGTTGCCCCTGTACCTTGTGACTAAGGCGGAAGATTGGGCGTATGAAAAGGAGTGGCGTTTGGCAGAGCCTGGAACTCAACCAGGACAACGGAAGTACCCACCTGAGTCATTGACGGGTGTGATTTTGGGCTGCCGAATGAACAAGAAAAACAGAGAACAGATCAACCGGTGGTGCAGAGAACGAAAGCCTCGCCCAACGCTCTACGAGGCAAAGGAGAAGAGAACCGAGTTTGGTCTGGACATCACTCCGATCTCCTATTGAATCGCCTCCCGGTGGAGCCAGAGGGTGACATTCAGGACGGTTTCCGTTCTTCATCCTTCTTGATAAATGCGGAAGAAGATAAAGCAATCGCGCCGATGACGAGAAGTATTCGACCCCAAGATAGAGCTCCCCCATCATCTTTGTGAGATCTGCCACTACCATAATCATAATAGTAGCCGCCAGGATATGAACTCGGCGGCGTTCTTCGTGTTCCGATCTCTCCGGTGTAGGGGTTCACATTTGGGTACGTGCTCCAGTTGTTGTAGAAATCCCCGTCTGGGTCCGACCTATAATGAGGCGCAACATAAGTTCCGTCGTTCCGATAATAGCCTCGGACGGGCACATCGCCCACGACGTTGGACACCATCACCAACAATGCCAAGACCGCAAACAATCGTTTCATCTTTTGCCCCCAATTTGGATTGTCTCTGAATTCGACTTTAGATTTCTTCTTGGCGACTGATGGAAAAACAATATTCCCCCATTAAAATATGTAGTATTTTCGAGCGCAGGACAAATCGGTCAGCTCATTCTTGCTCAGAACACACAGGATTACGTATTCTCAGCGGGGAAAAGACTTGGCTTCTTCCAGGAAAAGCCCGGTAATCTGAGGCAAGAAAATGACGCAGAACGGAACTCTTATAGAATTGACGAATCAGGGCGGATTAACATGCGAAGTGCAACAAGCTGGCATGCATTCGGCTTGCCTGCGGGCAGCGGATGTTGTAGAATATCATTGGATCGTTGGTTGCAATCAGGAGTGTCCTATGACCATAAAAGAAAAGGCATGTGAAGTGATCTCGCGATTGCCGGAGGACTCAACCTTCGAGGACATTCAGTACCATCTCTATGTTCTTGAGTGTATTGAGCGAGGTGAGCGAGACATCGAGGACGGCAAGACGCTGACCCATGACCAGGTGGAGAGCAGACTGGCGAAATGGCTATGAGAAGATACGGTTTTTCGCGTGACGCAAGAGATTGCCGCTGCCCTCTGGGCCGGCGCTGGGTTGACGGATCGGATCTGGCAATGACGTCTCTGCCGGCTTTTTTGGAGAACATGCCGGTTTGGGTTGTTTTATTTGTCGTTCTTGTCTTGTGCCGCCCTGCTGCGGCGGAGCTTAAGGGAGGGTGCGGGAAGGTGAATATTACGCCGCCGCTGGGGGTTCCGCTGATTGGGTCGTACGGCAAGCCGAGCGACGACGTTCTGGACGAGCTATACGCCAAGGCGCTGGTGCTGGACGATGGGACAAACACCGTCGCTATCGTCTCGGCCGATTTGCTTTATACACCGCTGGAAGAGATTACCGGGCCTGTCCGGCGGATCATCAAGGAGAAAATCGGCATCCCCGGAGAGAACGTCCTTATCTGCGCGACGCACACGCACTCCGGGCCGGAGGTGTTTACGCGATCCAAGTTTAGCCGGGGAAAAATGGATAACGATGCGGCGGCAAAGGTCAACCAAGCCTATTTAGCGACGCTCGTGGAGAAAATCGCCAGCTCGGCAATGCTGGCGCACAAGAATATGCAGGAGGTCCGGATCGGCGCCGCCAAAGGGCAACTGCCCGAAATCGTCTTTAACCGCAGGCCGAAAAACAATGAGGGCCAGGTGAAGATGGCCTTCACGCTGCCGCCGGAGGTGCTGGCGACGCGAAAAATCGAGGCCGGCCCGGAAGGCGACGTGAAGGTGACATTCGCGATGCCCGATGAAAAGACGCAATGGTACTTCGGATCTATCGATCCCGAGGTCTGCGTGCTGAGGGTCGAAGACGCCAATGGAAAAACGGTCGGCTCTCTGATCAACTTCGGCTGTCATCCGGTCACGATATATCCATCGCTACCCACGGCGATATCGGCGGATTACCCCGCCTGCGCGACGCGGGTCATCGAGCAGGCCGAGGGTGGCCTGTGCCTCTTTGCGCTCGGCTTAGCGGGCGACGCCGTGCCGTTCGATAGGGGCATGCGCCAGCGCGAGCAGATCGGCCGGGCGCTCGGCGGCGAGGCCCTGCGGCGGCTTCAATTCCTCACGACCAGCGGCGATGTCACCCTCAAGGCCCTCAAAAGAGAAGTCGCATTTCCCGCTAAGAAACCAACTTCGCCGCAAGTCGAGGGCAACAAAACGCCTGAGAGCGTAACCAGCGAAATCCAGGTATTGCGGCTGGGGGACATTTACATCCTGGGCCTGCCCGGCGAGGTGCTCGTAGAGGTGGGCCTGCCGATAAAGAAACGGGCCGGAGTGGAGAAGCTCTTCATCGTGACGCTGAGCAATGACGCCATCGGATACGTCAGCCACAGTGCGGCGTATGATGAAGGCGGATACGAGCCGGGCACGGCAACCAACCTTGCCAAAGGCGCCGGCGAGATCATGATCGAGCAGGCGCTGAACCTTATCGAGCAGGTCAAATCGAGCAAATAGACACGCGTGCGAGGGGCAGGTTCGTGACGAGGGCGTCCTGCCCTCGAATCGCGGGCAAGATGCCCGCGACACAAGATAAATCATTTCCGGCCGAGAATCTCGGGGGCCTTGGCGCGAAAGTGCTCCAGCCAGCTCTTGATGATCGCCCCGGCCAGGTCGAGGTCGCCCTTTGCGTAGTCGTCGATGCTCTTGCCCCAGTAGAAGCTGATCCAGCCGTCGGCGATGTTGCGCGAGCCGTCGATGAAGGCTTCCAGCTCCTCGATGCTACAGCTTAACGGAAACATCTCCTCGACGACCAGGGGCTTACCGATATTGTAAACGGCAAGGGCCGTCAGCGCTTTATCCACCTCGCCTTTCTTCGGATAGAAGTGAACGCTGGCGAAATCCAGATTCTCGCTGACGTCTTTGGCGTAAAAGAGCGGCTTGGCGTTCGGCCAGACGTGCGCCCAGGGTATCACGCCGACCGTGATCATGTGACGGCGGTCCGTCTTGCGAATAGCTGTGGCGAGCTTATCGACCCAGGCTTTCGCGACCTGCTCTCTCGTGCGGCCCGCAAGGTCCAGAGTGATTCGCTGCACGAAGTACTTGCCGCCAAGCTCGCCGGTCAGCCACTGCGTCTCGGCCTTGTCCCCGCCGGGCAGAATCGGCTCGTTCATCAGGTCGTAACAGAAGATGGCGGGGCTTTTGGCGCAGGTCTTGGCGACCGCCTGCCAGAACAAAGCTTGAACGTCCCAGCGCCCGGCCTCATCCATCGCGTCGTACCACGGGGGCACGTCCTTCTTGTGGTAGCAGCCCAGACCCGTGACATCAAGATAAAGCCCGGTTTCCTCGGCCAATTTTACGAGATGGGCAAGCTGCCCAAGCGACGCTTCGTTAGGCTCGTTCGGCGTCTCGACGAACTTTGCAGTCTGCAAGTGAATCCGAACGACGTTCGCGCTGAGCGCCTTGATCTCCTTGAAATCTTCCACAACGGTGGGCCATTCCCGGCGCCAGTAGTCCTCCAGGAGCCGGCCGGAGTCATCGTGGTCGTAGTTGACCCCCCAGGCCAGAAACTTCTCGCCGGAGCCGACACGCACGAAGCCGCTTCCATCTTTACTGGGGGCAATCCACTCCAAAGCGACCTTGCCGGCGTGACTATCCGTCGCTTTACACGAGCAAAGTGACAAAGCCAAAATCGTTACCATTGCAAACGTCTTGCAGTACGCACTCATTCTTGTCATTCCCGTGAAAACGGGAATCCATTGAAGCCGTTACGTTCCTGGATCCCTGCTTGCGCAGGGATGACAACGTGAACCAAAAAACTCGAGCAACGCACTATCTGCTCTTCGAGGCCGCCGTTTTATCAACCAGCGCATGGACCTTGGCGATGATCCGCTCCTCGATTGACGGTGCAAAGGGCCCGGGCAGGTTCGTGTATCGCATGGCCTCGCCGGCCTCGTAGCCGCCTTCTCGCAGCACGCGGACCGAGGGGATATACCCGAACACGTCATTCGAGTAGCCGGCCACCCAAACCGCCGGGCCGGCCAATTCGCCAGCCGCGTGGCGGGCCAGCTCCGACTTCAGACGCAGCGAGTAGTCCACCACCACTTCGCCGGCCAGCGCCACCATTGTCAGGTCATCGCCGAACCGCACGACCTGCACCAGATATGGGTACGTCTTGCGAATGACCCCTTTTTCGTCAAGCTCCTTGAGCAGCACCTGGGCATGACGGCTTTCATACTTGTCCTTTGATTTGGTTTGCTCTTCGAGCTGTTCGCGGCTGGGCGGCTGGGCAAACTCCAGCGTCACCGTATCGAGAGCAGCCTGAATCGGCCCGCTGACGGGTCGCGCTTGCACGGTCAACGCCGTTTCGACACCGTTGGCCAGCGCCCGGCCGTGCTGCTTGCAGTACTCGAGGGTCTGGGGCCCGCCGCGAGGGTACGGATTCTGGTCGGCGCCGCAGCCGGCGATAAACATTGCCGTCGCCTCCGGATGCGCCTCCTGGATGTACTGCTGGGCGAAGCCGGCGTAGTCGCCGCAGAACTCGTAGCCGCTGAGGGTCGTGTTATGGCAGGCGTATCCGAACAGCACGGCCCGCAATTTTCCATCGGCGCCGTCAATCCGAAGGACGGGGACATCGTGATCGACCGGGCCGTCCGGGTTCGGGCTGTTCCGATAGCCGGTCTCGGTCGGCAAGCGACGGTTCATGGCAAAGCCCGCACGGGCGTGGGTGTACCCGAGCTCGGCCGGGGCGAGATTCTCCATCGCCTGACCAATCAGTTCCAGCACTTTCTGCTGAAGATCCTCCACATACTTGTCGCTTTGCTGAATCTGCCCCGGCGATAAGCCGTACACGGTATTGCCGTAGATGGAATACTGCGCCTCGCGGACCACCGGGCCGCTGTGCGTGTGGGATGCGCTGAGCAACAGAGCTTCAGGCCCCAGTTTGTAACGTTGACGAACCTGCGCTTCCAGCCAGTCTCGCGTCGGGCGCGGGATGCCGAGCAAATCGACGGTGACGATAACCAGCCGGGTGCCCTGCTCATCCTCCAGCGCCAAGATTTTCGCGTACAAGTCATGGACTTTGCCCTCGGACGGTTTCGTCCGCGCCGCGTAGCCGGCCATCCACATCGACTCGGCCGGCGTAATAACGGTCGAGGCCACGCCGGCTTTCCAGGCTGCCGACGACTGGCTTGCCATTGCACAAGGCATCGCAACTATCCCTTGACATATTAGAATGGTTGCGACCGCCAGACACAAAGGACCAAAGAATTGCCGAGTGCCGATTTTCGATTGCCGATTGTAAATCCAAAATCGTAAATCTCCCGTCAGGGACACCTTGCGGCGGAAAATCGAAAACCCAAAGATGATGGTGTGTCGATTCATTTGGCTGCTCCTTACGTTGGACTGTTGCTGCCGCCTCCGGCGTTACCTGCTCTTGAACGGACCCGGAATACTGATCAGGTCCGCTCGCGTGCGGCCGTTTTCCGTGATTCTCGCCAGCGTGTAAACCGTCCCGTCTTTGCCCACGGCGATCGAATTGACGTAGGCGGGTCTATCGCCGTTCGCATAGAAGATGGGGCCGTGGTCGGTGTACTTTCCCGCCGCGATGTCATAGGTAATCAGGTGAAGATTCTCAACGCCTTTCGATTCGCCCATGGCCGTCTTGTCCTTGCCGCGGACTCTCTTGCCGTCGATATACACCGGCCCGCCCGTCAGGTAGTGAAGGGTATGGCCGTCAGGACCCATCGCAAAACCGAGATACCCGTAGCTGAACTGATCGAACATCCCGCTTTGTTTCGAGGGCGCGGAGGTGATGCGCTCCACGACCGATACCTGCGGAATACGGGGATCGAAGCGGAACAGATAGCCGGAGTTGCCATGCACGCCGTAAACCGCGTTTTCGGCCTTGCACCAAACCACCTGCCTCCAGTTGTATCCCATGTGGCCGGGCGAGGTCGGGTCATAGAGCCCGAAATAATCCTTCCTCATGTCCTCGTCCTTGACGGTTTCGACGGAATCCGAGTCATATTTGTAGCGAAGGATATCGCCGTCGCCGGTCGTGAAATAGGCCGAGCCGTCTCGCGGATCGACGGCGATGGAGCGGCAGAGTGTTCGATACTGCTCGCCTTTGCCGTTCTCGCCTTCCCTTGACATAGGCCCGAAGTCTTTGAGGTCCTTTTTGACCAGGTCATAGCGGATGAAGGAGCCGCTCGGCCAGGTGATGCCGTAGAGCCGGCCGCGCTGAACGTCCATGTTCATCGTCAGAATACCTTCGCCGCGCGGCGCTTTGGCCAGGTCCTGGAACTTGCCCGTCTTCATGTCGTATGCAAGAAAGTGGCCGCCGGGATAAGGCTTGAAACCCTCCGGCGGTATGCCGATCTTTTCCATACCGTCGATGATGCTGTAGTAACCTACGTGCGTCGCAAAATACAGCTTGCCTTTAGACTCGACGAAGGTCACATGCGACTTGCCCTGTGCAATCGTTTTGGCGCCCTTTTCGCCGCACGCCTCCGTCAGGTCGCCCAGGTGCTTGATTTTGCCGGTGGCCGGGTCGAAGCAGTACATCTGCGCGCCGGTCTCGTATGATTCGGAGGAAAGCACGTAGTAAATCTTGCCGTCGCTGCCCGTGCCCATCCCGTTGTAGGTGTCATGGGCCAGCTCGAAGCCGGAATTGTACGTGCGGGCGACCAGCCGGTCCGAAACGCCCGCCTGCTGAGATTTCTTGATAGGCTCAGCCCCCCCGCCGCCGCAGCCGGCTAACAGAAGACCCATTGAAAGCAAACACGCACATAATTTGTCTCTCGTCATTATGTCCTTCATTGTTTGATCTCCCACACTTGTCCGCCTACGGCGGATTTGTCCCTGCTCGGCTACGCCGCTGAGCTTGATTTTCAGTACCATATCAAGTCTGTCTTGAAGAATCAAGCCCGATGACGATATGATACTGCCGGATTGGATAATCCGGCGGCAGCTTGTCCGCCAAACAATTTGCGATTGTGGCGAGGCCGTCTCGGTCTTGCGTCCCGCCGGCATCTTGCCGGCGGTAGAGAACAAGGGCAATCCGGCAGGCATGCCGGATCGCCACGTCGAAAATCGAAAATGGATAGGGAGCCAGAGCATGACACGAGCGTTTGTCTTGTTATTGTTAAGCGTATGCCTGATGACCTCCGTCTCATGTCGGGATATGGAGCAGGCCAAAACAAAGAGCGGCCGGGACAGGGGTGCGGTCAAGCTGGTGACCCTGGACCCGGGCCACTATCACGCCGCCCTGGTCCAGAAGAGCATGTACGAGCAGGTGGACCCCGCCGTTGCCGTCTATGCCCCCGACGGCCCCGACGTGCAGGATTACCTCAAACAAATCGAGCGGTTCAACAGCCGCGAGCAAGACCCCACCCGCTGGCGGCAGGAAGTCTATGCCGGCGATGATTTTCTCCGGAAAATGCTCATCGAGAAAGCCGGTGACATCGTCGTCCTGTCCGGCAACAACCGCAGGAAAGCCGAGTACATCAAGGCCTCGGTCGATGCCGGGTTCAACGTCTTTTGCGACAAGCCGATGTGCATCGATACACAGGGCTTCGCGCTTTTGGAGCAGGCGTTCGCCGCCGCCGAGCGGAAAAATGTCCTGCTTTACGACATCATGACGGAACGTTTCAACGTCACGTGCATCATGCAAAAGCTTCTGGTCCTGGACAAAGATTTATTCGGCGAGCTGCAAGCCGGCTCGGCCGAGGACCCGGCCGTGGTAAAAAAGAGCGTTCACCATTTCTTCAAGTACGTTTCCGGCGTACCCATCCGGCGGCCCGGGTGGTACTTCGACACCGCTCAGCAAGGTGAGGGCCTGGTGGACGTGACCACGCACCTGATCGACCTGGCGGCCTGGACGTGTTTCCCCGACCAGGCGATTGACTATCGCAAAGACGTGGTGATGGGAAAGGCACGCCGCTGGCCGACGCTGATCACGCGCGACCAGTACGAGAAGGTGACGGGACTGCCCGACTTCCCCGGTTTTCTCAAAGGCAAGCTGAACGGCGAAGGCGAGCTGCCCTGCTACGCCAACGGCCAGATGTCCTACGCCGTCAAGGGCGTCTGGACGAAACTGTCGGTGACGTGGAATTTCGAGGCGCCCGAAGGCGGCGGCGACACGCATTATTCCCTGTTCCGGGGCAGCAAGGCCCACGTGATTATTCGCCAGGGCAAGGAACAGAACTACCAGCCGGAGGTGTACGTTGAGCCGGCCCCCGGCGCAAATGCCGACGAGCTGGCGGTGTCTTTAAAGAAAATCGTCGCCAGGCTTCAAAGCCAATACCCGGGCCTGCAAGTCAGGAAAGAGCAAGACAACGCCTGGCATGTGCTGATCCCCGAAGAAGCGCACATCGGGCACGAAGCTCACTTCCGAAAAGTGATGGAAGCGTATTTACAGTACTTGGCCGAGGGCCGGCTGCCGGAGTGGGAAGTCCCCAACATGCTCGCGAAGTATTACATTACCACCCGGGCGCTCGAGCTGGCCCGGTGAGTGAAGTCCGCTTGGATTCTCGATACCAGATGCTCGATACTCGACGAGTATCCAGTATCCAGAATCGAGAATCGTCAGTAGTCCCTGAAATTTCTCATCCACTCCGGCCACACGGGGGTTCCACTGGCCCTCTTTTCCTGGGCCCATTGCTGATGCCAGTGCAACTGCCACAATTCTTTCAAACCGACCGGGCGGATTGACGCATCCATGAACACAGCATTAACAAAACCGTTGTGCCGGCTGATGCAGAAGCTCCGCATGGCGTTGGTGGACCAGTCCCAGTGACACTGGCCGTCAAATTCCGGCGGAGCGTTGGTCGGCAGGGGCAGCCCATCCACCCACTGGCAATCGACGAACACGGGCACCCGGTACCCAGCCTTGATGCGAATCGTCCGCCAGTTCCTGTTCGTGTGCGGCTCGCCCGTATCGTTGGCGACCCAGGCATTGAGCCCGAAGCTGCCGTAATCGCCCTTGATCGCGAAGCCGGGCACCGTGGGCAGCCTGCCCTCCCCGTACACTCCCCAGCCCACGAAAGGCCCTGTGATACCGTCGCTGTAGAACTTCGTCGTCGCCGGGCAGACCCGCATCTTCGGCTCACGGCTGTAGTACGGCCGCATCGCGTGGACCCAGCTATGGGTCGGCGCGCCGCCGGCCTCCTCGTGGAAGTTCCCGTTGTTGTCGTCCGTGTACATGGCGAAGGTCAGGCCCATCTGCTTGAGGTTCGACTGGCATAAGACGGCCCTCGCCTGTTTGCGAACCCGCTGCAACGCCGGCAGGAGAACGCCCATCAGTAACGCGATGATCGCAATAACGACCAGAAGCTCTATGAGAGTAAATCCCTTCGGCCTTGCCATGACAAACCTCCGTGGCCTTGGAAGACGCATCCTTCCGTCCACGTCACAGTCTCATCCTGTAGCCATTATTGCCTAACCACTCTCACCGAGGCAATTCGCTGATGTCAGGGAACCACCCTCGGCTGATACAGGCGGATGTCATCGAAGTACATTTTGCCCGCGCCGCCGGGGGTTGTCATGTTGCCCCGCGTGCCCAGACCGACGGCGATCCTGTCCACGTTTTTCAGGTTGATGCCCTTGTCGGCAAGCGACTGAAGCGGAATCACCCACTCGGTCCAGGTGGCAATCTGTACCGCACCAGCGTCCGGATGGACCATGATCGCCGGCGATCCAGCGCTGTTGGAAACCGCCACATACAGCGGCTCAGCAGCGTTGCTGGCGATGCCGATATCCTGGTGCGCCCACTGCGGACCGACCGTGCCGGCAATCGTCACGTTGGTGAACACCGCCTGACACGTCAGGGCGGCATCATGGCTGGTCAGCGCCAGACCGATATAGACGGTCGTGCTCATCGGGATGTTCATCGGTGTGGCGTTCTGCACCGGCTGCCAGGTGGTGCCATTGGCCGAATGTGAAGCGGTAAAGTTGGCCGCGGCGTCGCGCTCCAATTTCACCCAGTACGGCGCTGTAAGTCCGGTCTGATTAGTGTTGAAACTGACGCCATCGGTAAAGTCACGACCCTGGGATGCCACGCCGTTGCCCGGCGTAACCGCCACGAAGGCATGCTTCGAGCCGGCATCTAACGTCTCACGGATCATCACCCCGGCCTTTGCCCAGGCGTTGGTGTTCTGGACGCTCTGAACCTTGGCCACAATTGAGCCGGCACCCGTGAGCGTCTTGAAAGCATAGTGGAACTGATCGGCGTTGCCCCAAACATCTACGCCGGAGGCGGCCATCGTGAACGTGCCGACGGGCGACTCTACAAAGCTGCCGACCGAACCGGGACGACCCCTGAACCACAGCGACAACTCCCCAACGCCTTCCTCGGTCCAATCTCGCGGCGAGGTCAGCGTCAGCTCGGCCTCGGAATACTTGGCGAGACCCTGCTTATTGTTGTTGTAATTGAGCGGCATGGACTGACGGCCGCCATGAACGATGGTTTCTTCCGTGTAGGAAGCTGTGTTCTCATCGCCCACAGCCGCACCAGTTCCGTTGCCGGCAAAGTACGGCGGAGCACCCGGCGCGCCGTACCCAAGCCCATCATGCCACGAGTACCAGATCTGATTGGCGGCGGCATCGTAGTCCTCGAAGTTGTCCACGACCAGGAAGTCACCCGTCTTAAACGTCCAGACCGTCCCTTTCCACGGGCTGTCGGGGCGGGCGTTATTGACTTCATCAATCCGCCAGTAGTACGTTGTGTCCCATGCCAATTTGCCGGGATCATAGCTCTCATTGCCCAATGGCTTGCTGCCCTTGTATTCGGGTGAAGCCTTCGTTGCATTCTTCACGCCATCCGCGTCCATGCCAAAATACACATCGTGCGAAGCCGCAAAATCTCCCGGACTCCACGTCAGGATCTGCGTCATCTTCGCATCTGTCGCGCCATTTGCAGGATTCGGACTGCTGGCTTTCACGGGCGGCGACAGCGCGGCTTGCGGAACAAGCTGCTTGGGCGTACGCGGGCTCGACCAGCGCAGCTCCGCCACGGCGTCTCCGCCGTTCTCATACATTTCCATCTGAATACTGTATGATTTCCCGGCCACAAGGTCGATTTGGCCCGCGTACTCGGTCGCGCCCTGGTCGATCCAGGCGTTCACGAGCTGTTGGCCGTCCACCCACAGCCGCACACCATCGTCGGCTCTGGGGTAGAAGGTGTAGGTCTCGGTGAAGGCCGGCTCCACTTCACCGGTCCATCGGACCGAGAAACTATCGGTGCCGACGGCAGGGTCGGGGGCATTCGCGCCCCAGGTGAAATTGATCTGAGGATCCGTTCGGGTCAGGACAAGGGACTCGAAGTTCATGCCTCTATGGTATTGTCCTTTGACGCCTCCGCCGGCTTTGGCGGTTGTGAAGCTCCAGATATCGCCCTTGTGCGTAGCAGCGGCGTCAAACTCATCCACGCGCCAATAGTACGTTGTGTCCTGCTTAAGGGGACCGGCAGGGCTGTAGCTGGTGGGTGCCTGGGGCAGCCCCCCGGCGGCGTTGCTCACGGTGTCAAAATTGTCGCCGAAGTACACGGTGTGCAGTTTCGCGCCGAATCCTGCCGTCCAGCTCAAGGTCGTGGCCGTCGCGTCTATGAACTTCGCGCCGTCCGCCGGGCTGGGATTGTAGGCCTTCTTGGGCGGAACTGTAAAGCGCCAGATTTTGCCTTTCCATGGGCTATTCGGGTCAGCGGCGTTGACTTCATCGATTCGCCAGTAATACGTCGTGCCGGGAACGAGGCCGTTCGGATAAGCGAATCCGGGAAAACCGGCAACATAAAATGTTCCAGTCTGGTTGCCTCGGAACGTGCCCCCTGTGCCATTGTTGACATCATCGAAATTCTCGCCCAGGTACACGTCGTGAGAAACCGCAAAATCTCCCGCCCGCCACGAAAGGGTCACCCATGTATCGGCATGGAGTCCACCATCCGGTGGATTAGGCCCCAAAGCATAAGGATACCCTGCGCCCGCCCCTTCCAAGACAGCGAGAATTTCGTCTCTTGAAAGTGGATGATCGTAGAGGCGAACATCGTCAATCATTCCGTAGTACCAACCCTCGGCGAGACTAGGCTTGGTCCCGACTGTGAATTTGGTAACTCCGGTCATAGTTCGAGTCATGCCAGTGCCACTATGCCAGACAGCCCCGTTAAGGTATATCATCTGCTCGCCGGTGTCGGCATTCTTGACAAACGCCCAGTGTTGCCAGGAACCCTCATATTCAGCGGGCGTGGCAGCCTTAAATATCCGGTCATACCCGCCAGCTGTCGTACCACCCGTATCGAAGTACACATTGCCGTTGCTCCAGGGCACGTGGGCACTCATAACCCTCGACTCATTGTTTGGAGGGTCTTGAAATGCACCGAAGATGAAGTTGGCCTGTGGCTGCGAGGCCGGGTCGCCATACGCCCAGAACGCCATGGTAGCTTGTCTTTGAATAGTCGACCATGATTCAGGCGGAATATCCACGTAGGACGCTCCTTCGAATTTCAATGCAGAGCCAAAGCGGCCGACCTCCCATATCGGCTTCGTGATAGTCCCATGACGTCCGAAACCGGATGTGTCATAGGCAACCGTACCAGATCCCTCATCCAGCTTCCACCAGCCGACAAGGCCTGCCTCAACTGCTCCTGTCAACACCAAGCTCACGCAGAAAACAAAACAAGCAAGATGGATCAGTTTTAAACACATGATGATCGTCCTCCTTCAAAAAATGGGCATATGAAAACTTCTACCGAATGATCTCCGGTTTCACGCCACGGCATTGCACAAGGTACTTGTACCATATCGGTCTGCTTCTGTCAAGAAAAAAGGTCCAATAAGATGGGATGGCCAAGGAACATCGTATCCCCCTTAGAAGGATAAGGTGTATGACTTCT
>CAYWZW010000090.1:0-19061 GCA_964462945.1 uncultured Pirellulales bacterium
TAGCACATAGAAGTCATACACCTTATCCTTCTAAGGGGGATACGATGTTCCTTGGACATCCCAGTCAAACCCGGAGAGCGAGCTTGCCAGGAACGGGTCTTTCAATTACTATTGCCGCGTAGATGAGCGAAACGTGCAGAACCGGAAAGCTGGGGGGCGATAAAATAGCCCTCCTGGGCCTTTTGGTCTCGGCTCTGTTGACAAAATCAACAGAGCTTCTGTCTGATTAAGGATATGGAACTTATGCTGAAAAGGAGTTGTATGCAGGGCAGATCGCAGCGGCGCGGGCCATCCCGGCGAAATTCACTTGTGTTTGCGTCTCTTTTTTGGGCGGTTTGTTTCACGGTCCTGGGGTGCGTAACGGACCCTGTGGGACTCCGGCGCGCCGGCGATCGCAATCGCCTGGATGCGGAAAAATGGAGCGGCATGAAACTCTGGTATCGGCAACCTGCACGGCAGTGGACTGAGGCGTTGCCCGTCGGAAACGGACAACTGGGGGCAATGGTTTTCGGCGGCACGGAACACGAACGGCTCCAGTTCAACGAAGATACGCTGTGGACGGGCCAGCCGCACGAATATCAGCATGATGGGGCCGTCGAATACCTGCCGTCCGTCCGTCAATTGCTGTTTGAAGGCAAACAGCGCCAGGCTGAAGAATTGGCGATGGAGAAGATGATGAGCGTGCCGCTGCGGCAGGAAAAATATCAGCCCTTCGGCGACCTGCATCTGGACTTTCCGGGCCACGGCGATATTAACGATTACCGCCGGGAGCTGGACATCGACTCCGGCATTTCAACCGTTCGCTACCGCATCGGGGAGGCGACATTCACCCGCGAGGTTCTTTCAAGTTTTCCGGACCAGGTGATTGTTGTCCGTCTGACCTGCAGCAAACGGGGACAACTGACGTTCAACGCCAGGTTGGATAGCCCGCACCCCGGTGTTCAGACGCTGGTCGCTAATCATGCCCTTGTGCTGCGTGGTCAGCTTCGCGAGTACATGGACGCTCGAGCGAAAGAGACCAGGCCCAGCGTGCTGAAGTTTGAAGCCCGGCTGGGCTGGCAGGCCCAAGGCGGCAACGTGGATCTTAAAGCTGATAGTCTGGCCGTGAAGGACGCGGATTCGGTGATATTGGTTCTGGCCGCCGCTACGAGCTTCAAGAACTTCAGAGATGTCACCGGCGAACCAGGCGATGCCTGTCGCCGGACCATCGAAGCCGCAGCGGGCAAGAGCTATGAGGCCCTGCGCAAGACGCATATCGCTGACCACCGTCGTCTGTTCCGCAGGGTCGCACTTGAGCTGGGCACATCCGAGGCGGCTGAGCAGCCGACGGATAAGCGGATCGAAGACTTCGCCAAACAAAATGACCCGGAGTTGATGGAGCTTTATTTCCAGTTTGGCCGCTACCTGCTGATCGCCAGCTCGCGCCCGGGCAGTCAGCCGGCCAACCTCCAGGGCATCTGGAACGACCAGCTCGACCCGCCCTGGGACAGCAAGTGGACAACCAATATCAACACCGAGATGAACTACTGGCCGACCGAGGTCACCAACCTGTCCGAATGTCACGAGCCGCTCTTTGACCTGCTCGACGACGTGGCCGAGTCCGGCAGCAAGACAGCCAAAGTGCACTACGGCTGCCGCGGCTGGGTCCTCCACCACAACACCGACCTCTGGCGCGGGACCGCACCGATAAACGCCTCCAACCACGGGATATGGGTCACGGGAGGCGCCTGGCTCTGTCAGCATCTCTGGGAGCACTACGCTTTCACCGGCGACAAAGAATTTCTCAGCAAGCGCGCCTATCCTTTGATGAAAGGTGCTGCAACGTTCTTCATCGATTTTCTCATCGAGGACCCCAAGACCGGCTGGCTGATAAGCACGCCGTCCAATTCGCCGGAGAATGGCGGACTTGTCGCCGGCCCGGCGATGGATCATCAAATCATCCGCGACCTGTTTGCCAACTGCATTGAAGCGTCAAAGATTCTCAATGTGGACAAAGAATTTCGTGAAAAGCTGGCCGAGCTGCGAAGCCGGATCGCACCCAACCAAATCGGGCAATACGGCCAGCTCCAGGAGTGGCTCGAAGACAAGGATGACCCGAAGAACGAGCACCGGCACGTCTCGCACTTGTTCGGCTTGCATCCCGGCAGGGAAATTACCCGCCGGGGCACGCCCGAACTCTTTGCCGCGGCACGCAAGTCACTGGAATTCCGCGGCGACGGAGGCACGGGTTGGTCCATGGCCTGGAAGGTCAATTTCTGGGCACGATTCGAGGATGGCGACCACGCATATAAAATGCTCAGCAGCCTGCTGACGCCGCAGCGAATGTATCCCAATATGTTCGATGCTCATCCGCCCTTTCAGATCGACGGCAACTTCGGCGGCACGGCCGGCATCGCCGAGATGCTGCTGCAAAGCCACGCGGGCTCGTGCCCAAGGTACGAGCTTCATTTGCTGCCAGCGTTGCCTTCCGTCTGGCCGACCGGCCATGTCAGGGGACTGCGCGCCCGCGGCGGCTTTGAAGTGGACATCGCCTGGAAGGACGGCAAGCTCAGCCGCGCGGTTATCCACTCGACGCTTGGTGGAAAATGCCTGGTTCGCTCCGCCACGCCGGCCGTGCTCAAGTCCGGCTGGTTCGGCCCCAAAGCCCAAACCGTCGAATCCGGCGCCGGGGGCACAATCGAGTTCCAGACTAAAGCGGGCCAAACGTATGTCATAGTGGCGGACTAAGTGCCCTTGTGGATTTTGCCCCGCCAAGTGATTGATAAACGCTCGAGTTCATAATATCCTATTGTGAAGAGGCCGGCGCTTTCTTGAAGTCCTGGTCGCGCTATTGGGAGTGAAACGATGCACACGAGGCAATTAGGGTTTACGGATTTGAAACTCACGACCGTGGGTCTGGGGACGTGGGCGATGGGCGGGCCGTGGCAGTTCGGCTGGGGCCCGCAGGACGATGACGAAGCCCTCGCCGCGATCCCGGCGGCGATCGAGACAGGCATTAACTGGATCGATACAGCTCCTATCTACGGCCTGGGCCATTCCGAAGAGCTTGTGGGAGAAGCCCTCAGGCAGATAAGCGAGAAACCGCTCATCACAACAAAGTGCGGACTGCTGTGGAATCAGAAAAAGGAAAAGGTAAGCTGCCTGAAGCCGCACAGCATTCGGGAGGAATGTCACGCCAGCCTGAAAAGACTCGGCATCGAGGTCATCGACCTCTATCAGATGCACTGGCCCGAGCCGGATGAGGACGTTGAAGAGGCCTGGGCGGAAATGGCCAGCCTGGTTGAGGAAGGGAAGGTTCGATACCTGGGGGTATCGAATTTCAACGTTAAGCAGATCAAGCGCGTGCAGAAAATTCATCCCGTCGCTTCGCTCCAGCCGCCCTACAGTATGCTCCATCGCGAGGTTGAAGATGAACTATTGGGCTATTGTGCCCGAAATAAGATCGGCGTCATTGCATACAGCCCGATACAAAGAGGCTTGCTTACAGGCAAATTTAGCAGGGCACGCCTGGCAGGTTTACCTTTAGATGACCATCGAAGAAGAAACCCTGACTTTCAGGAGCCGCAATTCAGCGCGACCTTGGAGCTTGTTGAGGGCCTGAAGAAAGTCGCCGAGCGCCACGGCAGGACCTGCGCCCAGTTGGCCATAAGCTGGGTCCTCCGCCGGCCCGAGGTGACCGCCGCCATCGTCGGGGCGCGAAGACCTCAGCAGATTACCGAAACCGCCCCGGCGGCGGACTGGAATTTGAGCAAAAAAGATACCAAAGAAATCGAGCAGCTTTTAGCCGAGCGCCAGGCAAAACTCGATGCCAAATAACTCAAGAAGGGTGAGAATGGCAAAAGAGAAACTGCAAAGAATTGACCGCAGCCATGAGATTCGTTCTCTGTTCCTGCCCTATTGCCGGCTGAAATATGGTGAGGTTTGGACTGACCCGGTTCATGGGCACAAGGTAGGATGTTTCGATGCCGGCAGTGAAAAAGACATTCAAGAGCTAATGCAGGATAGTAGAGCCGCTTTGGCCGTTCAGGACCCTCCTTACAACGTCGTGGTGGGTAACGTCAACAGTGACAGGTTAGGTCAAGTTTCGTTGGCACAGTATATAGACTGGAGCAGGAAATGGATTCGCAATACATGTAGCGTGTTGAAAAACGACTCGAGCCTGTATATCTGGCTGGGTGCCGACCAAAACGGAGGATTTCAGCCGCTTGCCGACTTCATCATCCTGATGAGGGATTTCGAAGAAATACGGAGCCGAAGTTTCATAACCATGAGAAATCAGCGGGGTTACGGCACACAAAAAAACTGGATGGCTGTCCGGCAGGAGTTGCTCTACTACGTAAAAGGCGAGCCGAAATTCAACGTCGATGCCGAGTACACGGACATTCCAAAAATTCTCAGAGGATACTATAAAGAAGTCGGGGGAAACGTCACTGAAAACCTCGAGCGCAGCAAGTCGGAGAATATCAGGGCGGGGAACGTCTGGGTTGACATCCAGCAGGTATTTTACAGAATGAAGGAAAATGTACCCGGGTGTTACGCCCAGAAACCTCTTAAGGCGATAGAGAGAATTATATCTGCCAGCTCAGACCCGAATGACTTAGTGATAGACTTCTTCGCACACTCCGGCACGACTTTAGTTGCCTGCGAAAGATTGAAAAGACGGTGCTTTACCGGCGACATAGACCCCGTGTTTGCTGAAATTAGCATACGAAGATTAGAACATTACCGAATAACAGGTGAAGCAGGCTGGCAGTTCGAGAGTCCCTTTCCTGAAGTTGAGGCCAAGTGGCCAAAAGGAAATGAGATAGAGGACGGAATAACTCAAAACGGCCGCATCGGGAAAACATTGGCGAGGGCCGGTTACATCTAATCTAAACTGTGAAAGTACAGCCGACTTCAGACAACATGAAGGCCAATCCACAGACATCGAGAAAGCAGTGTTCAATGCGTACAAACGACAAGAGAAAGCAAAAGAACAGGTCTTACTCCCGGTAATTCAAGGAACTCACATGGATAATGGGCACAATGTTTACCAGAGTCCTCTTGTTGAGAGAAATGCGTCGCCGGAGATGGCTGAACTCTTCGGGGCTCAAAGAAAATTCAGCACCTGGCGCCGACTCTGGCTGGAGCTTGCCAAGGCGCAAAAGAAGCTCGGCCTCAATATAAAAGAGGGCCAGATAAAGCAGATGGCCCGGCACCTTGACGACATCGATTTCAAGAAGGCCGCTCGATACGAGAAGCAATTCCGCCACGATATCATGGCCCATGTTTATACCTTCGCCGACGCCGCACCTAAAGCCGCACCGATAATTCACCTGGGCGCAACAAGCTGCGACATCGGCGACAACGCGGATTTGATTATTGTGCGGGAGGCGCTGCAGCTCATCGCAGGCAAGCTGGCGGCGGTCATCGATCTGTTAGGCAAATTCGCAGAGAAATATCGCTCGCTTGCGACGCTGGGCTTTACACACTATCAGCCGGCCCAGTTGACCACCGTCGGCAAGAGAGCGACGCTGTGGTGCTACGAGTTTGTCATGGACTTACAGGAAATCGAGCACCGGCTCGACACGCTGCCCTTTCGAGGGGTCAAAGGCACCACCGGCACGCAGGCCTCCTTCCTGGAGCTTTTCGACGGCAATCACAGCAAAGTCAAGCAGCTCGACAAAGCCGTCGCGGCGGCGTTCGGCTTTAGGAGCATCTGTGCCGTGACGGGCCAGACGTACCAGCGGAAGATCGACGCCCTCGTCGTCAACAGCCTGGCTTCAATCGCACAATCGGCCCACAAGATGTGCAATGACATCCGGTTGCTGGCCAATCTCAAGGAGATCGAAGAGCCGTTTGAGGAATTGCAAATCGGCTCATCGGCCATGCCTTACAAGAGAAATCCCATGCGCTGCGAGCGGGCGACCTCGCTGAGCAGGCTGGTCCTGAGCCTGGCTTCCAGCCCGCCGATGACTGCCTCCGAGCAGTGGTTCGAGAGGACGCTTGACGATTCAGCCAACAGAAGGGTCGTCATTCCGGAAGCGTTCCTGGCGGTTGACGGGATCCTGCAAATCCTCATCAACGTCAGCAGCGGGCTTGTCGTTTATCCGAAGGTGATAGAGACTCACGTCGCGGCGGAGCTGCCGTTCATGGCCACCGAAAACATCCTGATGGCGGCCGTCAAGGCCGGCGGCAACCGGCAGGAGCTGCACGAGAAGATTCGGCTGCATTCGTACGCCGCAGCGGCTCAGGTGAAAAATCTGGGCAGGCCCAATGACCTGGTCGGCCGGCTCAGGGCGGACATCGCGTTCACCAAAGTCGATTTCCAGGAGATATTGGATCCGGAAGCTTACGTCGGTCGGGCCCCCCGGCAGGTTGATGAATTCATCGCCGGCGTCCTGGCGCCGATTCGCAGAAGATACCGAAAAGAGCTCGACAAAAAAGTGGAGTTGAACGTGTGAATCTCGCAGGACGACGAGCCACGCGAATCCCGAGGTGAGAAGAATGAACAGAAAACAACTGATCAAGCGAATAAAAGAGACGGCTTATCTGGAAGGCGATTTTGTCCTTCGCAGCGGCAAGCGAAGCAAATACTATCTCGACAAATACCTTTTCGAGACATGCCCGGATATACTCAAATCGCTCGGCAAAGAATTTGCGAGGCACGTGAGCGAAGATGTCACGTTGATAGGCGGCGCCGAATTGGGCGGCGTGGCTTTGGCGGCGGCGACGGCGATGGAATGCGGCAAGAACTGGGTCATCATCCGCAACAGCAAGAAGGGCTACGGCACCGGCAAGCTGGTCGAGGGTGTTCTGAAGGCCGGCGACGTCGTGCTGCTGGTCGAGGACATCGCCACCACCGGCGGCCAGGTCCTCGAAGCGGCGAAGGTCATCACCGAGGCCGGCGCGAAGGTAAAGAAAATCGTCGCCGTAATCGACCGCAAACAGGGGGCGTCGGAGAACATCACCCAGGCCGGCTACCAATTCGAGTCCATCCTAACGAAAGACGATCTCGGAATAAAAGACGAGGATTAACCTCGCTTGGGCGGCGTGGCTTAGCCGGCGGACGATTCGAGTATCAATAGAGCATCTTCCCATCCATCGGGCATTGAGAAGGACTCGACGCCGGCATTTGAGAAGCTGCCGGCTGAGACCGACTCGCCGATTCTGGGATCCACCCAAAATGCGTTCACTTTGCCTGCCGGAGAAATCTTATTCGTATGGATCGAAAAGTCTGCCTTGCCGCCTAAATACACCATAATCCATTTGCCGTCTTTATGACGGGCCGCCAGGTTCAAAACCTGCCCCGTGGTGTTGCCGCCGCTTGCGAAAATCGACTGGTCGGGAACAAGATACCACCACTCTTTGCGGCCCAGGAATACCTTCTTGAGGATTCCCATCTGCACGGCGCCGGGCGCGTCGAGGGCCTTTCTCCAGGTCGGCAGCACGCGCCAACTGTCGTTGTGCCCGTAGGTGTGATGGGCACCGGCTAAGTACGAGTAATAAGCTTGTCTGCGAATCCACAAGGGGGTGACATCAAATCCATACTCGGTGCCCGCCTCGTATGCGCCCTCAGCCATTAAGACGGGCTTGGCCGGCTTAAGGTTATAATCCCTGGTCACCATGGGATAAATCAGCTCGACACTCTTCCACGTTTGCATTGCGTTGAAATCCAGCCAGCTTTCATCGTGAACGAAGCTGGATGAGTATGGCGCCGGGTCGGGTTTGAACGTAATAAGATGGAGGCCGCCGTCTCCTTCGTGAAGGCCGGCCGCCAGCTCCCGAAGGACTGGAACAAACTCCTCTTTGGCCTCCGGCGTCATAGACCAGACAATATTAGGTGCTGCTTTGTACCGCCCGGCGAGCCATTTCGCCCACGCGCGGGCGTTCTCTAACGTTATATATTTACGGTATCGCTGATGATAGAGAGTGACCGAAAAAACGACGTTGTTCTCACGAGCAATCCGGATAACGGCGTCCACATTCTCGAAATACGCCTCGTTTGGCGTGAGGGGATTGTCATTTATCCAGGGCTTCTGGCCATAGACATTGGGCTTCGTGCCGTCGCCGACGCCCATGAGCATCGCCTGAACGAAGGCAAAGCCCTTGCTCCTTGCGTTCTCAAGAATTGCACTCGCTTCCTCCACAGTATATTCACGAAAGATTTGCCATTGGGTAATACCTAACCAGAAGACCGGATTGCCCTTCTGGTCCACAAAATACCTTCCATTCTCACTTACCTTCACAGGGTAAACCGGCTCTTGGGCTAATGCGCTTGCCGCAAATATCAACAGCGACGCCGCTGACAAAATGATTTTTTGAGCTCTCGTTTCCATTTTCATATCTGTCCTTTTCAATTTTTTCCGCCAGTGAGATGATTTTCCGGGCGATTGTTGCTTTGCTCGCTTTGCGAAGCTTTAGCCATTTGCGGCCGGGTGTTTTTATCAGGACGCTGGTCTTGGCTGCGCCAACTGCGGCAGGAGTGTTGGCAACTATCATATCGAGATTCTTCTCTTGCAGCTTTTGCTCGGCCCGGCGTTGCAGGCTCCTATCCTCCATCGCGAAGCCGACAACAAGCTGCCTTTTGTTTTTATGTTTGCCGGCCCACTTAAGGATGTCGGTTGTCGGTTTCAATTTGATCGTCAGGTGTTTGCCGGTCTTTTTTATTTTGGTTTTAGCCGGGCGAACGGGAGTGTAATCGGCCACGGCCGCGGCCATAATCAGGCAGTCGCACCGGTCGAATTGTTTCTGCACGGCGGCGAACATCTGCGCGGCGGTTTCAACTTGGACGATTTTTGCCGGGCCCGGCGGCTCTTGAGCGGTTGGGGCGGTTATGAGTGTCACGTTGTGCCCGGCCTTGAGTGCCGTGCGGGCCAGCACGTAACCCATTCTGCCGCTGCTTGCGTTGGAGATGAAGCGGACCGGGTCAATATACTCACGCGTGCCGCCTGCTGTGATTAGGATTCGCATCGGGTATCTCGTGAAGTGTGGATCTTGTACTTCGCTTCACGCTTCGGGCTTTACGATTTTCGAGGCGACTTTTTCGATCGCTTCCAAGATGTCCTGCGGCTCCGACATTCTGCCGAGTCCTTCGACGCCGCAGGCGAGCCGGCCTTCGACGGGGCCGATCACCTGGAAGCCCATTGCTTTGGCCGTCTTGACATTATTCTGAACGGCCGGGCTGGCCCACATATTGTTGTTCATCGCAGGAGCTAACAGCGTCCTGCCTGATTGAGTCAGAGGCCAGCACGCACACAGGATGGTGCTGAGCAAATCATCGCAAATGCCGTTTGCGATTTTGCCAATAATATTGGCGGTGGCAGGGACCACGATGACAAGATCAGCCCAATTGACCAAAGCGATGTGGCTGATGCCATGCTCTTCGGGCGTGCTCCACATCGTTGTAAAAACCGCAGAGCCGGTGACCGCCTCGAAGCTCTTCGGGCCGACGAGCCGGCAGGCGGACTCGGTCATGACCGTCCTGACCCTGGCCCCGGCGGCCGTCAGCTTACTGGCCAAATCGACTGCCTTGTAGGCGGCGACTCCGCCGGTAACACCCAGCAAAATGTTCAGGTTCTGAAACATTCTCCGTCTCGCTCGAGGGCCGAGTCGCACCGGGCCGTTGCGTTTGTCCGACGTTCTTCTCTATTTGTCCGTGGGCTGCGCGGGTAATCCGTCGTCGGCGGCAATCTTGTCCTGTAAGATTTCCTGAACGACGATTTCGAGCATCGTCTTTCCTTCGGTGTCCTTAATCAAGGGCCGGCCGCCCTGCAAAAGCTCGCCCAGCCGTTTTTGAACCAGCGCCGTCAATTTGAATCTGCCGCCAACTTTGTTGATCAGATCCTCGCTCTTAAGTTCTTCTATCATCTTCTGTATCTCTCACTTACTATCCGCCGGACACAAGCGGACTCATCGGTCTTTCGAGTTCTTACACTTCGCTCTTTTTGTCCTCGATAATTTGCACGCATTCGTTCACCGCCTGCTGCAAATCCTCGTTGATAACCATGTGCTTATAATATTGCCAGGCAGCAGCAATCTCAGCGCTTGCCCCGTTTAGTCTTTTTGCAGCCGCCTCAGCCGCTTCTCTGCCTCTGTGATCCAGACGGTCCGCGAGCTCCTTTGCGCTCGGGGGTAAGATGAAAATCATTGCCGCATCCGGGAAAACCGCCTTGATTTGTCTGGCCCCTTGAACGTCGATCTCCAGAATGACCACCTTACCGTCTTTCATCGCTTCGGTAACCTTGTCCTTCGGCGTTCCGTAAAAATGGCCGAACACCTTGGCATGTTCCAGCAGCAGCCCCTTTTTGATCCGTTCCTGAAACTCTTTGTCTGATATGAACCAATAGTCGCGCCCATTTACCTCCGCTTTACTCTTCGGCCGGGTAGTCACTGAGACACTGAGGTAAGCATTGGTCAGACGCTTCACTATCCCTTTGCAGATTGTGCTTTTTCCGACACCTGACGGGCCGCTCACGATTACCACTTTGCCTTGCTTGCTCTTTGTATCAGTCATTACAATCCCAGCCCAGATATTTGGCAGCCGTATGGTTCCACTCCCTTCTACTCCACATTCTGAACCTGTTCCTTGATCCGATCGACCTGGCACTTCATATCCACCACGAAGCGTGTGATTTGCGTATCGGAGGTCTTGCTCGCAATGGTGTTTGCTTCCCTGAGCATTTCCTGGCTGATAAAGTCCAGCCTGCGCCCCGCCTGGTCCTTGCCCTGGCAGCACTGCGAAAACTGCTCCAGATGGGAATCCAGCCGGGCGACTTCTTCGGATATATCCGACCTGTCCGCAAAAATCGCCACTTCCCTGGCAAGAATCTCTTCTTCCAATTCCAGCTCCGCGTGCGCGAGCAACTCATCGACCCTTTTCTTGAGCTTCTGTGCGTACTCTTTCAGGACAACGGCGCCCCGATCACGGATTTGCCGAAGGTCCTGGCGTATCGCATCGCAACACTTCTTCAAATCAGCTTCCAAAAAGCCGCCTTCGACGGCGCGCATTTTCTTGAGCTGCTCCAGCGCTTCGCGACTGATTCTCAGGATCACTTCTCTGATCTGCCCGGCTTTTTCCGCATCCGGCGATGTCGGCCGAATGATGCCGGGCAAATTTAGCAGGTTACTAATGTCAATCGCCCCGTGAATACCGGCCGAGATCCCGGCCCGGTTCAGTTTCTCTGCAACGGCCTGCAAAGCCGCCTGGTCTATATCAAAGAGCGCATCGGCTGACGCATCTTTGAGCCGGAGCACATAATTTACCGTCCCGCGTCCCAGATTGTCACGCAGAAGGTTCTCGATATCTTCTTCCAGAAACGCTGCCAGCTCCGGCAGCTTCACAACGGTCTTGAAGTAACGGTTATTGACGGTCTTGATGCTGACCGTGTAACTGACCCCGTTACCCTCACCCTGCGCCTCGCCATAGCCGGTCATGCTATTAATCATAAGATCACGCTTTCGCACCCCATTCGGCTCTGTCCATGGCCGTTCTATGTGCACGTTAGAGCAATTTCCCCGTCAACGGCCCGGCGAATTCATATCGGCACTGGTGTTCGCATCACCGGCCGCGTCCTGGGCATCTCCGGTCGCAAGCGGCGGCTGCGGGCTTGCCGGCGGCTCTTGTTGAGATTGCGGGCTCACGTCATAGTCGCCCGTAGGAGCCTGCGGTTTGTAGAATCTGGCCATCACGACGGCGAGGGTCAGAAACACGCCGACCAGCACGATGGTCACCCACGTCAGAAAGTCGCCGGTCTTGGACCCCAAAATTCCGCTGGCCATACCGCCGCCGAACGCCGCACTCAAGCCGCCGCCTCTGCCTTTTTGGATCAGAATGACCAGAATCAGCACGACGCAGCAAAGAATGAATACGACGGCCACTACATTCATAAAAAAGCTTATTTTCAACAACGGAAGACTCATCATGATTGTTCCCCACAAAAATAAGGACTCAAATTGCAGCCTGAATGATGGCGAGAAAATCATTCGCTTTCAAACTGGCCCCGCCGACGAGCAGACCATCTATATCCGGCTGGCCCATCAGCTCAGCCGCGTTGCTCGGTTTTACCGAGCCGCCATAGAGGATGCGAATTTCCTCAGCCAACCGGTCATCGTAGATCCGGTCCAGCAGCTTTCGTATAAAATCATGTACGTCCTGGGCCTGCTCCGGCGTGGCCGTGACTCCTGTGCCGATCGCCCAGACCGGCTCGTAGGCTATCGTCACCGCCGAGAGCTTCTCGTCGCTTAGGCCGGCCAGGCCTTTTTCCAACTGCCGAGTGACCACCTCGTTCGTCCGTGACGCCTCGCGCTCGGCCAGCAGCTCTCCCACGCACAATATGGGCAAGAGTCCGCCGCTGATCGCGGCGGCGACTTTCTTGTTAATCAGCTCATCCGTTTCACCGATAACGTGCCGACGCTCCGAATGGCCGCAGAGGCAATAGGTGCAGCCGATGTCTTTCAACATTGAGGCGCTGATCTCACCGGTAAAGGCTCCGTCCGGCTCGAAGTACATGTCCTGGGCGCCGACGGCGATGCTCGATGCGGTAAGGGCCCTGATCACCGCCTGAAGATAGACAAACGGCGGACAAACCGCAACAGTCACGCTGTGGCCTGCTTCGGCAGATCCGGAGGCAATGCGCTTAGCCAGCTCTACACTGCTGTGGCTGTTCGTGCTCATCTTCCAGTTGCCGGCCACAAATGGCTTTCTCATGAAACTCTCCTGTATGGGCAACCCATCGCTCGTGCCTTGTCGTTCGGGGCATTGAAGCGCGGGCGGCGGCTAACAGCTATAATAACTCCGTTGCTCTCGGGAAACTGCCCAATACCGAGAGCTGCAAACAATGCTTACGCGACTCTTCCAGTCCTTCGCGGATATGTTTCTCTGTCCTGTGCCCCAGGAAATCCACAAAGAAATAATACTCCCACTGCCTTTTCCTGCTCGGTCTGGATTCTATGTTCGTCAGGTTGATGCCGTACCGCTTGAAGACATCAAGCACATCGGCCAAGGCCCCGGCCTTGTGCGCCGTGCTGAACAGTATGGCGGTCTTGTCTTCGCTGGTCGGCTTGGCGTCTTGTCGGCTGATAACCAGAAATCGTGTTACGTTATTGGCGATATCCTCGATGTTTTCGCAGATAATTTTCAGTCCGTACAGCTCGGCGGCGACGCTGGATCCAATCGCGGCGGTATTCGGCTCCTCGGCGGCCAATTGTGCGGCCCTGGCCGTGGAGGCCACGGGGATCGTTTGCGCCTCTTTGAAGGTAGCACTGAGCCAGTTTCTGCACTGGGTAAAGACCTCCGGCTTGGAATAAATCTTCTCGACTTCTTCCAGCGAACATTTGGCCAACAAGTTGTGATGGATGGCCATGAGGACCTCCGCACAGACCTTCACATCCGAATCGATCAGAGCGTCGAGCGTCTCTATTACGCCGCCGCCCATGGTGTTCTCTACCGGTGCAAGACCCAAATCGCAACGACCCTTGCTGACTTCATCGAAGATACTTGCAATGTCCGCCAACGGCTCATACTCGACGCTTTGGCCGAACTTGAGCATAGCCGCCGTGTGGCTGAAACTGCCGGCGGGGCCGAGATAGCCGATCCGCAGCGGCCTCTCCAGAACGAAAGAGCCGCTCATAAGCTCACGCCAAATAGCCATGAGGCACCTGTCGGGCAGCGGGCCCTCATTGGCCTCGATAATCCTGGAAAATATCTCTTTCTCGCGGTCCGGCGCATAGACCGGCTTGTCGGTCTTATTTTTGAGCTTTCCGATCTCCACCACAACGCGCGCACGCTCGTTGAGCAGCTTTACAAGCTGGCGGTCAAGCTCATCTATTTTCTTTCTCAACTCTTCGAGAGACATAAACTAAGAGCAAAAGAACACAAGCATGAACATATCTTCGCTGCCGGCCGTACCATGCCATTTTTATAAAAACCAATATATCTAACAAAATTTTTCTCTTGCGTCAATGAATTTGCTCATTAGATAATATTTTGAATGGGCATTGCAGGCAAAAAAATGCAAAGAGCTGCAAAATATGTGATTTTCAGAACGAAATGGGGGTACTTCGGCCTTGCCGGGACCGAATCGGCTCTCTGCCGAACTCAACTGCCCGCGCTGAAATCGGGAATAATCGAATCGCAACTCCTGGAGAATCTGCCACTTGCCCGTTTCGATAGGACCTTTTTCAAAGCTCTCCAGGAACAGATAACCGCCTATTTCGAGGGCACCCGCGTCAATTTCAGCCCGGACACTCCTCTGCTCCTCGACGGATTCACTGGCTTTTCGCAATCGGTTTTGAACACGTGCAGGAAAATAGGATTCGGCCGGACAATCAGCTATGCCGGATTGGCGAGCGAATCGGGCCGGCCGGCGGCAAGCCGAGCCGTCGGCAGCGCACTTGCCAAGAACCCCCTTCCACTCATCATCCCCTGCCACCGCGTACTCCGCAGCGACGGTAAATTGGGCGGCTTCTCCGCCCCCGGCGGCATATCCCTCAAGAAAAAGATGCTTGAACTGGAGCGTCAGGCACTCGAAGCCTGAATTTGCCGTTTTCTCGCGTCTAATAGCCTATGCAAAGCCTTGAACTGCACGCCCGGAGATCTGACTGAGCACATCGCCGGTGAGGATGAGAGTTCTTGATCTATTCCAAATGCACGACGCCGGTCCGGCGGTCGGCCTCAAGGCTGGCTTTCTTAATACTATCGTAGAGGAGGCGGCAATTCCGTACCTTTTCAAAGACAAATTTCGGGTCTGTCTTGTCCGTCGTCACCAGCGCCACGGTGCCTACCCCGACGATACAATCCAGCAGGCTCCTGCGCATTTTCAGGTCTATCACCCGGAACATGTCCACATTGTCAACCTTTCTATCGAGAATCCCCCTGCTCCACTCAATTCGGTCGGCGGTCACCTCATAGTATATCATCTTGAGCTTCATCGCCTTGAGCAGAAGGATAAGCACGGCCAGCGTGCCGAGCCCGAAGCCCGCAATAATTCTGTACCGGCCAATCGCGAAAGCCTGATTTGCAGTGAGTTTCAAACCCAGCAGATTGTTGGCCAGGGTTTCGAGAGGCAGCTTGATCAAGAGCCATGCGACGCCAAGGACCAGCAATGCCTTTACCATCGCTGACGCCATCCCCCAGAGCGATGGCCTGCCGGCAAACAGGACGTCACCACTGGCTTGCTCGTCGTCGCAGGACTCAGAATCCGGCTCGGCATCCGCCTTCTGCAAAGCTTTGGCCTTTTCGCTGTTGAGGAATTCTCCACAGAACCGGCACTTGACAGCGGCTGCCTGGATGGCCTCGGCACAAAAAGGGCACGGCTTTGTCTGCAAGTCAACAACTGCCATACGTCATATATCGGAAAGACGCTGGCAATTCGAGCAGGAGATTCTTTCCCTTCGAATGTAATATCTTGCCAACAAACAGGTTACGAAAAAAGCGAGACTTTTTCATTTGTTGGTGTAAAAAAAGTCACAAAAATTGTAAAATATACTTGACATAATGTAATGTATAGAATACATTAAGTATGGTATGGCTTACATAACAAGTTATATCTGTCTCTTGAATATGAGGAGAAAAGTTATGAACAGAATGCAGAAAATTGCCTGGTTCCTTGTAGTTACAATATCGCTTGGTGTTATCTTCAGCATCGCTGCCACCATCTTGCTTTACGCTAAGCTTGGAATGCCAAAAGCACAGGCAGGGCTTGCATTCTTGGCCATTGCCGGACTTGGCGGATTAGGGCCTCTGGTTTTCAAGAAGGACAAGGGGGCTGTGGCTTGCGACGAGCGCGACCGGATCATCAATAGACGTGCAGCTCTGGCGGCTTTCACCATAGCCTACCTGTTTGTCGGCCTGGCGTGCATGCTCCCCTTCTTTGTGCTCGGGCCGGATGGCTCAATATCGGTGACCTGGCTGCCAATGATATTCATGGGAGCGGGCCTCATCACGTTTTTCGTACATTCGGCAGCCATTCTGGTTCAGTATGGCCGGGGAACGAAAGGAGAACCATTGTGACCAAAAAAGAAGAGGCATGGGTAGGATTGTTTTTGGGCATACCAATTCTTGTTATCCCCAGCGTTGTTGCTGTATTCATCGCTTACGACAAAGGGCTATCCTTTGCTCCCTTGTTGATGTTTACCGGCACGGTCATCTGGGGAGGTTTGCTTTGGCTGCTGCCTTACATTCAGCGCAAATTCCGCAAAGACCAAAAGGTAATCACGTTCGACGAGCGGGATCAGCTCATCCATAAGAGGGCCGTGATGGTATCCTATGTTGCGCTTTGGTTCTATTTCGTCGCGGCTTGTGTCATAACCTGGTGCATCGTTGGCCCTAACGGTTCGATCTCAGTGAACGTCATGCCCCTGACACTCGTGGGGGGCCTTGTCCTTTTTAATTGCGTGCAAGGTTTGGCCGCCTTGATTTTGTACGGTCGGGGGACCAAAGATGGCGCATAATGAGCTGAGCAACCAGATTCGCCGGCTGCGTTTTGAACATGGCGAGATGACACAGCAGCAGTTGGCCGACAAGGTGAACGTAACGCGCCAGACGATCATCGCCATCGAAGCCGGTAAGTACGCGCCCTCATTGCCTCTGGCGTTCCGCATCGCCCGAACCTTCGGCGTCCCGATAGAACAGGTCTTCGAATACGTAGGGGCGGCCCCATGTGGCCACCCTCCACAGGGAGCCTAATGCCAGGGCGTCGATGATGAATCTGGGCAACCACATGGGGTTGCCCCTACGCGAACTCTTGGAGTAGTTCCAGGAATTTTCGGTCGAGCTTGTGGCCGTGGAATTCTTCGTATTGGACGTCTGTGCGGCCGGAGTCGATAATCCCGAATGAGCCGCGGAAGTTCCACATCGCCAGTCCGATGCCATGCTCGGTGAGAATTTCCAGAACGTCGCGCAGCCAGGCCAGAACGACCTTGTGCGGCGTTTTGCTGTATGTGCCGCCTTCGCCGCAGTGCACTCCGATACCCTTCTTGGCCAGGTCGGCCCATTTCTGATAATGCTTCTCGAGGCGCTGGCGGTCCCAGCCGTGCCCGGGCCAGGCCGGCTCGGGATAATTCTTGCTGTCAACCCACGAGGCTTGGTAGTGGCTTATGAACATCGGTTCGTAGGCCCGGCAGCTTTGCGCGATTCCAAGGTCGGCCAATTCGGGCATGGGCTCGCGGGCCCAGCTCAGGCCGTCGGCAATAATAATGCGGTCGGGGCTTACCTTGCGAATGGCCGCCACCGCCGCCCGCACGACCCGCTCGTGGTCGGCGCGACTCATCCGCTCACTCTCGGAAGGCGGCTCATTGATAAGATTGAAACTGAGCCTATTTTTTGGAGTGCCCTCGTAGCGTTGTGCCAGCAATTCCCAGTGGAAGCAGAACGCATCGAGCGCCGTCTTGTCCTTCCAGAGATTATGCGGCTCAGTGAACTCTCTGTTGACCGAGTAGCCCGGTCCCCGATGGAAGTTCAGGCTCACGTGCAGACCGTATTTGCCGCCCAGCTCGATTGCCCGGTCGAGCTTCTCGAGCATGGGCTCGTGGACTTTATAGTCGTCGCCGTCCTCGATCCAGAGGCGATAGCAGGTCGGCAGCCGGACAAAGTCGAAGCCGAAATCGCGGATCCAGCGAAAGTCGTCTTCCGCCCAATCGCCCTTGCTTCGCATCGTGAACATCTCCAGCAGGTTAAATCCCCGCCATCGAGGCAGCGCCGTCTGTGCCGGCGGTTGGCCGAGCTTACCTTTGCCTTTGGGTTCCCGTGCATACCCCGGCAGCGCCGCCGCAGCCGCCCCAGCCGCCGCCATCTTCAAAAACTCGCGTCGATTATTTTCCATAAGATCTGCCTCACTCGACAAAAAAACGCTTCACGACTCTGAATTTGAACTCGAATCATTATATGTTGGAAGCGGCGAATTGTAACGAGAAAATGACCGACCGGGAACAAGACTCAGCTACACCCGATAATTTCTGGAAGGTCTGGGAAAAAATCATACAAAGGGCATTGCTCGGCCGATATAAAGTATGTATAATAGCTTCGTCGTTGAGCAAAAATTAGCCCTGTCTTCAATTGGATACATCGTTATGGACCGGCAACAGATCGGCGTGAAGCTTACCATTGACGCTTTGAAGCCGCCATTCAAGATAGACGGTTTCATAGACCGTTTGATCATCCAAAAAGCGGTTTATACCCATTCCAGTTGAGAAATCACCCTTGCCTATTTCGTAAGACCTTGCAAAACAACGCGTTACGTAACGCTCAGTACCGAAAACTCATCTGGAACGGGTATATCTGGCGCAGGCGGCCGGGCAGGTAGTCCTGTTCAGAAGACAGATGTATCTTGAGCAGTTTCGCAAGGGCACCAAGGTACAGTCGGCGATAATCCACCAGTTTTTTATTATCGGAGAGGTAGCGAAACTGCTAAGCGATGAGTTTAAAAAGGCAAGTCCCTCCTTGCCATGGTCCGCAATGGCGCGTATGCAGGATAAACTGATTCACCACTACCGAGGAGTTGACCTTGGAGAGGTGTGGAGGGCAGCTGAGTCCGAAATACCGAAACTCCTGCAATTCCTCGAATCGCACGGGCCGGAAGAAACGGCGTGACGAAAATCCAGTATTGAAAAGGCGAGCAAGAAAAGCTTTCCATCAGCCGGCCGGCTGCGAGCGCGTGTGGTCACTTCACACCGACCTCGGTAGGAATAATTAGGTTATCGCTTCAATATTGCTTCACTATCGGCCTAGTAGTCTGTAACACCTATATTACTGGGTAGAGTCTCTTTAGTTTTACGCGAGCGTCGGCAGTTGTGAATTGCCAATCCACCGTGGCATCAGCCTGATTGCGTTTTTGCTCCCAAGCGGCCACTTCACCTATCATCTGTCCCTTCGTCGGAATATATTGAGACAAACACTGGCGACTGAGGACACCGATTTCGATTTCAGCCATGTTGAGCCAACTGCCGTGTTTGGGGGTGTAATGAATCTCCAACTTATCCGCCAGGCGACGCGCCTCAGCGGGTTCAAAGGCTTCATAAAGCGATCCGGTCGTGGAGGTATAACCGGAAGTTGTGGATGGACGGATGATGAAAGCGGCGTACTC
>CAYWZW010000091.1:0-18651 GCA_964462945.1 uncultured Pirellulales bacterium
CAATATCGGCAAGAAGACGTCTAACCCTGTATATCAACTGTTACAGACTACTAGGTATAGAACGAGATATTCATCTTCCGTAGCTCTCGGCTCTAAGAACAAAAAAACTCCCTCGGGGCTGCAAGCCTCAAACCCGCAGCCCCGCTGAATCTCCGGTCTGTTCTGTGCTTTACAGCGTTCTGCGTCTTCGCAGCCAACTGACAACGCCAACGCCGATGCTGCCTAACAGAATGGCGCCTGGAGCCGGGATAACGCTTCCGGTGATGCGGAACGCCCCTAATCTGTCATCAGAATCAACGGTCCAGGGGTTCAGGCCGAACCTAATAGCATGCGTGCCGTTGACAGCCGGCGAGGATTGGTTCCAGGCGGCCCAGGTGTCGGCTGCTGGTGCAGAGGCAATGAGCCAGTAGGGCGTGCCTGGATACAGGACCGGGCGTAACACAGAGTTCGCAGCCAAGGGCGGGTTGGCTGAGCCGAACGGACCCATCGCTCCATTGAAGTTGAATGCCTCAATGATCGCCCCAGGCTCTCCCGCGGCATCGCTCATCAGCCATACGTCCAGCGAGTTCGTTCCGGCAACCAGACCCACCGCCAACTCAATCTTATCGAGGTAGTGCGGCGTCGCCGCCCCTATCGCGAACTGGTCGCCCTGGTCAAGTTCGGACGCCGTGCCAATCGTGTATCCGACACCCGTGTTATATGTGTCTCCTGGGCCGAACGTGTCGAAAAGCACTGTTGGCGCGGCACTGGCGCTGCCGATGACAAGCAAGACAGTCACAAGAATGGTAGTTGACTTCATCACTATCTCTCTCCTTTAGTAACACTCAAATCAACCTGCTCCACCATGAAGGGCCTTGCGCACTGACCCTCCAGGTTGTGCACGGGCAAGAGTGAGCGGGCCACAAACCCTGTGGCAAGAAGACTTGTGGACAGAAGGCAGACCAAACTCACCGGGCCAAGCCGTTGATTGCCTGGCGTTGCTCATCTGTCTCGTGCCGCATTACCTTACCCTGACTCCCTTTCTTACCTGATCACGCATCAGGCGTTGCCCAGGAACCGTGGATAAGTAACACGCCGTGATGGCGCTATCCTTACGGATTCAGCAGCCTCACTTATCTCTTTTTATCATATACCCGATAATCTTGTCAAGCGAATCTTCCTACAATTTGCAGGTTTTCTATTTTGTCGCCGAGGTGAGAACCTCGACAGCGCTTACCGGCTCAAGAGAGGCATCACAGATCCCCGCTGCCTGGCACAGAATCAGCCGCCGGAGGCCGCTGCCTTCGCCGGGGAACCGCGTAAGGCGATTCGTGCCTATGCCGGAACATAAAAAGGGCCCCTGCGATCCGAAGACTTCGGATCGGAAAACAGGGGCCCTGAAGAACTGCAAATTCTCGATTTCCAGCCCGCCCGGCGTATGGCGGGCCAGCCCTTCTTGAAGCTTACATGATAATACTCTTACAGCGTTCTGCGTCTGCGAAGCCAGCCGACCAGACCGGCACCGATACCGCCCAACAGAAGGGCGCCCGGAGCGGGAATCGGCTCAAACTCGATGCGACCGACGCCAATTTGGCCGATTCCGTCGTGAAAGGTCAACTTTGAGACGGGGGAACCTGCGTATCCGAAACTGCCGTAGTCCGTCGGGCCGGACAACCCGGTTACACCGATGGCAGTAAGGACGCCGCCGCCCGAGTCGTAAGCCGTCATGTACATATCGTTACCACCGATGGTCAGCCAATCGACTGTGAAATTAACCGCCGGGTTGATGAAGACAATCGTCATCAAGGTGTCTTGCCCGCCTGTTGTCGTGATCCCTACGTTGTCCACGCCGGCACCAATGAACCGGCTGTCAATGCCATAGAAGGTCGTATCCTCAAAGGCAAGACCGTATGGGTTGAAGTGCGGCGTACCATCAAGCAGGGTCAGAGTTGGCAGAGAGACCTCGCTGAACTCGACGGTTATGCTCGCATCGGCGGGGGGCGGACTGGCAGCGAATATCAGTCCGACTATCGCACACGCTGCCACGAATCTTTTCATACTTTTCCTCCTTAATAACAGTCACAAACCTCTTCTTCCTCCAACTTGAAGGGCCTTGCGCAGTGGCCCTTCACGTTGCAGCTCTAACGAAACTGCAAGAGACAAGATTGGCTTTAGAACCAACGAAGTGGCAAGAAATGATTTGAGTGCAGAACCAACAGCATACCGGGCTGAGAAACCCAGGCCGTTGTCTGGCACCACTCCTCCATTTATTGCCGCATTACCTTCATCCAACTTTGTCCCCTACCTGATAACGAATCAGGCCTTTGCCCAGGAACCGTGGATACCGCCAGAAGTCGTCCGGCGAAGTAACACGACGTGAGACCACTATCCGTGCAGGCTCACTGGTCTCACTTACCTCTTTTTACCATATACCCCATAACCCTGTCAAGGGGAATTTCTCAAATTTCTCATTTTCCTTATTTTTTCCTGAGACGGCCGCTCAGCGGCATTTCCAGGGCCGGGCGAGGCTGTGCCGGGCCTTGTTCCCGGCTGGACAGCCACTTCTTGCCCCTTTGCTGCATCCGTTGGGCAATCTGCCGCATCAGGCCCGGCAGAATCTCGCCCAATCGCACCGGCTGCGACATCCTCACATCCTCCAGTCCAAGGTCGCCGATTGCGTCCATCGAAGATAGCCGCCGGGTCCCGGATGCACTCAGCCCACGAAAATACTCCGCCACCACTTAATCCGCATCCACGCGAAATGCATCCATCCTCGGTGACATCTAACTCCTCCTATGCCCACACACATTATAGGAAAGTTGTCATTCTTGGATTTGAGCAGTGATATGCCGTGCCAGCAGGGACCAAATGGCTTGTGTGCTACTGGGCTCCTTCTGCGTTATAACAATCGCCGAAGTTCATTTGATCTCCAGCACCAGGTCTGCAAATATGTAGTTTTGGATTGCCGAAGCGATCGTCCAGCTTCATTAAGTCTTTATCGAACGTGTGCATTGTTGGGATCTTGCGGAGAACAGCCGTTGCCACGTGGATAGAGTCCCTCTGCGACGGATTATTTTTCCATATCAGTTGCCTTGCATGTGTGGCGACTTCTCTGTCCACATTGTGAATGTAAATGTATGGATTAGTGAAGAAGTCCTTGATCGTTTTCTCTTCTTTGGCAGATAAGCGGATTTGTTGCCTTTGTAGTCGGACCACCTCGACAAGAGTTATTGCTGATGTCGTAATAATCAGGTCACCCTGCTTTGCCTTTTCTGCAGTACCTCGGCATGCCCTGATTTTGTCCTGCTCCCGCTTGAAATAGCCAAGGAAGCAATCGGAATCCCAATAGACTATTTCTTTCCTGGGCATCTTAGTCCTTGAGTAAGCCGATGATATCTTCGAATTGAGGTAACTCAGCCTGGTCAGGGAAGATGGTCAGTCTTTCTATTTCTACACTGGCTGGCTGGCCGTTTTTACGATAGCGAATCAATCCGTATGCAGAAATGTGTTTCTTTATTGCTGCGATAACATCATTGTAGATTTCATCGCCAAAGAAACACTTTATTTCTTTGTCAGTCAGAGTTTCATATATGGAGAATCTCAACCTGCCTTTTACGTTCAGGGCCAAGAGGTCGCCTTCCACCGTGCCGTAAGCACTTGTTGGCGTCCCGAGCAACTTGTCCACATATGCAACACTCGCCGGCGACAGCTCACATCGTTTCTGGTCAATTTGCAGACCGATGCGTTCTATGCCCTGGTCACCAATGCCCGGAATATTGCCAAGTTCGAATAGCTTTGTCAGAGCGTTATCAGAAAAGTGAGCGGGCCTTTTCTTCCGCTGTCCGATTATCTCAATCCCGCTCCGGATAGCGCTGACGGCTTTGGCGGCAAGTTGCGGCGAACCGTTTGCGGACCGAGCAGTGGCACACAGACCGATACTCCCTTGCTTCACAGATATTGTCCACTGGACTGCTTTTGATTTTCCGGCCACATTGGCTGCTACATCATTGATGAAATCAAAAAACAGCCTTACGCTTCGAGTGAAAACATCGGCAGTGATCTCCGGGCCACTAATCTCCAGCGTAATCGTGTTTTTTCGGGAGTCTGTGGTGCTCATACTGCCCTCGCCATACGAGACAGGTCTGTAATCATCACACATATATAATAACGTTAATTCATCGGCTAAATCAACACAAAAGCATGAATTTCCAAGAGAATCCTATCACCTCTGTTTGGAGTCCCAAAATGAGCATCAAGCTTTCATTTGTGCGACGAGCTGGCGGGTGTGGGGGGATTGGCGGCTGTGGGCTTGTTTGAAGGCGGGGGCGGAGGAGGCGTTCTGCTTCTTGAATAGCTCGTTGCCGGCGATGATTTCCTGCAGGGCCTGCGATTTGCCTCTGGCGTCACTGAGGAAGCGAACGGTTCTTGTGCCATAGACGCCGCCGAGCAGGGCACATAAGCCGATGCCTAACTCCAGCATCGAATCGGCCACCTGCCACGCATCCGGGCGTTCGGCCCCGTGCTGCAACGCCGTCTCGGCAAGCTGCCAATTCGACTCGGCAAGGATGTCCTCAGCCGTCTCGGCCTGCGGAAATTCTCTCGGCAGGCCGCAATAGGCACTGAACGCTCGGCTCTGGACCTCGTTAAGCTGCGTCAGGGCTTGCAGCTTCGGCGAAGTCTCTTCGGCTCGAGCAGTTTCGGCGGCGACGAGCGAGGTGCGGTTATGCAGCCAGGCGTTCTGTTTCTGGACCTGGCTCGGCGCGAACCGCAGACTATCGCACCCGGCCGCCACAAAGCTCATCAATGTGCAGGTGACAATTACAACCTTCGGCAATCTTGCTCTTTCACAGTCTTCTGTCTTTTTCATTTTTTTCTCTCCTTATTTGTGGATGGACTTGACGGTTTTCCGCTATAATGCCGCCATACGAGACGGAACGAATTCTGAAACCAGAACAAATACTCGATTATGGACACGGCGCGGACATTCAAACCTGAAACGATATTGTTGTGGCAAAAAGTGGCGGAGCATCCTGAGGCCCGGCGGATCGTGGGATTGTTCCCATCCGCTCAGGTCCGGCTGATAGAGCGGCAACGGAGTCCGCATTTGCCGCAGATGTCACCGTCTCAGGCCCTGCTGGCGGGAAAACGGACTCTGATGATCGGCCAAACCTCGTCTTTCGTAGGGCGTTTCGATGGCCGGCTGGGATCGACGGTCCGCTGCTGTCCCTACTACAAGCTGGTGCCGCTCTCAAACGGCTGTCCCTACTGCTGCACATATTGCTACCTGGCATTTGTCTATCGCAACTATGCTCCCTTCATCAAAGTGAACATCAACTACGATGCGATGTTCAAACAAATCCGCAAGGCCCTCGCCGGCACGGGCGGCAACGTCAGCTTCAACATGGGTGAGATGCTCGACAGTCTCGCACTCGATCACATCACGAATCTCACAACAATGTTGGTTCCATTCTTTTCCAGATTGTCCCGCGGCTTTCTGATGCTGCTGACCAAAAGCGACAACATCGATAACCTGCTGACCGTCGAGCCTAACGAGCAGATCGTTGTCTCCTGGAGTCTGAACAGTCAACACGTGATCGAACAATTTGAATCAGGCACAGCCAGCCTTGCTGAGCGAATCGAGGCAGCCAGACTATGCCAGCAGCACGGCTACCGAATCCGGATTCGCATCGACCCCGGGATTCTCTACTGCGACTGGCAAGCCGGATACGCCGATTTAATTCAGAAGACATTGACTGTTGTCAGGCCGGAAAACGTCACGCTCGGCATGTTGAGGCTTCTGCCCGGCCATTTCCGCCTTGCCGCCGGAGCATACGGCAGTCGCGATCGAAAGCTTCTGGATCATAATTTTGTCGCAGGGGCCTCCGATGGCAAGCTCCGCTACCCGCCGAAAGAACGTATCGAATTCTACACTTTCCTGATCGATGCCATTCGCAGCTTCGATAAGGACGTGTCCATCAGCCTGTGCCGAGAGACACCCGAGGTTTGGAACATCTTCAAAGACCGCTGCCAACCCCGCAGATGCAACTGTGTGATATGGTGACGCGTGAGGGTCAGAATGCCTCTTCCTTTTTTGCAGTGTGCTTCTCGATAGCTTGCAGGCGGTATTCGTAGGAGATGCTCTTGGTCCAGAGCGAGTCGAGTTTCTGCTGCAGGCTGTTCTGAGATTGCAGCAACATGCTCACGTCTCGCTGCAATAGATCGAGCTGCCTCTGCAAATTGACCCAACTGCCCACGATTAGAGAAGCTAACAGCACGAGCTGCACGATCACGGAAAGATTGATCTGCCGGTTCAGCCGCCACGATTTGGAATCTGTCGGAGTCACGACTCACCTCGCGTTCATGTCAGCAAGAGATATTCTTGATTCGCAAGCCAGATCCTTCGGCTTTGCCTCAGGATGACAAAGGGACATGTTACGGCTTGGCGTAGAAGACGTTTTTGTCGGCGACGCGGGCCATGACGGCATAGGTCCCCGCCGGCAGCGTGCCGGGCTGCGTGAACGATTCGGCCATGTTGACCGCCTGCATCTGCTGGCCGATCTCGCTCGGCACGGCCCCGGCGTCGTGGATCACCACGGCGACGACGTTATAGACGTTGTAGGACGAGAGGCTCTTGACCTTCACGGCCCACGCGGCGGTTCGCGCGCCCGGCGAGGTGACAACGGCGATCTCCGCCGCCCCCTGCGAGCCTTCGCGGGAGAGCCGTTGCAGCATCTGTTGACTATCTACAATCTGTACGCCGTTACTCATAATTGATGGTTCCTCTGTCGAAGGATTTTCAGGTTCGTGCACTGCTTTTGGAAATCCATCTGCGCCCGCACAATCCGGCTTGTGCTCCGGTTGTCACTGCGGCAGGCCAACAGGTCTCTGCTCTCCGGGCTGGTGCTCACGATGTCACCGACCTGGTAATCGAGCATCAGACTCGGCGTTTGGATATCGACCGTCTCGATGACTTCAGCCGAAGTCGCCGCCGTCCGGCGAACGAACTCATACAGTGCGTCGGAATCATCCACCTCGTCCGGCGTGCCGAGCGTCCCGTCCGTCGATCCGGCAAAGATACTCTGGTCGGAACGCTTTCGATACTTGAACTGGCGCGGCAGGGTCATCACGTGCTCGACAACGGGGGCCGTCGAATGAACGGGGCCATCGGCGAGCACGGCGGCCAGCCGCTCATCGCTGACGACCGAGGCGGTGATTCTGAATCTCAACAAGCCCTGCAGGGCCGCGAACCAGGTGTCGGCGTCGAGCCGGTCGCTGCTGAGCCACACACCGCACTCATCGAGCAGGATATTGAAGGCGTGAAGGTACTGCAGCCAGTCGTGACCGGTGTCAGCGGTGCCGTACGCGACCTGGAGATAATAGCCTAACGAGCGGCCCAGCGCGTCGGTCGTCAGGGCCGGGTGGAAGCGTCTGCGGCGCGGGACGAAATTGCTGCTCCGGAAGATTTTCGAGAAGTCAAACGCATCGCCTCGATTGTACGGGGCGCCGCTGTACCGGCCCGCTTCGTTCAGGCACCATTTGCGATAGACGTCTTTGACCTGGTAAAAGTCGGGATTGGTCGAGGGCGAGAATTTGTCGTAGTCGGTATCTTCGAGGCCGGCGTCCCAGGCTTTGACCAGCTCGAAGGTGGCTTCATAAACT
Source organism: uncultured Pirellulales bacterium (assembly GCA_964462945.1). GTDB lineage: Bacteria > Planctomycetota > Phycisphaerae > Sedimentisphaerales > Anaerobacaceae. Next base: position 7,639 of record CAYWZW010000091.1, read on the forward strand.
TTGAAGTCACCCTGGCCGATGTATTTATGCGTTACCGGCCAGAAGCTCTTCGTGCCGTGCATCGCTGCGATATTCGTTTTTGAGATGCTGAGTTGCTGACCAGCTGGCTGACAATTCAACTCAACGACTCGGCCTGTGCCGGCTTTGTAGAACACAATCGCCTCTTCGGGCCCCGTCGGTGCGAGCCGCGGCACGAATCTGAACTCCAGGCCGATCCGTTCGCAGCAGTGGTAAAGGGCTTCGAGAAGATTGAGCCCTGTGACATCGAGATCGCGAACGACCTGGTTCTCCGTCAGTGTCCTCAGTTGGGCGAACGTCGGTGTCTGCAACTGACCGGCCGGCACGTACTCGCACAGCAGATAATCAATCGCTTCTGCACAGCTCCAGGGCCTGCCTTGCGAGGACTCGGCACAAAAGGCTGTATAGCTTCTGCCGTTGACTTCAATCGGGGTCGGTTCGGCGTTGCCTTTGCCGTCCGGGTTGAATATCGTGTCAAGCCCATCCAGGAAGACATTCGAGCCGTCTGCCCTGGCCAGCCGCTGGCCATAGACTGAAACGCGCTTTAGGTTCGTGCTGAAGTCTCCGGCGGCAATTTCCACCCGTTCGCCCTCGGGCGACAGCTTGGTCTCGATGCGTTCGACGTGGCCGTGAAAGATCGGGAAACTGAACGCCGCGGCACCGGGCGGGACGCCGTTAAAATACTGCCGGATGCAAACGGCTTTGCCCATGCCAAATTCGCTCTCGATGTCTTGGGCGGGTGTGAAGTCACTGCCCGCGTATGCAGCGGGATTGTAAGCAAATCTGGCCCGGCTAAACTCCGGCCAGCCGCTGCGAACGAGCTCGATTAGCTCCAGAGCGGGGCACGGCATCCCATCGACGAGAATTGAGACGGAGGCTGCCGGAAGCGCCAGTTGCGTCTGTTCCGATTGAAAGAAGTCGATTCTGTTGGACATGATTCGTGTCTCGTTTCCAAATCAATGTATTAGACCGTTTGAGCTTGCAGGATGTCGATTGCATTGGGGCTGGCGCCGCCGACGTCGATCGCCAGCCGGGCCGAGGAGCTATCCTGAACGCCGCCGGCATCTTCGGCCCTGATGGCAAACCGGTATCGGCCCGCCTGGAGCGAGGCGCTTTGGAAGCTGTAGAACTTTTGTCCTTGATAACCGATTGCGGCCAGCGGCGTTTCGTAGTCGATCTGTCCGGTTCCGCCGTCATAATAAATCTTGAAGCACACCGGCTGAGATTGTTGTTCGAGCGGGCAGTAGAGCCAGACGAGCCGGACCTTATTGCCGCCCGCCTGTTCGGCTCTTGCAGCGAAAATTTTATTCGGCTGCGGCTCGGCCGGGTCGCCATCTGCATCGAGTGAAACCTTTGCCGCGGCGGCTAACGTGAATTCCTGATAGCCGCAGTTGTTGAATCGGCGAAGAACATAGACGTACGTCGTGCCGGCCTCATGCAGCACGTAGCCGGGGGGTGAGATAACGGACGCATTTTGCTCGGCGACAGTGAGCACGTTCGTAAAGTCTATTTGCTCTATGCCGGGTCCGCGGTAGAGCGCCGCGCAGCCGGTGACGCGAACCCAGAACCAGCCCAGGCTCAAGGTTGTGCCCAGCTTAAAGGCGTTTGCGGACATTCCATTGAAGAGTGCATCGCGGAGCCAGCCCGTTTCCATTTCCGGCGAGCCGCCGATTGATTCCAACACCGCCGATGCCGCCGATTGTGCGGCGGCGGAGCCGGCCAGCGAAACTCCGGCGGCGGGGACATGCAGTGACTCGCGGCTGATCGGCCTTTCAAAGAACGCAAACGGCTCCCGAGAGAGCCATTGGACCTCCCCGCTGCGGAGCGCACGGTTGTAAACAAACACGTATTCTATTCTGCCGCTCCAGCAGTAGTAGTAGCTGCCGGCCTCGTAGGTCCCGCCGATGCCCACGGGCTGCGCGTCGTTGACAAAGCTCAGGCTGCCGGTGCTGGCCGATTCGAGTGCCTCCTGCACGCCGTTGACGTAGAGCCTGCCGTCTCCTGCCCGCCAGGTGCCTGCAACGTGCACCCATTCGCTGCCGTTGGTTGCGTGTGAAGAAGTGGAGATGATAGAGCAATCCGTTCCATCGGTATTGACCTGCCATTTGAACTTTCCGCCCGCATATCCGCAGAGTGCACATGGCCGGATAAATGCGCTGCGGGCGAAGATCGTGTTGGTCTGATTGGCACCGTGGTTGACCAGCGCCACGACGCTGACTTCATTTGTGAGGTCCCAGCCGAGTTTGTGCGTTCCGCAGTTTATATACCGCTCGGCGCCGAACTCTATGGCCGAGCCGTGTTTGCCGGGCTGCCAGAGGGGTGCGGCCGTGCTGTACTGGAAGCTTCCGGTCTTCCGGCGAAGTCCGTAGTCCGCCGCCCTTTCGCCGGCCCCCTCATTCAGCAGCCAGCATCCGGCCAGGCCCCTCGCCAGCGGATGGCTCCAATCGACCTGTAATCCTCTGAACGGTTTAAGGCGTGGCATTCAGCGTCACTCCGTAGAGCTTGTACACGAAGTTGTATCTTTCGTTATACTCCGCCCGGGCGTCTTGCCAATCGGCTTTAAGGGCATTGGCTATCTCGGCCTGTGCCTGCCCGGCGAGGACCACGATGGTTCGTGATACTTCGATCAGTGAGCCGGCGGCCAAGGCGTCGATCTCGGCCTGCTGCAAGCTTGCGGCGATCGCGCTTTCCGGCGTCGGTGCAATCCCGCTGACCGGCGCGTCGATGGGAATATGATAGAACAATTGGGCCTTCCCCTTGCCCGACGCCGTTTGATTAATCTTTCCAATGTGAATGTCGGCCATGTTCGCCTCCTTAGACGGATTGATGGTTCCAGCACTGGACGTACGCCCTGACATCGTGGCTGTTTGTTGAGCCTGTTTGCTGCACGCCGATCCGGAAATGAGCCAGGTCCCGAACGATGAAGCTCAACTGCTGCGGATCGACGCCCTTGTCGCCCTGCATCTCCCAGACCGGCGTATCGTCATAGTTGGAGCCGTCCAGCGAGCCGTAGAGCTTGATCTTGACCTCGTCGGTGGGCGTGGCGTCGTAGTTGATCTCGACGGTGACGTGAGCGCCCTCATGTCCATTCGTCTCCATATCGACATCGGACGAATAGGACTCCGTCGTCCCCGAAAGCGTGACGTAGCCGTCGCTTGTCCCGATAATCTGGCTCTGCGAGGCCCAGTTTTTCTTTATCGTTGCCATTCTAAACTCCTGCAATTGTGACGGGTTAATCCAAGCTTATGTCCAGATCGCCTGCTTCAAATATAGCTGTGTTTGAGCTGCCGATGGCTTTGGGTTGATTCAATGCGCCGTGGGCCAGCATATTGCCGCCCGCGGCCGCATCGAACAAGGCGAAGTGAGTAATCGTCCCCCAGCTTCCGGTCGCGGCGGGAAACGTGATGTCATTGGCATTGTGCACAGCGCCGCCGGAGGCCGTGCTCCAGTCGGCGGGGGATGTTTGTGCACGTGCGTAGCCGTTGCCGCTCGGCTCAGCCAATCCCACAGCATCGTCGGTTGGCCCGGCGGTGGAAAGCGCCACGTAAATGGCCGGCGGCGTGTAGCTGCCTTTTCCAAAGATGTGGTTCAGAATCTTGTTTTCCCAATAATCTGCAAAGCCGCCCATCTCGCGTCTCCTCAATCTTCAAGAGCTCTTAGCTCGGCGTCCGTGTGATCGTCGCGGCGGCGTCCGCCGGCGTCAGGACCAGGAGGACCGTCTGCCCGTCGTCGTCGTAGTATTTGATCTCCCCGGTCGATTTGTTCTGGACGGCCTTGTTGGCCAGCAGTTTATCGGCGGTCACTCTGCCTGTCCCCGACCACACGATCTCGTTGCTTGCCACAAGGACGTCGCCGTTGGCGGGATTCGCTCCGGCCTGCCGGAATACTTGAACGGTGTATCTGCCGGCGGGGACATTGTCGTCAAAGCTGCCGACGTATCTGCTGCCGCTCTTGTCTGTGAGGCTGATGTCGTAATCGTCGGCCGTGCGACCGCCCGTCCCCCAGGCTTCAAAGACCTGTCCGGCCACGTACCAGACGTCTGCGGCAGCGTTGCGAACAACGGCGTACAACGTGTTGCCGGACGCGTAATCTGCATGGATTTCGTTTGCCATATCTGACTCCTCTACCCTCCGCTGCGTTGCGGACGTATTTTACGCCTCTTGGGTCCAGGTTCCGTTCTTGGCGATGGTCGCCCAATCGCCGTTGGCATCGGCGATGAGGGCCAGGCACGCCCCAATCGCGTTTGCGGATTTGTATTTGTCGGGCGTCTGGCCGCTGTCGTCTCGGATTGCCGCCGTGCCGGGATCGACGCGTAGCTGCTGAGCGGCCTGGACGGCAAAGCTGAATACCGTCCCTGCCGGCGCCGAGGCGGGCAGGGTCAGTGTCACCGTCGCGGCGGCGCCGAGGTTGCTGTGAACGCTGCCGGATTCCGCGGCCGTCAGTGTGTCATCGGCCGTGTGCGCCTCGATGGTTTTTTTCAGCCCTCCGGCCCCGTAGGGCACGGCGACGTTGTGCCCGGCTCGGCAGTCGGTGACCGACTCGATGTCCCCGCCGGAGGTACAGACCTGGGCCAGCCGGATGTGAGGCGTCGTGGCCATGTTCGGGAAGCCGGTGTATTCGTTGGTGACAAGGCTGCCGGACGAATTCAGATAGATGTAGATGTTGGGCTTGTCATCGGCCAACGTATTGCCGGACGAGCCTGCGTAGCTGACGAGCTCCGTGCCGAGCCAGAACTTGCCCGGCTTGACGCCCACGTCCAGCCCGCCTTCGTCATAGACTCTCAGGTCGTTGGCCCGCTGCGCCGCTAACAGCAGCCGATACAGCAGTTTTCGAAAGTGCAGATAATACGGCGCCGTGCCGGTCGGGATATATTCGACGCCGGTCTGATTGTCGGATTGTATGTTGAGCAGCTCGTTGTCGGTTGGATACGTTTCAGCCATGATAATCTCCTTTGGTCAATCAGTATTTAGCCCCAGTTTTACTGGGGGCTCCTTACAGCCAGAACCAATTGATTCGTCTGCTTGTCAAACGAGATGATAGTCAGCCCCTCAGCCGGTCTTGCCGCCGGCGTCACCGTGACGGGCCCGGTCTCGCCGGCGCTGCTTTGGCTGCCTGATGTGTCCGTGACTTTGACGCCGAATCTGTATGTGCCGCCGGGCAGCGGCGGGCTGGTCCACTGGATCGTATCGGCGTCGAGGCCGAACTGGCCGTGTCCGAAGCTGCCCTTTGCGAACCCCACCGCCGCCGCCGAGTCATAGCCGAAGTCCCCGAGACCGAACCCGGCCATGGCGAAGCCGGCCTTATCCTGCCAGGCCGGCCAAATCCGGATCGGCCAGGCCGTCAGCGGATTGTTGTAATCGATCTGACCCGTGCCGTTGTCGAAGTAGATGTTCGCTGTTGCACCGAGCGGCAGATTTTGACCGCGCAGCAGAGTGATTTTAACCCGTCCGCTGTCAGCCGGTGGATTGACAAGCTCGCTGCTGAAGTCGATGTGTGCGTCTTCGGCCTCGACGGCAAAGACCTCGATCCGAACCGGCGACTCTAAAGACGTTGGTACCGGGACGGTCAACTGTCTTTGCTGACTGTCCGGCGTTGTCCCTGCATATCGGCCGTTGACATAAACCTGGTGGAACTTGTCAGTCCATGTCGATTGCCACTGTACCAATGCGGCTCGCGGAGCTTCGACGTACCGGCCGTCCGCCCGGATGCCCGCGGGCAATCCAAATGCTCTGACCGAATTTATGCCGCTGCTGATAAGTGACATTCCCGTTTGTGTCCTTCTCCATGACCCCCAGTTAAAACCGGAGGCTAAAATGAAGGATGTGGTCAAGCTAACTGTGTATAGACGATTTCGTAATCGACACCGATGCCGGCGCCGTCGGCGCGTTCGTTACTGACCTTGAAGGAATCCATGCGGAGGTTGGCGAATTCTCGCCCGTCGGCGGCAACCAGCGTGTGCGTATCGCCGTCCATGCGGGCCGATAGCTCGCTGATCCTGTCGTCCAGTTGCGTTCGGCTTTTTGCTCGCAGGGTCCCCGTCTGTTTTATCTTTCTGCCGCGTTGTCCCAGGTCGATGCTGAGCACGCCGTCCAGTCCGGGCACGGCTCTTTCGACCGAATCCCGGCTGAAACTGCCGGCCTCGATCTCCAACTGCTGCTCGTCAAATAGCGCTTGTCCGTCTAAAGTGACTTTCATCTGCTTTCTCTCGGCAAACTAATCCCGCACTAACCTTCCGGCGGCCCCGACCTTGGTGACATCCGCCACTCCATCCGAGCCGGCGTCGATGCTGAGCCGGCACCGGCCCCTCGCCGCGGCAAAAAACCTCTGATAATGCAGGCTCTTCTTCCAGTAATTCTCATCTTTGGCTTTGCCGGCCAACATCGCGTACACAACCGAGATGACGGCAAAGACCGACGCCTGCCGGAGCACGCTCGCGTCCAGCACGTCCTCCACGTCGATGTCCGACGCCGGATTGCCCGGGCTGATGCCGAAATACTCGGTCAACTGGAAGCCCACCTCGTTCGCCTGCGGTCCGAACGTGCTGATGCGATAGGATATATCCGTTGCTGCCGGCGGCGCGACGGCGGGGGCCTGCCCATCCGGCCTGATCACGGAAACGGTGAGCTGTGTCGCCGAATCGACCGAGACGATTTCATACGCACCATCCAACGAGCCGTCCGCGGACCGCAGATACGCAACTCCGCCTGCCGAGACCTGGGCGGCGGCAAAGTCCGCCCCGCTCGCCGTGAATGTCGTGCCGCTCAGCGTCCCGCCCGTTCCCGCCGCGAGCACCTGCCACGGCAGATGCAGCTCGCCGAACAGGATCGGCTCGTATTTCAAAATGTCCACATCGCTTGAGAAACTGACCATTTCGTTCATCTCCTTGTGAAGATGGAACCCCGCGTATGACGCGGGATTCCATCCGCACGTCAGCCCCGATGAATTGGGGGGCTAATTCTTAGCTGGTGCTCAGACTGCGAATCAGGCCGTGGGCCGCCTCGTTCTTGAGCTCCACGGTGTACTCGCCGATCAACTCGCCGCACTCGTAATCGCCGCCGCTGGCCAAAGGCTTGAAGTGAAAGCTTCGCCCGGCTAACGGCAGGACATTGATGCGGGACGAATCCAGCAGCATCGCTGCATCCTGCGGCATCCATCGCGTGGTGATGACTTTGCAGACGCCGAAGTCACTCTCGTACACGCTGATCATGTCGGTGAAGGTGGTGTCATTGGCTCCGTAGCTTCTGCTGTTGGCGGAGAAGGCGTTGATCTTTCGCTTCTGGAAGCCGCCGACGACGATCAGGTCCACGCTGCCGCTGCTGCTTTCCCAGATTTTCCGCAGCACGTAGTTGATCTTGGCCTCGTCCAGATCGGTCCCGGTCGGAAAGCCGGCGTCGCCCGTATGGAAGAGGTTCGTTGCCAGGCGCTGAACGATACCGTTCATCGACCTTCGGACCGAGCCGCTGCCCTCGGGGTTGTTAGCCGGCTGGCCGCCGTTGATCACCGTGTTTTCCAGATCGCGGATCAGCTCCCGCAGCCGCTCCTGCTTTTGATAATCGATCTCGTCGGCCAGGCCCAACTGGCTCGCCGCCATGTCCGTGCCGCTGACTTCCACCGTGGCGGTGAAGATTTGGGTGTAGTTGCCGCACCGGCTGCGATTGGTGAACCTTGTGCCGGGCTTGTCGGCCCCTTCGAGAGCGGCGTTCCCCAAGATGTTGATCACCTGATTGTCGGCTAAGTCCTCCGCCGTGGTGCCCGCGTAGCCGCGAACCACCGTCAGCGTGTTGGTGGCGATGGCTGTCACCAGCATCAGCTCCTCGCTGCCCTCGACCTGAATCTGATCGCCCACGCGGAACCGGCTGCCGTTATCAACGACAAAGTCGGTGTCGGTGGCGGGATTGGTGAAGGTGCTGTCGTTGATCGCATCCTTGTTGGGCAGAAGCTCATCTTCGAGCCATTCGTGGTGCGTGCTGGTCGCCTCTCTGAGCGGGTCGCCGAAGGCGTCCAGCAAAGGCGTCTCGTACGGCGAGATGATGCCGATCAGGTCGCTGACGTCCTCGGCCAGCTCCGGCAAGGTCGTCCCCGCCGAATACGTTGCTTTTCCTGTAAATGCCATATTCTTATTCTCCCCTATTTGTGTTTGTCATTCCTGCGGAAGCAGGAATCCATTTCTTTCGTTGTTGCTACACGCCAAACGTTACACGTTATAGAAAGTTTCTTCGCAGTCTCAGATACTCGTGCAAATCGGCTCGGCTCCCGGTTGTTGCCGCTTTCTTGGCCGCTCTTTCGAGAATGGTCTCGTTGCTTGTCACTCGCTCCTTGGCCCCTGCGGTTTTTGCCGGTGTCACTGTACCGCCGGCGCCGCCGAACAGGTATTGCTTTTCCTTCTTCAACTGCTCGATCACGCCGGTCACATCCGCCGCGGTTTGGCCCTTCATTCTGGCTTTGGCGATGAGCACGGCCGTTTCCAGATCGACCGCCCCCGCGGCGGCCAATTGCCGCATCAGCTTCTGTTCGGTTTGGACGCCGCCTAACTGCTCGGACAGTTGTGCGGTCTGGGCCTGTGCCTGGGCCAACTGCTCGGCCAGGACTTCAAGCTTCTTCTCGGCACTCTGCGCCCTCTTTCGATAGCGGATGGATTCGGCGACCGGGACAAGCCGGGCATTGTCGCCGTCACCTGCCCCTGCGATGTCTTCTGACAAAACGTCCTGTGTCTGAATCGGACTCATAAACTCTCCTTTTCTATTCTATGAATTGTCGTATCCTAACTCTCTGAGCACCTGCTCCGTCGGCACGCCCAGGTCTTTCTTGATCTGGGCCTCCTTCAACTTCTCCATCGTGTTTTCAGGTAGCGGGCTGGGGAAAATGATCTCGACGTCCCGGTCCGCTTCGCCCGTCTTGTAGATGCCGGCGGTATCGAGCATCCCCAGGACCATTCTGCAAATCTTCCTGAGCCCTTCGCTGTAGGTGAACCTCTTGCGTTCGTTTTTCGAGAGCGTTCCCATCAGCGTCAGTCGAAGGGCGACCGCGCTGGTCAGGTTGCCGAGCTTGTTCTTCAAGACCCCGGCCACGATCGGCGTGACGGCGCTGACCTTGTCCAGGGCCTCCCGGATTTCGGCGATGTGCAGGGCCTCGCTCGGCGTTGCGGCGTCTCCGCCGAACTCCTCGATGGATGCCTCCGGGTTGTCGGTGTACCACATCCTGCCGGGCGAGACGGGCTTGTCTTCAAAGCCTTCGATCCCTTTGCCCAAGTACATCTTGAACGACTGGAAGGTGATTCTGCTGGCTCTGTCACTCAGCCGCGTGTTCAGCTCGTCCTGCAGCGGGATCAGCGGCTCGACGTCGCTGATCCCCTCGTAATAGTACGGCTGAGCGATGTTCTGGATATGCACGACCGGCAGAAAACCCCACGGCAATTCGCCTTCGGCGACAAGCTGCTTGTCCTCGTATCGCTGCCAGGCGGTCGGCGAGGTGATCTCGGTGACGGCAGCGACCTGCCGGCTGTCACCGCCTCCTTGGCCGCCGGACAGAAGCCTTGCAAGAAACGAGCTTTTGCCGCTCAGGGTGTTTTTTTTCTGGTAGAAGTGCTGCACGTAATACCGGGTCTTCTTGTAGTCGTTTTCATCCAGAACAGGCAGTGCTCTTGGCGCCTCGATCAATTCAAGGTCGATTGTCTGTGCTGATTTCAGCACATCATCGAGGGACCCCGCGTTGCGGGAATCCGCAGAGAGGGTTGGTGTGAAGGAGGAAGTGATGCGTTCGATGATTTCATCGCCAGGCCTGACGAAACAATCGACGAAACCATAGACGCTTCCGAGCACTGCCATATCCTGGAGAAATCCGATCTCGCCGTTGGCCGCGAACACAGCCTTTAAAACGCTCTCAATTTCTGCACGTTTTGGCTCATCCGGCGATTTGGAAACAAAAGTAATAGGCTTGCCGAACAGGAAATCGACTGCCGCGTTGACTCGCCATGCGATGTCGTTTTCGATGACGACTTCTTTTCGCTGCACCTGGCTGACCGGCTTGGCCGCGAAGGCGCCCGCCTGGCCGCAGTGCACCATGCCGGTGATCCTCGCGGGCAGGCCATACTCCTGGGCCTGCACGTAGCACCGGCCGGATTCGTTCACCTTCCGGTCGCAAGCTCCGGCGCCCGTGGCCTCTATCCTCGGGTTTGAGTAGTAATCCCACAGCCTTCCGAAGTGCGTCTGGATATCGACCGACTGCGTATCGACCAGCCACTCGACGTAGTCGGCCTGGAGTCGCTCATCTTGAAAGATATCAAGCTCGAATCCCATGCTTCATTCTCCCGTATTCGGTTGTCAAATCGGGGCTGCCTCGTTGGCTTTGGCTCCGCCTCAGCGGCCCCGGCGATTTTCGTCGCCCCCATAATTGCTCCTACCTGCACAATTCATTAAAAATTCTACAAAAATGTAGGAAGCGTTTTTTCTGTAAGCTCTTGCCGGGAAAGGAATAAAAATTATTTTCAAAATTTCCATTTTTGCTTTTAGCTACCAGCACCATTCGTTAAAAAAATTCGTCCATTTTGCCTATCTTAACAGCCACAAAGAAGGGTAGTTAGACACGGTTTTAGATTAGCCACGAAGGCACTAAGACACAAAGACATCATCGATTCTGGATGCTCCGCCGTCAGATGTCCGCAAGGGAGATTCTCGCTGTCATTCCGAGCGCAGCGCAGCGGAGTCGAGGAATCTGGCCGCGAATAGAGATCAATTATCGTACGCGATCAGACCCCCGACGCTTGTCCTTATCCTTCTCCTGAACGGCCGAGTATTCCGCGTATTTTGCCCAAATTAACAACCACAGAGAACGACGAGGACGCGAAGAAGGGTACTTAGACACCGATTTACACTGATTTTCAAGGATTTGGCCTTGGAAATTCGATATTCCTTGTTGGATATTCACCGCCATTTCTTTTCAGGAAAATACGTAGATGTTCTCTATGTTTGAAAGAGCATTTTTTGACATTTCTTAACA
>CAYWZW010000092.1:0-17967 GCA_964462945.1 uncultured Pirellulales bacterium
AGCCAAGCGACGCGCCTCAGCGGGTTCAAAGGCTTCATAAAGCGATCCGTTCGTGTGCGTATTGAGATTATCCAGCACCAGGACCATCTTTTCGGCATCAGGGTAATGCCCATCCACAAGGTCTCGAATACATTCGGCAAAGTCCTTGCGAGTCCGTTGATCGGTGACTTTCACATGCCGCCGGGCTCTTAACGGCTCAAACATCATAAACAAATTGACCACACCGTTGCGATGATACTCATAATCCTTCCGTTGGGGCTGACCGGGTTTACCCCGAATCGTCTTGCGCATTTCGGCGATCAATTGCCGGTTGGTCTCATCGAAACAGACCTTTGGAAACTTGGGATCATAGGGCCTTTTGTAGACCTCAAGAACATCCTCCATACAGGCCACAAATTCGCCATCCGCCTCGGGTGGAATGCACCATTGTTCGCTTAGCCAGGGCTTGAGATCGTTTTTTTCAGTGTCCGGCTGACCGTCATGTGAGAGATACGATCGACCACAGACAACTCCACCAGCCGATCCGCCAGGAGGCGCAAGGTCCATTCATTGCGACCCTCGGGGGGCTCGCTGCAGGCTATAGCGATGAGCCGAGCTTCCGCATCCCCATCGAGCTTGTGAGCGTAATTTTGACGCTTGTGGCGTTCTAATGCGGCCTCCAGACCCTCTTCCACCAACCGCTTTCGCAAACATTCCACGGTCGTCAGATGGGCTCCAAACGCCTCCGCTATCTGCTGGTCGGGCCAACCAGGACCTCCCTTACCCTGGTCTGCCTTCAAGAGCATCTGGGCGCGGCGGATCTTGTAGCCGCCCACCTTGCCCTTCCTGACCAATTCCTCTAACTGCTTTCGCTCTTCACTTGTCAATTCTACCGCATACTTCTTCATTTGCAGTCTCCTTACCGATATGCGTTTATTTTCAATATCGGCAAGAAGACGTCTAACCCTGTATATCAACTGTTACAGACTACTAGTGGGTTATAACAACGAAGGTACTGTGACCGAATGCTATAGCACCGGTACTGTCAGCGTTACTGGGCAGTATTCTGCTGGCGGGCTCGTGGGTAACAACTACAATGGTACTGTGAGCCAGTGCTACAGCACAGGTTCAGTCAGCGGAAATTCTTCCGTCGGCGGACTGGCGGGATACAACCAAGGTTCTGTGACCTACTGCTACAGCACGGGCGCCGTCAATGGCAGTTACAGAGTCGGCGGGCTGGTGGGGTTCTCTTGGGTAGAGTGTGCAACCGCCTCTTTCTGGGACACCCAGACCTCAGGCCAAGCCACGAGTGCGGGTGGTATAGGCAAGACCACGGCGGAGATGCAGACGGCCGCCACGTTTCTCGACGCCGGCTGGGACTTCGTGGGGGAGGTGGCAAACGGGACGGAGGACTTATGGTGGATTCTCGAAGGGAAGGACTATCCGAGATTGTGGTGGCAAGCCAAGTAGATTTGCGATTGACGATTTTCGATTGACGATTTATTTCTCGGTGTTCTCCTTCGACTGCGCTCAGGACGGCGTCTGTGTCCTCGGTGGCATAGAGAATTGACTCCGTCCAAGAAAGGCCGGATCTTCGATATTGATTATTGACTATTGTCCCTGCCCCTTCACCGTGCTCAGAGCCTGCCCTGAACCCATTCGACTGCGCTCAGGGTAAACTCTGTTGAAGGGACAGGTTTTGCAGGGATGACGATATTATTTATCTGTGTCCACCAGATTGATTCTGTGGGCCGCTACGCTTGGCCCTATGATCATTCCGCCCCGCAAGAGCAGGGATTGCAGGCCCGAATGCCTGTCCCCATTTTATCGGGGTGTACTCCCCGGCGAATTAGCCAATTCGAGCAAGAATTTAATGGGAATCACCACTGCCCGTCAAGGAAAAACCGCCTGCGCCGGAACATCCATGCCGGCTCGGTCCGGCGGCTCCGTTCGAGGAGCTATGGATTCGTCCTTGCGGCGGCCTGCCTTCGACCTTATCGGTCTTTGCGGCCGCGAGTAGCAAGAGACAATCCGGCCGGCCCAACCCATCCCCAAGAACCAAAATACTGTTGACTTAGCCACTCTTTATATGTTAGAATAGGGAAGATTGTTATGTGGATACTGCGGCTGGACGGTGGAAAGCAGCATCGACAACGCACAGGGGCATCTCTGTAATTGCCGGGAGGCGGAACGCGTCCGATAAGAGTGCAGAGCAGCCACTATTAGGCTAATTGAAAGGAGTTGACAGTTTCTCCGTTGGCAGACTAAACGGTCTGGCAACAAGGGCTATTATGTTTGAAGGCAAGTCGGCAAAACACACTCCCGAGCAGAATCCGGATTCTCCCGCCCAAAAGAGCAACTCCGGCGGAGAAAAAGAAACGGGTGCACCAGCCGACGACCGCACACTTCGATGCCGCTACGAGATGAAGTATCATATCACCGAGTCCATGGCCGTGGCGATCGCGCAGTTCGTCAAACCCTACCTGCAAGTGGATCGGTATTGCAAGCTGCAGCGAAGCGGCGACTATCCGATTGTGAGTCTCTATCTGGACTCGGAGGACCTGCAGCTCTGCCAGGAAAGTCTCCGGGGATTCAAGAATCGCATTAAGCTGCGCATCCGCAGCTATACCGATGAGCTGGATTATCCCCGTTTCTTCGAGATCAAACGCCGGATGAACACGATCATTATCAAGAGCCGGGCGCGCGTGATGGATCGAGATTTGCCGATCCTGCTCGCCGGACGGCCTCTGCCGCCGCAGAATTATACCGCCGATGTGGAAACGATTAACCAGTTCCAATTGTACATTAACAGTATCAAAGCCAAGCCGGCGATCCTCGTTCGTTACATGCGGCAGGCCTACGAAGACACGTCGCACCACAGGGTCAGAGTCACCTTTGATCGAGAGCTTGCCTACAAGGTGACCAGCCTGCCCGAAGTCCGGCTCGGCGGCCGGGGATGGCAGCGGAATCCCTACTGCGTGGGGGGCGTGGTCCTGGAGATCAAGTTTACCGACCATTACCCGGCGTGGCTGAGCCACATGGTCAAGTACTTCAACTTGCAGCAGCAGTCAATATCGAAGTACGCTTCGTCGATCAAAGAGTCCTGCTCATTGAGGTTCTGTGCCCCCCAGTGGGTGGTGTATTGATTATGGACAGAGTCTGGCAAATATTGGAAGGGGCCTCTTCAACCGGGGGAGCTTTTACACCGGAGGCCATTATCCTGTCACTCTTACTGGCCTTCGTTCTCGGACAGGCTCTGGCCTGGGTGTATTACTTTACGCACAGCGGCCTGTCGTATTCACGGTCCTTTGTGCAATCGCTGATCATGATCACCGTCGTCGTGGCCATGGTCATGGCCGTCATCGGCAGCAGCATCATCACCGCCGTTGGGCTGATGGGGGCATTGGCCATTATACGCTTTCGCAACATCATCAAAGATACCAGGGACGTAGCGTTCATTTTCTGTTCCCTCGTGGTGGGCATGGCGGCAGGCTCTCAGCGATATGCCGTCGCCATTGTCGGGACTATTATTCTGGGCTTGATTGCCATATACCTGTATGTGACCGGCTTCGGAACGCATGAACCACACAACGGCTTTCTGAGGTTTACTTTCAGGGGCCGCATCGGACCCGACAGCCCCATTCCCGCTATTCTCAGGCGTTTCTGCGGCAGCTTTACCCTGATATCCGCGCAAGACAGCGGCTTCGGCGCCTCTGAAACTGAATATGCCTACCAATTGATAATACGAAATACGGCAAAAAGCGAACAGATGCTGTCTGAGCTGCAAGACATTGAGGGCCTTGAGAATATCAGCCTGACAATGCAGGAACGGCTCCTGGAGGTTTAGGCTCGGTATGAAAAGGATGGGTCTTGGAAGCTTTCCGTTTCATTGGCGTCTGCACCTTCTTCCGGTCCTGGTGTGGCTGGGGGCCGTCGCGTGTATCATCGGGCTTTTTTCTCGTCGCTCACAACGGTTCGAAGTTTTAGGGATGGCGCGGGGCCAGGTGAGTCAGATCGCCGCCACGTGCACGGGGCGGTTGAAAAGCGTACATGTTGATTTGTTTGAACAGGTTGACGTAGGACAAACGTTAGCGGTCATCGATACGGTCCTTGATAATGAGCAACTGCTGGAGGCTGAATTGAGCTCACAACTGGCCGCTGCCGTGGCGGAGATAGAGCACCTGACGGCGCAGTTGGTCCCCACGCAGGATGCTCTGCTGGCTGAAAAGGCTGATCGAGAGATCAACCTCGCTGCGGAGATGAGACGATTTCTCGTCGATGCCGACCAGGCGAGGCTTCAGATACTGGGGTTGAGGGCGCAGATAGCATCCGACCAAATCGTCCTGGACGACCTGGCGGTCGAAGTGAAAATCACCGAGGCTTTGCTCAAAGAAGAAGCGGTCGCACCCTATGAATTGCAGAAAGTGAAGGTTCAGCACGACAGCCTGGCGAAGAAGGTGGAAGAGAACCAGCACATGCTGGAGCAGGCCGAGCGGGATTTGGAGCTGGCCCGCAAGAGGCTCAATGAATTCGCCCAGCGCCAGTTGACGCATCCCTCGGTGGACAGCGCCCTGGACGTGATACGAAAAGAAATACGCGTCCAGGAGGAGCTGGTTCGCGGGCTGGTGGAACAGCTTGAGTCGCTGAAGTCCCGTCGCGCGGTAGAGATGAAGGCCCCGTTCACGGGCATTGTGATCCCGATTCAGGGCCAGGCGAACCAGACGATCCTTCGCAGGCCCGGCGAGGACGTCATACGCAGGGCCGGCGAGGTGGTCCGGGCCGGTGACACCATACTGGCGGTAGCCGAGTTCAAGCCCAGCGAAATCGTGGCCTATGTCAGCGAAAGCCAGTTGGGGCTGGTGCGAGAGAAGACCGTGGTTGAAATCGTCAAGAGCAGACCGCCGGAACAGAAAGCACGCTGCGAGGTGACGTCCGTCGGTCCCACCATGGAGCTGATGCCCGAGCAGTTGTGGCGAAACCCGGCCATTCCCCAGTGGGGACGGCCTATCGTGATAAGAATCCCTGAGCGTCTCGAGCTGGTCTCGGGCGAGTTAGTGGCGGTGGGCACCCTGTAGCTCTGCCGACAGCGGCGACGATGCCAGCTCGGGAAACACCGATTCGCTTGAGGACTGGAAGAAATAGGTGCAGCATAGATGACGGGCAATGCTTACAGTAGAAGACTTCCGTACTGCATAATATGCAGCCTTGTCAGCCTCTCTACCCTGACGGGGTGCACACCACAGGACTATAAGGCCCAGGCGGACGAGCAAGTCTATGGCATCATCGACCAAAAGTGGCGGGACGAATTTGGAGCCAGGGCCAACTACAGAATCAGCGACGTACCTGCATCGCCCAACGACGTCAAAATTGAAAAGACGATCCCTGCCGGCGGCGTGCTGAGCCTTGCTCAGGTCGTGGCGATGGCGACCGCTCATAACCGGGACTATCAGGCTCAGAAAGAGCTGCTTTACACGACGGCGCTGGACCTGAGGCTGGTGCGGCACCAGTTCGAGACTCAGTACTTCGGGGGATTCAGCGGCGGATACGGGGCCGACTGGAACGACTCGATGACCGGGATCGAGGCGAACCTGGGCTTCAATCGGCTGCTGGCCGCCGGCACCATGATTACCACGAAGGTCTCGGGCGCCTATGTTGACGTTCTGACCGGCAACTTGCGCAGCGGGCTGGCGTCCGTCCTGACTGCCACGGTCACACAACCCTTGCTTCGAGGCAGCGACCCCAAGGTGGTGCTGGAGGGTCTCACACAGGCCGAGCGCGACACGCTTTACCAGCTCCGCTCGTTCGGTCGATTCCGCCAGACGTTCGTCGTCTCAGTGTTCGCTCAGTATTACGAGGTTCTGAGACTCTATGACGTGATGAAAAACGCAGAAGCAAACTACGATATTCTGGCGCGATTGTCCGATCGCGTGGAGAAACTGACCAATGCAGGCCGCCTGCCCGCCCTTGAGCTGGACGAGGTCCGCCAGGAGGTGCTGCTGGCCCAAGACACCTACGTTCAAGCGAAGAAAGAATACGAGCTTCTGCTCGACCAGTTCAAGATCATGCTGTCTTTGCCGGCCACGGCCGAGTTTCAACTGGACCAGGGCGTGCTGGACGACCTGAGAAAAACGGGCGCCGCCCCGATTGATTTTAATGAGCCTGAAGCCATCGAAACCGCGTTGTCGCGCCGGCTCGACATAGTGAACCGGGCGGATGCCGTGATTGATGCGCAGCGAAAAGTCTATGTCGCCGCTGACGCTCTGCGGGCGGAACTGAACTTGACCGGCTCAGCCGACGTCGTTTCAGGACGACGGGGCAACCGTCGGAACGTGCAGTTGACCGAGGATTATCTTCTGGACCTTGAGCTGGGTCTGCCGCTGGACCGGGTCCCTGAACAGAACGTCTATCGCAAGGCCCTGATCACGCTGAACCAGCAGCAGCGGGAATACGACCTGGGTTCCGATACGGTCGCCCTGGAGGTCCGTCAGGCCTACCGCGACCTGGCCGAAGCGGCCGAGCGATACCGGCTTCAATCCGAGGGCCTGAAACTGGCCCAGGAACGCTTTCGAAAAACCAACGCACTGATGCAGTACGCCCGCGCCAGCAGCCGCCGGGTCCTTGATGCCCAACGTGACCTGTTCGATGCGCAAAACGAGGCGGACCAGGCGCTGGTGAGCTACGCCGTGGCGATGCTGAGCTTCTACCGCGACACGGGCGTGCTCCAGGTCCGCCCGGATGGGATGTGGAAGCTCTAAGCCCCCCGGGGGATTTTCGATGTGGCGAGGGCATCTTGCCCTTGTTCCTTAGCGCTGGTAAGCCTGTCCTGAGTCTGCCGAATGGGAATAAACGCGAATGCTTGATGCTCCGGCGTAAGGCGTCCCATAGGGAGATGCTGGATACTCGATTCTTGATGCTCGTTTGCCTCATCCCCTGATTTCCTGATCCGGCAGTTCTGACGGACTACCTGATGACCTGATTTCCCGATCCCCGCCGCGCGGTCTCCTGCTTTTCGGAATTCTCTTGTTTCCGGCCCGGTCAGTGAGTATGATACTGACGAGGTGATGCGATGCTTTTTGGCGTGCCGCGAAAGGAATGAATGCAATGGTCAGAATACGAGACTCTGTCAATGAGCACATCCAGCAGATGGTCGAACGCATCGTGACTCAGTTTCACCCTGAGAAGATAATCCTGTTTGGCTCGCACGCCCGGGGTGCCGGCACGGCTGACAGCGACGTGGACCTGCTTATTGTCATGCCTGTAGAAGGCTCGAAACGGGCCAAGCAGCTTGAAATCAGGGCTGCGGTGCACGATGTCCGCGTTCCAAAGGACATCATCGTTACTCGCCCCGAAGAATTCCAGTGGCGTAAAGACATTGTAGGCACGATTGAACAGCCAGCGGCGCATGAAGGAAGGATTTTGTATGCCCGCGAATGACAGAACTATGGCGGTCGTCGGAGGGAAAATAGCGTGCGTCCCTGGTATCCCTCAAGCGTAAAGAAACCAAAACTTATTTCATAAGGGCTGACCCCAATTCACCAGAATTCACCGAATCCTCTAAGGTTCCCCGGACGCAACACTCGCTGTTACCGGTATGAGTATCTCAGGTGTCCGTGTGTCGTTGGTCGTCAATTTAATCTGCGATGCATAATTCGTCTTCTGTAAGCCACCCGTGATGAGAATCTTTATCTCATAGAGGAACGTTTCCTCGTCTTGATACTTGAAAAGCTGGGCCGTTGTCGGTTTATCCGGATGTGATACAATGTTCACTTTGAAAGTTGGATCGTCGGGCTTATAAATATAGACACTCTTTTGCACTTTCTGACCTGTGGACACAACCCCAAAGCTGATTTTTTCCGGTGCTACCTTGACGCCGACGATCCATCCCGGCTCAGACGGACTGACGCCCGTAACGCCGTCGGCACTTTCCTTGATCAGCTTTTCCAGCATCGGTAACTCTACCGGCGATGCCACAGATCGGACATTGCCCTTGATGTCTATCAAGAAGGGCCTGGGAATCGCATTAACGCCATATCTCTGAAAAGTCTGCCCGCCCCAGTATTCTTTCGAACCACCCCCAGAATCGATACACACGTGATATTTGACTTTGTATTTGGCCATGACACGTTCCACTTCGCCTATATCACCGGTCGGAGAATGCACGCCAATCACAACAACAGGCTCAGCGTTGCCACGTTCGTGAATCTTATTCAAACCTTCAATATCTCCCAGGCAAGGCCCACAATCAATGGCCCAAAAATCCAACACAATCACTTTCCCGCGAAGACCAGCAAGCTGGAGTGGCTCAGATTGAATCCACTTTGCCACATCGATATCCGGCGCGGGCTTATTCATCAGTGCATACAAGTTGCGCCATATTTGTCTGGTCTTTTTTCCGTCCTTTATCCCCGCCAACAAGACCTTCGCCACCTCTGGTATTTCCTGTTGAGTTTCAACCGTTTCGCCTGATCTTTTCCGCGCAGGATCGGAAGGCCCCCCGTACTCATAGCTGATGTTTAGCCGCTTATCGTTGATTTTCGTGCCCTTCGGCAATCCCATCGCCTCCCACGTAAATTCCGCATCCAAAACGTCAAAAGAAAAGTCACAACTCTTGATTTCGATTTCCTCTTTCCTTCGCAACGTTCCATCCGGACGGTAGCCCATGCTCGAGAATCGTTTCAGATACCAACCTCCCTCCTGTGTAGGTTGCATTTCAGCTTCATCTTGCCTCAGCAGGATATAACCTTTTCCGAAATCATGGAAACTTTCAAATTTCAGTACAGATCCGCCTTTAGCTGGATCTAAGTGATAGCGTCCTAAATCTTTCGGGTACTTTTTATAAACAATGTCCAAGATGTAAACCTTCTGATCTGAAACGTCCTTCTCTATGATCGTCCTTGAGGAGAAATCATCATCCGCGCATCCCAAAAAGCTATGCCAGAAAGCTGAGTTTCTCGAAGGGAGGAATCCCGCGTAAGGATAGAGCATCTCGGCCATTTTTGCTTCTCGCAGATAAGCGTCCCTTTCCCCCGTGGAGTATTCTTTGAACTCCTCTTGCGTTGCCACGGCTCTCCAGGTCTTTTCACGGTTTCCTCCCGGCTCTTTTTTGTCCAGGCGGATCGTCTCACCTTTGAATACGGCACGGATATCATAGACCGCCTCGCGGCTCTTTTGGCCTTTTTCATCGTAAGATATACGGCGGATGGATGCATGCACTCTCCCGTAATGTAGAAGGGATCTATTGGCCTCGGATGCCTTGTTGAGTATTTTAAGAACTTCGTTCTGGTCGGCAACCTGCTCGCCAGACACCTCCCAAGGAAACACC
This sequence comes from uncultured Pirellulales bacterium, assembly GCA_964462945.1. Classification (GTDB taxonomy): domain Bacteria; phylum Planctomycetota; class Phycisphaerae; order Sedimentisphaerales; family Anaerobacaceae. Next base: position 9,302 of record CAYWZW010000092.1, read on the forward strand.
AACACGGCTAAAAGAATCAGAACGGACCCTTTGGACTTCATGATGAGCCTCCTTTTTTTGGCTGACTCTCGGATTTCTTGATTTATCAATGGCAATCCTGCTCGGTTTCAGGATTAGATGAGTTTATCATGTCCGGGCCTCAATGACAATCTATTCCGAATCCCAGCTCTAATATAAGACTTCGATTCAATCAGAATGTTACAGTCCTTTTGACATTTGTTGTCGATGTGTGTCCATTCCCGAGTGTACCTCTCTTCCCATTCCGGCGAAAACAACCATGCAGCCAAGCCAGCTCTCAATGCCTGCAACCGATTTTTGGTGGATTTTCCAGCATATTTGCTTTATCGTGGTGTGAAAGAGTGTTTGTTGCAGTGATAAGGAGAACAAAAAGTAGATGTGCTCCATGAATGGGATTTACAGCTTTGGCGAAATAGAGAAGAAATGGCAGCGTTTCTGGGAAGAGTCCGGGACGTTCAAAGCCCGCGACTGCGATGCGTCCAGGCCGAAGTATTATGTGCTGGACATGTTTCCTTATCCGAGCGGTCATGGCCTGCACGTCGGCCATCCGGAAGGCTACACGGCCAGCGACATCGTCGCGCGGTATAAGCGAACAAAGGGCTTCAATGTCCTGCACCCGTTCGGCTGGGACGCCTTCGGCCTTCCGGCCGAGCAGCACGCTATCCAGACGGGCACGGACCCGAAAGAAACCACGCAGAAGAACATCGACAATATGCGCCGGCAGACCAAGTCGCTTGGCTTCAGCTACGACTGGGACAGGGAAGTCGCCACGACCGATCCGAAGTACTACAAATGGACGCAGTGGATTTTCCTGAAGCTCTTCAACAGCTACTTTGACGAGGCCGAGCAGAAGGCCAAACCAATTGAGCAGTTGCCGATTCCCGATGGTCTAAGCGAAGTTGAAAGACAGCAGTATATCGACGATCACCGCCTGGCTTACGAGGCGGAGGTTCCCGTCAACTGGTGTCCCGCGCTGGGGACGGTGCTGGCCAATGAGGAAGTGATAGGGGGCGTAAGCGAGCGCGGCGGCCACCCGGTCATCCGAAAACCGATGCGCCAGTGGATGCTGCGCATAACGGCCTATACCGAACGGTTATTGGAAGACCTCAAGTTGGTGGACTGGTCCGAGTCGATCAAAGAAATGCAGCGCAATTGGATCGGACGTAGCGAGGGTGCGGAAGTCGATTTTTACATAGGCACGGACTTTGAGGCATGGAAGAATCAGAGGCGAAGCCAGGGTTGGCCAGATTCACAGGAGGTTGCCGCTCGCGAACGCCCAGATGTTGTTCGCATCTACACGACAAGGCCCGATACGCTCTTTGGCGCGACGTATATGGTTCTGGCGCCGGAGCATCCGTTCGTTGATCGCTGGCGTGACGCTGGTGTCATTCCGCAACAGTGGCCTCACGACACCCCGGATAATTGGAAAGGCGGGGCTGGCACGCCACTCAAAGCCATCGAAAGCTACCGCAAGTTCGCCGCCCGTAGGAGTGACCTGGAGCGGACCGAGCTTGCGAAAGAGAAGACCGGTGTCTTCACCGGCGTTTTTGCGACCAACCCAGTTAACGACGAGTTGATTCCGATTTGGCTCGCGGACTATGTGCTGATCAGCTACGGTACCGGTGCTATTATGGCTGTTCCAGCTCATGACGAGAGGGATTTCGAGTCTGCACGTCGTTTCGACTTACCTATTGTCCCGGTGGTCCGGCCGGTACGCAGCGACAACTTCATGTTAGAGTTGCCCGCTGATGGCGCGGTCCCACTTGCGGATGAAGAGCTTGAACGGCGGTTTGTCTCACAGCCTGAACTCTTTTTTGAAACAGTCTTGCCCTTTGTTTCTGACGGTCTGGCGATCAATTCAGCAAACCGGGAGATATCGCTCTACCACCTCGAGACAACAGAGGCAAAGTCGCAGATCACGACTTGGTTAGAATCGAGCGGCCTCGGGAAGAGGATGGTTAACTACAAGCTGCGCGACTGGCTTTTCAGCCGGCAGCGGTACTGGGGTGAGCCGTTTCCTATTCTGCATACGCAGGATGGTCGCGTCATCGCGATTTCGGAAGATGATTTGCCGCTGGAGCTGCCGGCGGTGAAAGACTATAAGCCTTCGGGAACGGGCGAGCCGCCGTTGGCCAATGCGACCGATTGGATCAAGGTCACGCTGCCCGACGGCTCGAAGGCCAAGCGCGAGACCAATACCATGCCTCAGTGGGCCGGTAGCTGCTGGTATTATCTGAGGTACCTCGATCCTGACAACGACCGGCAGGGCTGGGCGCCGGAGAAAGAAAAATACTGGATGGCCAACGGCGGGGTCGATCTGTATATCGGCGGGGCCGAGCACGCCGTGCTGCACCTGCTGTATGCTCGATTCTGGCACAAGCTCCTCTATGACCTCGGTTACGTCAGTACGAAAGAGCCTTTCAAGAAGCTGATCAATCAGGGCATGATCTTAGGCGAGGACGGCCAGAAGATGAGCAAGTCCCGCGGTAACGTGGTCAATCCCGATAAGGTGATCACCGATTACGGGGCCGATTCGATGCGGCTTTACGAGATGTTCATGGGCCCGTTGGAGGCCATCAAGCCCTGGAGCATGCAGGGCGTCGAAGGCGTGTACCGGTTCCTGCAGAAGCTCTGGCGGGCGGTTGTCGATAAAGATACCGGCGAGCTCGACGAGGCGGTCCAAGACGCCCAGGCCGATGAGGCGACGCTTAGACTGCTGAATCAGACGATCAAGAAAGTCGGTGCTGATATCGAGACGTTCAACTTCAACACGGCCATCAGTGCGATGATGATTTTCGTCAACCATCTCGGCAGGCAAACCGTCAGGCCCAAAGCAGTCGTCTGGAAGCTTGTCCTGATTCTGGCTCCGTTCGCGCCTCACATCGCCGAAGAACTCTGGGAAAGGCTCGGCCATGCGGAGAGTCTCGCGTACGAGCCCTGGCCCGACTACGACAAAGAGCTTATCAAAGAAAAGCAAATCGAATTGGCAGTGCAGGTCAACGGCAAGATCAAGGACAGGATCGTTGTTGCCGCCGATGCGGACGAAGAGCAGATAGAAAGCGAAGCGCTCGCCAGCGAAAAGGTGAAGGCTGCCATGGGCGGCAAACCTGCCAGGAAAGTCATTGTCGCAAAGCCGAGAATAGTAAGTATCATCACCTGATCCGCTCATAAGATGTGTGTCGAGATTGAAGCAAAGTTGAAGGTCGATTCGCTGCCGGAGATAGAGCGCAAGCTGGGCGAACTGGGCGCCGAGTTTCTGGCCGATCAGTTGCAGACGGATTATCATTTTGACGATGCAAGCGCGACCTTGACGGCAAATGATCGGTGTCTTCGATTGCGGCGGCAGTGGGTCGGTGGCAACGAGGAGTTTTTTCTGACTTACAAAGGCGCCAAGGAAAAAAGCAACTTCAAAAAGAGGCAGGAAATAGAGATTGAAGTCGAAGACGCGGATTCGACGCGGAAGCTGCTCGCGGCACTGGGGTATGAAGCAATACTGGTTGTCGAGAAGAATCGGCGGCTCTGGCGGCTCGGTGGATGTGAGGTCGCTCTGGACAAGTTGCCGCTGTTGGGCGATTTTGTGGAAATAGAGGGGCCGGACGATGACAAGATCGCCGATGTACAAAAGAGCCTGGGACTGGCCCACTTACCGCACATCGCAAAAAGTTACGCGATGCTGACGAAGGAAAAGCTGGATCGTCGCGGCGGGTAGAGGATGGTCTGGGAATCAGCTCACGCGCCGCAGGATGCGAAATATGAAACCGGACGACGGCTACATTGCCTATATTGTGAATCCCAAAGCCGGCGCCACCAGCAGCAAGCTCATCGGGCGCCGGTTCGAGCAATACCTCGTCAAGAAGGGATTCGAGGTCAGAGGCAGTCTGACCACGTCTCTGACGCACGCCCGTGAATTGGCGACCGATGCCGCAGTCGATCACGACTGTGCCCTGGTGGTTGCTGTCGGGGGCGACGGCACCATCCGAGAGGTCGCCCACGGTCTGGAAGGAAGCGACACGCCCCTGCTCATCATACCCCACGGGACGGAGAATCTGCTCGCAAACGAATTAGGCTTCGATGCCAAAGTAAAAACGATAATCAGGACGTTTGAAGCAGGATACATTCGACCTCTGGATTTGGGCAGAGCCAATGGCAAGTGTTTTACTTCCATCGCCGGTTTTGGGTTTGACGGCGAGGTCGTCAGGCGGATGAGCGAGCAGCGAGCGGGGCACATCAACCATTTCGATTACTTCTGGCCGATCTGGAGAACGTTCTGGGAGTACAAATTTAAGCCGATGCGGGTCGAGGTTGACGGAGAGCAGATTTTCGACGGTCCCGGACTGGTGTTTGTCGGAAACATCTCACGATACGCGGTCGGCCTGCAAATATTGCACTTTGCAGATTTTGGCGATGGCTTGCTGGACGTGTGTGTTTACAGATGTGCGTCTCAAGTTCACTTGGCCAAGCACTCGCTGATGACGATTCTGAAGCACCACGCCAACAGGCGCGACGTCATCTATCGTCAGGGCAAGAACATCGCCGTAAGTTCGAACACGGCCTCTATCAGGACTGAAATCGACGGTGATCCGGGGCCGGCCCTGCCGGTAGAAATCGACGTCATACCACATGCCGTCAAGTGTATCGTACCGGAAGGCGCAAAGCCCGCAGGGATTAGAACCAGGATTATCAGGGCTATAGGGTAATTCTGAGTGCCGGGAGCCTGGAGCTGGATATGAGAAAAGCGAACTTCAAGATCGGCCAGATCGAAATCGGGTCGGATGCTCCGTTGTTCGCCATGGCCGGGCCCTGCGTGATTGAGAGCAAGACCGGTTGCCTGAACATCGCCAGGAGACTTCTGGACATCAGCCGGAAGACCGGCGTAGGAATAATCTTCAAGGCCAGTTTCGACAAGGCCAACCGCTCCAGCCTGAACAGCTTTCGCGGCCCGGGTTTGGAAAAGGGTCTGGAGGTCCTGGCAGCGGTCCGCCGGCAGACAAACCTGCCCGTGATGACGGACGTGCACGAACCCGCCCAGGCCGGCCCGGTCGCCGACGTGGTCGATTGTCTCCAGGTCCCCGCTTTTCTATGCAGGCAAACCGATTTGCTCTGTGCCTGTGCGCGCACGGGCAAGCCCATCAACATTAAGAAGGGCCAATTCCTTTCGCCCGAAGAGATGAAGAACGTCGTCGAGAAGATTCGCGCGTGCAGGCATGACAAGATCATGCTGACCGAACGCGGCACGTTTTTCGGCTACAACCGGCTGGTCAACGACATGACGGCCATTGACACGATGAAGAAACTGGGCTGCCCGGTCATCTTCGACGCGACGCATAGCACGCAGCAGCCGGGGGGCCTCGGCAGCGCCAGCGCAGGCCGGCGAGAGATGGCCCCGGTACTCGCCAAGGCGGCCGTCGCGGCCGGCGCCGACGGTCTCTTTCTTGAGGTTCATACCGAACCGGACAAAGCCAAGTCCGACGCCGCCTGCATCATGCCGATAAACTGGCTCGAAGAGTTACTGATAGTCTGCAAAAAAATATTTCAGGTCATACGCGAATAGATACATGCCAGAGAAAAAAAAATATCTATATGGGCCCGTGCCTTCGCGCAGGCTGGGCCGAAGCTACGGCATAGATATCGTGCCGTTCAAAGTCTGCACGCTGGATTGCGTCTATTGTCAGCTCGGCAAGACCCTTGAGAAAACCGTCGAACGAAGAGACTACGTGCCCATCGAATCGGTCTTAGCGGAGCTGAAAGAGGCACTGGCAGAAGGCGTAGCCGCTGACTACGTCACCATCGCCGGCTCGGGTGAGCCGACGCTGCATGTACGGCTCGGTGATCTCGTGGACGGCATAAGAAAAATCACCAACATCCCCGTCGCCATACTAACCAACGGCACACTCCTTTACAGGTCCGACGTACGGACCGACTGCGCCAAGGCCGACGTCGTGATGCCTTCGCTGGACGCCGCTGATAAAGAGACATTCCAGAGAATCAACTGCCCCTGCCGAGCTATCAGTGTTGAGAAGGTAATTTCAGGCTTGTGCGCATTCAGAGATGAATTTGCCGGCCAGATATGGCTTGAAGTTTTCCTCGTCGAAGGCATAAATACGGGTCCCGATCAGATCGCCAGGATTAAAGAGGCGGCCGATCGCATCAGGCCCGACAAGATACAGCTCAACACAGCCGTGCGGCCTACGGCCGATCCAAACATTGTGCCGTTGGATGCTGAGAGGTTGCAGGCCATAGCCGCGAGGCTGGGCCCCAGGTGCGAAGTTGTCGCTGATTTTCCGGCGGCCCGTCGCAACACGCTCACCGACAGCAAAGCCCAAGAGACGCTGGAACTTCATTCTCCAACAGGCTACAAAGCCGAAACGCTGTTATCAATGCTGAAACGAAGACCGTGCTCGCTGAAGGACATATGTGCGGGCCTTGGCATGAGCCACGATGAAGCGCTACTACACGTCACTGACCTTCAGCGTCAAAAGCTTGTTCAGTCCGAGGAAAAGGATGGGAGAGTTTTCTTCAAGGCCTCTACGTAAGCAGGATCAAGGCCCTGGAATGACAAGTCACCCGTAAAGATTCTCCACATTTACCTCCAGAATTTGCTCATATTCACGCGCAATTTGTAAAGCCGGGAGGCTTATTGGCCGATAAAAGCGTTGTAGCGTTTTTCAGAGCGTCGATTTTATCACGTTCACTGAAGAAAGCTGAGATTTGTCCTTTAGTAAGTTGCTTTCAGGCCGATAACAAATGAGAGTGGTCTCTGTAAAAAGGTTGGCGGCGTGACGTGGGCCGGCCCGTTTTGCCTGAGTGTAATGAGAAAGATGAAGCGACAACTGGTTTTGAACAAAGGGACAGAGAAGTACATCTTTCGTTACGAAAGCGGCAGGGAAGATGAGCTTCTCGACGCCCTGATCGATCAGGCAAAAGACAAGCGGACGGACTTCGATTGGTTTGACGCGGCCGTGCTGAGTTTCAAGCTCACCCAGTCGCTTATCGGCCAGGCCGACGAACTTTTAGGCGAAAACACAGATGCCCAGATTCACACGAGTTAGTCCCGAGGGCCTCTGTCGAGATACGAACGAGTGAAGTTGTAGTTTGAGCAGATTACAAAAACCTCCGGCAATACTAAATAGATAGATAGGTAGATTATGGAAGACAGTATCATTATCCACAAGTTCTTAGATTACCTCAGATTTGAAAGGCGCTTTTCGGAGCATACAGCCAAATGCTACGGCGCGGATCTGACACAATTTTGCGAGTTTCGCAAGGGCACATCGGAGAGTGCTTCGGCAGATACAGAACCGATGTCACTGGCCCCGCATGAAGGGGACATGGCTACCGCCGTGGCGACGCAGGTCGAGCTGAGAATCGACCAGCTGCTTCTGACGACAACAACGGAAGCCGTCCGGGGGTATCTGGTTTTTCTCAATGAACGGAACTATTCAAAAGCCACGGTGGCCCGCAAGCTGGCCACCCTCCGCAGCTTTTACAAGTTTCTTGTCAAGAGAAACCACATCGGCTCCAACCCGGTCATGTCCATCCGGACGCCCAAACAGGAGAAGAAGCTGCCGCGATTCCTCGAATATGACGAAATCAAGAAGCTGCTCGGTACGCCGCCGGTGAATACATGGCTGGGTGCACGAGACAGGGCCATTCTTGAGACGCTCTATAGCACCGGCATCAGGGTCAGCGAGCTCGTGGCGTTGAATATGGATGATGTTGACTTCCTGGGCGAAGTGGTGCATGTCAGAGGCAAAGGCAAGAAGGAAAGAATCGCACCGATTGGCTCATCGGCTCTGCAGGTTATACAGCACTATATGGAGTATAGAAATAAACGCGCGCAAAGCAACGGTAATTTTGACTCCAAGGTCTTGTTCGTCAACAAGCACGGCCAAAGGCTCAGCACGCGCAGCGTCCGCCGCAAGATGGACAAGTATCTGAAAATGGCCGGACTGGACCCGACGATCAGCCCGCACACCTTGCGTCACAGCTTTGCAACGCACATGCTGAACAACGGTGCCGATCTGAGGAGCGTCCAGGAATTGCTCGGCCATCAGTCGCTGTCAACCACACAAATATACACGCATCTGACCACGAGAAGGCTCAAAGAGGTTTATGACAACGCTCATCCCAGAAATAATCCGCAGGATAGCAATTAACCGTCAAAGCTGAACGAACAAAATCTCGGCACCTCGAAAACCCTCACATTCCATTTGAGGGTTTTCTTTTTTCCTGACCTGGTGTCCGGGTCTTTCCATGCCTGCATGTTCCCGCCGTGCAATCCTGCTCTACAGAACAAAAGAAACGGGGCCTACACCCTATCGATTGGTGCAGGCCCCGAACGGATGCGAATCTAAATGTCGCTGACGCGGGTTTGGGTTAAGGAGCCGTTCTTGGCCGATACAGCCGGATGTCATCGAAGTACATCTTGCCGGAACCGCCGGGCGCCGTCATGTTGCCCCTTGTGCCTAAGCCAAGTGCGATCTTGTCAACGTTCTTGAGGTTGATGCCCTTGTCGGCAAACGACTGAAGCGGAATCACCCACTCCGTCCACGTGGTTGTCGTGGCTGCGTTTGTGTCACTGTGGACCACGACCGCAGGCTGGCCGGCGCTGTTTGAGACCGCCACGTACAGTGGCTCAGCCGCGTTGC
>CAYWZW010000093.1:0-17762 GCA_964462945.1 uncultured Pirellulales bacterium
TGGGCCTGGCCCGAAAGCTGGCGCCCCGCCGCCCCCACCCCCGGCACACCGTGACCGGATCACTGCGCTTTTCTGCACAATTACACGCGAAACCGTGGACAATCTCGGATTGCGCTTGACCTCTATAGTCACAGTATGGTATATATGAGCATGAGCTTGCCCGGGTCAGTGGGGCTAAAGCGTTGTGAAGGCAAGTGTGATGATTCACTCATTTCAATATGTGTCTCTCTTTTGAAGGAGGACTATTATGTACAAAAAAATGCTATTTCTGATCTCTTGTGTCTCGGTGCTGGCTCTGGGCGGTACAAACATGGTCTTTGGGGCCGGGGTGTGGGATACTGCAAGCGGCGAGGGCATCGAGGAGGATCTCAGCAGTGGCGACCTGGATACGGGTAGTTCCGACCTGGAATTGGTCTATGAGGATTACCCTGGAACTCCCCAATTAATAGGTCTCCGCTTTGTGAATGTCAAGGTTCCCAAAGGCGTGACCGTAACGAACGCTTGGGTCCAGTTCACCGCGGATAATGAGAAGTTGACTGGTGCAACTGTTAATCTTGCCATCTGGGGTCGGCTGGAGCCAAATCCTGGGGCTTTCACGGGCAACGGAGCCGTATCGTCCGCCCCAAGGACGTCGGTGTACGTCGCGTGGAGCAATCTGCCAAACTGGACGAGTGGAGCGCGTGGCCCCGACCAGCGGACGCCAAACCTCTCTACTGTCATACAGGAGTTGATTAATCAGCCCGGCTGGGCCTCCGGCAATGCGCTGGCGCTGATCATCGGGGACGATCCCGTCACTAAGTCCACTGCCATTCGAAGTGTTCTGTCGGCTGGGAATACACTTGCATTGCATATCGAATATTCCAGCAAATATGCGTTCGATCCCACCCCGGCTGATGGCGCTATACTTAGGGATACATGGGCGGGTCTCAGTTGGCTGCCGGGAGAAACGGCGGCCTCACACGACGTTTACTTCGGCGAAAATTATGACGACGTGAAAAACGGCACCGGCGGCACCTTCTATGGTAACCAGGCCACGACGTCTTTTATTGTTGGCTTTCCGGGTGTTCCGTACCCGGACGGCCTTGTCCCGGGCACGACCTACTACTGGCGAATTGACGAAGTCGAGGCCAACGGTGCCACCAAGTACGAGGGCTTTATCTGGCGCTTCAGTATTCCGCCCAGGACGGCTTATAACCCTACCCCGGCGGATGGGGCCGAATTTGTGGCCTTGGACTCGAAGCTGAGCTGGACAGCAGGATTCGGGGCGAAATTGCATGCCGTCTATTTTGGCGACAATTTTGACACCGTGAGCAACGCCGCCGGAGCGCCCCCGCTGGGTATAACGACCTACACCCCGAGCACGCTTCAATCAGAGAAGGTTTACTACTGGCGAGTGGATGAGTTTGACGCGGCGGCCTGGCACAAAGGCCAGGTCTGGGCCTTCACGACGCCCGGCGCTGCGGGCGATCCGCAGCCGGCCAACGGCGCCACGGGCGTGCAGATGGTAGCTCAACTGAGCTGGACGCCGGCAACAAGCGCGGCTTCGCACCAGGTTTACTTCGGCACGGACAAAGACGCCGTGAAGAACGCCGCGACGAGCTCGCCCGAGTATAAGGGCAGCAAGGCCCTGGGTGCGGAAAGCTACGATCCCGGGAAACTCGCCTGGCAGACGCCTTATTTCTGGCGTGTGGATGCGGTTTACAATACAGGCACCGTGAAAGGTCTCGTGTGGAGCTTTGCCACAGGCGATTTCCTTCCCGTGGACGATTTTGAGTCCTACAATGACATTGACCCGCCTGACCCCGCGAGCAACAGGATATTCGACAAGTGGATAGACGGCTTTGCAACCCCAACGACAAACGGAGCGCTCGTTGGCAATGACATGCCTCCTTATGCCGAGCAAAGTATCATTCACAGCGGCGATCAGTCGATGCCCTATTCCTACAACAACAGCCTCAAGACCTCCGAGGCAACCCTGACGCTGGTCTATCCGCGCGACTGGACCGAGGAAGGCGTGACGAGGTTATCGCTGTGGTTCAGAGGCGATCCGGCCAATGCCGCCGAGCGCATGTACGTCGCTCTCAACGGCAGCGCAGTGGTCTATAATGCCGATCCGAAAGCGGCGCAGATCGCGACATGGACCGAGTGGGTCATCGACCTGCAGGCGTTCCAGGGCGTGAACCTCACCAGCGTCAACACGATCACCATTGGCTTTGGCACCAAGAACAGTCCGGCGGCAGGCGGCTCGGGCAAGATGTACTTTGACGATATCCGGCTGTATCGACCACAGACGGCTCCTTAAAGAGCGCGCTGGACTGACATCGGGATTTGCTTTAGTTCGGGGCCCGTATCGATTGATTCGGTACGGGCCCCGTTCATTGTTATGACATGTCAGCCTATGTTCGCAGCTTACCTGAACAGCTTTTCGACTTGGTGATACGGCTATGACTGAACTTTTGCTTGACGCAAGGCCATCAGGTCTGTTATATTGTCAAAGAGGTAGGACGTGGTTCTTAGGCTTTACAGCAGCAGAGATTTTCAGCTTTTCTTGAGAGTCGCCGATAGGGCACAGAGCAATAGAGCACAAGTTGCACCTTTTGAAGATCGATCTCTTGCTTTGCGATTTGAAAGTCGGTTCTTCAGAGAAAGAGTGCTCTTAAATCCTAAGAAATACTCTGGGTAGATATGGACAAAATGATAAACCGAAGAAAAGATATGATTATTGTTGTTCATCTCAACCTTACTTTTTTGAAGGAGGATTAGTATGTGCAAGAAACTAACCTTTCTAATCTCTTTTGTTTCGGTGCTGATCATGGTAAACGGTGCCTCCGCTGAATTGGTGGGACACTGGCGATTCGACGGAAATCTGGAAGACTCTGTCGGAGGGGTGCATGGGACATTCAATGGAGGATCGCCCGTGTATGTGACGGGCAGCATAGGGCAAGGAATTGAGTTCGATGGCGTGAGCCATTTCGTTCATCTGCCTTCGGCGAATCCCTCGGCCTACACTATTACCTTATGGGTCAGACCGGCGCGTACGGATGCCGCCGGTGTCATTACACGCACGAGCGGTTCAGGTCCGACCACCCATTGGTCTCACCAGCTCCGCATTAATCCTCAAGGTGCGTTTCATCACTACCTGTGGGTCGGTTCCGAGCGCAACGTAGCGGGAACGACGCTGGTGGAGGCGGATGAGTGGTATCACGTGGCTATCGCGGCCGCCAACAATAGTCCCATGCAGCTATATGTTAATGGTGAAGAGGATGCCCCGTCGATTGACGTCGCTGGCACGCTGTGGGGCGATGGCGATCGTTACTACGTGGGTTCTAACTCAGGACACGGCATGGGGTGGTTCCAGGGAGTCGTCGACGACGTTCAGATTTACGACAGTATCTTGACGGCCGAAGAGGTCGGCAGGATTGCGGCATCGAGCGGAGGATTCCCTCTGGCGTTCGGGCCCACTCCAAAGGATGGTGCCCTACATGCCGATACGTGGGTGACGCTTTCCTGGCGGTCGGGAGACTTTGCGGTCTCGCACGATGTCTATTTGGGCGAGAGTTTTGAGGACGTGAACAATGGCACCGGGGGTACGTTCCGGGGCAACCAGGCCGGAACATTCTACGTGGCCGGCTTTCCCGGATTTGCCTATCCGGATGGCCTCGTTCCGGGCACGACCTATTATTGGCGAATCGATGAGGTCAACCAGGCCAACCCGAACAGTCCGTGGAAAGGGCCGGTCTGGAGCTTCTCGATCCCACCCAAGACGGCCTACAACCCCGTCCCGGCTGATGGGGCCGAATCTATAGACCCGACTGTGAAGCTTAGCTGGACGCCGGGCTTCAGGGCCAAGCTGCACACGGTGTATTTCGGCAGCAGTTTTGACACCGTTGCCAATGCCGCCGGGGGGCTTCCTCAAGGCACGGCGACCTACAGCCCCACTGGGCTGAAGCGGGCGAAGACCTATTACTGGCGTGTGGATGAGTTTGACGGCGCCGCCACCCACAAAGGCGACGTCTGGAGCTTCACGACGCAGGGCGCCGTCGGGAACCCGAATCCGGCTAATGGCGCTGTGGATGTAGAGCAGACGCCGGTTCTAAGCTGGACTCCGGGAGCCTACGCGGCTTCGCACGAGGTGTACTTGGGAATGGATGCAACTGCGGTGAGGAATGCAACCAAGGCTTCGCCGGAGTACAAGGCCACCAAGGCGCTTGGTGATGAGAGCTATGCCCCCGCCCAACTGGCCTGGACGACGACTTACTACTGGCGGATTGACGAGGTCAATAACGTCAATCCCGACAGTCCATGGGTGGGCAAGGTCTGGAGCTTCACGACCGCCGGCTTTGCTATCGTGGATGATTTTGAGAATTATGACGCCGGCGCGAACCAAATCTGGTACTCGTGGCATGATGGGCTTGGCTACGGCGCGCCGGGTGCTCCGCCCTACTTTGCCGGGAACGGCACCGGTGCGGCTGTGGGCGACGAGACAACGGCTTCCTTTACTGAGCAAACGATCGTTCACGGCGGCCGGCAGTCGATGCCGATCAATTACGACAACAATAAGCAAGGCGTCGCAAAATACTCTGAGGCCGAGTTGACCTTGACCGCGCCGCGTGACTGGACCCAGGAAAGCGTTGGCGAGCTGTCAATCTGGTTCAGAGGGCTACCGGGCTCCGTCGGCAGCTTCGTGGAAGCCCCAGTCGGGACCTACACGTTGACTGCTTCGGGCGCCGATATCTGGGGAACCGCTGATCAGTTCCACTTCGCCTATAAGACGCTGACCGGGGCCGGCTCGATTGTCGCGCGGGTCCAGAGCGTCCAGAACACCAACGGCTGGGCGAAGGCCGGCGTGATGATCCGCGAGACCCTGGATGCAGGCTCGAAGCACGCCTTCGGGGCGATTACGCCCAGCAACGGCGTGGCCTCGCAGGGCCGCGACACGGCGGATGCCGCCAGTTTCAACACGAACCAGGGCGGGGTCACGGCTCCGTATTGGGTCAAGCTGGAGCGGGATGCCGCCGGGAACTTTACGGTTTCCCATTCGGCCAACGGGACCGCGTGGCAGCCGGTCACGGGCGCTACGCCGCGGAACATCCCGATGAGCACGACGGTCTATATCGGTTTGGCGCTGACCAGCCACGATGCGGCTCGAACGTGTCAGGCGGTGTTCACAAACGTCACGACCACGGGCACGGTCAGTCCGCAGTGGGCGCACCAGGACATTGGCATTGCCAGCAACGCGGCTGAGCCGTTCTATGTCGCGGTTTCCAACAGCGGCGGTCAGCCGGCGGTGGTGGTCCATCCTGATGCCGCGGCGGCACAGATCGCCACCTTCACAGAGTGGGTGATTCCACTTCAGACTCTTGCTGATAAGGGCATCAACCTGAAAAACGTTGACAGAATCGCGATTGGTTTAGGCACCAGGGGCAGCATGACGACCCCCGGCGGCTCAGGCAAGATGTACATCGACGACATCCGCCTGTACCGGCCGAGGACCGCTCCCTAAAGCTGAACGCCGCTTCGGGATGCAATGGCAGCAGGATTTGCGTCACTTCGGGGCCTGCACCGATTAGTTCGGTGTGGGCCCCTGTTTTTGACGGACCTGCAATACGGACGCCGCTCCGCCGAGCGCGTGGAGCGGCTCGGCTTCTATCGCCGGACCGTTATCAGATACCACGTCGTCGCGGGTTCTCCGGCTTGTCGGACGAGTCCGATGCCGAATGTGAAACCTCCCGTGCCGCTCTGAGCAATCACCGGGTCGCCCGCCGCTTTGCCTTCGCCGGTCAGTGGGAGAATCTCAACGCGCTTGGATGGCTCCATGTTTCGCAGCGTCAGTTTTGCCTTGACGGGTTCGATCACCATCGGGGCGGCCCCCCAATCGGATAAGGACGTCCTGCTCTCGTTCCAGGTCATCCCGCTGTTTGCCGAGCGGGCCGTGGCGACAAGAAGCAAGCGTCCCGAAGAGAATATCGGCTGTCCATCCAGAGAGGTCAGGATGATCGAGCAGAACTCATTCTCCACGGCGGCGGAGAGGTTCTTCAGCTCTCTATTGTTGTCTTTGACAAAACCGATGAGCGCCTGCGATTTTTCCGTCTCAACCGTCACGAGCCCTTTTTCGCTCTGCGAATGGTGCCAGGTAAGCTCGCCCGTGTCCGAGATGATTGGGCTGTCCCTGCCGGCCTGCGGATATTGCCCCTGTTCTTTGTCAAAGCCGGCGATTCGCGTGGTATGGCGCAGCGGCAGGGACAATGAGAAGCCCGGCGTGAAATACGGACGGTCGGAGGACGGCGACCGGATGCCCTCACGCACCTGCTCCATGGCATACGATCTTGGGATCGTCTCAAGCGCGGGGCGAACGTCGCCTCGCAGGAACATCACGGCGCATGCAGCAAGATTCGTTATCTTCACCGGGTCCGGCCGAATCTCGAAGTGCCCGGGCATTCTTGTTTCCCACTGCTGCGGGTCCTTGTGCTCGAACGTGTACAGGAAAATGCCGTCCCAGTCGTGGAAGGCCGAATACGCGGCCAGGATGCCGATCCCTTCGCACGCATATTCGTTTGGGAAGGGATGATTGGTTTCGGAAACGGTGTAGGGTTTGCCGGCGACCGCCGAGCGGGAAAGCTGAACCACCGTCGAATTGAACGGGTCGTTGACCATCGGAGTGTTCGGTATGGAGAAGGTCCGCCGTTTGCTTTTGGGATCCGTCAGGTAATTCGGATGCTGCCAATAGACGTGGCCGTCAACGGCATCCAGTTTCGACGTGGACGCAAGCAGCGGGTAGCCCGTCTTGTAATGATTGTGGTCGCTGGTGCCGACGATCAGGGATTTGACGCCGAGCGTTTCGGTCAGGAATTGATACATGTCCTCGAAATAGCTCTGCTCCAATTCCATATAGAACGTTGCTTCGAGGTGGAACCTTTTCGCAGGAGCGGCATTGAGCTGGTCTTTCGTCAATCGGGGCACGAGCGCATCCCCTTCAACGCCGGCCATCTTCCGCAGCTCCTTGAACTCGTCAGAAGAGAGACGCTTTTGCAGCCAGGAGTTGTATTTCTTCGTGAGCTGCTCGGCGTACCAGGCCGTGACGTCGGTCCACGTGCCCGGATTTTTCTGCGTGTTCTGTCCCAGCAGCCGGTCGCTGAACCACGCCTCCACGAGGGAATTTTCGTTGACGATTTCGACGATGAGCACGGCCGGCTCGCTAAGGTACGGCGACTTCGTGTAGGGATTGTAGTGCGTCAAAAGCCGGCACGCGTACTCTTTGTGCAGCATCGCAACGTGCTCGTCGAAGTAGTTCACGACCTTGGCGAGCCCGAGATACTCATAATCCTTCACCCCGTCGCCTTTGCGGTAGTTTCTGCCGACGTTGAGATTGAGGTTCGTGTAGATGCCGCGTTTTTTCAGCTCGGCGACGAAATAATCCAGCCGGTCGAGCTGCTGGGGGTCCAAAGCCCGCGTGTCGTCCCGGTCTTTGGCAAAGAGGCTGGCCGACCCGTTCGAATCGAGAAAGTGGAATCGCACGCAGTTGACGCCCAGGCGCGCCAGGTGGGCGGCCACGATCGGGGCGTCCTGCCTGGAGGGAAAGCACGATGCGGCGGTGACGTTGACGCCCCATATCCGAAAACGCTCGCCACTGGGTTTCACCAAGTGGCCGTCTTCGGCGCGGATGAACCCGTCCTTGCCCGCCGGGGCGTCTAAAAGAAACGAAAGGTCCACGAGCGAATTTTCATTGTCGCGCCAGTCGATGGTAAAAGGCTTCATCTGAACGTCTGCGGCAATCGCACTGCCGGATAGCAGCAGCAAAGACAGAATCCAGGTCACGATGTATTTTGCAGGCATGAGTCTCTCCGGAAAAATCGAATATCAAATTGCAGCCATCAGGCGGACAAATCCGGCACGATGTACGGACCGCGGTAGAAGCCATAGACCAGGCGATTGGCTTGTCCCGCCACGGCTCGCGCCTCCGCCGGGACGAGTCCGTTGTCTGTGAAACGTTCGTTCCGGCGGTCGATTTCAAGCCATGGCCCGAGTGTCACCGTCCCGGCGCCGGGGTCGATGCCGTGGGCCGTTAGGTGCTCCACCAGCCGGCCGAAGCAGTCAGCGAAGAACGGGACGTCCTGCACCGCGGCGCGCAGCTCCTTGCCTGACGCCTTTTTGCCGAGCCGGTACGAGATATTGCCCGCGTGGCAGACGGCGGTGGAGATGTGGCCTTCAAGGACCTCGGCGTTGAGGTCTTCACGCCGGCCGGCGCGGACCGCTTCGATGAAGTTGACGAAATGGTCGCCGCCCCCGCTGAAGGTTTTGACCTGTTTGCCTTCGCCGTCCCACGCGATGCCGCGATAGAGGCTGACCGAGCCGCCCTCACAATCGACGATCACGCCGACCTGCTCGCCGCGAAACACAGGCATTTCGGTAGAGTCCTTCGCTTTGCGGAGGTTGTGCACCTCGTACAAGACCGGCGCCGTCGGGAAGTCGTAGTAGATGATCTGCGTATTGGGGACATCGCAGGCGTCGTTGAAGAGGAACCGGCCGCCGATGCTCATCACCCGTCGGGGCAGCATCGTCTCACCCAGGCACCAGCGGGCCACGTCCACCTCGTGCACGCCCTGGTTGCATGACTCGCCGTCGCCGGTGTTCCAGTCGAAGCTGCAATCATATTGCAGGCGGTCGCGGTAGATCGGCACTTTTCCGGCCGGGCCGCACCAGAGGTCGTAGTCGATGCTCTCGGGAATGGGCAGCGGCGTGTCGCGCTTGCCGCACGAGGCGCGGGGCTTGTTGGCAAAGGCCGTGATGTATTTGATTTTGCCGAGGTTGCCTTCGCGGACCCATTGAATCGCCTGAGCGATTCGGCCCTCCGAGCGATGCTGGGTGCCGCACTGTACGATGCGGTCGTACTTTCGGGCGGCGTTGACCATCTGCCGGCCCTCCCAGATGTAATGCGAGAGCGGCTTTTCGACATAGACGTGCTTGCCGGCCCGGCAGGCCCAGATGGTGCTCAGGCCGTGCCAATAGTTCTGCGTGGCATTGCCGATCACGTCGATGTCACTGCGGTCGAACATCTGACGCATGTCGAGGTATTGCTCGACGCTGTGGTTGTACTTCGATTCGATCATTTCGGCCGTCTGGCCCATGCGCTGCCGGTCCGCATCGCTGACGGCCACGACGGTGACATTCTTCTGGCTCTCGAACGCGGGTATGTGGGCTCCCGTGCCTCGACCGCCCAGCCCGACCACGCCCACGCGGATGCTGTCATTCGCTCCGCGCACGCGGGAAAACGGCAATGCCGCGGCAATCCCCGCCGCCATCGAACTCTTCATAAAATCCCGACGTGTTGTGCCTTTCATAATCTATCTCCCTTCCAAAGAATCCAGCAGCACGTGGTTGACGGCGTGGACTTTTTCGGTGAGTCCGGCCAGCTCATCCGCCGTCCTGGCCGATTCGATAGAACGCAGAATCCCAGCCCACTCGGCGGCTCCGTTGATTTTATCGAGGCCGTTGTTTTGCATTGTCACTAATACGTGCCTGATTCGTGTTGCCAACCGCCGGCGGAAGAAGTCGAGGTGCTCCGGCTTGACGGCCCCCGCTTTCCACGCCGGCTCGAACTCGTGAAACGCCGTGCACGCCTTTTGGATATAGAGCAGAACCATCCCTTTGGCCGGACTGCCCTCGGCAAGAATCCGCGCCCACTGAAACTCCTCATCCCGCCAATGCTCATCGGTAATCGTCGTCTTGTATTCAACTTTGTCCGGAGAAGCCATGATCGTGTCCAATGTCCCACCTGCGATTTCCTGTTCGGCAGAGCCGGCTGCGCCGCCGAGGCCGTCCACAAGGAGAGCATATCAAATATCTTTGGGCAGTACAATGTCTATCTCTTTCCTTGTGCGCCCAGATGATCATCAAAGGTGGAATTACACGGAGCCTGATTCACCAAATACGAAATACAAACGGACTCTTCATACCTTTTCCAACCATGTGGAGGGAAACGCGGCAAGGTGAAAGCGGGATTTTTCGCTCATGGTCTGGCCGGATTCGGCCGATTTACCCTGGTGGGGGATTAGCCATAGGATGCGACGTCCACAAGAGAAGGTATGGTTGATGAGTTTTTCACTCTGAAAAAGCTGCTTAGATACTACCATATGGATATAGCAAATCATGTTTGACAGCCTTGCAGAAAACGCGATTGATTTTTTGAAGGTTTCGCTGGAAGACTTTAAGAGTCGTCCAAAGTACTCAGTAATAAACTTCTGTTCGGCTGTGGAGATTTTCTTTAAAGCGAGGCTTATGGCGGAGCATTGGTCTTTGGTTGTGGTGAAGCCCGAAACGGCGACATCATCAACATTTCGAGAAGGTGAGTTCAAGTCTGTTACATTGGATCAAGCCATTAGTCGACTGGAGAACATCGCAGGTGAGAGGTTCTCGAAGAGCGCAAAAGACACTTTCACAATTCTCCGCGAACACCGAAACAAGTTGATCCACTTCTTTCACCCGGAATATGTCAGTACCGCCGACCAGCAGACGATAACTCGGATAGTGTCTGAACAGTGCCAAGCATGGCTGCACCTTCACAAGCTCTTGACGTCACAGTGGAGGCAGTATTTTGGCGGATTTAATAAGCAAATCAACGAACTTGACAAGCTCATGCACGAGCACCGCGAATTCTTACGTGAGAAGTACGAATCTCTCAAGCCTGAGATACAAGCCTTACTCGCGGCAGGTGGCACGATAGCAACGTGTTTTGCCTGCGGCTTCTCTGCTGCTCAGCAAACTGAGGACAGGCCGCCTATAAAAGACTATAAGTGCTTGGTATGTGGAGCCACTGACAGATACTTGTATATGCCATGCCCGGCTTGTCGTAAGGATCAAGTTTATGCAGGTTATGGTGACATCGACTGTACGGAGTGCGGAGAGAATATAACCGTGGACGACGTAATTGAAAAATTCACACCTGAAGAATTCCAGAAGCCACTCAATGAACCATGTGAGGACTTCCTCGCCTATTGCCATTACTGCGACCATTTCAACCCATCGGTCGTAAAGTTATCGAATGATTGGGTCTGTTTGGCATGTTTGGAGCCACATTCCGAACCGGGTCGCTGCGATTGGTGCAATGAGTTTATCACGGGCGATCTGGAGAGTAGTGGGTACTTTGGTTGTTCACACTGCGACGGGAAGAGAGGTTGGGATGGCGACGATTAGCACACCTCCGGGGCTGCTCCAACAACTACAGGCTCGGGATGTGTCGGGCAGGAGCGGCAGGGGCAAACAAAGATCAGGAAGCAAGAGTCAAAAATACGAAAAGCAAGAATGACATCGGGGTAGGGGGGCACAGGGTGAACCGGGCCTCTGGTCTCAGGCCGGATCTTTCGGCTTCGCTAAAGATGACGGTGATGCGCGGGCACGCGCATCATCGGGTCGGCAGACGCAAGCCGGCTTGCGCTGTAACCGGCCGCTTGCCAACGGCTTCGTCAGATGTTATTGGATTCGGTCGCCGGTGACCTGCACATCGTCGATGTTCCAGCCGGGATAGGTCACTGAATCGTCCGTCGGGCCGATTCCCCAGCGGAAATAGACCGTCGGCTGGTCATCGCCGATGGCCGCCGGGACGGCATATTCCACGAACTGCCAGGCATTGTCCGAAACGTGCGAATTGCCTGCGGCCCACAGATCGACCCAATTGCTGCCGTCGTTCGATACCTGCACGTTGGCATAGTCATAAGGGGCTTCGACCCCGAGCCAGCGCCAGAAGCTCAGCCTGATGTTCTTATATCCCCGGCAATCGATAGGCCCGGCCGCGGCGTACCGCGTCTGCGGCATGGAATTGGCATAGTCGCCGGCAAGCTCATAGCCGATTACGCTTTGGCCCGTGCGACCGCAGTTCGGGTCGCCGTTCTCGGAGCCTTCGCCGGCCGGCGTTCCCCAGGCCCAGCCTTCATCGAGCTGCCAGCCGGGATCGGCATCCATATTCGTATGGTAAATCGCATCCGGAACGACGGTGACCGATACGGCCTGCAAGTCCTGCCTGACGCCGTCGGTTACCACGGCGTAGAACGTGTGCGACTCGAAGACCTGGTCGGCCGCGGGCTTCCAAAGGACAGTATTGGTCGCGCTGTCGAAGCGGGCCCCGGCGGGCAAGTGTCCGACGTAATAGCGGACCGGCAGATTATCAGGATTGGAGCTGCTCAGCTCGATTTGCACTCTCCCGCCCGGTTTGATCTGCGCCGGCACGGACACGGGATTCAATTTCGGCGCCTCCAAGGCCCACCCGGAGCATTGAGGGTCGTGCCTGAGCGTGCCCCAGTCAATCGTGCCGGGAGCGTACGAACCGGGCAGGTCAATCACGTGAAACTTGTAGTCATATCCGCCGACCAGCACCTCCACGTCACCGTCCTGGTCGAGGTCCGCCAGGGCCGGCGTCGTGTACACCTCCGGCTCCAGGGCGTACATCGGGAACCCCGGCGGCACCGTGCCGTCGCGGTTCCACGCCATCAGCGCTCTGCCGGGCAGTCCCACCAGCAGCTCTTTTTCCACGTCGTCATCCACGTTGCCGATCAGCGGCGCGGTGCTGGTCCTGTAGCCCCGGATCGTCTTGGGAAAGCCGGCCTCCGTCAGCAGGCGGCCCGCATGGTCCCACGCAAACACCTGAACAAAATCGAGCCCCTCAAGCTCCACGGCGCCGGTCGCATAGACCTCGGACAGGCCGTCGTTGTCCAGGTCGCCCACACTGACCGCGCCCGGCCCCTCGAAGTCTTCCTGAACCTGAGTGTTCCACAGGGTGGTCCCATCGACGTGCACGGCCTGGATGCTATCCTCCGTGCAGAAGACGATCTCCATCTGCCCGTCGGCGTCGAGGTCCGCGACGGCGGTGCCCTTGCCGCTTCCTCCGGCCCACTGCTTGACCGGGTAGCCCTCGTGGTCGAGGATATAAGTGCGGGCGGTGGACGTCGCAAGCCCATAGCCGCAGACGACGATCTCGACGTCGCCGTCGCGGTCCAGATCGGCAACGCTCAGCGGCCCCAGGACATCATAGCGCCGCTGCCAAAGCGGCGTCCCATCGCCCTGGAGCGCCTGGATGCCGGCGTCGTCGGAACCCTGAAGCACCACGAGCATCTCGCTGTCACCGTCACTGTCCAGGTCCGCCAGCGCGACGGGGTAATCGATGTAGCCTGCGAGCCATTTCGGCCAGCCCGAAACAAGCTCACCATCCTGCGAGTGCCAAACGTAGATGCCGCCGTACCAGGTCGTCGTGATCACCTCGAAGTCGCCATCGCCGTCCACGTCGCCGGCGGCGCAGCTCGACGTGCTCGGGGCATCGTCCAGCTCCCCGGGCCAGCCGGCGGGCGAATTCGCATCTTCATCCCAAATATGAGTCAGCCCTCCGTAGGTGAACCACGACAGCAGCGAGGCGGCCTGAATCACTTCGTTGCGCCCGTCTGCGTCGATATCCAGGCAGATCGGACTGGAGTCGTACATCTCGATGGTGCCGTACAAGTCGCTGAATGCATCGTCCTCGGGCAGGCTTGTCGGCCAGTGCTCCTGCTCGCCGCCGGGGGGTACGCCGAACACCTTATCGTCCGTATGGACAACGCCGCCGCTTGTGACGGTCAGCCGCAGCGTATATGTCCCGGCGCCGGGATTGGCAAGTGTCAGATGAATCAGTCCGTCGGCCTGAGCCTCAGCAGCGGGGTTGCCTTCGTGAACGAGGGTCCAGGCGTCCTCTCCGTAGATGCGGTGCTCGAGGCGGTAAGAATCGCCGCGGGCGAATAAGACCAACGGGACCGCGTTGACATCTTCGGCAAAGTTTGCCTTGAACACGGGGGCCGCGATTTCGCCCAGAGGGTACGCGACGTTGGCGCCCTGCAGGGCCCGGTAGGCGTTGACGCGCCCCGTGCCGGCGTATGCCACGTCCGGCTCCAGCGCGCCGTAGTCAACGGGGTCCGTCGTGTTCTCAAGGATGGCGCGAACGTCCACGTTGGTCAGCTCCGGCCGGAGCGAGAAAAGCAGCGCACCAAGCCCCGCGACGTAAGGGGCCGCCAGCGACGTCCCGTTAAAAATCCCGTAGCTTTCCGCTTCATCCTGGAAATCGGTCGTAAGAATATCCGTGCCGGGCGCGGCAAGATCGACCCAGGGGCCGAAGCTGCTTCCGCCGCTACTTCCCCAAAGGGACCTTTTGTCATCTCCGGCGGTGGCGGCCACGGCCAGGACATTGGGCCAGGCCCCCGGATAGGTGAGCCAGTCCTCGTTGTCGTTGCCGGCCGCCGCCACGAGCAGCACGCCCTTGGCGAACGCAACGTCGAGCGCCTCTTTGACAATGGGGTCGCCTTCGGGCCCGAAGTCCGGATGCCCGAAGCTCATATTGACCACGCGCGCCCCGTTGGCTGTGGCATATTCGAGTGCCGCCGCGATCTCGGCGGTCGAGAAACCGACGCGCAAGGCCATGATCTTGCAACTCCAACTCACGCCGCAGACGCCCCTGCCGTTGTTGCCGGCGGCGGCGATGACCCCGGCCACGCTCGTCTCATGGCCCTGGTACCAGGAGAAGCCGCCCGGCCGAACGTCGTTGTCATTGTCTTCGAAGTTCCAGCCGTGCCGGTCGTCCACCAGGCCATTGCCGTCGTCGTCCCGCCCGTTGCCCGGAATCTCATCTTCGTTGATCCAGATATTGTTTTGCAGGTCGGGGTGCTCGATATCGACGCCGGTCCCTATCGGCGCGACGACCACGTCGGGGTTGCCGGTCGTGATGTCCCATGCCGGCTCGATTTGGGTCAATTGGTGGGCGTACTGGTCCGGGAAGTACGGGTCATTGGGCCGTGCACAAGGCTCGTAGATGTAGTTCGGCTGGGCATATTCGACCGCCGGGTCGGCGCGCAGCTCAGCGCATACGGCCCGGACGTCACGGTCGGTTCTGAGCAGATAGACCCGCAGCAGATCGACCTGGCTGGGTCCCACCGAAGCCGCAGGCCCTGCGGACACGCTTGAAGGGGCCGCGCCCCGCATTTGGCCTTGAAGGCGGCGCTGCGATTCCAGCACCGTGTGGAGCCGCTGGAACACCGGCGCCGGACTCTCCAGCCGGTATTGCACTTGCAGACGCAGCAACGCAGCCTCAAGTCCCTGTCCCAAGGGGGTGGCAGGCGGGCCGGCCGGCTCATCTTTGAGCTTGACGATGACCTCGCCCGGCACGTATCCCAGCTTGGGGACGTGTGCACGCTCGCTGTCCAAGCGGGGCGCGAGCGGCACGCCCAAAGTCGGTTCGGGTGTGCCCATCTCGGAAGCGCCCCCAAACAAGCCTTCGACCCTGCTCAGGCCATGATTTGCAGGTGCTGCTGCCGTCATCACCAAAACGGCAGCCACAGCCACCAGCGTTGCTTTCGCTATCAGCCTGCTTCGATTCAGCACCTTCATGATCACTCTCCTATCCCCCGGCCATATCGTATCGCGTATCTCGTCAAGCGGCAGGGTATGCGCCGCACACCGTTTCGCCTATTCTACCAAATCCGCCCCGCAACTCCTAACTGAAATCAAAGACCCCGCTTAGCAATTTCAATAGTCTTTGAATCCCCTCATCCATTCCGGCCAGTCTTCGGGCTGCGTTCGTTCGGATCGTTCATCTGGGCCGATACAGTCGAATGTCGTCAAAAAACACTTTGCCTGAACCACCGGCCTGCGGATTGTTCCGCTCGCCGAAACAAATAGCAATTGAATTAACACTGGTAAGGTCCACACCTGTGAACGCCTCCAGCTCGATAGACCATTGCGTCCAGGCATCCGTCCGTAGCGCGTCGGGATTATCATGATAGACGGCCGAAGTGCCATTGAGAACGACACTCATCGGCGTAGGAGCATTGGACCTATTGCCGTAGAACCACAGCGATAATACTTCAGCACCTTCTTCGATCCAATTCTGCGGCGGGTCCAGCGGCCGTTCGGCCTTCGAGAACTTGAAGAGGGTGTCGTAGAAATACGGCATCGACTGCATGCCGCCATGCACGAGGCTTCGCTCGCAAAAAGGAGGATTAGCATAGCCGACGACAGCGCCGTTTGTTGCTGGATTGTCGAATCCGTCTAACCACATGCCAAATATCCTGTTGCTCTCGGGGTCGCTGGGGTCAAGGTCGTTGTACGATTCAAAATCGTCGATGATAATATAACTGGCTGCCGTCTGACGCCCCACGCCCTCTGCCAGCCAGTTTTCGGTAAACTCCTCCAAATCGTTGAAGTCAACCTTGCCGTCATCGGTAAGGTCAGCCCCCCGACACCAGAAGAAACTGTTGTCGCTGGACAGCCAGCGTTCGGCGAAGATGGCAAAATCCGCAAGGTCCACTCTGCTGTCGCCGTCAAAGTCTCCTGCAAGGAATTGCCAGGCTAATTTAGGATAATCCAGCCCCTCACAGATACTCCAGATTTCCTCGATCCCATTTTCTCTCTCAGCGACGAAATCCCAGCCGGCACTCAGAAACGTGTCTCCCATCCTCATCTCGGCCGTGGTCTTGCCGTTGGCATCGTTGCAGCCTATACCGTACAGTTCCCGCCCGCACATATTGTCTCGACCGCTGGTACGAGTATCCCAGAAAGACGTCTTAATGATCGCCTCATCATTAAATCCCACAAGCCCGCCGACATACGTCGTTCCTCCAACGGCGCCGATAGAATAACAGCAGATGATTTTCCCCGGCCACGTATTGATTCCCACCAGGCCGCCAACACCATCGTCACCCGTAACGCCGCCCGTGGCATAGCAATTGCTAACAACATTCCTATTGCTTCCCACCAATCCGCCAGCGTTGTCCTCCGCCGAAACGGAACCGTTCGAATAAGAGCAGGTGACTGTACCGGCATTGGTTCCCACCAACCCTCCAACAGTCCTACCTCCCAAAACATCACCCCCGGCGGAGCAATTGGTGACCGAGCCCGAATTATCACCCACGAGCCCACCTACGTTGCGCCCTTCTCCTGAAGCTCTGCCTGAGGCCATAGAATTGGTGATTGAACCGGAACTACTTCTTCCCACCAAGCCGCCGATATATGTGCCTCCCGAAACGATACCCGCAGCATAGCAATTGTCGAGAGTTCCCTGGTGATGCCCCGCCAGGCCGCCCACCTCCTCGTCTCCTGAAACGTCGCAAGTTGCATGGCAGCCCTCGATTTGGCCCCCCTTATTGTATCCTACCAAGCCCCCAACGTATTTCTTTCCTAAAACGCTCCCGCCCTCGGCATAACAGTCTGCGATAGTCCCTTGATCGAGATAGCTCACCAGCGAGCCGACATTACTTCCTGCTGCGGCCTCAATATTCGGGCCGATCAGTCCGAGATTCTTGATCTCGGCGCTGGAGTCCTTAACGTATCCAAACAGTCCCGTGTAATCACGTTTGGTGGAGGTGAACATTGAGATTTTCCTGCCGTTGCCGTCAAAGACACCTCTGAAGGCATTCGTATTCGTGGTCCCAATGATTTTGAAATCCGTTCCCGCATAGGCGCTCAAATCGATATCGGCCATGAGTTTGAAATGCTTGTCCCAGTCCTTCCAATCGGCCCCGATTGCGTTCATCTGTTCGGCGGTGTAGATCAGGTAGGGATCGTCAGGCCCGCCCGTACCGCCGCCATATTGTGCCCCGACCAGCGGGCTGAGCAAACAAAGAGTAAGTAATCCAAGCAAAGGCATCGTTAATGTGAATTTTCTTTTTGTGTGCATGGTGCCGTGCTTTCTCTGAGCCTTTTTTCTTAGGCACTCTAACAAAACCTAAAGATTGAGTAGTGGTTTGTCCGATGCAACA
>CAYWZW010000094.1:0-17020 GCA_964462945.1 uncultured Pirellulales bacterium
TTCACCTGTATCGCATTGTAAATGTTGAACTTAACTTTTACACAGCAAGCCCTACGTATTGCCGCGGGCCGAGCTGCGGCCGGGCGTCGCTATCTATACCAATATAGATATGAGGTGGCCCATCCTGTTCATGCCTTATGTGGGCGGGATGTCCGACGACTTCGAGAGTTATCACGAAGTCGGCATCTATGATTGCCCCAGCTACCCGCTCAAGGAACAAACGGTCGATTATTGCACGAACGCCTTCGATTTGAAGGGCAGCGGGACGGAGTTTTTCGGCTTTACCAAGATGGACGATTTTCCGCGCCATGCCAAGACGATTTTCATGGCGGACTACGAATATATTCCGGACGCCTCTCAAATCAAAATCATACTCAAGGACGATTCTGCAGATACCATGAAAACCAAAATGCAGTCACTGGACGTCTGGAACCGCAATCACTTGCCCTCGGCCCCGGACAGTACGCGGCGAATGGCGCGCAATCGTCACAAGCGATGGGTGAATTGCCTGTTTATTGACGGCCATTCCGACGATATGGACGCGATGGAGGTCACGCCGTACGATTTCGGCCTGCCGGCAACCTCTGGTCGATGAAGAGCCGAAGCCCTCGCCGTAGGGCATCCCCAAGGGAGTGCACCGCGGCTCTTGTGTTCTGAATTCACAGAGCCTGCGTCCGAGTTTCAAGGCGCTACCCCGTTAAATTCCTCAGAAAACGAAGGTCCTTGCGCATGGCCTCGATGACTTGCTGCTTGTCTGCGGTCAGGCGGCTCACCCCGTGTTCGGCTCCAGCGAGCTCGTATTCCAGGTGCAGCGAAAAGGGGGCGGCGATTCCCGCCTGCTTCAACATTTGGAAGTACCGCGGGAAGTCCACCATGCCTTCGCCGAGAGGACAGTTTTGCGGTTGCCAGACGCCTTTGATCTGAGCCCACCTGAAATCCTTGGCTACGAGCGTATTGATGTATTCGGACATGAGCCGAAAGTGAACGGGCCAGGTGGTACCTCCTTCGACGGTTGCGTGCCTGATGTCAAATTGACAGCCGACCCAGCGAGGATCAAGATCCTCGAGTAGATAGTGAAGGTCCCAGATGCAAGCTCCGACGTATTGGCTGCCCGAGTGGTTCTGGTACGTCCCCACAATGTGGTACTGCTTGCTCATTTCGGCAAGATCACGGAGCATGGGCTTGGCTTCGCTCAAAGTCTGTTGAATGCTCTTGGAATCCTGATATTGATAATAACCCATTCGATAATAGGCAATGCCTTCCTTGCTGGCAGTCGCGAGGATACGTGCGGTGAGTGCATCATCCGGGTCTGTAACAGCGGTGGTTATCATGGGGACGTCAAGCCCCGCTGCTCTGACAGCCTGGACAGCTTTGGGCAGGTCCTCCTCTACCCGTTCGGGCCAGACATGGCCGCCCGGCCGGACCGTCAAATCGACGCCGTCGAATCCAATGTCGGCAGCCGTCTGAACCATGCCCTGATAGTCAAGCCATTGGAGGTGTTTGGAGAAGATGCATATTCTTGTCGGCTTTTTGGTTTCTCCGTGAGGAGTCCCCAGGACTGCTGGACAGAGCGACGGCAAGCCCGCCAGACGCAAGGCGGGCAAGGCTGCGACAGCGCCAGTCATCCTGAGCAACTCGCGACGGGGTAAATAATATCTCACGGGGCTATTCCAGAAATGGGAAGGTGGCTCTCGTGTACAATTGCTTTTGGAACGTGCGATGCCATTTGACGTTCCACAACTCCCAGAGTCGTATCTTGTTGACTGAGCCGTCTAAGAAACAGGCTTGCACGGCCTGGTTGTGCCGGTCGAGGAAAACACGCCAGATATCGGTCCCGCCGTTGCCGTTCTCCGGAAAATCTCCGTACATGACCAGCGGCTTCGGGGGCAGCTTGTCGTCGTCTCTGGCCCGCAGATGCCAGTGAGCACAGTCCACAAGGACCGGCACCTCATTGGCGTTTTTCACCGAAGCGTATTTCCAATACCGCTCGTCGTTGTTCACCGGGTCGGTCACCCATCGGTTGAGCCCGTAGCTGCCCCAATAAGTGCCTCTCGAGACGTAGTCCCGTGGCGAGCTTTCCGATGCCTCATTCGGCCTTCCCCAGGCATGGTCGATGTCGCCGCGCATCTCGGTACTCTCATAGTCCACGGACGGTTTGGTTGCCGCCGCACAGCAGCGAATCTCATCCACATCCTGGTAATAAGGGCGCAGCGTTTCCATCCAGTCCCCCGGGGAGGTCGCAATCGGGCCGGCCTGCGGATACGAGTCCCGCCACAATTTGTCCTCCCACTCCGCCGCGTATTGTGCCGTCGCAAGGCCCCACTGTTTCAAATTGTGCAGACAGATAACGCCCCTCGTTTGCTTCCTGGCACGTTGCATAGCCGGCATCAGTATGGCCAGCAGCAATGCTATGATAGCAATAACAACAAGTAGCTCTATCAGCGTAAATCCGCTCCGGCACCCCTTCGGGTGACGGATATGGCGGGTGAATGCTCGTTGTTTCCCCATTGCTCACTTCTTTTCTATTTTCGACTGTCCATTTCAACTGATATACGTATACGCCTTGTTGCGGCATTGGGTCGGAAAAACCTTGAAAATTGTCGACTCCTCTGCATTCACCATCATTACGGCGCGGCCAGATCACCGACCGCGAACTGGATTGCCGCCAGTACGTGCCGCAGAAACAGCGGATTCCAGTACGTTTGTGGGTCATGGCCTAATGTGGTGTAGAAGACGCGCCCACTGCCGTACGTACGGGTCCAGGAGACCGCATAGTCCTTGTCCGGGCGCTTGCCCGGATCGGCCATCTGGCTAAGGTCCAGGCTCATCAGGACGTGGAGTTTATCACGTGAATAGGGCTCGCCGAAGAGGTAAATCTCGTCGTTGATGCGCCACGGTTTGCCGCCGAAGCAGGCGTTTAGCGGGTGCTGCGGATCGTCCAGCTTGATGGATACTTCCTGGTAAATGTGTCCGCTGTAAAAGCCGCCCATCATTTCGCCGTACTGGGGCCAGTTCTGAAAGGCGGCCGTGGCGGCATGAATACCCGCGATGCCCTTGCCGGCGCGCACGTAGTCCAGGATGCTCTGCTTGACAGCCTCGTCGAATTTTCTGGCCGCGGCTTTCTGGTCCGCTGTGAGCTTGGCGAAATCTTCAGGCAGGAACGGGTCGCGCTCGTGGATGTTGTTCATCACCAGCGCGTCAAACTGCGATAGACGGTCACTCAGCAGCAGGCGCGGATCGTCGCTTACGACAGCCTGGAAGGCGCCGCTCTTACGACCTAAGACCTCCAGCGCCGCCTCGGCGTAAGGATTCGGCAGATGCGCCCACGCATGGCCCCAGACAAGCACCTTTCGCGGTTTGATGGGTTTGACCGGTCCGTCATTGGCCGGGGCCAATGCCGGATCGGGAGCCGCTGCCTCCATCTGTTGAATCTGGTCCTTGGTGGGCATGGGTATTTCTTTCGCTTTCATCTTGGCGGCTCTGACCTCCGGCGGCGTCGGCCCCGGGGCGCGCTTCACCGGGCGCACGTCCGGCCGAGCAGCCATCGGCGCGTCCAAATCGCCCGTCGCGAACTGGATGGCATCGAGGTAGAACCGCAGTATCGCCGCATTCCACCAGACTTCGGTCCGGTGCCCAAACGCGCAATAGAAGACCCGGCCCTTGCCGTACGGGCGCACCCAAGCCAGCGCAAAATCGTTGTCGTTGCGGTGGATCCACGGAACCCCCATGTTGGTCGTGCCGGTGTCCAGCGAAAGCAAAACGCGCAGCTTCTCCCGCGAATACGGCTCACGGAACTGGAATATCTCCTCGGCTAATCGGAAGTTCTTGCCTTCAAACGCGGCAAGAAGCGGATAGCCCGGCTCATCAAGCTCGACCCCGATTTCTTCGTTCCACGGATGCCCCCAGTAGCCCGCGCCGAGCAATTCCTGAAACTCCGGCCAGTTCGTATTGCCGCCTACGGCATGATGATACGCGACGATTCCTCCGCCGTTGCGGACCCAATTCAACAGGCTCTCGCGCAGCGCACGCTCTGCTGCGTCGATATCCGCGCCGAGCTTGCTCAGCTTCGGCATATCCTTTTGCGTGGGGCGAATCCACGGCCCGTTGCTGTTATTCATTACAATCGCGTCGAATGTCTTTAGATTTTCCGGCAGGTACATCACCACATCATCGCTGACAACAGGCTCGAACGCCCCGGTTTTCTGGCCCAGCAGTTTTATTGCATATTCCGCCTGCGGAATGGTGTAGCCCTTGTGCGGCGATTGGTCCATAAATGGCGTATTCCAGATCAGGACCCGCCGGGGCTGTTTGGGCGTCACGGCGGCTTCATGGGGCACAGCCGCTCGGATGCGTTCCGCCTGCTGCTCAGTCACCTGCCCGACGGCAGCCGCACACATTCCAACCAGCAGCGTAACAAATAGGATCCTCGCACGAGGTTCAATAAACATTTTGAATCTCCTTCAAAGGGACCAGCCCTGGCGATACTCGCGATGCAGGGCCGCATCGGCCCGCGAATTGTTGAGAACCTTCATCTCGATCGGGTCGAACTCGATGGCTTCACCGACCAGCGTCGCAACGTTGCCCAATAGCACGAACTCCACCAACGGGTCCGCATACTCAAAGCTGGACATCGGGGCCGGCCCGCCCTTGCAGGCATCCAGCCATTCCCGCTCATGGCCCCCGGTGCGAGGCAGCGAACGCGGCGGGCCTTCGAAGTCCTTGAACTTGTCCTGCGGCAGCAACGTGAAGGACATGTTGTGCCCGGTCGAGTGAATCATCCCTTTGCTGCCAACAAGAACGCAGCCGGCGTGATCAGCCCATTTTTTCTCGCCGGCGTCGCCCCAATCCAGCCGTCTTCCAATCATCTGTTCTATCATGTCCCTCGGCCCCGGCGCCTGGCCCGGGCCGTTGTACCAGTTGATTCTCACCGGCGGCATGTCGCCCCTCGCGGGAAAGTCGTACCGAATGATCTCCAACTTTGGAAAAGTGTGCTGGTGCACGCCGGAGACCTCCGGCTCGAGTCTGACCAAGTGTTTGGCCGAAGAACTGGACGCTTGATTCCAGAGCGTATCGAGCCGCAGCGCTTTGAAGGGCAGGTTCATCGTATGCGAGGCCCAGTTGCCCAGGTTCCCCGTTCCGAAATCCCGCCATCCGTGCCACCCGTCAAGCCATCGCGAATTGTACGGCCGGCGCTGGGCCGGGCCAAGCCACAAATCCCAGTGCAGATACTCCGGCACGGGATGCTCGTCAGTCGGGATGGGCTGCTCGCCCGGACCGCCACCGGTGTTCCAGGCGTGCACCTCGCGGACCTCGCCGATGACGCCGCCCTGAATCAACTCTACCGCCCGGCGAAAGGCCTCGCTCGACGTGCCCTGATTGCCCATCTGCGTGGCGACCTTGCACTCGGCGGCGAGCTCGCGCAGCGTTCTTGCCTCTTTGATATCGTGAGTCAGGGGCTTTTCACAATAGACGCCCTTACCGGCCCGCATCGCGGCGGCGACCGCCACCGCATGGGTGTGGTCGGGTGTCGCCACGACGACGGCGTCAATGTCTTTGTTCATTTCGTCGAGCATATTGCGAAAGTCGTTGAACTTCCTGGCCTGTGGAATCTCCTTGAACGACAGCTCGGCTTTTCTTTCATTGACGTCGCACATGGCCACGACGTTGGTATTCAACTTCGGGATCGTGTCCACAAACCATCTGCCGCGCCCGCCAACGCCAACGAGGGCAACGTTGAGCTTCTCATTCGCCCCATAAGTGCAGGCGGAGCGGCTGCCGTCCAAAATGAGCAGGCCCAGCCCGGTAAGGGCCGTTTTTCTGAAAAAGCTACGCCGGCTGACTCGTGCGTTCATATTCTCTCACGCTCCTTTCAAGTCTGACATGGATTCCTCGGTGAACCTGATGATCCGGTTCATCATCAGGACCGACTCATACGGAAAACGGCCGACGGCGGTCTCCGCCGAGAGCATGACAAAATCCGTGCCGTCGATGATGGCGTTCGCCACGTCGGTCACCTCGGCGCGCGTCGGTCTGCTGTGCTCGGTCATGTGCTCCAGCATCTGGGTGGCCGTGACGACGAACTTGCCCGCGGCGTTGCACTTTCTTATGATACTCTTCTGGACGATGGGGACTTCATGGATCGGGATTGCAACACCCATGTCGCCGCGGGCAATCATGATCCCATCCGCGGCCTCGATGATGGCGTCTATGTTCTCTATCGCTTGCCTGCTCTCGATCTTGGCCACAATCCGGCAGCGGGGCAGTCCCGGTTTTATCAAAGCGGCGGCCTGCCGGACATCGTCTGCATTCCGCACGAACGACAGCGCGATGTAGTCAACGCCCTGCTTCACGCCGAACTCAATGTCTTTCTTGTCCTTCGCGGTTATCCCTTCAAATTCGAGGTCCACGTCAGGAACGTTGATGCCTTTTCTTTCCTTGAGGATCCCGCCCTCAACGACAACCACCTTGATGCTGTTACCTGAGACACTCTTGACGCGAAGGGCCAGGTTCCCGTCGTCAATGTAAATAAGCTGTCCCGGCTTTATCGGCGTCAGGTCCCCATTGTAGTCGAACGGTATGGTCTTCGGCCCGTACGCATGGGCGTCATTGGTCAGCCACACAATCGTGCGGTTCTCGAGCAATCTGGTCTTGCCCCCTTTAAATCGTCCGACTCTGATTCGAAAGCCCTCCAGGTCCTGCATGATCCGGATGTGGCGTCTGTACTTGGCGTTGAGACGGCGGACAAGCTCCATCGAGTCCAGATGCTCTTCGTGGCTGCCGTGCGATGAATTCAGCCGGACGATGTCGAGACCGGCGGCGAACATCTTCCGCAGGATAGTGTAGTTTCTGCTGGCCGGGCCTAATGTGGCGATGATTTTCGTTCTCGGCATTGTATCAAGTTCCCATCCGTATTAGACTTGAAGAAAGAGTCTCTTGCACAGGCAAGTATTATAGGCTGCTCTTTGTCGAGAAGCAATGGATACGAAAGAGCACAAACGATTGATGATTGATGATTTCCGCTTGCCGATTGCAGACAATCGCAAATCGAAAATCGACAATCGTAAATCCGTGGGTGTCGTACTGTCGGGCCTGGCCATGTCGGTCGGGTGGGGATTTCGCGGCGACTACGGGCACGAGGCCGGCGCGATGGTCCCGGGCGCACTGTTAGGGCTTTCAATTTGTCTGGCCTCCGGCAGACAGGACTGGTGGCAGCGCTCGAGCATTATGGCGATGTGCGGAGCCATCGGATGGGCGTTCGGCGGGCAGATGAGCTACGGACAGATTACAGGCTACACGGCAAGCTCTTCACTGTCCGATGTTGCTTATGGTTATGCCTGCTTATTCCTGGTCGGAGGATTATGGGCCGGGATTGGTGCGGGCATACTCGCGCTGGGTGTGACTCAATCCCGCTCATACATGGAGCGTTTCGCCGGGCCTTTGGCGGCGCTATGGCTCGTTTGGTTGGCCATGGATCTGAGCGGCTTGACGGGGCGATTGGTAGAGACGTGGTATCTGCATGACACCGATTGGGTTGCAGCCCTGTCGGCTTTGCTTGTAGCCGGCGCGTATGCAGTCCTGGTTCCCCGCAGCCGGTCAGCCTGCACTCTTATCCTGTTTTTGGCCGGCGGCTGGTGGGCCGGATATATAATCCTGACCGCCCTGTTGGGATTGCATATCACACCGCCGCGCAGTGATAACTGGTCGGGCTGTGTTGGATTGTTCATCGCCCTGGTGCTCTATCTGATTCGGCAGGAAAATCGAGCGGGACTGAGGGTGGCGCTTTGGGGCTTTCTGGCCGGCGGGCTCGGTTTTGCCTTGGGCGATTTTGTGAACATGCTTGGCCGGGCCCAGTGGGGGCCGATTGGGCACTTTAGCACGCTGCAGGGTCTGGACTATTGGAAATGGATGGAGCAGCTTTTCGGAATGGTGATGGGAATAGGGGTAGGCTTAGCTTTCCTGCGAAGCGTGCGCCGAAGACTGCCGCCGCCGGTGGAAGACTTGCCCGCCATCCGTGTGGCGGGCCAGGCCGGCGGGAACCTGAACACCGCAGCCCTGCTGTTCCTGCTGTTGGTGATGATGTGGAGCAACTTATACAAGAATGTTCGAAACTGGGCAAAGGGCAGTCATATCCCCGAGCACTTTTTTGGCATCCGGTCAGAATGGTGGTTCTTGCTGGTCAGCCTCATGCTCTCGGCGGGGGTACTGGTCGCAATCATCCGGCACCGTCGCCGCGCATTGCCTTTGGCCCCCGCCGGCGCGTTCGGACGAGGCCAATTGCTGTTCCTCATAATCCTTTGGGTTGCGATTGCGGGGGCCTTCATGCAGGCGTTCCCGGGAATGGCTGGCAAAGGCGTATTCTTCGTGCATGTAACATTCTGGATGACGGGCGGGATTTGTTCTCTGATTGTGTTAGAGTTGTCCGGCAGGCCAAAGTGCGAAGCTGAACCGCAATTGGCTGCATCTGATCCCTTCTGGAGACCCGGTATGCGATATTGGCTAAGCTGGCTTGTGGTTCCGATCCTTATCCTTGTGCTGGCATACATCACCGCCTCTTTGAGTGACGGACCTTTGTCGGGAAGTCACCTTCGTTTCGAAAGCACACCCTCGCCCTCAGTTGAATAGTCGGCAGTCGTTGGTAAATAGCAGTCCTATGGACTCCTCCCGGAGAACGAACAAGCAGAAGAAAACGCGGGTCCGCCACACGTATGGCGGGCTGGTCAGGCTTTCCTGTTCTCGCAGATGGATTTGGAAACCCAATTCGCTATATTCCTAAGAAGACCTCTGGTCAGGGCGAAGGCCCTTGCCGGAGCACGACGCAGGGCATTCAGATTCTCAGCGGCTATCAACCGCAGCGCCGCTCTGATGTCAATCGCGGTTTTATTCCGCATTTCTGGCCCTTTCTGAACTGCTGCACGTCGGTTTCTCTCACACGTAGCAGTTGTAAAGACGGCGTCAGAACGACCGTTTATTGCAGTGGCCAGGAATTTTTCAAAAAACCTGGGCAGAATCTAACTCTCGCCTGCATTTTAGCTTTTTGAACAATTATTCAGCATGGGCAAACAAGTTGCCCATCCCACCTCTGCTCGAAGCCTCAAAAAACGCCGTGGGGCCAGCTCACCTGTGATTATAGGACGAGAGGATCTGGGAAATTTGGAATTTCAAATCGAGAATTCCATATCCTCAATGCTATATATGCCCCAGAAACCTGGCGGCTATGACAAACATGGCGTGAGACCAAAGGAGCGGACATATCGCGGCCTTCGATTTGTCCTTGAATATTTGTTCGGGAATATATCTCTCTATTCTCTTCAGAGGCCAGTCCGCCATACGTAAGGCGGGCCAGTCGAAGTGCTTCTCTGCATTTGCCTTGTCGCCGGAAAGGCAATAGTAAATGGCCATCCAAAAACTCAGTAAGGGCCACGCGCCCCCGCCGGTCAGAGTGACCCACCCGTTCCGCACTCCGCCGCAATAGAGATCGCCCGGATACCTCAAGAGACCTCCGTCATCTACCGTGTTCGCTTCAATTATTTCGTGGACCGTCCTTGTCATCTTCTCATCCAGTGGGTCCAACATTCCTGAAGGATACACCAAGCCCAGCAAAGACGTATCCGGCAGCGAATCCTCTCTTTGCGTTTTGCCATGTTTGGCCATTCGGCCGGCACGATACGTCCGTGGAAGGAACTCTATGCCGGACGAATAGATTTCCGCGAACGCATTCGACATTTCTTTTTCCGTTTGCAGCCATGTAGGGGCGGGCCTATGTGCCCGCCCAGGGCAACCACGCGGGGTTGCCCCTACCCCGCCTGACAGCTTGATCGCCGCTCTCAGTCCGGCGATGCACATCGCTAACGAGTAGGTATGCCATCCTCTCTGTTCGGGAAGAACACATCTTTCCTCCCACAAATCATAGCAGGGTAAAACAAACGCATTGCCCTTCCATGACCGACAGATGCCTGAAGCAGTCTTCTCTGCCAATTCTGCAAATTTTGAGACCTTAACGCTGTAATGTTCTATGTGGTGCGCTATTACGAGCAGTAAAGAGCCGCTCTGGTCCGGCTGGAATTGTGTTCCGCAGTGTATTAGGTCTATGTACTTGTCTCTGAGACTTCGCGGCACTCGTGGTCTATCCGGCGGGATCAATGTGCCATGAAGAGTCCCGTTGACGTGATACGCGTTGTAGAATAGCCCCGTTTCCCTGAACCCCTCAGCTCGATTGAGGCACCAGTCGAAAAACCGTTCCGGGATATCCTTGAGTCCCAGCAGGTCGGCGGCCATGCAAACGTAGGCCGCGTCACGGACCCAGACGTACCTGTAATCCTGACTCGTCGCCGGATAGACAGCTTTGTCTGAATTGGCGGCGACAATCGCTCCATTCTCCAACGAGCTGTCGGCAATTACATCTTTGCTCACTTCGATGAGCTCCTTGATAAGTTGTTTTTTCATAGCAGCCAACTGTCGATTCTATTTGCCCTGCCATGATTTGACAAGCCCCGGCCTCCCCGATAGCATAGCACAAACAGACGAAGTTACGTGATGCGGGCGTGAGAGGACGAGGGTATAAGGAAATTGGAGATTCATAATGCAGCTCAATCGTCGTCATTTTCTCAAGACCGCCGCTGCCGCCGGCATCGGCGCCAGCCGTGTCTGGGCTCAGTCCGGGACGAGCAACAGCAGCCACAACAACGCAATTACAGAAAACCAGGCAGCGACATCCACAATCCGAGTCGCACAAATAAAGGTACATCCGCAAAAAGGCGAGCTGGAAGCAAACCATCAGAAACTAATGGATGTTCTCAAAAGTATTGAAAAGGATGAGCATGTCGATGTCGTCGTCACGCCGGAAGGGTTTCTCGATGGGTACGTCTCCACGGAAAAATCCGTAACGAAGGAAGACATGATCAAATATGCCATCGACCCGCTCGCGTCTGAGTACACGCGGGCCGTGTCAGACTGGGCCGGCCGCAATAAGGCATGGGTCGTGTACGGGTGCGCGCGAAAGGCGACAGACGGCGTATTCAACACGGCCTTGATATACAACCGCAGCGGCGTTCTCGTCGGAATATACGACAAACTGCATCTCCAGGAGCACGACCTCAAATATACGCCGGGCAAGCACCTCGACGTCTATGAGTCGGATTTTGGTCTCTTTGGCGTGATGATCTGTGCCGACCGCCGCTGGCCGGAGACGGCGCGGACCCTCACGCTTCAGGGAGCCAGAGTCATCTTCAATCCGACATACGGAATGCACGGCGATTTGAACCTGTGCATGATGAGGACGCGGTCATACGAGAATGGCATTTACATCGTGTTCACGCACCCGGGACAGTCGCTTATCACGGACCCCAGAGGGGCCGTTGTGTGCAACAACGAGGATCAGAGCGAAGCCTATACTGTTACGGAGATTGACCTTTCCAAGGCGCCCGCAAACAAAGGGGGCCACATCGTGGATCGGCGAGCCGACGTCTATAAGCTGTGAGCATTGCCCTTTATGGTTGGGGCTTTCCCAAAGCTGCGGCATGGCGCTTGGCTTTAGGGTCACCCGCCGCGTACATCATTCCTGTATCCGGGTCCACATAGATCATGACCGGGTGGGCAATGGGCTTGCCGGTCGTCTCTATTTTGTGTCCCCGTCTGGCCAGCTCGCCTCTGACGCTCGCGTCCAGCCCGTCGTCCACCGTTAGACTCACCAACGTTCCCAGCCCGCCAGGTGTAAGGCGGGCCAGCGTTGCCTTGCGATCGGAATTGGGATCGAACGAGTCTTGATGGTGGCTCGTGCTGAAACGCGGAGCGGTGACTGCCTCTTCGGGCATCATGCCGAACTCAACGTGATTCAAGAGGCAGTTGAGCGTCGTCTGGTCCTGCAGGTCGCCGCCGGCGACACTTATCGCGAGCACGGCCTTGCCGTCCTTGAGGACGATGGTCGGCGTCAGCGTGATGCGCGGCCGCTTGCCGGGCTCAATACGATTGGGGTGCCCCTCGGTGGTGTTCAGACTCGTGAGCCTCGTACCGTGCGCCACGCCCAGCTCAGAGCATACGGCGTATGGCCTGTTGCCGCTCGGCGTGGCGGCGACCACGTTGCCCCAGCGGTCAGCGACGACGCACGTCGTGGTTCCGCCCTCGCCGGGCCGGTATATTCCAGGCCCTTTCACTGCTTTCATGGCAAGCGGATCGCCCGGGCGGATTTCATCAGAAGCCCGGGTCATGTCGATCAGAGGCCGGCGGAGCTCGGTGTATTGATCGGACAGCAGCGCACCGAGAGGGACATCCGCAAAGAGCGGGTCTCCATAATACTCGTCACGGTCAGCAAGCCCTAATT
Organism: uncultured Pirellulales bacterium; assembly: GCA_964462945.1. Classification (GTDB taxonomy): domain Bacteria; phylum Planctomycetota; class Phycisphaerae; order Sedimentisphaerales; family Anaerobacaceae. Next base: position 12,317 of record CAYWZW010000094.1, read on the forward strand.
TCAGCGCCTCGGTCAGCGCGTGAACGTAATCGGCCGATAGATGTCCCATTCGCTTCAGGTCGAAACCTTCCAGAAGCCGGAGCGTCTGGCAGAGGTACGGGCCTTGCGTCCAGGGGCCGCACTTGCAGATGGTATAGCCTCGATACTGCACTGTGACCGGGTCTTCGACGCGAGTTTCGTGGGCGGCAAGGTCCGCTTTGCGGAGAAAGCCGCCGTTCTTGATGTAATAAGCCGCCAGCTCGTCGGCGATATCGCCCTTGTAGAAGCGGTCCCTGGCCGCTTGCAGCTTCTGCTCCCTGGTGCCGGGCGTTTGTCTCTCTGTCTCGATGAGCCTGCGAAACATCGCCGCCAGATTGGGGTACCATTCCTGCCCCTTGGCCGGAGCTTGGGGCGAAGGCTTGCCTTCGTCAAGCAGCGCCAGCGCAGGCGCGACCACCTGCTCGAAGCTCATCGTCCCGTACAGCTTGGCCGTCGTGATGCAGAGGCTCAAGGCGCCCGGGACCGGTGCTGTCCTTAAACCTCCCTTGGCGGGAATACCGTTTTTGTAGTACCACTTGATCGCGTTCGGGTCGAGCGGAGCGCCGCCCTGCCCACACAGAACTTTCACCTCCTTCTTGCGGGCATCATAGATAATCAGCGGGATTTCAGCACCGATGGCGAACGAGCCGTGATCGGTGATGCTCAGCGCCAGAAGCGTTGCAGTCGCGGCATCGGCCGCGTTGCCTCCCCGTTCGAGGATGGAAATCCCCGCCGCAACGGCCCCACCTCCGCCGGCCGCCACGGCTCCGCCTTTTCCCGATGCCTTCCAGCCAATCCCGGCTGCCGGAGGGACGTAAGGCCCGCACGTTTCGCGGATGTACTCCAGCCACCACTTCACGCCCGGCGATTTCTCCGAGCCGTCGCCGCCGGGCGCATTATTTGGCCCGTAAGGTGCAACGCATTGCAGCCACGTCGAAGCGCACATATATCCCCATCCGTTGCGGAAGTGCTCGGTGGTAGCGGCTTTCTGGATGGCCTTCATTTCTTCGCTATAGAGGCCGATATTGATATAGTTGTAATAGCCGTCTTTCTTGCTGTAGCTGCCCCAGTAGCCGCCAGGCGCATTGGCGGGCGTGGCCTCGGTTTCGATGTAGGGCTTGCCGGGGGCTTTACCGCTGTGGTGGATGGCAAGGTCCGCTTCGGGTGGCGGGTCGCCTTTGAAATTCGTCGCGATGACGCAGGCGGGATCGGCCTTCTTGCCGGCGACGACCATAAGCCGGTTGTCGAATCCTTTGGCGCTTCTGGCCATACCTTCGTTGTCCACGTCCACAAACACGTTGCGATAATCATGCTCTTTTAGCCAGCGCACCGTATTGGCGACGGCGGCGTTGGCCTGGGCCTGCGTCCAGTTGTCCCACTTGCCCTTCGAATTGCCCCAGTACAGGCATCCGACGAGAACGATCATGCCCCGGTCATCCGCCGCGTCGATGATTCGGCCCATGCGAGCGGCATAGACGGGATTCAGACTGCCATCTTCGTTATATCCTTTGACGTCGCCGAACCGGGAACCCATGAAATACACGCTGACCGTGTTGATGCCGTACGATGCAAACGTATCCAGATTGCCGATCAGCTCCGCCACAGACTCATCGCTGATCAAAGCATTCGAGCACCGCAGCCCCTTGACGAGAATCTCCTGCCCATTGAGAAGCGTCTTCGTGCCGTCAACAGTGAAGACATACCTGCCCGCCTGGAGCGGAGCAGCAAACAGCAATGTGACCACGAATAAGGCAAGCGGAAAATGATGAAGCAGTGTGTTTTTGCCGACGTATGTTCTCATAGCTTGGTCCTCGATTCTCGACAAGCCCGTCCTGGGCCGGGTCGAAGGATATCCAGTATCGATCTCGACTTATGTCATATCACAGAAGCACAAAGTCCGCAATGACGAGTCGTGATCCATCACCCGTGCGCCCTGTTGAAGGAACGTTCCATTCTCCCGCAACTCGCCCGCGTGCGCAGAATCTATCTTGCACACTCTACGCGGCTGAATAAGTTAAAATGTCCACCCCTCTTGCTCGATCAGATCAGGGACTTTACAACATGCTATGCCGTACTCCCGGCAAAGGTCAGGAATCTTCGGGCGGCCTTGACTACCACGAGGTTCCTCATGCGAAATGACAATGGCTGATCTATGTTTTGCAAGCGCAACAACAAATGGATCTGCTTTAAGGTCCTTGGCAAGGAACCTCAGACCTCTCTGCTTCATAGTTTCCATTAAGCTGGCAAGGATTGATTTCAATTCGGCTTGAAAATCACGATCCAATTCAACAAACATGTCATCACGTTCTGTGGCCTATTCCTTCAACTCTTCTGGGTGTTTTATCTCTTGGCGGACCTCCTCCGGCGAGATCAACTCATGCGCTTCGATGAGTTCATCAATGCGATCCCAAAAAGATGGAAACGACGTAGGACGATAGGTTTCGACCCACGCAGCAATAATCGCCGAAGTGTCTATACAATAAATGCGTGCCATAATCAGAAAACTGCTGCCTCAACATCCCGCAAGCGGTTTGGCGCAGCGCCAAGGATGTCTGACGCCTCAAACGATGTAATCTTTCTATTTGCCAGGGCCCGAAGAACGAGCCTCGGGAAGAGTTTCCCGTTCTTTATAGTCACGCGGGTCGCCGTTGGTATCATCGCTTCTCGCTCAGTATCAGCCTCGGTATCAGGGCCTGGAAAACTATCCTTCCTTTCTTCTCGCCAACTCTGATAGAAATCCCTGGTAGTTTTCTCCAGAATCAATAATCGCCGAAGGATGACTTCCCAGCTCACCCAAAAGGTTCTCCCCAGCCTCTCGAGTTCGTCATCGCTCCACTCCGAACTTCTGCCATGATTTCGAACAACGCTCGTGTCCAGCAACGCTTGCGAGGGTACTAATGCTGTACCCGCAACGCGATTACAGAACATTTCTGTTTTATCGATCTGTGATGTTGCTCTAAATGGATTGTGCAAGTCACACAAGCCGCCGTCATCAAGTAGAATATGGGCCAATTCATGGATTAGCGTAAAACACCTTGCTGACGAGTGGTCCTTGCCGTTAACAACAATGACAGGATAGGGCTGGCAAGCGATTGAAAAGCCACGGGCTTCTTTTGGAAAAACCATGAGGTTGCGAAGTACGCCAGTTTGGAAGACAAGTGTTGCCTTCTCTTCAATGGCAGACCGCCATGAATTGAAAGCTTCGTACCTGTTTCTCCATCGCATTTGTTCCCTTACGGAGACCCCTAGCAGCGCGCGTATCTCCGCTGCAACTGAGTCTGGATCGTCACCAAGACTAAAACGGTTTTCAATGGTTGTCGGTTCCTCATCCAAATCGGCTGTTAATTCCAGAGCTTCCTCTCGCCTGTCCCAAGCGAGCCTAATCTCAAATCTCAGGGCAGATGACATATCCGCAGCGATCTCCGCCGGGATTCTTCTGAAGTCTTTGATATTTTCTGGATCTTCAGGAAGTTCCGGCAGGAAAAACATGCCTATTGGGCGCATGTACGTTTTCGCAAGCTTTCGGAGTTGCTTTATCGTTGGGCGCGAACCGGTTTCCTCCTTCTCCCATTGTTCGATCCTCTCGGTCGTAGTTCCCACTCTTCGCGCGACTGTTTCAAGGTCAAGCCCTGATGTTTCCCTAGCCCAGATCAGAATGCTACTCTCAACATCTGCCTTCGGAGAACTAACCATAATTCTTTCACGCCAACATTACGTTGCCTGATACAGTGCCAAAGTTACGCGCACTACTAATACGACATTTCAATCGCTTTGTAAAATGCCAAAGCGCCCACACTTGATCTTGAATGGGTACGCCTGCCTTTCTGGATTGCCCTATTGAGTCCTTCTGCGCTTCTTTTTTCGGCTTCAGCCCACTTTTTCTTCTTCGCGCGCCTTGCGGGTGATGCACGATACCTAAAATAGTTGTGCATCCCTCATTGCGTATATTATAGCCATCGAGGGAGATGTTGAGCAATTCGATCATCTACGTCTCTCTTGTCTCTGTTTTCTCACGACGTCTGCCATACTGTTAAACTCCTGCATTCTGCGATTCAAAATCTGCTTGAGGAAACCGTCTAAGGTCCCAAACTTGTCAGGATGGTATGCTAACGCCTTTGCCTTTTGCGCCTCCCGGATCTGCCTTGTTGTGTAGTCGGTGCCCAGAGATAACATTTCCTCGGGAGTAGCATCAATTCTGTACCTGTGGATGTCTTCGTTAGAGATCTCGCGGTCTATCCTTCCGCGATTGTCAAGGCCGTACTTTGGTGCAACAACATTTATGGAGACCCTTCGTTTCAAAGCAAAGCGGGTCGCCACGACCTCTCCGTCCATAGTACGCCAAACCAGCTTCCGCTCTCTTGCATTATAATACATATCGGTGTCCCCTACGATGCATTCTAGGAACTTTCCGGAGAAGAAATCTGCGAAATTACGCGCCTCAGAACCATCTGGCTTGTCACCTCTTGCTAGAAGGACATCATCAACGGCGAACGCTTCAAAACCACTTTGCGTATAGTTCAAAAGAAACGCAGCCTCTCTCCATGTAGATAACTTTATGCATTGTGCAAGCACACGTGCATCTCTCTCCCAGTCAAGTTTTGCTTGGAATAGAAGCGACTTTCTCTCGGTTCGGAGGTATAACCGGAAGTTGTGGATGGACGGATGATGAAAGCGGCGTACTCTAAT
>CAYWZW010000095.1:0-16862 GCA_964462945.1 uncultured Pirellulales bacterium
TTCTCAAAACTATAAACAATTGCCATTATTCAACTTATAACCGGACAGTAGTGACTTGCTATTTAACCCTATGCTTCACACGGGATCTTTTTCTGGTAAACTTTCCCCAGTATGAGCAAGGACCTCAAAGAAAAAACGCTCGACGAGCTTGAGCAGATCGTCGTGGACCTGGGCCAGAAGAAGTACCTGGCAGGATACATCTTTCATTTCATTCACGTCCAGGGTGCGGCGGAGATCTCTCAAATCACTCCTTTGAGCAAGACCTTTCGAGAGCAGCTTGTCAAGCAGGGCTACCACATCTCCAGCCTCGCCGTCTTGAATAAACTGACCGACAAAGACGGAACGATGAAATACATGTTTGCAGTGGGAAATAGCGACTGCATCGAGACTGTCCTGCTGCTGGATGACAGGCGCAGGACGCTCTGTGTCTCGACTCAGGTCGGCTGTGCGATGGGCTGTCTGTTTTGCGCCACGGCAAAGATCGAATTTCGGCGAAACCTCACAGCCGGGCAAATCGCCGACCAGGTCAACGTCGTTCAGAACGATGCTGGCAGAGTGAGCAACATCGTGTATATGGGCATGGGCGAGCCGTTGGCGAATTACGCGGCTGTGGTCAAGTCGCTCGGCATCCTGAACCATCCGAAAGGCAAAAACATCGGCATCCGGCACATTACCGTCAGTACCTGCGGCCTGGCGCCAGCCATCAGAAAGCTCGCCGGCGAAGAGGTGTGTCCCCGGCTGGCCGTCTCGCTGAACGCCCCGACCGACGCGCTGCGGACGAAACTGATGCCCGTCAATGCCAAGTATCCAATAGCGGACCTGCTGGCCGCCGTGCGCTTCTACCAGAGCAGGACGCGACAGCGGGTCACCTTCGAGTATGTGATGATCAAAGGGCTGAATGATTCGGCCGGCCACGCGAAAATGTTGGTGAAGCTGCTGGACGGGCTCGCGTGCAACGTGAATCTGATTGAGCACAATCCGTATCCGGGGTGCGAGTTTGCCGGCAGCGACAGCGGGCGAATCAGACAGTTTGCGTCAGTTCTGGAACGTGCCGGCATTGAGACGACGGTGCGTTTCAGGATGGGCCGGAGTATCCAGGCGGCCTGTGGCCAGCTCGGAGCCGGCTGGCTGAACAAGTAAAACAGGCCCAGCAGAAAGTCAATGCGACGCAGGACTTCGATAATTACGATTGGCCTTTCGCCGGCGTGGGACATCACCTGCCGGGGACGAAACCTCGATTGGGGCCTGCATGAATATATTGATGAGCAAACGATCCGCCCGGCGGGGAAAGCGCTTAACGTCTCCAAGGCATTAGCGTGGATGGGACAAAGAAGCATCGCAGCCGGTCTGTGGGGACGCACCGATTATCAGCAGATGCTGACGGCCGTGCGGGCCTTGTGGCCGTTGATCACGGTAAGAGTGACTCCGGTTGCCGGCGGCACGAGACAGAACGTTACCGTTGTGGATGCAGCCGGCAGCCGAGAGATGCATCTTCGCAACAAAAGCCAATTGGCCTCGACAAAGGCTCTGAAGGAATTGAAGGCCGATCTGGAGGCCATCGTGCGAAGGGACAGTGTTTGTGTTTTTGCCGGGACAATGCCCGAGGCCGGACTTTTGGTCGATGTGATTCGGATTATAAGGGCCTGCGCGTCCCGCGGGGCAAGAATCGTGCTGGATACTTCAGGTAAGCCCCTGAGAAAAATCATAGATACGGGCGCTGTCTGGCTGATCAAGCCGAACGTGGAGGAACTGTGCGAGCTGTCGGGCCAGAAGATTAAGGATGGCCCAGCGAGTTTGGCTGCGGCGGGGCGAAGACTCCTCGATAGGGTTGAAATTGTCCTTATAAGCCGGGGCAGAAAAGGGAGCTTGGTCGTTACGAAGCAGGGCGTCTGGCAGGGCCGATGCCTTGCGAGCGGAAGGGTCTTATCCACCGTTGGCTGCGGCGACTATCTGTTGGCCGGCTTCTTGAAAGACTTCCTTGCCAAATCCGACCCGTGCTCAGCGCTAAAGAGCGCCATAAAGGTTGCCACCGCAAAGGCTTGGGGCTGGACGGAGGGCAAAGAATCATTCGGAGCTCTGCGCCAAATAAAAGCCGTGGTGGAACGAGTTTAGCAGGGAGCAATTCGGGTGAAAAGAACGATAGCCGTTATCTTAGGTCTGTGCATCAACAACTGTTGCACGGCAAAAATAGAAAGAGTGTGGCTCACGCACAAGAGCAACGATTCTAACAGAGTTGTTGTTAGCTGGGAGACGGCAGAACCCGGCGATTCGATAGTCCGCTACGGGTTGACAGAGAAATATGGAGCCGTCGAGAAAATCGAAGAAAACGTAACGCTGCACCACGTGGAAATTCCGCTCGAAAGCAAGGACGTGACATATCACTACAGCGTTGCTACGGGCCGGGACAGTTCGCCGGACGCAGCCTTCAAAGGATATCCTTCGGACCGACTGAGAGTTGCGGTGGTCGCCAACTGGCAGGAAAGGCCAAAGCTTGATGCGATTCGACGGGACGATGTTCACATCCTGATGACCGCCGGCGACAATGTGGCGAGCATCTGGAGATTGGGCGGTATTGGGGTCAAGGACTCCAGCAAACCGTACAGTGAGCTTATCGATGCGTACCCCGATTTGTTTAAGTCCACCATATTTATGCCCGTGCTCGGCAACCACGACAAAGAGATTCGGCCGCGAGGGGACAAACCGCCCGATGAGCCGGTTTATGACGTCAACGCGACGGCTTTTCGCAAGCTCTTCGAGCTGCCGAATGAAGAGTGGAGGTGGTATTTTGACGTGCCGGATTTCGATGTCAGGTTCGTGGCTCTGGACCTGAATCACATTTCCGATCTGGGCACGACCTGGCAATCCTGTCATTCCTATAAGAGAGGCTCAGAGCAATACGAATGGTATAGAACCCTTATGGACAAGACGCAGAAAGGGTTCATCGTCACGCTGTAGAATGAGAAGAATTCCGACATAAGGTCCAGAGAGGATTCGAGCTGGCGTGAAATGTTCAGCAAAGGGACGCTTTGCATTTCGGGGTTCGGCCATTTTGCCGAACGAGCCACGGATGGGGGCGTTGCCTACTATGACACCTCGCTGACCGGAACGGGCGATAAGTATCCGGACCCCAAATCGGTGTTCCTGGCAAGCGCCGACAACTATATCCTGATGACGTTTGTGAAGAAAGCCCGGGAGCTGATCGTCGATATCAAGGGGCTGGACGGTTCCGTGCTGGATACCGTCAGATACGCCAAGAGAACCAGTCGAAGGAACAGTCCTCAGAGCAGTAAATTTGAGTCGAACTGAAGGAAGTTACTGTTCCGGTGAAGGCAGAAACCACAGTGGTGCTCGGCGTTTTTCACCTCGTGCCGACGATGGAGGATGTCAGAAATGAAGAATGCCGGGGGTTTTTTCTTTGATTTTCTTCGTTCCTGGGCTGATTATCGAACCGGCTGCATTTTTTTTCGAAAAAGGGTTGATTTGTTGTTGTGGGTCGGATATAGTTGTGCAAATGAAATTGCTCTGTCGCACGGGGTAGAATCGTTTTCGGGGTCAGCAGTATCACGGCGTGGCTGACTCAAGCCTCCGACAGGGCCAAATCGGGCCGGGACAGAACGGTCTCCGTGACAAATTAGCTGTGCGTCGTGCCTGATACGAATTACAAAAGTGATTTTGGGTCAAAGAGTATCGACCCACAACGCAGGACGATTTACGATGTGCGAAAATACCCGGTGGTGTAATGGTAACACAGGAGGTTTTGGTCCTCCTATTCCAGGTTCGAGTCCTGGCCGGGTAGCTCTGAAATGATGATTGACTATTGAAGCAGACATTGCTCCGCCCGCCATGCGGAGCGATACGATAGAGTACCAAAGGCGATTCTATGGCTGAAACAGTTGCGATAATCCTCGCGGCAGGTGTTAGCAAGAGGATGAACACCCAAGTGGCGAAGGTGCTGCATGAAGTGTGCGGCCGGCCCATGTTAGCCTATGTGCTCGACGCCTGCCGGGAAGTCGGCATTACAAAGATTTATGTTGTGGTTGGTTTCTCGGCGCAAGAGGTTAAAGAGCAATTCGCCGACGCCAAGGATGTCGTCTGGGTCGAACAGGACAAGCAATTGGGGACCGCCCATGCGGTTGCGTGCTGCAAAGAACATCTTAAGAACTTCGACGGCCAGACGCTGGTACTCTGCGGCGACGGACCTCTGATCCGAGCCCAAACACTGAAAATACTGATGGCGAAACACAAATCCGCGCAATCGGCGGCGACCCTGGGGACGGCGATCCTCGATGACCCGACCGGCTACGGGCGAATCATCCGCGATGCCTACGGCAATATGCAGGGTATTGTCGAAGACAGCGACTGCACGCCGGAGCAATTGGCCATCAAGGAAATCAACCCGAGCAACTACCTGTTCAATAGCAAGATTCTCTTCAGAGCGATAGAAAAGGTTAAGCCTGATAACGTCAAGAAAGAGTATTATCTTACTGACGCGGTCTGCGACATTATTGCCACGGGCCACAAGGTCATCGCCATTACGGCTGTGCCGCCCGACGAGGCGCCCGGCATCAATAGCAGGGCGCAGCTCAGCGCTGCCAGTAAGATTATGCAGCAGCGAATTCAGCGCAAGCTGATGGAAAACGGCGTCACCATCGTTGATCCTGACAATACCTGGATCGACGCCAGGGCACAGATCGGACAGGACACCGTGATTGAGCCGTTCACGTACATTCACGGCGAAGTCAAAATCGGTCAGGGCTGCCGGGTCGGGCCGTTCGCTCATTTGAGGCACGGCACGGTTTTGAAAAATGATGTCGTACTGGGCGTTTATACGGAGGTCAAGAACTCCACGCTGGCGGATGGCGTTCGAGCGCGGCACCACAGCTATCTCGGTGACGCGACCATCGGACGCAACGTGAATATTGGCGCTGGCTCGATCACGGCAAACTTCGACGGCGAAAAAGTGAACAGGACAACGATAGGCGACAACTGCTACATAGGTTCCGGCGCCATACTCATAGCACCGCTCGAGCTGAGGGACGGCTCAAACGTCGGCGCCGGAATGGTCGTTTCACAAGAAAGCGTGAATGAATTGGGCGGGAAGGTCAAGGCCGATGTTTCTGAATGACAACCTGAAGATATTTTCCGGCAGCAGTAACCCGGTTCTGGCCAGCGATGTCTGCAAGTACCTGGGGATTCCGGTCGGCGGCGCCAAGATCGACAGATTCCCGGACGGCGAGAAAGTGATCCGAGTCGAAGACGACGTCCGCGGCAGGGACTGTTTTGTCGTGCAGTCAACGTGTGAGCCGGTCGATGAGCACCTGGTCGAGCTTCTGATCTACTTGGACTGCCTGCGAAGGGCCAGTGCCAGGCGGATTACCGCGGTCATCCCTTACTTCGGCTACGCCCGGCAGGACAGAAAAGACGAGGGCCGCGTACCCATCACCGCCAAGCTGGTGGCCAACATGATTGCCACCGCCGGAGCGGACAGAGTGCTGGCGATTGATCTGCATGCACACCAGCTCCAGGGCTTCTTCGATATCCCGGTGGACCACCTGGCGGGCGAGCTGGTGTTGAGCAAATATTTCCGGGACATGAAGATCAACAATCTAACGGTCGTCTCGCCCGATGTGGGCAATATGAAGACGGCGTCCAGATACGCGGCGCACCTCGGCGGAGAGCTGGCGATTGTACACAAGAAACGCCTCAGCGGCAGCAAGGTGGACGCCCAGGAGATCATCGGGGAGGTCCGAGGCAGGAACGTCCTGATGTGCGACGATATTATTGCCACCGCTGGCACGGTCTGCAGCGCCGCCAGCCTTATCAAGGAACGTGGGGCTGAGAGCATATATGTCGGTGCCACACACGGCGTATTTGCCCCGCAGGCGGTGGACCGGCTGGCCAAGGCCCCGATTGATCAGGTGGTGGTCACCGATACGATCCCACTGAATGAGAGGTCTAAGAAGATCCCCAGGGCCAAGGTGCTGAGCGTGGCCGCTATGCTGGGCGAAGCCGTGAAAAGAATTCACAGAAACGAATCAGTCAGTAACTTGTTTAACAATATTTGATCAGGATACGAGATATGGGAAAAACGTTGGTTTTGAAAGCGGAAGTTCGAGAGCACACCGGCTCGAAAGCGGTCCGAAAGGTGCGCCGGCAGGGGAGAATACCGGCTGTTGTGTACGGCCACAAGCAGGAACCGGTGGCCATCGCGCTGGATGCCCACGACTTCGCGGAAGGACTCCGCCACGGGCATCGGCTCATGGACGTTCAAATCGGAAAGGAAAAGGAAAAGATCATTGTCAAAGAGCTGCAGTATGACCATCTGGGCAAGAACGTCATTCATGCGGATCTGATGCGGGTGGACATCACTGAATCGGTGAAAGTCACTGTCCCGATCGAGCTGAAGGGCATAGCCGCGGGCACGCATGAAGGCGGTATTGTCGAGGGGCACACCAATCACCTGGAAGTGGAGTGCAAAGCCACGGACATCCCGGAGAAAATTGTCATCTCGGTCAAGAACATGCATGTGGGCGATGCCTTGCACGCCAGAGACGTTGAGCTTCCGGACGGTGTGAAGCTGATAGGCTCTCCTGAAATGCTCTTGGTGACGTGCCACACGGTTATCATCGCCAAGACCACCGAGCAGATCGAAGAGGAAGCACCTGCTGCTCCGGAGGTTATCGGCGCGGAAAAGGAGCCTGAGGAGGGAGAAGCTCCGCAAGAGAAATGACCCGAGCCGGGCACATGTGAACCATGGGCGATATGAAAATGGTCGCCGGGCTGGGTAACCCGGGCGGCGAGTACAAGGATACGCGGCACAATACGGGGTTTAAGGTCGTTGATTTGCTGGCAGCCGCATTGGAAATAGATGTGAGAAGCAGAAAATTCGGCGCTCGTTTCGGGGCGGGCGAATTTGCAGGTAAGAAGTTAATATTGTTAAAGCCCTGGCAGTTTATGAACCGCAGCGGCCAGGCGGTGGCGGCGGCCGTGGGTTTCTACAAGCTCGACATCGGCGACTTGCTTGTGGTCGCCGACGATATGGACCTGGAGCCGGGCAGGATTCGTCTGAGGGCCAAAGGCTCGGCCGGCGGCCATAATGGGCTGGCGGACATCATTGAGAAGGTCGGCACAAATGAGTTTGCCCGCTGCCGAATCGGTATCGGCCGAAGCGGCGAACAAGAAGCTGTGGATTTTGTTCTCGACAAGCCCACAAGGGCCGAGAAATCCCTGCTGGCTGAGGCGACCGAGAGGGCGCGGGATGCAGTGTTTTGCTGGATCGAGCATGGCATCGAGACGGCAATGAATACGTTTAATAGTTCTGGTGAGTGACCGTTGTATGTTTTGTGTATGGCGCTGAGCCAAATACCCAATACGCAGCTTAGCGGGAGGTAAATAGCTTGGAAACTGTTGCGAAGAAAAAATTGTACGAAGGCATGTTTCTTGTCGATTCGGCTGAGGCAGGAACAGACTGGGATGGAGCGATCGCCTCGATCACGAGAATACTCGAAAGAGCCAACGCTGAGATTGTCTCGATCAGGAAGTGGGACGACAGACGGCTGGCCTACGACATCAGACGTGTGTCCAGAGGCACGTATATCCTTTGTTACTTCAGAGCGGACGGGGGAAAAATCCAGGATATTGAGAAAGCGGTTCAGCTCTCTGAAAAAATCATGCGCGTTCTGGTTCTCAACGCCGAACACATGACGGCAGAGGACATCGAGAAGGATACGCCTGCTGTAAAGGCTGAAAAGCAAGAGCCGGGAACGGCTGAGGTGGCGGCTGTAGCCGAGCAGCCGGGTGACCAGGAGGAAGCTCCGGCGACGGAAGAAGCCGACACGGCCGAGCAAGCCGACGAGGAAGTGGAAGACTCGCAAGAGTCGCAGCCCAGGACTGTGGCGGATGATTAACACAGAGAGAAGAGTTTGAGTATGGCTAATTTTAACAAAGTTCTGCTGATGGGCAATCTCACCCGTGACCCTCAGTTGTCCTATACGCCGAACCAGACGGCCGTGGTTGATTTTGGCCTGGCAACGAATCGCCGGTGGACCGGCCAGGACGGCAACCAGCGTCAGGAAACCTGTTTCGTGGACTGCCGGGCATTTGGCCGGCAGGCGGAGAACATCAACAAGTACCTGACCAAGGGCCGGCCGGTCTTTATTGAGGGCCGATTGACCTACGAAGCATGGACGGCTCAGGACGGTACCAAGCGCAGCAGGCACAGGGTGACGGTTGAAAACTTCCAGTTTCTCTCCGGCGCGGGACCCGGGGCCCCCGACCAGGCTGTCCAGGACACAGGCGTCGATGCCGAGGCAAAACATCCGCCGGGTGACGATGACATACCGTTCTGATCTCGTATTGCGTCCTGCGTGATGCGTATTGGGAAAACAAAGCGCGATACGTAAGACGATATGCACAATACGATGTACACAATACGATATATGAGGTAAAAGATGCTAAGAAAACCGAATGACAACAGAAGAAAATCAGGTTTTGTGGGAACTCGCGAGCAGACACAATGTCGCTTTTGCAGAAGAGGCATAGAATACGTGGACTACAAAGATGTCGCGACGCTGCAGAAGCTTCTGACCAACCGGGGCAAAATATACTCACGCAAGCGCAGCGGGAACTGCGCGGGCTGTCAAAGAAAAGCCAAGCGGGCCATCAAACGTGCCCGGTATATGGCCTTGTTGCCGTTCACGGCTTGATTGCTGTTGGCGCGTGATTTGACTGACGAGATACGAGGGACGATATATGAAGGTTTTGTTGTGTGAAGATATTCAGAAACTCGGCTGGCTCGGCGACGTCGTGGAGGTCAGCGAGGGATATGCAAGAAATTACCTGCTGCCGCAGGGCCTGGCGAAGGCTGCAACCCAGGCCAGTATCAGGGGTATCGCCGAGGAAAAAGCCAATCGCGCCGAGCTGCGGAAGCTCGAGGGCAAACGGCGCGAGGAAGCGGCCAAGGCGGTCGAAGGAGCCGAGGCTGTTGTTGCCGCAAAGGCCAACGAGCAGGGACACCTGTTCGGTTCGGTCACCGCCCACCAGATCGCCGCGAATCTCCGCTCGCAGGGATTCGAAGTGGCCGATGAGATTGTGCAATTACCCGAACATATTAAAGAGGTCGGGACACATGCCGTGACGCTGCAATTCGGCCAGGACGTGACGGCCACCGTCAACGTCGTGGTTGTGCCCGAACAGCAGAGTACGCCGGAAACGGATGACGCTTAGAAACTGTAGCGCAGGCCAAGGTACACGTTCGTATTGTCGCGGAATTGGCCGAAGAAGGTGCTCGGGTAATCGCCGAAGAAGATGTTGCCGCCCATCTCCATCGCCAGGTTGTCGCTGACCTTATAATTGACGTTCGGACGTATGTAAACGTCCTTGTCTGACGGGCAGTAGTAGGCAAACAGCGAACATCGCAGATTCTGATTCATCAGCAGCTTCGTTAATCGCAGGCTCGTCAGATGCCTGCCCCTGTCACGTGCCGGCCCCGACGGCAGATTCCTCTTGTAGGGGCTGTAATCCAGCATTTGTTCGAGGTAATACTGAACGCCCGCTGTAAAGTCTCTTGCGATTTCCCGCGTATAACCGACCAGATACCGCATTTCAGAGTTGTTCACCAAAGGGTCGTTTCCGCTGAGGTCATCGGCTGATTCGTAGTACCCCGCTTCCACGTTGCCAATGCCTTTGCCGACGGACCCGCGAAGACTCGTGCCATAGACGTTCAAATCGGGGAAGGTGGCCTGGGTCATTGTGGTGGTCTGGCCGCCGGGGCTTTTCCAGTAGCCACGGTAGCCGTAGAGGGCCAGCTCGTAGTTGTCAATATTCTTATAGAGCCGGGCGGCGATCTCGGAATCTCTGAACCATTCGTTCGGCTTGTCGGTATGGACGATCGCGTCCCGCCCCGCGGTCCTGCCAAGATTTGAGTTCCAATATGAGATACGCTCACCGTTTATAAAACGGTCGGGGTCGAACTGGGGCGTGAATGCGATGTCCAGATTCGCCCAGTCGCCGAACAGACTGATCTTGGCTGCATCGGATGGGGCTTTGAGGTATTCGGTGTCTCTGCCGATAAAGAAAGACTCCCAGTCCTTGGGAAACAGATCGTTGATAAAGATCAGGTCGCCCGTCCCCCAGGTCAGAATCTGCCGTCCGACCTTCACGTCCATATAGTCCGTCGGCCTGGCGAAGACGTTCGCCTCGCGCAGATCGAAATCGCCTTGTTCCTCAACCAAATCGCCGATGAAATCGCCTTTGAATTTCAGGTCGCCCCAATCCAGATACGAGGACAAATCAAGCTGGAGCCGATTTTCCATGATCGACATGTCTTTTTCGTATTTGTCGTTTTGCAGCCGGTACCCCCCTCTGATTTCATAGAAGCCGTGCGTCTCTATAGGGAGTTTGGAAAAAAACGGGTCGTTGACGTCGGCGTTTTCATCCGAAGCTGCGGCTACTGCTGTCAAAGAAGAAATCGCATAAATCCCAAAAATCCACCGCAGCTTAGAAACCATTTTGCAGCATCCTTTAATCCAGAATCCCTAACAAAACGAGTCTCAACTCTGTAAGCGACATATAATAGATAAGCCTGACGTCGCTGCTCACTTTCGTTTTGCCCACCGCAGACAAAACGTTCAGTGCAGCCGATGGGTCGCCTTCTTCATCTGTTTTCGAGCCACAGATACACGTCCAAATGCACTCGCTCGATTCCCTGCGTTTTGGCATGCTCGGTCGCAAAGTCCTGAAACTTCTTGCTGATGTTCGGTTTCAGGTTCTTTAGCCCCGGCCACTGCGGCAGGCTGCCGTGTCCAGCGTGACACTTCAGGCCTTTGGCAACAGCGCTATCGAGCGGAACCTCCAGCCATGAACAATCATTGTACAGCCAATATAAACGGGATTCCGATCCAGGCGCTGTGCGATGGAGCTGCTATGTTCACCTTCGCCGGTCTTCAAACAAATGGCTTTAGCAACTCAATCAACTGCGGAACATTTTCTCTGACTACTTTCCAGATTCGCTCCTGCTTCTGGTCAGGCTGCATATATCACCTCATTGCCGGCGAGTATTGTCTGTCTGCGAAACGGATTTCTCAATGAATCTTTTTCGACTAAATCAACCTTTCGTCCAAAAATAGTCTTAAGCTCATCAATCATATCCACAAAATCGAACAGCCCCCATCCGGCATCGTCCTTGAAACTGACCAGAACATCGATGTCGCTATCGGGTCGAAAATCTTCTGACAAAACGGAGCCGAACAGCGCCATCTCGGAAATTTTCCATTTGATGCAAAAGCCTTCTATTTTTTTCTGCGGTAGTGTAATTCTAATTTGCCCCATATACTTCCTCTGGGAGATAGTACACTGCTGATAACGGCGCAAATCCAGGGTTTCTTGTGTTCATCTTCAAATAAACATCCACCGGTTAAAAAGATTCGTAGTCAGACCCGAGCTTTGCTATTATAGGATAAATCACTTAGGCTAAGAGTCAACTTGTTTCTAAAAAACAGTCGTTTTTATCTCATAGCCTCCTGCGGCGGCCTTTGAAGGTACCTTTCTGTGAATATGTCCCCGAGATTAATATTGTACTGAACGCTGCTGAATTCCATTTCCGTTTTGCCGCCGGTCTTGAGATTTGTGACGACCGACTTGACGACGGTGTAGAAATCCTGAATTTCCTCCACCTTAGTCGATTCGATGATCCGGTAGAGCTTGTTTTCCTTGTCGAAAAACTCCATCTTCATCGGCACGTACGTCTTGCGGTCTATCGAGACGTTGAAATAGCTAAACTCCACCGCGTCGGGCCGCTTCGGAACGTTCTTGACGACAAAGAATTGGTCCGTTGTTTCGATCAGCTCGTGCGTATCTTCCTCCAGGCTCCGGCCAGAAACATCTTCGTACAAGAAGTCCGAGCCGACAAAGCTGGTCCGTTTGTCGCCGGCGGCGATCCGCCTGACCAAAGAAAGAGCAGGCAGATACAGCCAGCGGTCGTCATCCTTCTTGGGGCCGGCGTGTTTGTGGACCATGTAGGTCATTTTGCGAACATCGGCAGGCAGTTGGAAATAAACGAAATATTTCTGGTCACCGCCGTCCGAGACGTCTTTCCTCAAGATGTTGAACTCGCGCTCTCGCTTCTGGCCCTGCTTGTCCGTAATAACCATTTTGACCTTTGCCTTGCCGTCGTCGCCCTGGTAATAGGCAACAATGTTGGCCTTGTTGACAATGGTTTGAACGTCGGGAATCTCCTGCCCTGAGCTCGGTTTGTCCGCGGCGAAAACCGTTCCCGGAAGACAAAGAACACATACAACTTTCCATATCTGTTTCATTTTGCACCTCACTGTCATTTCTCTGCACAGGCCTGGCTCTTGACGCCAAGCTTCCTAAGTACGGACATCATCGGACACCAGTTGCTGAAAGCGGACTGCAACAGATTCAGACCCACAAACGCGGTAAAAAACAGCCAGTAATGCGAATGGTAGTGGGCCAGCAGGATGCTAACAAGCACGAAAAAGCCTGCGATGCCCCTCAAGCATCTTTCAATCGTCATAATTCACCTTCCAAGAATTCAGTTCCGCTTAGCTTTTCTTTTCCGCCGGGCGTCGCCCTGGCGAAGCCGGGTCGGCCGTTTTACAGGCTTGCCGGCGCGACATGATTGCGCAAATGAGGGCCATCACCGGTATAGCGACAACGCTCGACCACACCAGAGTGCTCCAGCCCGCAAGCGCAAACTGATGCACGTTCAACGCCACCAAAACGACCGCCGCCGTCGAAACAACCACGCACAACACACAATTACAACTTGGCTTCACCGGCTCAGCCATTACCTTAAACAATCTCCTCTCCAGCACGCGAATGATGGCGGGCAATATCAGCAGGGTCACGATCCCTGAAACCGCCTGGATGGCGCAGACAAATATTCCCACCGTCTTGTAGGGGACCAAAGGAGCCAGTAAGAGCGGCAGGAATCCAATCGCAATGACAATGACGTTCCGGCTAATGGCCCGCGCCGGCTCGCCAAACATCTCCGGGGAGGCCTGCCGCCATGAGCCGGCCTGCGAATAGGCGGCCTTGGCTCGCTCCAGAAAATGGATCGCAAAATCCACCGCCATCCCTAACGACAAAGCGCTGAGCACGGCCACAGGCATATCGTAATCCTTGCCCATCAAACCGATGATGCCGTAGATCGCCGCTATCGTGATCGTCAGCGGGAGCATGCAAATCAGGCCCCAGAGGACCGAGCGGAAGAGAACCGCCATCATGATAAACACGATAATGAAGCTGCCCATGAACGATTGCAGCATCCCCCAGACCATCTTATCCTGCCAGACGACGTTGATGTAGGTCAGGCCCGCCCAGTGATGTTGGAGCGGGACCGGCGGCGGATTCCTGCCGAAAAACTCATCCACGGCTTTCGCGACCTTTTGCATGTCCTTGTTGTCTCCGCTGGGCAACTGCATCCAGATGGTCGAATGCATGTAGTCCGCGGTGACCAGGTGCCACAAATCGTCCGGGTTATGACTGCTCTGAAACTGTAACAGACATTGCGCGACCGCCGCGGAGGTATCCGGAATCTTGTAATTTTCCGGCTTGCCGTCAATCAACTCCTGGTGCACCTTCTTGGCGACGTCCGCCACGGAGTTGCTCTTTCCGACTAACCCCGTCTTGCCGAGATGCTCCTGAAGGGCCGCAATGTAGCGCAGCACGTCCGGTCGCTTGAAGACCTTGACGTTTTCCTTTTCCAGCTCAAAGAAGTCCACCACCTCATACCACAAATCGACGTCCTTTTCCTTCGCGGCGCCGCGCTTCTTCTGAGCGAACTGGCTCAGTGTGTCAAGCAGCTCATCCTTGCTTTGGGCCTGACCGGCCTGCTGCAGCAGCTCCGTCTCCACATCCGGGATCATGTTTGCCGCATCGGGGAACTGCTCCTTGAGCTCCAGGAGCCTGCCCGAAAAGCGCTTGCGAAGATCGTCAATATAGCCGACAGGAATGGCCTTTGTCTCATTCGGGTCGAGCACCAAGTACGCCATGTAAGTCCCGCCGAAATGCTTGTTCAATTCGATATCCGCCCGGCGGATCGGGTGCTTCTTCGAGAACCACTTGACGGGATTGTCGTTGATCTGAACGCGGGTGATGCCATAGACGGCCACGGCTGCGATTATCGACATGACGATCAGAATCGGCTTGGCCTTTGAGTACGTGAAGCGCCCGCCCGCGCCCAGCAGTTTGCTGAGCGGACTTTGTTTTTCCGCATGCACGCTGGCCGCGCCGAAATTCTCCAGCGAGCTTTCCTTAATCATCATGATATACGCCGGCACAAAAGTTATGGTGCATACCCACGCGATCATAATGCCAACGGCCACAAATAGGCCGAACACCTGCACCGGCGGAATCGGCGTCAGCGCCAGAGAGGCAAAACCGGCCGCCGAGGTCAGCGACGTGTACAGCATCGGCGTAAACAGAGTGCTCATCACCTCGACCGTCGTCTTTTGTCTGCCTTTGCCTTTCGTGTAAAGCTCGAAGAACTCCGAGAGAATATGCACCGAGTCCACCACGGAGATCGGCATCAGAAAGATGGGGATCATCGAGCTCATAATGTGCACGGGATAGCCGAACCCGATCAGCAGCCCCATCGTCGAAATTACCGAGACCATCGCCACAATCATTGGCGAGATGACCAGCACCAGCTTGCGGAAGAACAGCAACATCAAAACAAAAATCACCAGCATCGCCAACGGGGCGGATATCGCCATCTGCACGAACATCTCGTAGCCGAAGGTGTCCTCCGCTACGGGCAGGCCGGTGATGTGATATTCCTCATCCCCTTTGGCGAAGGTGGCTATTTTCTTCGTAAGTGCTTTGTACACATCGTGGCTCAAATCCTTGCTCGTCAGCGGCACGTACAGGCAAATCGCTTTTCCGTCCTCGGAGATGAGGGTCCCTTTCAGCATGGGGTTGGACATCGTTTTGTCTCTTATCTGTAGCGCTTCGGCCTGTGTCGCCGGCGGCTTGTTCATGAGCCACTCGAATGTCACCACGCCCGGCCCGCCCTGGCCGAGATGATCGACCGTGGAAGGGGCCAGCAAATCGACTTCGATGACTCCCACCTGCTCATTGGGATCCTCTTTGCTCGGCCAGCGCAGTGTTCTGGCGAACTCGGTCAGCTCGTATATCCTTGTTAATGACGAGGGATTGAACACGCCGTTGGGGTCTTTATTGTTCACAATGCCAAGGACGACCATATCACTCAAAGCAAAACGTTCCTTGGTTTGATTGTGGAACACCCGCACAGGCTCGGCCTCCGAGAGCATGTTCTCAGGGTCCGTATCGATCCGAATCAGAGGGATCAGAGCGCCGAGCCCCAGCGTGAAGACCACCATAACAACGGCAACTAATTTGTAGTGCCGCAAGGAGTATTCCGTGATCTTCTGCCCAAGCTGCATCTTTCATATCCGCCAAAAAATTGACTCGTTGATTCTATTGGAAGTTGAATCGCCTTTCAACCCTTTTGCATTTCTCGAGCGGTTGATGTTTGTCTGTTCGATTTCTCTGGCGCCTCTCCTTGAGAATCGGCAAACGATATTCCTACTAAATTGCTCGATTAAGTAGCCTTTGTCACTGTCCGGTAAGTCGCGTACCCCCCCGACAAGTTCCTGACATCGAAACCATTCTGCTCCAGAATCCTGCACGCGATATAACTGCGAAGCCCGACGCCGCAATAGGCGTGAATCGTCCTATCCCTTGGCAGCTCATGCAATTTGTCGCGGAGCTGGTTCAGAGAGACATTTCTTGCGTTTGGAATGCCGCCTTTGGCAAATTCAGCGGGTGTGCGGACATCCAGAACGAAATCGTCCTCCTTGAGCTCGGTGAAATGCTTAACCTTGACCGTGCCGTCGAGTGTATTGGCCGCGACATAACCGGCCATGTTGACCGGGTCCTTTGCGCTGCCGTATGGCGGAGCGTATGCCAGTTCCAGCTCCTGCAAATCAAAGACGGTCATGCCGGCTCGAATCGCCACGGCAAGGACGTCAATCCTTTTATCGACGCCGTCGCTACCGACAATCTGGGCCCCCAAAATCTTGCCGTCCGGTTTGGCGAATAACAGCTTGATATGCATCTGTTTGGCGCCCGGATAATAGCCGGCGTGATTCGCGGGATGGAGATACACCTTCTCGTATTCGATGCTCGCTTCAGCTAAGGCGTTCTCGCTTGCCCCGGTCATCGCCACGGTCAAATCAAATACTTTCAGTATGGCCGTGCCCTGGGTGCCCTTGTATTTGCGATTCTTGCCGCACACATTATCCGCGACGATCCTGCCCTGTCTGTTTGCCGGCCCGGCCAGCGGAATCAAAGTGGCGTCGCCAAGAACGAAATTCCGCACCTCAACAGCATCCCCGACGGCGTAAATATCAGGATCGCTCGTCCGCAAGTACTCATTGACCTTGATGCCGCCCTGATCGCCGATTTCCAGGCCGGCTTCCCGAGCCAGCTTCACTTCAGGCCGAACGCCAACCGTAAGCATGGCAAAGTCACAATCCAGCTCGCTTCCGGAGCGCAACTTGACTTTCAAAGATGAACCGGTTTGATGAAACGATGAGACACCGTCACCTAATCGCAAAGCGACGCCTCGCTCGTTTAGATGCTGCTGGAGGAACCAGGCCATTTCCTTGTCCAGACCCGGCATGACCTGATCAAGCATTTCCACGACTTCGACGGATAAGCCGCGAGCATGGAGATTCTCGGCCATTTCCAGGCCGATGTAGCCGGCTCCGACCACAACTGCCTTCCCGTGATCATGGGTGCTGATGAATTCAGAGATTCGGGCTTGGTTCAAAAACGCCTCACTTTGGGTAACAGTGGATGGGGAGTCACGGCTC
>CAYWZW010000096.1:0-16766 GCA_964462945.1 uncultured Pirellulales bacterium
TGGTGGGGACACAGAATACCTGTCTGGCATTTTACTTTAGAAGGTGGTGAGGAAAAGTATTCCGACGCCATCCAGCAGCTTACGAACTTTCTCCAGAAATGTGGTTCTGTCGGGCAAATATGGCCTTACAGAAAAGAAAATGACCTGTATACCGTCTATGTCTGCCTGCAAGACGCTCAAGATGACTCGCTCCTTGACGCTCTCGCCACATATAGCATAGGAATCGCCAATTCTGCACAGGCATATGATTCGGATGACGCATTGGAATCGGGTCAGCCAACCCCCGTTCGGATAAAAAGTTATGAGAGGGAAGCTCTCGATTTCCTCGAATGCTATGTTGTCACCGAAATCAACCGTGATGAGGATGTTCTTGACACGTGGTTTAGTTCGGCGCTTTGGCCGTTCAGCACGTTGGGCTGGCCGGATGAGAGTCCCGATCTCAAGACGTTTTATCCGGGTGATGTGCTTTGTACGGCGAGAGAGATCATCACGTTATGGGTCTCGCGGATGGTGATGATGGGACAATACTGTGCGGGCGATATCCCGTTCCGGGATGTGTATATTCACGCGATGATTCAGGATGGTGAAGGTCGCAAGATGTCCAAGAGTCTGGGCAACGGCATTGACCCGCTGGTAGCCATCGACAGCCACGGGGCGGACGCGATGCGTTTTACGTTAGCCAGCATGACCACGGACACACAGGATATCCGGATGCCGGTTGTATCCATGACGCTGCCGGACGGGCGCGAAGCCAACACCTCGCCGAAGTTCGATATCGGGCGAAACTTCTGCAACAAGCTCTGGAACGCCTCACGTTTCGCCCTGATGAATCTTGAGGGAATCGACCCGGCCGCCTTCGATGCCGGGAAAATGGATATTACCGATAAGTGGATTCTCTCCCGCCTGGCCAGGACGATTTCCGAGGTCATGGAATCTCTGGAACAGTTCAAATACAGCGAGCCATTGGCAAGCCTTTACAGGTTTTTCTGGAACGATTTCTGCGACTGGTATCTCGAGTGGGCCAAGCCGCGAATGCAGGATGAGCAGAACAAATCAATCGCCCAAAACGTATTGGCCTTTGTGTTGGACCAGACGTTGCGCCTGTTGCATCCGTTCGTGCCGTTTATCACGGAAGGGATATTCCAGAAACTCAATGAGGTCGCGCCGGTCAGAGGTCTTGAGGGGCTGACGGAAATTGGAAGCGCCGGCGCGCTGGTCATCGCCGAATGGCCCCGGACAATTGACTCCCTGCAGGAGCCGGATGCCGAGAGGCAAATCGAGATTATACAAGCTGTCATTCGGGCCATCCGGGACATTAGAAACAATAGGAATATCCCGCCGAAGGAGCTCTTAGTCGTGTCCGCAAAGTCACCGCAGGAGACGGCCGACATTCTGGCTCAAAACGCAGGTCTCATCGCGCAATTGGCGGGTGTGAAGGAATTTCAAGCCGGGACTGATATTGTAAAACCGGCCAATGCAGCGGTCGCAATTACAGGTACAACAGAGGTTTACGTCCATGAGGCGATCGATCCGGAAGCGGAACGGCAGCGATTTGAGAAACAGAAACAGCAGATAGAAAAAGCCAAGGAAGCTGTGGAAGCCAAGCTAAGTAATGAGAATTTTCTGGCCAAAGCCAAGCCGCAGGTCGTCGCTCAGACTAAAGACAAGCTGGCCCAGCTTATAGAACAGTTAGAGACCATTAAAAGGCACTTGTCGGAATTGGAAAATAGTGAATGACTAAGCTCGTTCCTGGATGCCAGATAAAGGTAGCACCAAGATGGAAATGGAAGCCGAATTATCGCGTATAATCATAAACGAGATGTCCGACCAGCAGGTCATTGTCCTGAAAGAGCGTCACGGCAATCGGAGCTTTCCAATCGTGATCGGCATCGTTGAGATTTTTGCCATCGACCGCCGCTTGAAGGGTATCAAGCCGGCCCGTCCGATGACGCACGATCTACTGGCTAATATCATTGAAAATCTCGGTGCTAAGATAGAAAAGATAGTCATCAGTGACTTGCGCCACCACGTGTTCTATGCCAAGATATATTTGAGCCTGGATGGGCGGACCATCGAGATCGATTCCCGCCCTTCCGATGCGATTGCCTTATGTGCGGCCTCGAATGCACCTATTTATGTGGCTGATCATGTTTTTGAGCAGGCTTCTCAATAAGCAGGGTCGAGATGATCAGCAAGCCGACCCCCACGCAGAGCAGGCTGTCCGCGACGTTAAAAGTATGCCAGTGATAGCTGCGGTAATAGACGTCGATAAAGTCCCGCACGGAGCCGTCATTGAATATTCTGTCGTACAGATTGCCGCAAACACCGGCGGCGAATAGACCTAAAGCAATATGAACCAATCTTTGGCGGCTCCCGCTGAAAAGAAAAACCGCGAAGATCGCTGCAATTGCAATGGTCGAAACCGCCGTCAGGAAATAAGATTTGCCGGCGAACCAGCCGAAAGCCGCCCCGTTGTTCAGCGCCGGCACCAACTGCAAGAAGCCCTCCACGACGGGAAATGCCTCACGAGGCTTCAGCCAGTCAAATACCGCCTTCTTGCTCCACAAATCCAGCGCCAGCCCCCCGAACATCAGCGACCAGAACGCCAGATGCGCCCATGAATCCGGCAGCACGAGCGGCACTGGCTTCGAGAAGACCCGATTCAGAGTCAGTTGATCCCCCGTTTCTTCCATCTTGGTTTCAGTCATAATCAATGCTCACCGTGTCCTATTGCCTGTCCGTCACAACTGTCGCCGCCCGTTTTCAATCGGCAGGGAATTATATCACAGTAAGTGCCGCCGTCAAAACCTTTTAGCACCGGTGGAGATTTTGCCTCCGAGGCTTCTCTCTAAATGTTTGACATACCCGGCACGACATTATATCATATTTCGATTCGCTTGGGCCATGAGATGCAGACGAGGTTATACCTCGTCTTTGTTGTATTAGCTGGAAAGGTTTCTTTCTTATGACGAAACGAAAAGCGACGTTGGAAAACAGACCGTTCGTGCTTATCATCCGAGACGGCTGGGGATATAACCCTGATCCGGCTGAAGATAAATACAACGCCGTCAAGTGCGCCAATACACCGGTGGACGATATGCTGATGGCCGAATTTCCGAACTGCCTTGTCCATACCAGCGGGGAAGATGTGGGCCTGCCCGAGGGGACGATGGGCAATAGCGAGGTGGGACATCAGAATATCGGAGCCGGCAGAATCGTGCCGCAGGAATCCGTAAGAATCAGCAAAACCATTCGAGACGGGTCGTTCTTTGAGAATAAGGAGTTTCTGAAGGCCGTCGAATTTGCGAAGGACCATAACGGCAAATTGCACCTTATGGGCCTGTGCAGCGATATCGGCGTCCATTCGCTTTTGGTTCACCTGTACGGCCTGCTTGAATTGGCGAAGAGAAACGACGTCCAGAACGTTTTCATTCACGCCTTCACCGACGGTCGGGATTCGCCGCCCGACAGCGGAGCCGGGTACATAGCCGATATCGAAAAAAAGGCCAAGGAAATAGGCGTGGGCAAAATCGCGTCTGTGA
This sequence comes from uncultured Pirellulales bacterium, assembly GCA_964462945.1. GTDB lineage: Bacteria > Planctomycetota > Phycisphaerae > Sedimentisphaerales > Anaerobacaceae. The sequence continues at coordinate 3,543 of CAYWZW010000096.1, forward strand.
TGGGCAGGTTCTACGGGATGGACCGCGACAGCAGGTGGGACCGCGTGCAAAAGGCTTATGAGTGCATGAGGATAGGCAAAGGCATCAAAGCCACCAGCGCCTCCGAGGCCGTGGCCAAGAGCTATGAAAATCGAATAACGGACGAATTCATCGAGCCGACGTGCATCGTCAATGAGGATGGCGAGCCGGCAGCGACGATAAAAGACGGCGATGGCGTCGTGTTTTTCAACTTTCGCGGCGACAGGCCGCGAGAAATCGCACGGGCGCTCGTCGAGCCGGATTTCAAAGAATTTCCAAGAATGGCCAAACCGGACATACATTTTGTGTGTTTGACCGAGTACGATGCCACGCTGCCGGCCCCTGTGGCATTTCCGAAGCTGCCGAAAATGAAGAATATCCTGGGAGCGTATTGGGGCTCGCTGGGGCTCAAACAATTTCGTTGTGCTGAAACGGAAAAATACGCGCACGTCACTTTCTTCTTCAATGACTATACGGAAAAGCCGTTTCCCGGCGAAGACAGGCAAATCGTGCCTTCGCCGCGCGTTCGCACATACGATTTGAAGCCGGAGATGAGTGCTTACGAGGTGGCCGAGGTGGCGCTGGAAAGACTGGATTCGAGTAAATACGATGTGGTGGTGATCAATTTTGCCAATCCGGACATGGTCGGGCACACGGGCATATTGTCCGCCGCGGTTAAGGCCGCCGAGGTGGTAGATCAATGTGTCGGCAGGATACTCGACAAGGTCAAGAGCCTGGGGGGCATAGCAATCATTACGGCCGATCACGGCAACTTTGAGAAAATGTGGGATACGGCAAAGAATCAGCCGCACACCGCTCACACCGTCGGCGACGTGCCGCTGATTGTATTCGACGAACGCTATAAAGGACGGAAGCTGCGCCAGGGCGGCAGATTAGCCGACGTCGGCCCCACCCTGCTGGAAATGATGGATCTGCCGCAGCCGGAAGAAATGACCGGCCAGAGCCTTTTTGAAAACTGATAAAAAGGGGATAAAAAGGGGTCAGGAGCATTTTCATTCGACTTAATGCCTGGTGAGAAAGAAGCAAGAACCAACTTGTTTTATTATTGCGGGGCCGAACGGTGCAGGAAAAACTACATTTGCATTACGCTATTTGCCGCAAATAGCGGGTTGCCGCAACTTTGTCAATGCCGACCTCATTGCTTATGGTATTTCGCCCTTTGACTCATTATCAGCTCAATATGAAGCCGGTCGCCTCTTTCTTCGCGAGATATATGCAAATATCGACAAGCGCGTAGATTTCGCTTTTGAAACGACATTGGCAGGCCGAAGCCATATAAGTCTGCTGAAAAAACTCAAACAGGACGGCTGGCAGATTGTCCTTTTTTTCTTGTGGATACCTGACGCAGCTTTTTCAAAAAGCCGAATTCGTGAGCGCGTGAAACATGGCGGACATAATATTCCTGATGATGCAATTTATCGCCGCTATCCTCGTATAATGCGCAACTTCATAAAAACTTACATCCCTCTTTGCGATAAAACGCTTTGCTATGACAATTCTGGGCCTAAGCCCGTTCCTGTTTTCGAACAGGACGGCAAAGACCGATGTATTTTTATTCAAAATGTATACGGGAGAATTTTGAGGCAATCAGATGACTACAAAGCGACCAAGTAAAATGGCGATAGAAGCCGGCAGATGCCTTAGACAAGCCGTGCGGGAAGAACTAAGAAAAAAAGCATTGCTTGGCCAGTATGTTATTATAAACCGTAACGGCAAAGCCTGCCGCGTTTCCGCCAAACAGGCTCTGAAAATTGCCAGAGCCAAATGATTTGCCTTGTCCTGCCACAGAGCACTATGTTACGTGATCAGACACATTCTGTATTCGACCGCAATCCTTAATTATTTTTACTGAGCCCAATCCCAAAGCGGATATGTCATACCCTCTGGCATGTTGCATCATAACAACTTGCTACTGGAATTCCGGCAAGAAATCAATACAATAAAACAGCTATGGGGCAGATAGCTGTACTTGACCAGAATATGATCAATATGATCGCCGCCGGGGAGGTCATTGAGCGCCCGGCCAGCGTGGTCAAGGAGCTGATGGAAAACAGCATCGATGCAGGGGCGACAAAAATAGCCGTCTCCATTGAAGATGGCGGCAGGAAACTGATCTCGGTCGCCGATAATGGCGGCGGGATGGACGAAGAGGATCTGGCCCGCGCGTTCGAGTCGCACACAACCAGCAAAATCAGAACCAGCGCCGACCTGCACGGCATATCGACGCTCGGTTTCAGGGGCGAGGCGTTGGCGAGCATCGCCTCGGTGTCGCAAGTCAAAGCAGTGAGCCGAATCACAGATTCGGCGGCCGCCCACTGCATCGAGATTGATTGTGGGAACATGGGCAGCGTCGCTCCGTGCAGCGCCGATTTCGGCACAACCATCCAGGTCAGAGACATCTTCTATAAGCTGCCGGCCAGGCGCAAGTTCCTGCGGACCGCCAACACCGAAATGGGCTATGTCAGCGAGCAGTTTACACGCATGGCTCTTGCCAGTGAGAACCTGGATTTGACACTGACACACAACGGTCGAGAGATTCATCGGTTGTCAGGCAAGCAAGACCTATGTCGGCGAATCGCCGAGCTGTTTCCGATGCTGTCGATCAGAGCTTCGAACGATTTGATTGAAGCCAGAAGCAGTGAGAAGGGGCTCCACATTTTCGCTTTGTTGGGCAAGCCCGGCATTTCAAGGACAAATAATAGATTTCAATACATATTTTTGAACGGGCGATTCATCCGCGACAAGTTCATTTCCCACGCCATCAAAGAGGCCTATCGCGGGCTGCTGGAGCCCAGCAGGTTCCCCGTCGTTTTCTTGTTCATCCAAATGCCCTGCGAAGATTATGACGTCAACGTGCATCCGACAAAGATTGAGGTGCGTTTCTACAATGCCAACCTGGTTCATTCGCAGATTCTCGGCGTCCTGCGGGAGAAGCTCCTGGGCGCTGACCTTGAAACGGAAGGTAAGCTGCCTTCAGCTCCGATGCCCGGAAGCGGTTCGGCACGCTCGGCGTCGGTGTCGGGCCCAAAAATTGCCGATGCGATGGCGGAGTTCTTCAGGAAGCACAGACCTGGTCAGGCGCAGCAGCACATCGGATTTCGCCCGCCATCTCGGTCCGTGATGCGCGATGTCTCGCCGGAGAAACCTGTGCCATACGACAAGAAGTTCCTGCAAATACACGACAGTTTCATTGTGGCGCAGACGGACGATGGATTTGTCATTATCGACCAGCACGCTCTTCACGAACGGATCCTGTACGAAGACTTGTGCAAACGGATACGCAACGGCAAACTGCAATCGCAGAGGCTGCTGATACCCGAGAGCTTTGAGGTGACCGTCTCCGGGGCTGAGGCGTTCGAAAGTCATGCCGGGCTGATTGACAAATTAGGAATCGAGCTTGTCCCGTTCGGCCCCAAGACCATGGCCGTCCAAGGGTTTCCGACGCTGCTGTCGAGCGTTCAGCCGCTCGACTTCGTTCAGGATTTAATGGACCTGCTGGAGCACACGGATGCAGGTCCGGATGCAGAGAAACTGCTCGAGGAGGTCTTGAACATGGTCGCGTGTAAGGCCGCAATCAAGGCGGGCCAAAAACTCACCGACAGCGAAATCGAGCAACTGCTTGCCGACAGGCGGGAAGCCGAGTCTGCAAGCCGCTGTCCCCACGGCCGGCCCACCACAATAAAATTCTCGATAACCGACCTGGAAAAACAGTTCAAGAGAACCTGATGAATAAATGGTGGTGGCTATTGTTAATCTTCGTGTGCTGGACGGCCGTTGGATTTGCCATATTTGGCCCCGGGCAGGACTACAACAGCGAAAACGCCCCCCTGCCGAACCGGGCCGACAGGATTGTTTCGCTGGCCCCAGATCTGACGGAGATTCTTTTTGCGATTGGGCTGGCCGATGAAATCGTCGGGGTGACGCTGGATAGTGACTATCCCCCGGCTGCGATTGAGAAGCCAAAGGTAGGCACCTTCTGGCAGCCGAATATTGAAGCGATAGTGGCGGCCAAACCGAGCCTGGTCATTACGCTCGCGTTCGCACAGCAAAAGAATCTTGCTGATCGCCTGAAACGAATCGGGTACAAGACGTTGACAGTAAACATTGAAACGATAAACGACCTTTTCGAGGCGATGGCAAAAATCGGGGCGGCGGCCGGCAGGCAGCGTCAGGCAAATGAAATGGCAGGCAACATCAGGCATAAGCTGGAGGAGATCTCGACTTTGGTCGGCGCCCAGGCCAAGATCAGGGTGCTCTGGGTCGTTCAGAGAGAGCCTCTGCGGGTAGCCGGAAGAAACACATTTGTGAACGAGATGATCGAGCTGGCAGGCGGCGAGAATGCCATCGGCCCCACGGTGCACAAATATCCGCCAATCGGCGCTGAACAGGTCATTGCCGGCAGGCCCGAGGTCATCATCGAACCTGATATGGGTCAGCGGGACCTGGCGGCCCAGCGGGACGCAGCGCTGCGATACTGGAGTAAGTTCAAGAATGTCCCCGCCGTGGCAAACGGACGAGTGTACGTTATTCGCGGCGACACAGTTTCGCGCCTCGGGCCGCGACTGTACGAGGGAACAGAGACAATCGCCAGATGTTTAAGGCCCCACCTTTTTGAGAACTGAAGCGATGGACCAATTGCTGACACCTAAGAAACTAATAGCCAGAACAGCAATAGCACTCGTGGTGCTTGCGGTCGTCATGCTCGCGTGCTCCATGATTGGCAGCGAGGAGGTCTCGTTGAAGGCCGTATTCAGCCATTCCACCGTTCAGGCCACGGCAAATCCCGACTATGAGATTTTCGTGCGGGTCCGGCTGCCCCGAATTATTCTCGCCTCGCTGGTGGGGGCCGCGCTGGCATGTTCGGGCGTCGTCTTCCAGGCTCTTTTGCGAAACCCCCTTGCCGATCCGTATATTTTAGGCATCTCAAGCGGGGCCGGGTTAGGGGCGATTATCGCGGTGATCAGCGGGTTGAACTGGACACTGTGGGGACGGTCTCCGATAGCAGTTTTCGCATTTGCAGGGGCATTAGGGACGGTTTGGCTGGTGTGGTTCATCGGCGGGTTGACCGGAAGGTTTCACATATCAGGACTCCTGCTCGCAGGGGTTGTGGTGAACGCCTTCTTTTCGGCCGTGATGATGTTCCTGACATCGATACTAAAAGCGGAGCAAATTTACGCGACGATATTCTGGCTGATGGGCAACATGGCGGAGGAAGATTTCCTTGTGCTCTGGATCGGAGCCGGATGTGTGGTCGGAGGCGTCGTAGTGTTGTTCTACATCAGTCCACAGTTGAACGCTTTGAGCTTCGGCGCCGAAGATGCCAGGAGCATGGGGGTGAACATCGTCAGGACCCGGACAACTGCCTTTGCGGTCGCGGCGGCGATTACCGCCATCGCGGTCAGTCTGAGTGGACTGATAGGATTCGTGGGTCTTGTCGTTCCACACGCCGTCAGACTGCTGTTCGGACCCGACCATCGCCAGTTGCTTCCGCTAAGCGGTGTCGTCGGAGCGATTTTCCTGATCGTGGCCGATACGTTGGCACGCACTATCGTTGCTCCCGCACAGTTGCCGGTAGGTGTCGTGACGGCCCTTGTTGGCGGGCCCGTTTTCCTGGTGTTGCTGGTCAAACACAGCACAAAAGTGGGTTGGCTGAAATGAGTGGCATCATAGAGGTCAAGAATCTGAGTTTCGGCTACGCACCCGGACGCTTGATCCTGAAAGATATCAGCTTTGGAGTGAAGCCGGGGACATTCCTGACGATCGCCGGCCCGAATGGGGCCGGCAAGAGCACGCTGCTCAACCTGATGTGTGGAGCACTACAACCCCAATCCGGCACGGTAACGATTGATGCAGCGCCGATTGGGTCGTATAGCGCCCGGGCCCTTGCAGCGAAGGTAGCCGTCGTGAGACAGGAGTTCGTGCCGATCTTTGGCTTTTCAGTGATCGAGACGGTTCTGATGGCACGGACGCCCTACTACGGCCCGGCGGGGTTTGAAGGTCAAGCGGATAGGAGAATAGCCAACGATGCACTCGAGCTGACGGATACGGCGAGGTTTGCCTCGCGCCCGCTCACAAGTCTAAGCAGCGGCGAGCGGCAGCGCGTTTTTATCGCGAGGGCACTCGCTCAGAACAGCCCTATTTTGTTGCTGGATGAGCCAACAAGCTTCCTGGACTTGAAGCACCAAGTCGGCATATACGATCTGCTCAAAGCCGCCCAGCTCGAAAAAGGCAAGACCATCGTTGCCGTAACGCATGACATCAACTTGGCGATACAATACTGCGATGAGGCTTTGCTTCTTGGGATGGATGGCTCCTGTCGCCATGGCCGTGCTGAAGACGTTTTATCTGTTGAGCAAATCCGCAGTATCTTCAATGTCGAGGTATTCGCAGGCAAAATTGGACGGGAAAAATTCTTCATTCCATTAGGTAAACTTGCAAAAGGCAGCGGGCAAACCAATACCGTACCGGGCACTTCTTAATTGTAAGTGCTTGTACCGAAACTATTTACGCACAATTCGATGATTTAGCTTGAATAATGTGACTGCGCGGCCTATACTTACCAAGCTCGAATTGGGGTCTTCGACAGCACAAACAATACCGGCCGTGGACTGAACGCCGAGAAGTAATGACTGTCTTCTCGACAAAGGCACGAAGAAGGTCAGGCAGCAGGAAAGGCGGACAAAGAGGTGGCAGAAAAACGCAAGAAGGCATCCAGAAAACAGGTGAGCGCGACCCGAAGGAAAAAGAGCAGTCCGACATCCGCCGATACCGAGACTTTCAGGCAAATGCTGTTGGAAAAACGCCGGGAAATCCTGAGAAACGTAAACGAATTTGAGGATGAAGCTCTGAAAAAATCCCGGCTGGATGCAAGTGGAGATTTGTCGAGCATGCCGATCCACATGGCCGACCTTGGAACGGACAACTACGAGCAGGAATTTGCTCTGGGCTTGATGGACGGCGAAAGGAAGCTTCTGAGAGAAATCGACGATGCACTGGAACGCATCGAACAGGGAACATACGGTATCTGCGAAGGCACGGGCAAGCCGATACTCAAAGCCCGGCTGAAGGCCCAGCCCTGGGCGAGATATTGCGTGGACTATGCCCGCCTGCTGGAACAGAGGGCCGCAAGAGAGCCGGAAGAATAGACCAACTATGAAGCGCAGATGTCCGGCCTGTCACAAGACCGTTAGAGCACCAACTAAAGAACCGTCAGGAGAAGCAGGATTCTTCCCCTTCTGCTCCGAGCGGTGCAAACTGATAGATTTGGGTGCCTGGCTGGATGCCGAATACAGAATAGAGTCGGAGCAGCAGTCGGAAGACCGCGAAAACTCATCCGACACAACCTCCATCCCTTTCGAAAGCCAGTGAACAGCGGCACGCAGAGACAAATTCTGATGGAATTTGTTGGAATCGACCGATAATACTTTATATATTGAGGCTCGGCCTTTACCTACTCAACGGCAATTGTACCCTTCTTGAAAGGAAGCAAAATGGTCAGCGGCAGAGAATCCTCTCAACTGTTTGATGGTCTTCTCTTTCCAGGAATATTCCAGACGTTCCGTATGTCCATTCAGCCGACAAAACTAATCATTACCGCCTGTGCCCTGGCCGTCATCTGCCTGGCTGGCTATGTCATGGACCGAGTCAGCAGAACCGTAAGGTGCAACGCTGACGGAGTAACTGAATTGCAGAAGTATTTTGAGGACCCGGGGGGACTGGCGCAATTCATCAATCAAAACAAGAATCTCACAAAGGAACGCAAGGGCGTATTCTCGACCCTTTGGAACTTCGCGGCGGCGAAGTTTAAGGGTGCGGTTAGTTCGGTCTTTGACCTCAAGGTTCGAGAGGTGGTGAACAATATCCATGATTGTTTCAAAGCGGTCGGCTGGGCACTCAAGGAACACTCCCTTTATAGTATCATCTTTTTCGCCATCAAGCTGGCGGTAATGTCCATTGCTGGCGGCGCAATCTGCCGGATCGCCGCTCTACAATTTGCCCGGGGCGAAAAACCCGGCTTGACCGAAGCGCTTCGGTTCAGCATAAAGCGATTCACGAGTTTTTTCACTGCACCGCTGGCGCCCATCGGCATAATTGCCTTCATCGGCCTGTTCATCTTTCTTCTGGGGCTGATGGGAAACATACCACGGGCCGGGGAGTTGATCATCGGGATCGGTATGCCCTTGGCCCTGGTTGCAGGTACACTGACAGCGGTCATCTTGATCGGTGCAGTTGCGGGATTCAACTTGATGTTCCCTGCCGTGGCATACGACGGGTCGGACTGCTTCGACGCGATTAGCCGCTCCTTCAGCTATGTTTATGCCCGGCCGTGGCGCATGATTTTCTATACGGCAATCGCCGCGGTTTACGGTTCCATCTGTTATGTATTCGTTCGTCTCTTTGCGTTTCTGACGCTCTGGCTTACCCACTGGTTCCTGCAGATCGGCCTCTGGGCGCACAGCGGAGGCTCAGAGCTCAACAAGCTGACCGCAATCTGGCCGAAGCCGGAATTCAGCACGCTGCTCGATTTTTCAAAGGCGCTGGCGACCAACTGGACGGAATCGGTCGCTGTCTTTCTGGTGCGCCTGTTCGTGCTGGTTGTTGTCGGACTGGTCGTTTCTTTCATCATCAGTTTCTACTTCTCGGCCAATACCATAATCTATTCTCTCATGCGTGCCAAAGTCGATAATACCGCTCGAGAAGACATCTACATGCACTTTGACGAGGCGGACGTTGAGCCCAACGGAATCGAACGCGGGCCTCGGCAAGAACAGCCATCATCGCCGCCCGAATCGGAGCCGGACTCATCTTCTGCAGGACCATAAGACAAAGGGACTTTCTGCGCCAACACATCCGCGTATGCGGAACAAATGGAAACTCCAGCGCCGGGAAGATATGCCTGAGACAGAAACAAAGACGCCACAGAAAGATAAGAATCAAGACCTCCTGCAATCTTCAAGCCCCCCCCCGTCCGCGCTGCTTCGGTTCCGCAGACCTCTGATCGTCGTTGCCCACATCGTTGCTTTTGCAGCTTCTTTGATACTGTCCTTTCTCGTGGTCCAGAACATGCAGTTCAAGCGGGAATGGCTCGAACTATATCCTGCTCTGCTGCTGTTTTTTCTTCTGGTGAAGCTGCCGGTTTTCGGGCTTTTTAAGCAATACCGCGGCTGGTGGCGCTATGTGGGGATTTCAGATCTGTACGGGATCGTGCGGGCGTCGCTGATCAGCACTTGTATTATCGTAGCTTTATGGTTTGCAGCGGGCCGGATCGAGTCTGTTCGTACATATCTGCCGGCGGACCTGGACAGGCCCGCCGAAGGCGTTTGTATAGCCGATATGTTTGCCACGGTCTTGATGCTCGCGGGGCTGCGGGTCGTCATCCGGCTGTATTACGAGGCATCGACCACGGCCGAAGCAGGCCGGCTGAAGCGATTCCTTATCGTCGGTGCAGGCAACGCAGGCGAGGCCCTGCTGCGGGAAATTGCCCGTATGCCCGTGGCCCAATATGACGTTGTCGGCTTTATTGACGACGACCCGATCAAACAGGGCACCCACATCCATGCGATACCGGTTCTTGGCACTGTGGAGCAGTTGCCTGGCATCTGTGATGAGCACAACATCGAAGAAATCGCCGTTGCAATGCCCTCGGCAAGCCCCCGGCAACTGCGCCGCGTCATCCAGGTATGTGAAGGGGCCAAAATTCGCTTTCGCACCGTTCCGTCCATTACAGACATCGCTTCCGGCAAGTTCCGTGTTTCTCAGATTCGAGATGTCGATATCAACGATTTGCTGGGCAGAGAGGCCGTCCAGCTCGACCTGGACCTGATAGAGACTTTTGCCAAGGATAAGACCATTCTGGTTACCGGCGCCGGAGGGTCCATCGGTTCGGAGATGTGCCGGCAGTTGAGCAATTTCAACCCGAAGCTGCTTGTGCTCGTTGAGCAGGCTGAGAACCCACTGTTCTATATAGAGCGAGAGTTGCACAGGCAATTCCCCGCAGTCAACATCATTGCAACTGTTTGCAGTATTACCGACAAAGCCCGTGTGGACGAGCTTTTTGAAAAGTACAAGCCCCAGGTCGTCATTCACGCCGCCGCTCACAAGCACGTGCCTTTGATGGAGCTTAACGCCGGAGAAGCCGTCAAGAACAACGTCCTGGGTACACAGATTGTTGCCGATGCGGCAGACGGATGCGGCGCCGCGAATTTCGTGATGATCAGCACCGATAAAGCCGTCAATCCGACCAGCATCATGGGCACATCCAAACGCATCGCAGAGATGTATATTCAGGACCTGAGCAGAACGAGCAAAACGCACTTTGTGACCGTGCGCTTCGGCAACGTGCTTGGCTCAGACGGCTCGGTTGTTCCCATCTTCAAGAAGCAAATCGCTGAAGGCGGCCCTGTGACCGTTACGCATCCCGACATGAAGCGGTACTTCATGACCATACCGGAAGCCAGTCAGCTTGTTCTGCAGGCGGCGACCATGGGAAAAGGCGGCGAAATCTTTGTGCTCGATATGGGCGAGCCGGTCAAAATCGTGGATCTGGCCAGAGAGCTTATTACGCTCAGCGGCTTTCGGCCGGGAGAGGATATTGAGATGATTTTCACAGGCCCCAGAGCCGGCGAGAAACTGTTTGAAGAACTCTCCATAGAAGGCGAAGACATGCAGCGCACAAGGCACCCTAAGATCGGTATATGGAAGAATATCCCGATGGATCGTGACAGGCTTCGGGGGGGCATAAGTGAGCTGGTAACCATCGCCAAATCGCAAACACACGGCGAAATAGTCCGGAAGATCAAAGAGCTTGTGCCGGAATATACCGGCGCAAATAGGGACGTCTAAGCCCCCTGACATCTCGAAAATCCATGTTTTTTTAGGCTGATGCTCTCACTGGATCCGCGGAATTTATAGCACGCGAGGAAAGCTGAGAGAAGATTCGCGACAATCAGCCTCAAACGCGGACAATGTGAGAAACTCCGCGAAAAACCTGCATTCCGAGCTGTTTTCGGCAGCTCGACGGGCAGTGGCGTATGCCCTCAATTCAGTCTTTCACAGATTTCGTTTGACAAAGTGACGGCGGATTTAATATAGGTGAAGGCAGTGGAGTTTGTGGGTCTTGGCCTCCTGGCAGGCGAAATTCACCTGTTCTTGGCAGGCTGGCCGAAAGGAGAACGATCAACATCAACTATCTTTTTCGAAGGAGGCTAATTATGTGCAAAAAATTGATTTGGGGAGTCTCTGTGGTTTTGGCGATGAGTCTGGTTGGCAGGGCCCCGGCTCAAGATGCAGATGTGCTCATCCGCAGCCCGGATGCCGCCATGCCGGTAATCGACGGTGTTGTGGACAACGTGTGGTCGTTTTCGACGGAACAGTCAATAACCATCACGGTGGCAGGCAGCGCCCCCAGTTCGCCTGCGGATTGCTCCGGCACTTGGAGGGCTCTTTGGAACTGGGAACACATATATGCGCTCGTCATAGTGAAAGATGAGGCTTTGCGTGCTGACTCAGGCATACCCAGTTCATGGAACGATGACAGTGTCGAGTTCTACGTGGACGGAGATAACAGCAAAGGAGCCACGGTGGACGAAAACGACCATCAGTACTGCTTTAGGTGGAATACCACGGTAGAGACACCCCGGGCAAACCACCACGGAGAGCCGAGCTTGGTGGGAGTGGAATACGCTGTAGTCACAACCGCAGACGGTTATCTTTTTGAAATCAGGATACCATGGACGAGCATAATGGGCGGACCGCCTGTGGCAGGCCAGCTTATAGGCATCGAGGTATGGATCAATGATGATGACGATGGTGGTGATCGAGATTCGCAGATTTCATGGTATGGAACAGATGGAGGTGCCTGGAACAATCCGAGCTTGTGGGCAAAGGGCCTGCTCGTAGCTGGTAACAAGGCCGGCGGCCCGAATCCCCCTGATGGTGCTTTGGTTCCACAGACATGGGCGAGCCTGAGCTGGCAGCCAAGTCCCACGGCCGTCTCGCACGATGTGTATTTCAGCGATAATTTTGACGACGTGAACGACGGCGCTGCCGCTGCCTTCCGGGGCAACCAGCCCTCAACGTATTTTGTCGTGGGCTTTCCCGGATTTCCTTATCCGGACGGTCTTGTCCCGGGAACAACATATTACTGGCGGATCGATGAAATAAATGCCCAGGGAGTCATATACAAAGGTGATATCTGGAGCTTTTCGATTCCGCCCAAGAAAGCCTATGAGCCTGTCCCGGCTGATGGGGCCGAATCCGTGGACGTGAAGGCGAAGCTAAGCTAGACGGCAGGGTTCGGTGCTAAGCTGCACACGGTGTACTTCGGCAGCAACTTTGACACTGTCGCGAATGCCGTCGGCGGTCTGCCCCGGGGCGTCGCAAACTACGACCCCGGGCCGCTTAAGTGGGCCAAGACTTACTACTGGCGGGTGGACGAGTTTGACGGCACTGTGACCTACAAAGGCGATGTCTGGAGCTTCACGACGCAGGGCGCCGTAGGGAACCCGAATCCATCCAACGGCACTGTAGATGTCAAACAGACGCCGGTTCTAACCTGGACACCGGGAGCCTACGCGGCTTCGCATGAGGTGTACCTCGGCACAGACGCAGACGCAGTCAGGAACGCCACCGAGGCCTCGCCCGAATACAAAGGCGCCAAGGCACTCGGTAATGAGAGCTATAGTCCCGGCAAGTTAGCCTGGGAAACCACGTACTTCTGGCGGATTGATGAAGTCAATAGCGTCAATCCCGACAGTCCGTGGGTCGGCAAAGTTTGGAGCTTCACGACGGCTGGCTTCGCCGTCATCGATGATTTCGAAGCTTACGATGCCGGGGCCAATCAGATTTGGTACTCATGGCACGATGGGCTTGGCTACGGCGCGCCTGGTGCTCCGCCGTACTTCGCCGGCAACGGCAGCGGTGCGGCTGTGGGCGATGAGACCACAGCTTCCTTTACGGAGCAGACCATCGTTCACGGCGGCAAGCAGTCGATGCCGCTCAATTACGACAATAACAAGCAGGGCTTTGCGAAGTATTCTGAGGCCGAGCTGACTCTAACAGCCCCACGTGACTGGACCGAGGAAGGCGTTGGGGAGTTGTCGCTGTGGTTCAGAGGGCTTCCGGGTTCCGTGGGCAGCTTCGTGGAAGGGCCGGTGGGCACCTACACGATGACCGCCTCCGGCACGG
>CAYWZW010000097.1:0-16388 GCA_964462945.1 uncultured Pirellulales bacterium
AGCGCATCCTCACGCTGGTGGATTCGCCGTGGATCAAATGCAACTTTGATTGCGGTAACACCTTCCTCGCTGGCTCGGATCCGTACGAGATGCTCGAAGCGGTCATTGACAAGGTCGTGCATGTGCACGCGAAGGACATCTCGGTCAAGCAGGCCGAGGCGGAGCGGGGCAAGGTCACCGGCACGGCCGTTGGCTGTGCGTGCGGCGACGGCGTCATTGACTGGAAGAAGCTCGTTGGGCGGTTGAAGAAGGCCGGCTACAGGGGCGTGCTCTCGGTCGAGTGCGGCACCGAGGAAGAGGCAGTCCGCTCGCACGCGCACCTGACAAAGGTTCTTCAAGAACTGGATGCGTGAGCAAGAAAGTGCGGCTGACTGCCCCTGATACCTGACCATGAAGGCACTGCCGGGCAGGTTGCCCTATGAAAACGAAACAGGAAATGGGAACGTAGTCCTATGGGAGATTCCGTTCCACGGACTTCTCCCATCAGTGCGTGAAGGATCGACGAAAGGAAGGAATTCTATGGCGGGTGGAGAGAATCGCATCGACAGACGGACTTTCCTGGGAGGCAGCGTGCGCTTATCAAGCGGCCATCGGACCACCCCAGAACGACTGAGTTCTCAATGGCCGGAGCCATCCCCAAGCCTGCAGAGGATTCAGACTGATCAACGAGAGGGGCCGTGGCCGAGGCTGGGGATTCGCCTATTTCTTCGCACCGTGCTCACGCAGCAGGTGGGCGATGGAGGTGTGGCCGACTCGTTGGAGTGACGGTTGCCTGAGATGACCGACGAGCAGGGGCCATACGCAAGCCGGGGGATGAACATGTCGACCCCTTGCTTGCCATAGTCATTGTCCAGCGCATGCTGCCATTTTGCCGTTGGCGAAGTCCAGGAATCCACGGAAAGTGTTACTTGCCCATGTTTTCGTAGAGCTTAAGGTTATGGGTGGACGCTCCGATGCAGGCGATATCCGGTTTGCCATCGCCGGTAAAGTCGCCGACAATGCAATCAGCGGCGGCGATTCCCCCGTTGTCCAACACCGTGTTCTGCCAGCGCTCGCCGCGTGAGTCCGCGGCCTGATACATCGAAAGCCGGCAGCCTTTGCCGCGGAACCCGCAGATGATCTCGTCGCGGTCGTCGCCGTTGAGGTCCCCCACCGCCAAGGCATGGCCGTTATCCATCTTGTCCTCGATCACGAGCCGCTTCCACGAGTCTCCTTCCGGAAGGTAGACCACCAGTTGGTTTCCATGCCATGGCTCGATGGCAGCCAGAAAGCGGTTAGTGCCGAGGTGGCCCAGGCGCACCTCGCTGCTGCCGCACGTGGGCCAGGGACGGGGATCGCCCTTGGAGATGGGCGTCGCGACCCACTTGCCGCCGCTGAACTGGATCCGGTGCAGGCCGAGATGACATGCTGTGAGCAACTGCTGCCGCGCACCGCCATCCCAGTTCACCGGATTGATCGCATGCAGGACCCCGCGCAGATCGATGGACAGCGTCTCTCGTTTCCATTCGCTGGGCCGATAGAGATAGATCGGCACGGGGTCGTCTTGGGCGGGCGGGAATCTCGTTCCGACCATCGGCCCCACAAGAAGCACCTTCTTCCCATTACCCTCCGGGTCGATCCAGCGCACGCGGTGTGCTGTCGGCACCTGGTCGATCTCGCGTGCTGTCCATGGCCGTCGCACGTCGTCGCCGCTCTTCAAGAGCACGACGTTGCCGATGCTCTTTTGGGGATCCGATTCGAACCGGTACGCGAGGACTACCTCGGGAACTCCATCAGTGTCGATGTCCCAGCAATCGGCGTTCAGCGGCCGGGGGACATTCTCCGCCAGCACGTGCCGTTCCCAGGCCGGATGCCGATTCTCGAACCAGACAAGCTCGGTTGCCCTCTCGTCGACGGCGATCAGGTCCTTTTGGGCGTCCTTACTTAAGTCCGTGGCGACAAGCTGATAGCCATACTTCAACTCTTTAGTGATGACGTGCTCGCGGAATCGCGGCAGGTCCTGGGCGTACAGGTTGGTGCAAGCCAATAGCCATACCTGACAGCCCCACACCAATCTTCGTCGCCACCGCATCAAGGGTGCGGAGATCCGGTAGGCTCTGACTGAACCAGGGGTTTTCACAGCGTTTTCTCCCATGACAAGAGTCTACTCCAGAAGTACACCATTTACGCTTCCAATTACAGTAACGCTCAGATAGCCCGGACCCCAAACACCTCGCTGCAACGAGCAGGCGCTTGGAGCGAGATAGACGCACATGTGGGGACTCCTATACCCATGATGCTAATTGCTTTCACCATAATATCAGAATCCCGCCGGAATTGCACCTGTCGCAAATATTCTTTCACTGATTTTGGCGGCCGCCCTCTACCGGCGACGGGGTGATGTCTTCTTGCTCTCTGTATCGAATCGAATATGCTTGTCGGCCCTTTTTTCATGGCTTCAGGCCATATCGACTTCCAATTGTCAATGATGGAAACATGTCGTGGTCGCAAGGTGGCGTTGGTATCAGAACCGACCGTCAGCCACCCAGGGCTCCCGCTCCGGCTCTCCCACACAAACCGCCTCCCGGCTGTCGCGGGTCGGGGTGGTTATTCTTTTGCGCCGTGCTTGCGGAGGAAACACGGAACAACCATCGTCCCTACAGGACTCCCGCTCCGGGTCTGTATTCACTGAGAATCCGGCGTCTTGAAAGAGTGTCAATCAAGACAATGCTATTTCTTGCCGATGATATACTCGGAAAACAAAAGCCCCTGATATGATAAGGCGAGCGGATGGGAGGAACGCTCGCCATTCTTGCTTTTCAAACCGTTCTGCAATTTCTTCTGTCGGCACTTCAGGGCCGCCGCCCCGTGTCTCTCACACAAACCGCCTCCCGGCTGTCGCGGGTGGGGGTGGCATGGTTGGTGCCTGGTGATGGGGTTGCGGAAGAACTGAAGCTTTTCACGACCAGCCACTGAAAAAGAGGCGAGTGACGAGAGTGATTGAATTCATGGTATGGACACGTCGTAATTGGGTTTGAAGTGTTTGTGCCATTTCAGTGCCCACAATTCTTCCAAGTAAACTCTCCCTACGTGGCTGTCCACAAATCCAACATTGATTGCTTTCTTGTGGCGGTCGACGCAGAAGCGCCCCATAAAGTACCCTTCGCCGTGAGGGTACCCCGGATATCCCCTCTCACCCGACAAGTCCTCGGGCGCCTTATCGGCGTCGAAAGGCCACGCGCCGACCCACACCGAATCGCCTAATAGAGGCACATCCGCTTGAGCACTCGAGTATTTCTTGTAGAAATTGTCAGCCGGAAATGCTGGAGCATAAATTGGATCGTCAGGCAGCAGCCACAGATTCAACCCATAACTGCCTTCTCCGCCCATGAAGCGCCACGAGCGATATGCCGAACCGTAGAATGATTCCTCCGGCCGGTCCTGGCGTTTTGCCATCGGACAGAATGTCACTCTCATGACGCCCTCTATGTGCTGCGCTGGGTTATTCTTATAATCCTTATCGCTTAGGTATGGCGCCAATTGATGGAACCAGTACTCCCCGGGCTGGTGAGAGAAGGGCATCGTTCGGTCTTCGTGATCAAGCACGTAGAGATTCATAGCCAAGCCCAACTGGCGGAGATTACTCTGACAAGCACTTGAACGGGCCTGCTTGCGTACGTAACCAAGTGCTGGCATCAATATCGCCAGCAACAATGCGATAATGGCAATCACCACCAGGAGCTCTATCAGGGTAAATGCCCTCTGCTTATCCATAATGGTACCACGGTCTGTCATAGGCCGGACTGTGAACTAAAGGAGAATCATACGCTTTTTGGGGCTAAAGTCCAAGAGAAATGCCTCTGATTCTCTAACCGGTCAGTCTGGGCATTAATCGACCATATTGAAAAGATGACGCGGAACAACCCTCGGCCCTCCAGGGCTATCGCTTCAAGTCTCCATACAAACCGCCTCCCGGCTGTCGCGGGTCGGGGTGGGGAGGTTGGGATGGGGTAGTTATTCTTTGGCGCCGTGGAGGGAATCGGATTGCAGCACCAGCTCTTCGCCGTTACGATGGTGTTTGAGTTGCCCAGCAAGGACGTCATGGGTGGTTCTTATCAGGTAAGCATTGCGGGCAAGGGGAACGATTGATGACACAACATCACAAATCGAGGAACGTAATCACCGCACTACTGATCGGGGCGGCACTGGTTTTGATCCACCCGCTCCGGGCCGATGAACCTTTCGACTACTTTCGCAATTCATGGACCGTCATAGGGCTCAAGGATTACGCTTACGGCACGCGAATTACGCCGGACAACCAACTCGTGATTCGTGACAACAACCAGAAACCTTCAAACATCCTGATACGATTTGGACAACAGCTGATTCCTCTTACCGAGCAAGCGACAAAGAGACTACTGGATGGGTGGCTGCCGGTCGTTTCAGTCACAGCTGAGGACAGCCAGGTTGTCTACAAGTTCACATTCTGGGCGACGCCACTGCCGTCTGTGACAGAGTGGAAAAAAGCGTTCGACTGGCCCATCGAAGGAGAGAACTTCTTGAATTGGATCGTAGCGAAGATCACCAACACAGGTCAGACAGTGGCAGAGGCGAAGCTGAAGGTCGAGCGAAGCGAACCTTCAAGCTTAACATACAAGGCTTTTACTCAGTCTCTATCTCCCGGTGAAGACATCGAGACGGTGGTATCAATACCATTCTTCCCTCTCAAAGAGAAATCAGACTTTGCCATAGAGGATGCTAAGCTCTGGCTGGACAGAACGGTTGAGTACTGGCGAGGTATCATGTCGAGAGCGACCCGAATTAGGGTTCCGTGTGATAAAGCAACACAAGCTCTTCTCGCTTCGCATGTATACCAGTTGATCGCCAATGATCACGGTGAAGCACATCCAGGGGAAGGGTTCTATGATGAATTCTACATCCGTGACGGGGCATACCAGGTGATGCAGCTTGAAGAAGCGGGTCTCACAGATATTGCACAGAAAGCCATGGAGAGTTTTGTGAGCCACCAGAGGCCGGATGGGCGTTTCGAGTCACAGAAGGATCAGTTTGACGCGAACGGTCAGGCCTGTTGGGCCCTCTGGCAATTCTATAAAATCACCGGTAACCAGCAGTGGCTCACAAAAGTATATCCTCAGATGCGACGAGCCGTGGATTGGATGTTGAAGGCTCGGCGCCAGGGTCCTGCAGATTCATCTTTTTCCGGCGTGCTCCCAAATGCCCCTGCGGATGGGGAGTATCTGTGGGATGGAAAGCACCACATTGTCGGCTATGATTTCTGGAACCTGCGAGCATTATTGTGTACCGCTGAGGCAGCACGCGTTTTGGGTAGAAGTACCGAGAGCAAAGAGTTGCTCCGAGAAGCTGAGTTGTATCGCAGAGCCATCGATGCGGCATGGAAACAAACCGGGCTCGATTACTTTCCGCCGAGTTGGGAAAAGGCAGGCACCCACTGGGGCAACACGGAGACTCTATGGCCCACCGAGCTGTTCGACTCATGCGATTCACGTGTGACCGCATTGACGAGGGAAGTACGTGAGAACTATAACGGGGGCTTCATCGAGGGTACTATTCAGTGGGTCGGTCATGCAAAGGCGATCCACCCCTATATGTCTGCGTACACTACCATGGCTTCCCTCGTGAGAGGAGAGCACGAACAGGTAGTCGAGGACTTCTATTGGTATCTCCTGCACTCTACGGCGACGCACGCATTCCCTGAAGGCGTTTACTTCGAGCGTCGCACTGCGTGGAACGATACCATCCCTCATGCTTTGGGAGCTTCCAATTACGCCATCATGCTTAGGCACATGCTGATCCACGAGCGAGGTGATGAGTTACATCTATTAATGGCCGTACCCGACTGGTGGTTAGCCGAAGGTAAAGAAATTCGTGTCGAGCGAGCACCTACTCACTTTGGGCTGGTGAGTTTAACAGCGACGGGCTCCGAGAAAGGCTTACATGTTGAGTTTGATCCGTCGGACCGACAACCGCCCAAGCGGATTATTCTTCATCTACCCAGATCGCGACAACTCATCGAGTCAGTAGAAGGTATTGAAGTGGTTGTTAGATCAGATCAGAAAAGACTTTGGGATTTTCCCACTATTGTGGGGCTCTACCGTCAGCGTGCCGTTAATTAATTGAGGCGGCTCTTGAGATTGGCGACTGAATGAAGGGCTCAATATGAGGAAGTACAACCCACAAAAAAGAATGCTCGCATGGAATCTAGCGTGTATACTGTTTGTCCTGCTGATCACAGCGGAGGTCTTATGGGCACAGCCGGCCGCTCATACTATCGTTGAGCAGGGCAAGCATATCCCGGTTGCCTATGATGTCGATGTTGTTGTTGTCGGCGGCTCCAGCGCGGGGGTGGCGGCGGCATGTGAGGCACGAAGAAGCGGCGCCAGTGTTTTTCTTATCTCTCCAAGGCCTTACGTGGTTGTGGATATGTGCGCTCACCAACGCTTGTGGCTGGAGCCAGGAGAAGAGCCCACCTCGGAACTGGGTAAAGCTGTCTTTGGCGACGGTCGCTGGGCAACACCCCTTGCGGTGAAGAAGGCTATGGACGAAGCTCTGTTGAGAGCGGGTGTGCCGTATTTGACAGGATGCTATGCGACAGAGGCCCTGTTCGATGAGAACGGAAATATCGCCGGAATCGTCATGGCAAATCGCAGCGGCCGACAGGCGGTTAAGGCAAAGGTTGTTATCGATGGAAGCCGCCATGCTGTGATTGCCCGCCGGACAGACGCTGCATTTAGAGGATTCACACCAGGCAAGAAGACCTTCCAATTCATTGTTGTTGGCGGCGAGATGCAACGTGGTGAGAATCTGCTCGGCCGTAAACTCGATGTTACATACGATAGCCCAACTTCCAGGCGCGGTCCGGTTGTCAAATATCCGGTTCATGAATATACAGTCAGTATTGACATAAAAGATGGAAGTCCGGCATCTTTTGCTGCCGCCGAACAAGAGGTTCGTAACTTAGTTACCGGAAGAGGTGCGAAGGATTGTTCGGAAGTGCTTTTTTTTCTCCCTGACGATACGGTGGTTGCCGAATCACGGATTGAGGGTTTCTGGCCCGGGGCAGAACAGTGTGATATTTCTGCATACCGGCCCCGGGGGGTTTCACGTCTCTACGTCCTCAACGCGTATGCAGACATGGACAAAGTGGCGGCGGAGAAGATGTTTCGCCCACTCGAGTTCATGGCTATCGGCAAACGCATCGGTCGGGAGGCGGCGACCATAGCCAAAGCCTTGCCCTCTCCAGGCAGAGTTGAACTCGGCGGATCTTCATCCGGCTCCGGTTCTGTAGGCCTTGTTGGGGAAGACCTTGCAGGGCGGAGGGCGTCAAAGCAGCTCGGAATGATCACTGCCGGGCCACGACCGCTGCCCGTTTTCGGGCAATACGATGTGGTGGTGGTTGGTGGCGGGACTTCCGGTGCCCCGGCCGGAATTAGCGCTGCCCGGAGGGGCTCAAAGACGCTTGTCATTGAATACCTTGACGAACTGGGCGGCGTAGGCACCGCCGGTCTGATCGGATCATACTGGCGTGGCAATCGTCGCGGATTCACCCAGGAGATTGATGATGGAATCGGTGCTCGGGAAAGATGGGATGTGGTCGCAAAATCGGAGTGGCTGCGTCGCGAGTTGATAAAAAACGGTGCGGACGTCTGGTTTTGTTCATTTGGTTGCGGAGCTATCGTTGCCGATGGACGGGTCACAGGCGTTGTCGTAGCGACGCCTCAGGGTCGGGGTGTTGTCCTTGCCAAAACGGTTATAGACGCAACCGGCAATTCCGATATTGCATTCTGTGCTGGCGCTGAGACGCAGTTCAGCGTGTCCGCGCTGGGTGTTCTGTCTGTCCAGCTTGCGGGTTTTCCGCATCGCAATCTTGGCGATAACTATAACAACACCTGTTACACAATGGTTGATGATACAGACGTTGTGGACGTGTGGCACCTAATGACCTCGATGCGTATGGCCTACGGCGAACCCCCAGGACCCCAAGCACCGTATGATGTAGGGCAGCTTGTAGACTCCAGGGAGCGGCGCCGTATCATCGGCGAATATACACTGACTACTCAGGACATCCTTAATCAGAGGACACATCCGGACACCATCAGTCAGCATGTGAGCAATTTCGATGCAGCCGCCTTCCCGGATTCGGCAATGCTCTTGGTTTATGACATGAAAGGCCCTGATTTCCACGTGGACATGCCATACCGCTGTCTGTTGCCGAAGGGGCTCGACGGCATTCTTGTGATCGGCCTGGGAGCGAGTGCTGAACGCGATGCCATGACACTGGTGCGTATGCGGCCGGACCTGCAGAACCAGGGTTACGCGGCCGGTATGGCAGCTGCCATGGCAGCAAAGCTAGAAGGCCACACCGGGAAAATCGACATCAAGAAAGTCCAGCAACAGGTGGTCAAAGAGGGCGTACTTGAACCGAGAGTCATCCATGATAGAGACTCCTATCCTATGAGTGAGTCGGCCATTGCCAGGGCAGTCGACGGTGTAAGGCAATTGAGTCGACAGAATGATCAGAGCAGGTCAATCGTATCAGAATCGATGAAGGCGCTGGCCGTGATCATGGCCCACCCGAAGCGATCGATACCTCTTCTGCGAGACGCTTACGAACACACGTCCATTCAGAATGAAAGAATCAACTATGCGAAGATACTTGCTATTCTTGGAGACAAGGCTGGCGTGCCAACGTTAATTGCCGAGGTGGATGCGAAAACTGAGTGGGATGAGGGTTATCCTTATACCTCCGGCAGAGATGTTGGGAATGTGTTCAGTGATCTCGACAGGTTGATTATTGCTCTCGGCTATAGTCGCGATCCCAGAGCATTGGAACCGGTGCTGCGAAAAACGACTATCCTGGAACCTTCAACTGTCTTATCACACTATAAGGCCGCGACGCTTGCGTTAAGGCATGCGAAAGGTCCGCAGGCAATCGGGCCGCTGGTGAGGCTGTTGGAGAAACCCGGATTCCGGGGACATGCCATCATGAATCCCGTCGGGACTGAGTACGGTGTCGTGGGATTGTGCCCGCGAAGGTCTTTCGATCAACTGAATGCAGCATTCAAGGAGGTTATTATCGCTGCAACACTCTATCAGTGCGGAGACTATCAGAACATGGGACGCATAATCCTTGAGCAATACAGTCAGGATGTGAACGGCCATTTTGCCTCCTACGCGCAGGCAATTCTCAATGGGAAAGGATTGCCAAAGTAAGGCAAATCGAGTTCAGTGAGCAGTTCGTCAACCCCAAGTCGGACCGCCACTGGTCTGCATCTCTCCAACAAACCGCCTCCCGGCAGTCGCGGGTCGGGGTGGTCTGGCTATTCCTTTACTCCGTGCTTGCGGAGAAGAGTAACTGTGGAGGCGTGGGCTTTGATCAAGGCGAGCGAAAGTCTCAGTAGTCTTTAAAGCCTTTCATCCATTGTGGCCAATCTTCCGGTCGGATGCCGCCAGCTCTTGTCCAGGGGCCTGCCGTGTCAAATTCGCTGTGCCACTTCAGGGTCCATAGTTCCTTGACGCCCACTGGTCGAACAGCCCAATCCATGAAGACGCCGCTCACAAATCCATGGTGCCGGTTCATGCAACAGGGCAGCGAATTGGTTGTCCAAGCGTCCTCGTATTCAGGAGGGTTTCCTACGCTTGACCGACACGCCCACCAATAAACACTATCGGTCAACAGTGGGATGTTAACCGCCCCCTTGCCAGGGATGGTTTGCCAGTACCTGACATCGGGCTCAGGCCCCGGTACAGACTGGGCCCAGATATTCAGGCCGTAGCTGCAGTCAATTCGAATGCGGCTGGCCGTACTGCGTAGTGACCAAGCAGAGAATGTGCTACCCAGATGCCAGTTGCTCGAATCCAGGATCTCACTTGCGGATTTTCTTGCCATGGGGCAGACGAACAAATCGTTGGTATCACGGTGATACAGCCACAGGGACTTGAGCTGCTGTGGCCAAGGTTCGGGTGATTCAAGCCAGCCGGGGAACTTCTCATTGTTGTCGTTAGCATACATTGAGAAGATAAGGATCCACTGTTTCAAGTTGGACTGACAGCCGATAGCCCTCGCCTGTTCCTTGACCCGCTGTAGTGTCGGCATCAGGATCGCCAACAGCAAGGCAATGATGGCGATGACAACGAGGAGTTCGATCAAGGTGAAAGCCCACCGGTTCTTTGCCAGCATCAGGCTCCTTATCTGAGACAGTCCATAGGGATCTTGATAAGCTTCATCGCTGTGTCTCACTTACAATAGATTATTAGGTTTGCCTTGGGTATTCAAGCTTTGTGGCTGTTTCCCGACGGTTTGTCATCTAAAGCGGCCCCTTGTAAAAAAACCGCCTCCCGGCCGTCGCGGGGCGGGATCGGATGTTTGACGTTCTTCCTTTTCCATCATGGCGGAATGGAACAACCTTCGGCAATCGAGGTTCCCACTCCCGCTCTCTCCCACACAAACCGCCTCCTGGCTGTCGCAGGGGGGGTAGGAATGGTGGGTGGCTGAGGTGGACATAATAAGGCTTACGTCCTGCGTTGGAATAGAGGCGTTGAAATCGATCCATATATTGTGTTATTGTAGAGACCGTAGAGTGTAGGAGCAGCGCGAAGAACTCATAGGCGAAATCCCGAATGAAGCCTTTTCTATTGATTACAACGGGGAAGCCAAAATGGAAAAGCTGAGTCGACGAACAGTTTTGGGGCTGGCGGCTGCCGGGTTGGCTGGTGGAGTTTTGGATTCGAGACGCACACGGGGAAACGAATTGACGAAGGAAAAGCAAAAAGTACCCGTGCTCCATGTGACGGATCTTTTCCGGCCTCACATGGACCCGGATGACCATTGGGACTTGGCCTGCGTGTATGCCCTGGCGTATCGGGGCGATATCGACCTGAAGGGCGTACTTATTGACTACCCGCCCACAGACAGTACGGACCACAATCCTGACATAATGGCCGTCGCCCAGATGAACCTGATCTGCGGCCTTTTCGTTCCAATCGGTGTCGGATCTCGCCACCCGTTGAAATCACGCAATGATGCTCAACCACACGCTTCGCGCACCGACCATGACGGCGTCAGGATGATCCTGGATACCCTGGAACAATCGTCTCATCCCGTTGTTATCAATATCTTGGGTTCGAGCCGAGACGTCGCGATGGCCGGCAAAAAGGCCCCCGATCTTTTCGCAGCCAAGTGTGCGGCCATCTACCTGAACGCCGGTACCGGTTCGCCTAACATGGGTCCGGCATCGAAACTTGAATACAATGTAACATTGGACACATTCGCTTACGCAGCCATATTTGACTTGCCGTGTCCAGTCTTTTGGATGCCATGCTTTGAGGAAATGGAATCACGCCGAGAACGAGACGTACGAGAATACGGCACGCATTATGAGTTTCAGCAGGACCGGATACTGCCACACCTGTCGCAGAATGTTCAGAACTACTTCACGTATATGTTTGGCAAATACACCGATCACAACTGGCTGCACTACCTCATGGGCTCAGGGGACCAGGCGCTGTTATCCAAGGTCGGAGGCATGACGAGGCACATGTGGTGCACGGCAGGATTCTTCCATGCTGCTGGTTACACAATTTCTGGCGGCGGCAAAATCATGCCCCTCGATAAGAAACCCGATCAGCCCGTTTTCACGTTCGATCCGATCAAAATCAGATGTGCCGACAATGGTGTGACAACATGGACGCCCGATGCCAATTCAAAACAGCGTTTCATCTTCCACGTTCGAGATAAGGACCACTATGAATCTGCCATAACAGAGTCGATGAAAATGCTCTTGATGACGCTGCCGTGATGCCATTAAGGATGAAGTACCGAAGAAAATCCCAGTGTGCCTTGCAATCACTTTGTCAACCCCGTCAAATCCGGCTCAATTTGATGGTTTTCGGCGATCATCTCATCCCACGTCACCAGAGCGTTTCGTTTACCGGCTTCACGGCCGAGGATTGTCGCCAAAGTGCTATTCACGCTCGGCTGGACCGTAGGATTGTCATACTGCTGCTGCCGAATATCCTTTTCAAATCTATCCAGGTTCCGCGTGATGCCATTGACGTACAGATCCTTCACCTCGCCGCCGCGATATCCCCCCTTATTGCCACGAAGCCAGGCTTGGCCCTGGTAGCCAATCTCCGCGAAACCGTGCTGCCCGTAGGCAATACAATTGCAGGTAAAGCCATGTGTGTTCTTGAGGTGTTCACCACGATGATTCTGGACCAGATCGTTGTCAAATCCGTACGAAATAGAATAGACATCCGCCGTGTCGCCATGTGGATTATCCCTAACGGTTCGCGAAAGCCCCAGGGCACTGATGGGATGCCTACCGGCCATCCAGAGTGCAGCATCAACGGCGTGAATGCCAGCATTCACGAGGAAACCGCCCCCAAGCTCAATATCATTGACCCAAATCAGATCCCGCAGTCTGCTTTCGACAGTCTTCGTCTTGGGTGGATCAGGAAATGCTTCGTCTGTGTAGAAGGAACTGAGCATCCCGGTCTTACCAATCAGACTTTCCTGACAACGCTTGACGGTCTCGATATTGAAGGGGTCCGTGGGAACCTGAAAATCAACCAAAAAGACCTGCTTGCGGATCGTAGCCGTCTTTCCAAGCTCACCGATGACCAGAGCCCCCGGGACATCGATGGCCACCGGTTTGGCCATGTACACATGAACACCGCCATTGACAGCAGCAGAAGCGTGTTCGGGAAAAAAACAAGGTGGCGTCTCCAGGAATACGGCATCGACTTTACTGGCCATAACCCCTTTGTAGCCCGACAGACCGGAGAAACAACGGTTCTCGGGAACATCAAAGCGTTTGCCTGCCTCTTGGACAACCTGCTCAAAATAATCAGCCAGAGCCGTCAGATGGTAACCTTTGTGATTCTCTGTCATCATCTTGGCAATCAGACTGCCTCGTCCACCAAGTCCGACGAATCCGACTTCGATCCGGGAATTTGCTTGAGAGCCGCGAAGCATGGATGGTTTGACTATGCTGAAGGCTGCGACGACAGCGGAATTGGCCAAGATCGCACGGCGACTCACGTTGTTGTTATGCCCCCAGGGGCATCCGAAACCACCGGACTTATTGCTGGTTTTCATCTCAGGTCTCCCCTGTCAAACGGAAAAATTACTCTTTACTATTTGCAGAGCAGAATCTACATCGTTAGAAATTGACCGCGATGGTCAACAAGTCTACTATCATAAATAGTCCCCAATCGACTATTCTGAGCCCACTACCTTTTTCATCTCCTCCACCAATCTCACCATAAGCCCGCGAACACGATGGATTGCCTCTTCTCAAGATCTATGGGTGCTTGTCCAAGTGGACAGAGTGGCAACTTGTGCAGACCATCTTGCCGCTGAAGTCTTGCAGTTCACTGCCTCTCGTGTGGCACAACCTGCATTGCTCTGTGTCCTTACTAAACTGCGGAGCGACTGAGGTTCGACCCACAATATGGGCGTTGAGAAGCTCAACGGTCTTTCTGGCGGTGTCAGCCGCAAGTCGTTTGCATCGTTCTTTTTGCGGGTCGCTGAAAGCCTTGTGGCCTGAGACTTTGCACCACTTGGTTACAGAGACATGACAAAGCACGGAAACAGAAATGCTTTTCGGAATGTCGATGTTATAGGTCGGTTTCTTGGGGACGTAAACTGGCAGCTCGCTCTGTTCATACCACAGAAACACTTCATCAACAAGTGTTCTTAGGTCTTCGTCCGTTTCTGTGAACAAGCCGATAAGAGCAGCTGAGCCATTGAGCGCGCCACACAAGGAGCCCCAACCGGCTGTTCCACCGCCGCCATATCTCATCATATCAACAGGAAAAGATCCGTAGGGTTCACCACGTTCTTTGGCTAATTGCAGCACTACTGATGAAAAAACAGCATACATGCAGTAGCCTTTTTCGTAAATATCATATGCCTGTTGAGCAGTAATATCGGGATCCAGTTCCCTATAGGTCCAGGGAAAATCATGCTTCCTGGCTCCATCTGAAACAGTTGCCAACTTATCCACAGCACAGGAGGATAGAGCACATGAACCAGCCACAATACCCGCTACCTCCAACACTTCTCTTCTCGTACGTTTCATTTTTCTTTTTCCATCTCAGTGAGTAAATTGGGTGTCTGTGTCCCGCACCTTTGCTCTATGCGACATTTCCCATATGAATTCATAAACAGTACTCCTGCACGCTAAGCCCTTTACCACCAGGTCAATGCAGTCGCGATCCCATGCTTCCATCTGGGTTATTTTCCACCTGCCAAGATACCGATCACGCTCGTTCATGTCCCGTCAAATCCCCTTGATTTTCCAGGGTGATCGGACAAGGTCTACCCTACATTGCCCCAGCCCACTCCTCCCGGTACTTGGCTACCCCCGAAACTCCCTTCATGGCCCTCCTGTTCAGGATCAGTATCATGAATGCCTCATCGGGCACGTCCCATTGGCTCCTGATTCCGAACCTGCTGGCAGGTTCAAAGCCAAATCGGGCGTAATACTCGGGATAGCCCAGGACAATGATATAAGGGCATCCACCTTCCCTGATCCGTGCTATCCCTGTTTGTACAAGCTCAGAGCCTATACCCTGCCTCTGATATTCGGGCAACACCGCAAGCGGGGCCAGGCCTGACCCCACAAGCCTTCCATTTTCGCCCTCGATGACGGCAGGGCTGAACAGGATATGTCCCACAACTTCATGTCCGGCCAACGCCACAAGAGAGAGTATGCTGTTGCAGTTCTCCCGCAGCTTATCGACAATCGAAGCCTCCTGTGCTTGGCCGAAGGCCCGTCTGTTGATCTCTCGAATTTTAGAAATATCCTGCGGTTGTTCCCTGCGTACGATATACGTCATCCATGAACACCCATACGATAGACCTCAATCCGACCTCGGGCTCCAAGTGTGCCTACCGCGGCTTCCTATTGGAGGCTTGGGGGGCAACCTTCTTACCCCCTCGCTGCTGCATTATATGGGCCCCGTTTATTTTCACAAGCGGCACGGTTATTGCCCAAGAAATCGCAACGGCCATTGAATACGTGTATGCGGTTTGTAAGTGTTTGTCAATAAGTGGTTTATGCTTGTAGAATAAGGGCTTATGAAGCTGGCCGAGACGCAAGCGAGAGCCAACCGAGCGCCAGACGTGCGCACCCGTTGCAAATTCTGTTGCAGATCGCAGGCTCAGGTTAATCCGTTCTTCGCAGCTTACCTCCATGAGAATTCTCGAGACACCGTTCCAGGCTGTCGCGGGTCGATTATTCTTTGGCGCCGTGCGTGCAAGCAGCCCGAGAAAATCTGCGTGATCTTTCTGTCTGGAAGAGTCCAGAGCCGTTTGGCCTTTCTTGGTCTTGAGGTCTATGTTGGCTCCTTTGGCGAGCAGCATCTTGACGACATCAAGACGCCTATTCCAAGCCGCGCGCGGAAGGGGCGTAAACCCTTCATCATCGAAACGTTTGCGCTGCGATTGGATAGCCCCACAGATTAACTGAGTTGAGCAGCAAAGTCTGGAATCCACTACAAGATTCCTCGTCTGGGGCATTTTGCTCATAAGTGCTCAGCGCCCCTCGAGAAACGCGTTTTCAATGCCAAAAACGCGGTTTTCTGGTTTTTCTTGCAGAACCATGAGGCAATAGTACTGGCTGAGCCATGCGCGGCGACATTTTCGGACGGAAAAAGCTAAAGCAGCCAACATGTAAAGGCCGATATTATCGGAGGATATGTATGAATCTGTTAGACTAATGGTCGAATAGCCTTTTGGCCAAGGACTGGGCTGGAGTTACATGCTGGTGGGGGAGGGGGCAGCTTGGTTCCCGCAAGCTCAAGGACGAGTAAGATGTATGGGTCAGTGAGTCCAAGTCGACAAGTGGGGCTTCCTCCACCAGTTCAGAACCGCTTCTCTGAAAATGACCCCGTCTATTTCATACTGGATTCGGTCACCGATCTGGACATATCAACTATCACGGCCAAATATGAGCAGGAGCAAGGAGGTCTTCCGCGGTATTCTCCCCGTATGATGGTGGCATTGCTATTGTACAGCTATTTTGGTGGCGTCTTCAGTTCACGCACGACAGTGCAGGCCTGCCAAGAACGGCTGACGTTTAGGGCCATCGTCGGTGATAATATACCGAACTGGCGGACTATCAGCGATTTTCGCAAGCTGCACATGAAAGAACTGGAAGGCCTATTTATTCAGGTCTTAGAGCTGTGCCAGAAAGCCGGTTTGGTGGAAGTAGGACACACTGGGTCCAAGGGAACAGAGGGCAAGGCTAGGGCCGGTCGGCAGAAGGGGACGAGCTGTTGCCGAATGAAAAAGGAGGAACAACGACTTCAACACAAGATGCACCGGTTGCTCCGTGAAGCTGAAGCTGTGGACCAACAGGAGG
>CAYWZW010000098.1:0-16207 GCA_964462945.1 uncultured Pirellulales bacterium
TTCGACTCGCGATGTCTTTCCTATTCGTTTGTTGCACTTACCATGTGAATTCGCCAACCCATCGAATCATCCCCCATCGCGGCAACCTCACTGTAATGGCGCCCACGATCCAGTTGTGAGCCCAGTGAATGACCGTTCCCTTGTGCGAACAAGCGCTTGCCGAGGCATCTTTGAACCAGCCGGCATGGGCGACATGCCGGCCCCATCGGCCCACGGTGGTATCGTCGATCCCCATGTCGGCCACGGGCTTGCCGGTGAATTCGTCCCATGCACCCGATTCGAGGATCATCGGATAAATCACATAAGCCAACAACGCCACGCTCACGTCGTTGAGGGACCATGCCGCCCGGTAGAAGAACTTCTGGTAGACCGTCCAGTGCCGGTCGGCCAGAGTGCCGAGAGTCCGAAATATGCCCGTCACGGTCATGGGGCCGCGTCTGAGGATCCAGCCGAACACCATTTGTTGCCAAGTCCTCGCAGACGGCTCGGTAAAAACATGGCAAAGTTGAAGAACAAGACTGTCCCATGCCGATACAAGAGATGGAGCATCCATGCCGACCTCCCAATACATTGTTGGTCATCCAACCTACATATCGGGTTGTCGGCTTCTTTCTTATCACTTACATCTCGGGATTTTGGCTAAAGTTCACCGGTTGTCAATTAGCGACAAATCAGTGGTGAGTAGTTCCTCAGTCACCATTTAACCATCGCGCCATATCCTCAATCATCTTCGCTATCGGTGGAGATGTAGCCTTGCTGGCCCTCGCTGATATAGGCCGGCTGCGATGAATCCTGGGTCTCGGCGAGGTCCTGATACCCGGCTTCAGCGTCCATTTCCATCCGCTCGCGGATCCGCTCGTACTCCTCCAACGTCATTACGACTTCCCGCGCCTGGCTGCCCTTGTACTCGCCGAGGATTCCTGATGCGGCCATCATCTCGATGATCCTCGAAGCCCTGGCGTAGCCGACGTTCAGTCTTCGCTGAAGCAGTGACACGCTGCCTCGCTTGGTCTCCAGGACAATGCGAACCGCATCGTCGAACAGCTCGTCGCGGGCCATCTCAGAAGTATCCAGCTTCTTGAGCCCAGTCAGCTCGGGATGGAATTGCGGCTCGGCGACCTCCTTGAGATACTTGACAATGCGCTTGATCTCGTCCTCATCCATGAACGTGCCCTGAGCCCGAATCAGATCGCTCGTGCCCGGCTTCAGGAACAGCATATCGCCCTCGCCCAGCAGCGTCTCGGCGCCGTTCTGGTCGAGAATGATGCGGCTGTCCATCCTTGCGGCGACCCGAAAGCCGATGCGGGTCGGCATATTGGATTTGATCAGCCCGGTAACAACCGTCGCCTGTGGCCGCTGCGTGGCCAGGACGATGTGAATCCCAACCGCCCGGCTCTTCTGCGCCAGGCGAACGATGTACGCTTCGATCTCCTTGGCGGCGGTCATCATCAGGTCGGCAAGCTCGTCGATAACGATCACAATGTACGGCAGCTTCTTCGGGATCTTCTCTTCTTCTTCGGCGCTGCTCGGGCTAAACCGCCTGACAATTTCATCGGGGGCCAGCGCGTTGAACTCGGTGATATTCTTGACCCGGGCCTCAGCCAGCAGAGCGTACCGTTCGTCCATCTTGACCGTCGCCCATTCGAGAATCTGAACGGCCATCTGGGTCTCGGTGACAATCGGGCACATCAGGTGCGGAATCGTATTGAACGCCGTCATCTCGACCATCTTCGGGTCGATCAAAATCATCTTGACCTCGTCCGGGCGCTTGGTGAGCAGCACGCCCGTAATGATGCTGTTGATACAGACGCTCTTGCCCGAGCCGGTGGTGCCGGCAATCAGCAAATGGGGCATCTTGGTCAGGTCCGAAACGAGCGCTTCGCCCGACGAATCTTTGCCCAAGTACAGCGGGATCTGCATCTTTTGCGGCCTGCTGCCCGCCAGCTCCATCAGGTTCTTGATGCGGACTTTCTCTTTCTCGCTGTTGGGCACCTCGATGCCGATGGTGTGCTTGCCCGGCAACGGAGCCACCACGCGGACCGCACCGACGCCCAGCGCGCGAGCCATGTCGTTGGCAAGGGAGGCTATCTGGCTGACCTTCACGCCGGCGGCAAGCTCAAGCTCAAACATGGTCACCACCGGCCCGGTATCAGCCGCAACCACCCGCGCATTAACGTTGAATTCCGAGAGCAACTTCTCCAAGGCGCTGGCCTTGGCTTTGACGACCTTCTCCTGCACGGCGGTGAAACTGTACTCCGGCTCAGCCAATAAATCCAGCGGCGGAAGCTTGTAATCCTCGTAGGAAGGCCGAACGAGAGGTTTGGACGGCTTGGTCTGCGGAGAGCTTGGCTTGGGGCTATCTGACGGGGCCGGCGGGATGCTTTCTGCTCCCTTGGGTATGTCACTTTCCGGCGGGGCTGCGGCTGGTTCGGCCCTGACGAGCGGCTTGGGCGTCTCGGCGGCGGGCGCTAATGGTTTTTGCCTGGCGCTTAATTCCTGCCATATCTCGCTTAGAACCTGTGAATGTTGTTTTGCCGCCGCCCAGGCCGGGATCGCAACGCCGACTATCTTACATGCCATGAAGGTAAACACACGCAGCACCATCAAGATCAGACCGTCCGCCAACAAGACAGCGCCGACGATCCAGATCACTGCGACCAGTATGAACGTCCCCAGCGAGGCGAAGTGGCTTTGCAGGAGCTGGGCCGCTCCGACGCCGAGCACTCCCCCGGAACCGGTCAGAAAAGTGAAGACCTGGTGAGGCCACAGGCATTGAAAAGTCACCGAAGCCGCCAGCGTGACCAAGCCCAATCCGATGGCCCGTAACGCCGGCTGATTCGTGGGCCGATGCGCAAGTTGGGCGCCCATAAAATAGATTGCCGAGACCAGGATGATAAATGCCCCCGGACCGATGTAATAGAGCAAGTAGTACGCGCAAAACGCCCCTATGGCCCCGCACCAGTTGGCTGTCGGATTATTATGAGGGTACGCAAACCCGCTCGGCCAATCTCCGATGTCGAAACTCAAACAACTGCACAGAAGGACGAGGCACACACCGATCCCAAAGCACCTCATCGCTGTCCGAGAGATGGAATCTGTTGCCCGGCGTTCTGAACGGCCACTATATGACTGTTTCTTTTTCACCCCGTTGTTCCGGCATCGACGGCTCCCTTTTGGCATCACGTTTTGTCCCCCGTCATGGAATTTTCCAACGGGGTTCACACCTCCGACCACGTTCCGTCACCGTAGCCTCAGAGCGTCGGCGACTTGTCACGTCCTATAAGAGGCTCGTTTCTAAAGTCACTGCACACGGAGCAGCGTACCAGAGAGCTGCTCGTGCTGCAATTGTCGGTCACCCGCTTTGGCGGGGCCAAACACTTACAACTAATGTATATCGGCAGGTTTTCGGGGTTTTCTTCAGAATTGCCCGGAGTCCCGGGATACAACTCGCAAGATAGCGGTTAGCGCACACGCTCCACGCTGTTCTTCGGGGCGCGGCAGAGGGAAGTTTAATGGTACTATTTTCTGGCTTTTGCGGTTTCTTTGGCCTTCTTGCTTCCAAGGAGCTGCTCGGCTTGTTCAAGCGTCTCGGGCGGCCATTGTCCGGCTGATTGCAGTTGCCTGAGATGATCCAGTTGTTTGACGCTGACAATAGTCTTGCACCGTGGGAACCTGCTGCAGCCCATGAAAGGCCCCTTCTTGCTTTGTCGTATGACCAGCTCGCCCTCTTTGCACTTGTAGCACTTGAGGCCGGTGGCTTCGGGGGGCGGTTTCGGCGGCAGGACGTTGCCCTGCTTGTCCAGTTTAAGCGTGGTCTTGCAGTCCGGATAGCCGCTGCATCCTAAGAATGGGCCGAATCGGCCGCTCTTGTGCACCATCGGCTTGCCGCACGCGGGACACTTATGTTCGCTGACCTTCTCTTCGATCATCTTGCCCTCCTGGTCACAGGGACAGGCGAATGTGCATTGCGGGTAGGTTGAGCAGCTCAGGAATTTTCCGTTTTTTCCGAATCTGTAAACGAGCTTCTTGCCGCACTGGGGACATTCGTATTCGCTGGGGGTCATTTCCGCCTTGGCGTGTTTCATTTGGGTCTGCGCCGTTTCGAGACTTTCCTTGAATGGGCCGTAAAAGTCTTTCAGGACACCCAGCCAGTCGAGGTGCTGCTCTTCGATTTTGTCGAGCTGCTCCTCCATATAGCGGGTGAAGGCGACGTCCATGATTCTGGGGAAATACTCGTTGAGTTTCTCCGTGACTATTTCGCCGAGGTCGGTGGCGAAGAATTTCTTGTCTCTTTGTTCGACGTACCGCCGCTCCTGGATCGTGCTGATGATCGTGGCGTACGTGCTGGGCCTGCCGATGCCCTCTTTTTCGAGGGCCTTGACCAGAGCCGCCTCGGTGAAACGGGCCGGCGGTTTGGTGAAATGCTGCTCAGCCCTGATATCAACGGCGGCGAGTCTCTGGCCGGCCTGCGTTGGGGGAAGCTCCTGTTCGGTCGATGCGACGGGCCAGATTTTCGTGAAGCCGTCGAAAACCAGGACCCGGCCGCTCGTTCTGTACCAGCAGCAGCCCACCGACGTCTCGGCAGCGATCTTCAAATTTGTTACATCCCAAACGGCCGAGGTCATCTGGCAGGCGACAAAGCGACGCCAGATGAGATCATAGAGCTTGTATTGCTCATCGGCGAGAAATGATTTGATATCGGATGGCGTCAGGTCCACGTCCGTCGGGCGGATCGCCTCGTGGGCCTGCTGGGCGCTTTTCCTGGAAGCGTAAAACCGGGCTTCTTCAGGCAGGTAAGCCGGACCGATGTTTTTGCCAATGTATTTCCGGACCTCTCCAATGGCTTCGCCCGAAAGGTGGGTGCTGTCCGTTCTCATGTAGGTGATCAGACCCAGAAAACCCATCGAGCCTAAGTCAATGCCTTCGTACAACTGCTGGGCCACGCGCATCGTTCTTTTCGTCGCAAAACCCAGGCGATTGGCCGCGGCCTGCTGCAACGTGGACGTGATAAACGGCGCTGAGGGGTTGGAAACGGATTGCTTGGTTTCCACCTCGGCAAGCTTGAACTCGGCCCGCTCCAACGCGTTGAAAACACGCTCGGCCTGTTCCTTGTTGGAGGCGTTAAATTCTTCGTCGTCTATTTTGTACAGCTCAGCCTTGAACGCGTTGTGTTCCATGAGCCATTGGCTTTGTTCTGCGAGAGTCGGCGGTTTGTCAGTCTGCGTTTGTGCCCCGATAAAGTCCAGCCATTGCCGGCGATAGCCGTTCTGCAAGTCCGTTGTGAACACAGCCGGAATCAGCCAGTATTCCTTCGGCTTGAACCGACGAATTTCCTTTTCTTTTTCGACGATGATCTTGACGGCGATAGACTGGACGCGGCCGGCGGACAGACCGCGGGTGACCTTCTTCCACAGCAGCGGGCTGATCTGATAACCGACGATTCTGTCGAGGATTCGCCGGGCCTGCTGAGCCATGACCTTGTCCATGTCGAGCTTGCCCGGCTCGGCAAACGCGCGCTGTATCGCCGAATGGGTAATCGCGTTGAAGATGACGCGATAGGTCTTCTTTTCCGGGACGCCTAACAGTTCGGCCAGGTGCCAGGCAATCGCTTCGCCTTCACGGTCAAGGTCGGTGGCCAGGAACAGCTTGTCGCATTGCTTCGCCGCCGCCTTGAGCGACGTGACCGTGCGTTTTTTGCCGGGCATAATGTCGTAGGTCGGCTTGAAGTTGTTTTCTATATCGACGTTGAGTCCCTTGGAAGGCAAATCCCGCACGTGCCCCATGGAGGCCTTGACCTCGTACTCGGGGCCGAGATATTTGTTGATCGTTTTTGCCTTCGCAGGTGATTCGACGATCACCAGAGATTTTTTAGATGCGCTCGATTTAGCCATACGTATAATTCGGTCACTGACACTTTTCGCTCTTCGTTGCTCGACTCCCGACGAGGGCCGAGGCTCCGGCACCGGTCCTCGGCGAGGACATGATTCACTCATCGGCTATATTCCGAACAGAATTTAGAATTGGACAAATACAAACCGCTTGAAGGAATGTCAAGAGAAAACAATTTTCGGGTTCTAGTACCCCGACGGCGTGCTGCGGGCCTACGGACAAACGGTACCAGTGTCCGGCGTGAACAAATTTTCAATGACGCTTCAGCCTCCGATTTGGCGGGACAGCCTACTCTTGATAATTGCATTTCATGGGCAGATGAGGTACTGTACCGAAGATTCACGGAGCTGATCATTGGAACCGGAGCAGGCAATAACAGGCGAACTGAAGCGGCAGCCGTGGCTGCTTCGCTGGCTGTTTGATACTCGCATCCCGATGCACCGGTACATTGTGCGCACGGGACTTATCAGCCTTGTGCCTTCACTGGCCATTGCCCTTGTCCTGGCGATGTCCGGGATCATAACGGAAGATACGGGCCCCCATTTTGAGGGTTCCGCTCTCGAACTTATAATCATGATAGTCGTCGTCGGCCCTCCCATAGAGACGCTGCTCATGGTCTGCGTGCTCTGGGTCTTGTCATTCATTACAAAGCGAAGAGTCCGGCTGGCGGTGATGTCGGCGTTCGTCTGGGCGGCGTTGCACTCACTGATGGCCCCGGCTTGGGGGCTGGGGGTCCTTTGGCCCTTTTTCGTCTTCTCGTGCTCGTATTTGGCCTGGCGCCAGCGATCGCGGTGGCGGGCGATACTGGTCACATCCTGTGTGCACGCCTTTCAGAACATCCTGCCTGCCATAGTAGCCGCTGCTAACCAGTAAACGGCGGGGAACTCCTGGAGTCCTGGTTCTTGATTCGAGTGTTTTCCGCCGGGCGCAAAACACATCTTCAACTGTTTCTTAGGAGCTCCTCAAGCAGCGGCCTTAGCTTCCTGATGGCGTTGCCGCGGTGGGAAATGGCGTTTTTTTCTTCACGGGCTAACTGAGCTACGGTTTTTTTCAGGTGCGGCACGAAAAAAATCGGGTCGTAGCCAAAGCCGTTTTCGCCGATTTCTCTGCCCGTTATCAGACCTTCCAGCCTGCCTTCGGTTTCAAGCAGGACTTTCTCGGGGCTTGCCAGGCACAGGCAGCAGACGAATCTTGCCGTCCTTTTTTCCCTGTGGACGCCTTTGAGAAGCTCCAGAACCTTTGCAATGTTTCGGTGGTCGATGAGTTTTCTATCGATGTCCTTGGCTTTCTCGCCTGAGAATCGGGCGGATTTCACGCCGGGGGCCCCACCGAGCGCATCAACGACCAGACCCGAGTCGTCAGCGATAGTCCAAAGCCCCGTTTCTTTCGCGTAGCCGAAAGCCTTTTTTCGGGCATTCTCGGCGAACGTCGCGCCGTCCTCGGCGATTTCGGCGATTTCGCCGACGTCGGCCAGACCCAACCACCGCAGATCGGCACCGAGCATGGCCCTGATCTCTGCGATTTTGCCCGGATTAGTTGTGGCCACGAGAATGTTTCGGTTTTCTTCAGGCATAGATTCCGGATATCGAACGAACGCAGAACAAGGAACTTTTTGCACTTTGATTTTTGCAGTTTCTTCCAGTATAATCAAGCTTTTTATATCGGGCCGAAAGGGCGGTTAATATCTGGAGCCAAAAATGGATATGACCAAAATCATTGGTGAAGGCATAACCTTCGATGACGTGCTGCTGATCCCAGCCAAGAGCGATTTTGTGCCGAGCCAGGCGAACACCCGCACACAATTGACCAACAATATTACGATCAATATCCCGATTGTCTCGGCGGCCATGGATACGGTGACCGAGGCGGCCCTGGCGATTGCACTGGCTCAGGAAGGCGGGATCGGCATCATTCATAAGAATCTCTCGATCGAGGCGCAGAAGCGGGAAGTGGCCAAGGTCAAACGCTCCGAGCATGGTGTGATTCTCGACCCCGTGACGTTGTCGCCGAATGAGCCGGTCCGAAGGGCACAAGAGCTGATGAACGAGCAGAACGTCTCCGGCATTCCCATCGTCGAGGGAAAAAAGCTGGCGGGCATCCTGACACGCCGGGATTTGAAGTTTCTCAAAGACTATGAAGTCCAGATCAGCACGGTCATGGTCAAGGACAATCTGGTTACCGGCCCGGCCGGGACGACTCTTGAACAAGCAAAGGAGATTCTCCAGAAACACAAGGTTGAGAAACTCCTGCTGATCAACGGCAAACGTGAGCTGGCCGGCCTGATTACGATGAGAGATATTGACCGTGTTCAGCAATATCCGATCGCAGCCAGGGACCAGCGAGGCCGGCTCCGTGTGGGCGCGGCGGTGAGCGTACACGATTACGAGCGCATCGAGGCCCTGATCAGGGCGGACGTCGATATTATCGTGGTCGATACCGCCCACGGCCATTCGCAAAACGTCATTGAGACGGTCAGGAAAATCAAAGCCGAATATGATATCGACGTGATTGCGGGTAATATTGCGACCTCCGAGGCTGCGGAGGACTTAATCGCCGCAGGGGCAAACGCCGTGAAGGTCGGCATCGGGCCCGGTGCCATCTGTACGACCAGAGTCATTTCCGGCGTCGGCGTCCCGCAGATCTCCGCTATCATGAATTGTGCCAGGGCTGCGGAAAAGCACAGTATCCCGGTGATAGCCGACGGCGGCGTCCGGCAGTCGGGCGATATCACCAAGGCCATCGCGGCCGGAGCATCGAGCGTGATGATCGGGTCCCTCTTTGCCGGCTTGAAAGAAAGCCCGGGCCAATTAGTCATCTACAAGGGCAGACAGTTCAAGGAATACAGAGGCATGGGTTCTCTGGGAGCCATGGTCAAAGGCTCTGCGGACCGATACGGCCAGAGCAGCTTGACCGAGGCGAGCAAACTCGTGCCTGAAGGCGTGGAAGGCCGCGTGCCATACCGCGGCGAGCTGGGCGATTTCGTCTATCAATTGGTGGGCGGATTGCGAGCCGGCATGGGCTATTGCGGGGCGAGAAACATCGAGGAGCTCAAAAAGGGCAGCCGATTTGTCCGCGTCAGTGCCGCCTCGGTCAGCGAGTCCCATCCGCACGATATACAGATTACCAAGGAGGCACCGAACTACTCGGGGGCTCTGCCATTGGAGGGCTGACAAATACCCCGGACACCGCCGTGGAAATCCTAAGCACTAAACTCTAAACAAACTCGAATGACCAAAATTGAAGATCCCAAATCCGATTTGGCGAAGGCGAGCCAAGCCGGAGCGAGATGTTTTGGCCGTTTTGCCATTTGGATTTAGGATTTCCTTCGCCTGGATAAGCACGTTTATCGAGGACGCAGAACCAGGCGGCACTCCATTGTTCATACTTGGCTGTTCTTTCGATGAATAAGCGGGGACTTGTCAGCCTCTTCGCCGCGTCCAAGCTACGGCGAATAAAAATCGTTTGAAAATTCATCCCGCCAGTGTAAACTGTCCGATTGTACTGAAAGAAAAGTTTCCTGATTCTTAAGATAGAACTATAGGTGAATTGAAGATGGATATCCATCAGAAGGGTGCTTTGGACAGAGGGATTGAGCCGGCGCAGAGAATCACGCGCTTACCGCCCTACCTGTTCGGCCGGTTGAATGCACTTAAGCTCTCCAAGCGCCAAGCGGGCGCCGACATTATCGATCTGGGCATGGGTAATCCGTCGGACCCGGCGCCGCAGATCGTGATTGACAAGCTCTGCGAGGCGGCCCGCGATCCGCGCAACCACCGATACAGCGCGTCAAAAGGCATCAAGAACCTGCGAAAAGAAGTCGCGATGAAATACGAGCGAAAATGGAACGTGCAGCTCGACCCGGAGACCGAGGTGCTGGCCTGTATCGGCTCGAAAGAAGGTTTCAGCCATCTGTGCCTGGCGATGATGGGCCCGGGCGATACGGCGATTGTCCCCGACCCGGCCTTTCCCATACACAACTACGCCGTCGCTCTGGCGGGTGCCAACGTCGTATCCGTGCCTTTGGGCAACGATGACAAATTCATCAGTAACGTGACGATGGTCATTGAGAATATGTATCCGAGGCCCAAGCTGCTGATTCTCAATTATCCGCACAATCCGACCGCCATGACCGTGGATGCAGGATTTTTCGAGCCGGTCGTCGAGCTGGCAAAGAAGACCGGCATAGCGGTGATTCACGACTTTGCATACGGCGAGACCTGTTTCGACGGCTATGAGGCGCCGAGCTTCCTCTCGGTGAAGGGCGCAAAAGACGTCGGCGTCGAATTTACCACGATGAGCAAGCCTTACAATATGGCGGGTTTTCGCATCGGTTTCGTGGCGGGCAACAAAAATATGGTCGATTACCTCGCCACGATCAAGAGCTATTACGACTACGGCATCTTCCAGGCGATACAAATAGCCGGCATCATTGCGATGCGACACTGTGAGCAAGAGATCGTCGCTCAGAACCTGATGTACCAGTCGCGGCGGGACGTGGTTTGCGAGGGCCTTGGAAGGATCGGCTGGGAGGTGGAAAAACCACGCGCCACGATGTTCGTCTGGGCGAAGGTCCCGAAGGAACATTCCAAGGGCAAAGGCAGCATCGACTACGCCATGGACCTGATGGAGCACGCGGAGGTTGCAATCGCTCCGGGCAGGGCGTTCGGCGAAGGCGGTGAAGATTATATGCGTATCGCCCTTGTCGAAAACGAGCAGCGTCTGCGGCAGGCAATTCGCAACATCGGTCGATTTGTACGCAAGAGCCGATAACCGCCACTCCGTGTCCTCAAATTTTTGATGAAGGGCCCATAATAGTCCGGACTCGGCAAGCCCAGGCGATTCTCCGGCGATTGCCGACCGATAATCCTCGAACCTCCCAGAAAAGACTTGACTTTTCGAGCGTTTTTTGGTTTAATATCAGTGTCGAGATTCATAATCGTCAGGCGGTTTGGGCCGGCAATGGCCTTAGCCATCCTGGTGAGTGTATCGTGTGCGAGGGGGATGGGACGTGATGAAATGGGGGGTTCCCAAATTTTTCGGATGTGGAGGTAGAACATTCGCCGCTCTCATGATCGTGTGCGGACTGTTCGCGCCGGCGTACGGCCAAACAGCGTCTGCCCGACCGACGGCAGGTGGCGATGTTGTGCTTCTTCTCGAACAGACCCCCGTCAAAGGCGGCGAAATCACCCCGGTCGCGGGCGTCTATCACTTCGCGTCGGGCTCGGAAGTGACCTTGACCGCAAATCCGAAACCCGGCTACCATTTCGCTCACTGGCTGGGCGACGTCAGCGACCCAACCGCAGCCAGCACGGTCGTCCTTCTTAATGGTCCTAAAGTCATTATTGCGGTCTTCAAGCAGACCGAGCACGGCATTTCGGCCGACGGAGAGAGCCTGCCCGCCGCCGGCGGAGGCGCCCCCGGCGGACTGTTCCCCACCGCCCTGGACCTGGGCCGGCCGGGAGGTTTCGGCGGAGGCGCAGGCGGCGCAGAACCGAAACCACAACAATTCACCTACGTCATAAACTACAATCCGGCACCCCAGGTGCCCGAGCCCGCGACGGGTGCCCTCTTGATGTTGGGCGGCTTGCTCGCGTTTGCACGGAAGAGAATGTAGAATTGAGAATTCTACATTCTACGCTCTGCGTTCCAAATCTCTTACTCGAATGTGTAGCCGCACGTCTCTTGCGTAATGAGCTCAGATTCCGTTCTTGGGTATTTTCTGCAGTTCAAGGGGCGAATTGGATAAACCGTGCAATAACCTCTGCCCTCTGCGCCATTCTTCAGGAAGGGACAGACGTTCGGCAGCTTGCAGCACGCGCCGCAATTGATGCACCGCCCTTTGCGTCTTGGCGAGACCGGCAGGATCGCCGTGAAGGTCCTTTTCACCTTGGCAAGCCACGTATTGCGGTTCTCATTAGCCATAATGCGACATTCTCAGAATGTGCAGACATTTTGATTTTCAATCTTTGATTTTTGAATTTGTCCAGACAATCGTGGTGGGGCAAGCCCCACCCTACAATTTTAGTTCACCCCACGTACAGAATAACATACGCCCAATTGGCAAGAAACAATACGGCGGCCAGAACCCAGGCGGCAGAGCGTTCCGTTCTCGTCAGGCTGATTCGTACACCTCGGGCAAAAATGACCCGAACAGCAGCGCCCGCAAAAAACAACGCAAGCGCCGAATTGAGCAGGGGATTATACAGCCAGGCTCGGCCAGCTTGGCCGTGCAGAAAAGACAAGGCCCCCCGCGTGAATCCACACGTCGGACACGCAACGCCGGTGCACCGCTTGATAAGGCAAAGCTCCACGGGCCTGCCAAGATGGGCGCTCATCAATAGCGCCCCCGCACCCAGGGCACTCCACACCAGCACAATCAACACGGCCCAGAGCGGCCACGGCGGGCGACGACATACCTGAACCAGCTCAATTTTCATTACGTCGGCCTTGGTCACGAGCCAAATATGGCCAGCCCGCCCCCCAGAGCTATTACAAGGATCTGGATGACCAGTGCGATAATCCAGAGAATAACGCTTATCATGCCGCAGATCTTGCCTGCCTGGGTCAATCCCTCGCCGGACCGGTCCATTCTTCCGGCGGCCATCTCTCTCTGGTCGCTGTTTCCCATCACCCACGCGATGATGCCACAGATGAAGCAGCAAACGATGCCAAGTATCCCAAGGGTGAGAATGACACCACCACGGTGAGGCCGGAGCGGTTGCTGTGTGTGGAACGGGGGTCCTACCGGTGCTGTGGGGACTTGTGGTTCCTCTGCCATGCGGGTCTCCTATAAACTCGAATTTCCCATACTGAAGTCGGCTGTCAACGTAACCTTACCTGAGACTTCCCGACAACTGTCGCGCACATACCATACTCAAAACCCACGAAAGCGCCAAGCACCAATTTCGCAAGCGCTCAAAGTGTGCCAAAATTAATTTATTGTAGGTAAATCAGATAACGTCGTATCAGTGCCATTTGGGAGTCCGTTGTCTTGCGGGAAACGTAGAAAATTCTGTTTTCCTTTGATATTCGTATTGAAGCTCCGAATATTAAAGGTATAATCCGTCTGATGATAGAAAGACAAGGTTACATAGCTCGGGTTAGAAAGGCCATTTCCAGATCGCCGGTTGTGGCTTTACTGGGACCCCGCCAGTGCGGCAAGACAACTTTGGCAAGAATGATCTGCGAGCATCAGCCCAGCACTTATTTTGACCTTGAAAGTCAGACCGACCTGCGAAGGCTGGCGAATCCTGAGATGATTCTGGCATCGCTTTCGGGTCTGGTTGTCATTGATGAAATACAGACAAAACCCGATCTGTTTGCGGCATTGCGAGTTATAGTGGATAAGCCTGAAAACAAATGCAATTTTCTGATTCTTGGAAGTGCCTCGCCCCATATCATCAGAAGTGTTTCGGAAACTCTTGCCGGCCGCGTCGAGTTTGTTGATATGGCAGGTTTTGATTTGACCGAGCTTGGCAGCAATAGCTGGAAGCAACTGTGGACCCGAGGCGGATTTCCACGTTCATTCCTTGCCAGGGACGATCAGGACAGCTTTGCGTGGCGCGAAGGCTTCATTCGCACATTTCTTCAACGCGATATTCCGCAGCTCGGCATTAACATTCCGGCCCCGGCTATGCGAAGATTCTGGACGATGCTGGCTCATTACCACAGCCAAATATGGAATGCTTCGCGTATGGGCTCGGCACTTGGCATCAATGACAAGACGGCTCGCTCATACATGGACATTTTGACGCAAACTTATATGATCCATCAACTCCAGCCTTGGCACCAGAACATTCGAAAACGACAGGTAAAATCGCCTAAAATATACTTTCGTGATACGGGCTTGCTTCACAGTCTGCTTGACCTTCGAGATTTCTATGCGATCACGGGACACCCACAAGCTGGGGCATCGTGGGAAGGTTTTGCGATGGAACAGATCATAAGAGAAATCCATCCGTCACAGGTGTACTACTGGGCAACATACAGTGGAGCCGAACTGGACATGTTTACCATCGTCAACGCCAAGCGCTATGGAATCGAGTTCAAGTTCAGCGAAGCGCCGGATAAGACAAAATCAATGGCCATCGCAATCGAATCGTTAAAGCTCGACAAGTTACTCATAGTATATCCCGGGCAAGAAAGCTGGCCTGTAAACGAAACGATTTCCGTTTGTCCGATAGCCAAGATAGAAGAGTTCCTGGTATAGATTAGCTGAGAATCACAACGTCAGGCCCTTTCATCACTTTGGTTCCTCCTTCTGCTGACCGTCCTCGGACCCGGGCTCCGTCTCATCGGGCCAGCTCTCACTCAGGACCCGGCTCGTGCCGTCGGTTTTCCTTAGCACGATGATTTCCTTGCGTGAAGCCGCCGCCGCACCTTCTTCGGCCTTGGGCAGAAAATGACTATTCTCCGCTACCAGGAATGATACCTCGTCGTTGCCTTTCCACGATGGGACCAGCTCCGAAACCTCTTCCTCCCCAAATCCCTCGTCCTCTTTAATTGGAATCTCAATGGAGTCTGTTCCCAGCCCGTAACAGACGAATCTGTTATTCTTTATCGGCAGCAGCACGCTTTTGCCATCCGGCGAGAGGGCAAACTGCGCCATTGTCATGGCCTGGCCGGTATGATTCGATACATTCAAGGGGAGCACATCGGTTACAGTCGCTGTTACAGAATCATAGCAGAATAGGGACCACCTCGGCTCATCTCTCTCGCTCGCGGGCAGCGACAGAAGACAGCTTGAGAAGAATATGCGGCCGCCTGGCCCGTACTGGACTTTCAGCCAGGGATAGAAAATCGCGCCTGCAAGTGACGCTGTCTGGCCCGTGCACTCGTGGGTCCAGGCTGTTCCCTGTTCGGGCGGTACCGACGGGGTAGCGAAAAGACCGCCGTCCGCGTCGGCCACTGTCCTTTCTTTAAGGGTACCCAGAATCAGATCGTCGTTCCGCAGATTCTTTGAGTCTGCATCCAAGTATGCGATTGTTCTTCCATCTTTGTTCCAATCGTAGCCGAAAGCGACGCGATTCTCGACGAGCACTGCCTTGACATCCCCGTTGAGCGATGCAACACACAGGGCATGCTCCTCATAGGCATTACTGACTTCTCCT
Source organism: uncultured Pirellulales bacterium (assembly GCA_964462945.1). Lineage (GTDB taxonomy): Bacteria > Planctomycetota > Phycisphaerae > Sedimentisphaerales > Anaerobacaceae. The sequence goes on from CAYWZW010000098.1 coordinate 15,000, forward strand.
TCCTGCGTGTGCATCAAGTACGCAACGTGTTTGCCGGTAGGGGACAGTTTGGGTGCTACCATGCTGAACAAATTGGCAGCCACAATATTTTTTTTATCCGGGGCCTTGCGGGGCGCGACAACAACCTGAAAGTAGTGGATAGGCATTTCCCTGGCCTTCTTGATCCCTTCGTCTCCCAGAATCTTCGAAAGTTTGTCATCTGCATTTTCGCACAGGCAGCGAATTGCCCAGTGCCTATAGTCGTGAGGTGTCAGAAGCCCCTTTTCGGGAAATGGAAATCCGCCGTCTGTCAGCCCGCCCGCATCAAACACGCTCTTTTTTACCTGCCCGGCATAGAACTCTATCATCTTGACCTGCCCCGGCGGCAGCAGTTTCAGCCCCTGCGACAAGCTGGCAGGCTCGACCGCCTCGCAGTATGCGACCAGATTGCCATCCTTTGAAATATCCGGCCAGGGTTGGACGTTCTCTTTGGCAATTTCCGTCAAAGCACCGGTTTGCCCATCGACCAGGTACAGGGCTCCCTGAACCCTCAGCAATCCCACCGCACCGTCTTGCGACCACTGAAGCGAATCTTCGGGGATGCAGCCTGCCAGTAAGATTACCGCCACACAGAAAGCGGCCAGCCTATAAGTCATCCTGCGGTTATTCATTGCGGTTTTCCTTCGTCGAGACGAGCGAGCCGTTTTTCTTACGACTTTCTGAAGACGGCGACAACGTTTTCGACCTCGACTACGAACAGGCGATTGTCGCCTTCAAAATCGACGGGAATCGCCCCTTTGGGGTTGAACAGCACTTTGTCGTACTGGCGCAGCGGGATGTCGGGCGAGTTTTCGACCTCGGCGGAAATCGATACGATTCTGCCGGTGATTGTGGGGATTTCTATATTATCCGGCAGTTGGATGCCGCCCTTGGTCTGTTTCTTGTCCTCGTCCTTGCGAATCAGCACACGTTTGCCGATCGGCTCGACGATTTCGAGCGGCTTGGTTTCACTTTGCTTGTTTTTATCCATTTTACATCGGTCCCGGCAAAACACCTGCTTCTTGTACTTGACAATTATTATACCGATCAAAAGGGAGTTCTGCAATCTTCTGAGCACAAGAGCATAGGAGCACAAGCAGACGACACTTATGCCTTATGGGCTTATGATATTAGCCGTAATCTCATGAAAGGCTGTCTCCAATCGTTTGGCGTGATATGATAGAGGCCAA
>CAYWZW010000099.1:0-16093 GCA_964462945.1 uncultured Pirellulales bacterium
ACTGTCTTCAGACGAAGTGTTGAAGGTCGGCCCAAGATTCTCCGGAGTGCCGAAGGTGAAATCTGCGTTCGCTCTCCCGCCGGCGGCGAGCACAACAGCGGCCACAAATCCAAATAACACTAACCTGATTCTGTAACCATCAGATCGTTTCATGTTACACCTTCCTTTCTGTTCTTTATGGACTCAATTTGCTAACGCCTTGATTTGCTCTGCTTTGAGAGCCGCATTGTAGATGCGGACATCATCGATCAGGCCGGAGAAGAAACTTGTTGCCTCAAGGGTCTTGCCGGCGCCGATGTACAGGCCGCCGGTGGCGGATTTCAGCGGCTTCTGAGCCTCTGTATCTTTAGCGACTTCTACGCCGTCCACATACAGGGACCTGTACGCACCGTCCCAGACGAAGCCGATATGATGCCACTGGCCGTCTGTGACGACGGATTCCGACTTCAGCGGCTGCGGGATAAACCGGCCAACAGCAGGAGCCACTAAGCCGCTCATAAACTTGCCGCTCGATGGCTCAGTCCCGAGCCAGGTCTCACCGCTTCCACCAATACCATCGGTCTGAGAGACAACTACGTCCGCGGGCGCACCGCCTTGAATCCAGGCCAAGACGCTGAACGCTCCATCCAACGGGTTGAGCACAAAATCGGTGCTGACGTAGTCATCGATACCGTCGAACGCCAGCGCGCCAGCTTTCCTACCACCGGCAGGCTGCCAGAGCGGCTCACCATGAAGTATGCCATCATTGTCACTAACGCTGTTCTGAGCAACGCTGCCTTCGGTCTCATCCAGCTTCCAACGGGCCACCGGCCCCGGCTCAGGGATCTGCTCCTGCCAGTGCTCCATCATAAGTTCAAGGTCCTGGACGTCCACAATGCCGTCACGCCGTGCGGCGGGGGCGATGTCGGCTGATGGCTCAGCGGTCCCCCAGAATTCAATAAGGATTAGCAGGTCCTCCAGGTCCACTTTCCAATCGTTATTCAGGTCGGCACGCTTGGCTAAGACCATATCCAGTGCCGCTTTTGCATCGACACGGCCCCAGCCGTAGTAATCATCCCGACCGGGATTGCCCAGATCCTTTGCAGACCGCTCAAGAAAGTGGCGCACCTCGCCACTGGTCAGATTCGGCTCGATAGAGAGAATCAAGGCCGCCACGCCGGCGGCAATCGGGGAGGAAAACGATGTACCCCCCCCGCTTGTGTAGTCCAGGATGTTCGGGTCGAAAGCCATATTCCAGCCAGCCGAGCCGCTGATGTCCGTGGTCCACAGGTTATCCACCCCTTGACCTCCGGGCGCTGTTATATCCAACTCGGGTCCATAACTGCTGTAGGAACAGCGCACATCGTTGTGGTTCGTGGCCCCAACGGCGATGACTTCGGGATAGCGCGCGATATACATCAGATTGTTCGTGCCGCCATTTCCTGAAGCGCCAGTAAGAACGCACCCTTTTCCGCCTCGACCCAGACCACCCGGTCTCGTAACGTCGATAATGGCCGAATGAGTAATGGGTACAGCAAGCCCATATCCCCAACTGTTGGTAATAACATCAGCACCGTTACTTGCCATAAAACGAAATGCTCTCGCAATGTCTGCATCTGAGGACAGTCCGTCGGCGGTTTCAACCTTGATGGGCATGATCTTGCAATCCCACGTGACCCCTGTTACCCCAAGAGCATTGTTTCCCTTTGCAGCGATAAGTCCCGCACAGGCCGTGCCGTGCGTATTTACCGGCTGATCAAGTGTGGGGTCCGGCTGATCATCATTCTCGTAGAAGTCATATCCCGGGACCAGATTGTCGGCCAGATCAGGGTGGTTGGTGTCCACGCCAGTATCAGGTACTGCAACGATAATATTCGGGTCTCCTGTCGTGATCTCCCACGCCTCCGGGGCGCGAATATCTGCACCCGGCGTACCGCCGGACTGACCTGTGTTGTGCAAGTGCCATTGCATGGGGAAGTATTCGTCGTTCGGGAACACGCCGGGAGTGTTGGCGTCTTGTCCTACCGAGGCAACCCGACGTTTCTGGTCACCAACAGCACCGCCCAGCGTAGCTTGGCCGCTAAGCCTTGGGCGGAAGGCAGTATTCGGGCAGGCCCATTCGACATCCGGAGCTTGGCTAAGGTGCTGCACGGCGGCAAAGACAGCTTCGGCATCTGCGCCGAGGACCTCCAGCAGATACTCCTGCTCGGTAAACTCCATCCGCTTCTTGATCCGGCACCCGGCTTTATCGCAGAGGGCACCGACTCGCACAGAGTCCGTGCCGCTCTTCACGCGGACCACGATCTCCGGGATGATTGCGACCGTCTCGGCATTAGATGAAAACAGCGGCGCCGCATATTGAACCTCGCTGCGGGACGTCAGAAGTTTAACAATCTTTTCGTTTTCACCGGCTGAACGCTCGCTATAGACAACAGATACGCCTTTACGACCTAACCCGCGAATTGGGCTTATATCTACAGCGCCAACATCCTTCAACATCCCGGCCAAAGCGTCAATAGACGCCGTATCTTGCCGGGTCCTGACCACGTACCCCAGTTCCGGCCGGGCCACAAACCGAAGCTCCTCGTTCCCTACGGTCAAGACATACTGCTGCGCCTTGGGAGGGGCGTCGTTGGCGGCGGCGGTTAGCACTGACAGAATGAACACGGACAGTGTCAGACGGATTGTTCGGTCTGCTCTGTTCGACATAGTTATATCCTCCTGTATTGTTGCCTCACGGACGCCAACATACCACATTGCTGTCACCCAGTCAAGGAAATATCGGACCTTCCGGCGGCGCCGCCGCAGGCCGCTCCAGCTATGGGAACCCATGCCGGCTCATCGTTTTCTTGCTCGAAGCCGGCCAGGTCGTTCCGGGTCGGCGGGAAGAAGAACGTCTGTTCGAGCCACTCTTTGATCTCCGGGCGGTACTGGGTGTTCAGGCACGCGAACTCCCCGAACAGCTCAATCGCCCTGTCGTCGTAGGCAATCGCCGCATCGGCCTGGTAGTCGTAATAACCGTTTCATAAAAATCTCCTTATTCCTGTTTGTACCGCAATTCCTTTTTGAGCAGGGCCATGAAGACGGCGGCGGGCCGCAGACCCCGGCGGGCCTCTTTGGCGTAGTCCAGCACGCGGGCGAAGATGGCCTCGTTGAACCGGCCGCGAGCACAGCCCTCCACCAGCCAGTTGGTGACATTGCGAAAGCACGTGCGGTCCGACTGCGTTCGCGGCTGGATGATGTTCACCAAAGCCCCGTTGAAGTGCAGGGCCGCAATCTGCTCGCTCGGCGTCTGGCGAGCTCGAACCGGACTCGAAACCGAAGGAGCGCGCTCTGACGTATTCGTATTCGAAGTGTCTTCTCTTTCCTTTTCGATTACGTTTCCTTTCCTTTCCTTAGCTATAGCTTCGCTATCCGGTCTGCTATTCGCTGTGCTATCGCTGTGCCATCTTTTCTTAGCTGTGTTAAGTCCCGCCTTACGCTTGGCTTGCCGCAGCCGTTTGGCCCTTGTCAGCTCCTGGGTGACACGTTTATGTCTAATCACACCCTGGCGTGTCTGAAACTTTTTTGCGATTCGGTCCCAGATTTGCTGGAAGTCTTCGGGGCGTTCGCAGTTGCACAATCGGCCCAGGGCCGCCAGGTCGAACCGGCACCTGCCGTCGTTGGACGTCAGAAACAGAATCAGGCTGCAATACACGCCGCGTTCCGTGGCCGACATCTGAATGAAATCCATGTCCGTCAGGAACGCGTCACTCTCTAACTGGACAAATCTGATCTTCATTAGATTCTCGATTCTCCCGTGGCGTCGTGCCGCTCGGTGAACGCGCGAGCCATCTGCGTGAGGGCGGCGGCGTTTTTGGCCGCCTTCGTTTTTTCGCTCTGCGATTCTCGTGCAAGGGACAGCGCGTTCTCGACAACTTCGTGCTGGGCGTCGTCGAGGAAAAAGACCACAGGATTGGCAAAGGGGGACTTACGGCTTGCGATTTGGGAACCGCCATTGCCCGTCGCCATGGGGCAAGCGGAATTGCCCATTTCGGTCAGCCGTTGGATCTGCGGGGCGGTGTGGGGCAGGAGTTTCGCCAGGTCGCGGGCCTTGGTGCGTTCGTTCAGCCGGCTCAGCAGGGCCAGCTTCTTCTGGAGCACGTCCGAGCCGCCGAGCCGATTGAGCGTGGCTGACAGCAGGTCGGCGTCCGCGTCGTTGATGTCCCAGATGACCACATCGACCGTCTTGTACCCCAGCTCTTGCAGGGCCCGCCGGCGATGATGGCCGTTGATGATCTGGAAGCTGTCGCCCATCGGCCGAACGACCAGCGGCTCATAACGCCCGGTCCGCTCGATGTTGCGAACGAGCTTGGCGAAGTTGCCCTTGCTCATCCGGTTGGGGTTGTCCGGATGAGGCACGAGCTTGTCGATGGCTATCCTCGATACCTGATTCTCGATTCTCGTTTCCGGCATCAGCAATCCTCCTTTGCGGCTTCCCGACGAGCATCTGGTATCGGGCATCCGCCGGCAGGCGTCCTGCGGAGGGCATCGAAGTTCGGGTTGAACCAGATGTAATAGGTCGGGCGGGCGGTCAGGCGCGTCACGATGTATCGGGTTCGTTCGAGGCCGGGCGGCATGTCCCGGCGCCGGCCGTGGCTCTTGAGGAAATGCCGGATGTGGCGCTCGATGAATTCAGCTTGCGGCGGCGCGAGCTGATCCAGCTTTCGCTGGACTGCTTGTGCGTCGATGAGCCCGGCGTCTTCAATGCCGAGAATGCTCAGTGCCTCGATGAGCTGCACGTGGGCGACGGGCGGCTTGCCCCTGTACGCCTTCATGCCTGCTTTCTCAAAGAACGGATTGACCAGTCCCATCACGGCCACCGCCTCGATGATGGGGACATTCAGCCGGGGCATGGTCTCGCGGACCAGCCGGCTCGCCAGGCCCAGCCCCCGGAACCGCGGCTCGATTATCACCCGGCTGATCCGGCGGATGTTCTTGTTGAACAGGGCCAACTGCGCGCCGCGGTCCAGGCCGGCAAAAAGATTACCCGTCGCGACGTTTCGCAGCTCCAGACCGGCGGTCGCCGTGGAGTACACGATAACGCCAACCGGCGTTTTGCACAGCAGCCCCGGCAGCGTCCCGTCGGATTTCAGAACAAAGATGGCCGTGCACGGCCCCGGCCGGCTCTCACAGTAGTGATAGCAGGCAAGCTGCCGGTAGTCCGCCAGGCCGCCGGGGACAATCCGCAGTCTCTTGTAAACGCAGCAGCGTTCCGTCAGGCCACTCGATGCCGATGTTGAATTGCCGGACTGATCCATTCTCACCTCCGTCGGGTATGCTTGTAGATCACCTGCGTCGGGCCGGATAACGGGCTTTCCACGATGGCATCCGGGGCCAATTCGAGCAGGATGTCGTCGCGGCTCGACGCTAAGATCAGCGTGGTGCCGTTTCGCTTGGCGAACCTGTGCAGGCCGTGCGAAATGACCAGCGCGGTAATGCGGTCCAGCCCGCAGCAGAAATCATCCGCGAAGATGAAGCCCTTGCGGGCCGCCAGGGCCATGGCTAAGCGGAAGCGGTACTTCTGCCCGGCGCTGAGATTGTTCGGCTGATTGAGAATGCAGAAACAGTCGTTCAGCCCGGCGACGCTCAGGAATTGAAGGCTCATCAGCAGATCGCCGTCCATGCAGTCGAGCACCGTCTTGTCGGCGGGCAGGTCGATGTCGGCCAGGCTCACCCGCTCGCAGGCAGGGACGGCTTTCTCCAGCTCGCCCAGCAGGACGCTCTTGCCCGCCCCGGATGGGCCCGTGATGTAGATGATGTCACCGGGGTTAATCTCCACCCGGCAGGCGTGGGTGGAATGCTTCTCCGTCAGCCGGTCCACGGTCAGACCGAACATCCTGCAGGCCGAAGCCACCCGGTCGGTGATGGTCCCCTGCCACTGGAAGGTCCTGGAAATGTTGTACGTTGCCATAGTTGCCCTCTGCTATCTGGTATTTCGCATGTCGTATGCCGAAGTTACGGTTGACAACCGCCTGGCCCGCAGACCGGCTGCACTCGCCAGGTCGCGGATGTCCTCTAGGGCTTTGCGAACATGATGAACGCTTGAGCACCTCCGGGCGGCGATGCGGCCCATCGACTGACCCAACAGGAAGAACTCCCTCGCCATGGCCATCTGGTCCGCGGTCAGCCTCTCGGCGCTCTTCGTGCATCTGACATATTCGCTGTTCGCAAGCCGCCTGATGATTCTCTGCACTCTGCGAGCTACGCTGGTCTCACTGATCCCTCGAACGCGAGCGATCTGTCGAAAGCTGTTGCCGTTCTGCATGTACATGATCATCAGCACCCTGTCGGCCCCGCCCAGCAGGTTCACCCTGTCGCCGAGCATTTCCATCTGGTCGCGATGCCGACCCTTAAAATCCCGCCTTTTTGAGATATTCTCATGAGTCTTTTTCATCCCCAACCCTCTGCCTCTTGCCCAAATGGAAATCAAATACCCAACGCCAATTGAAAAATGCTTGCCTGCCGGAGGCCACGGCTCGCAGACGCAAGCTAGGCGGGCCTCCATTCTCTATAGCGTAGTTTATTGTATATCCATCTAACATAGCACTGAGTTTAACTGTGTGCTGAATACTGTCAAGTATTTTGTATGATTTTTTTCAAATATTTTTATAAATTGTGTTTCTGATTAACAGTTTTACTCCCAAAATTGTGCCTTTTGGCTTGAATTTGGCGGTGGCGGCGCCATGATGAGGGTGTTCTATTCCCGTGTGCGGCCCGCAGGACTGCCCTGGGGTAACGGTGTTAGGGAGGTTCGCAATGAGCGGTATCGGCGACCGATTTCAGCAGGAAACGAAGTATCAGCCGGACAAAATGCCGGGGCACAGACTCAGCTTGGAGGCCAGGCCGGCACTGTATAAGGAGTATCCGGAGGCACCGAAGGTTGAGCTTCCGTCGTTCGAGCCTTCTCGAACGATGAGCCTCGACCAGGCGCTCAAGCACAGAAAGAGCATTCGTGATTTCCAGGACAAGCCCGCCAGCAAAGCGCAGCTTTCGTATCTGCTGTGGGCATCGACGGGCATCCAGCGGGTCGAGGACGGGTACGAATTCCGCACCGCCCCGTCGGCTGGGGCACTCTATCCAATAGAAACGTACGTGGTCGTCAATAACGTCAAAGACCTGGAGAACGGCGTATATCACTACTCGATCCGGGGGCACACGCTCGAACAATTGGTGCAGCGTGACGTTCGGCGACAGATCGCCGCCGCCGCATTAGGCCAGGGAATGTGTGCGACAGCGGCCGTGGTTTTTGTATGGTCGGCGGTCTTCGAGCGATGCAAATGGAAGTACGGCCAGCGAGCGTATCGGTACATCTACCTCGACGCCGGCCACGTCGCCGAGAACCTCGCCTTGGCCGCCGTGAGCTTGAACCTCGGAACCTGCGAGATCGGGGCTTTATACGACGACCAGGTCAACGCCATCGTCGGTATCGACGGCGTTGAAGAAAGCACGATCTGCATGGCCGTCGTCGGCGCCCCTCGGCAAGGGCAGGAGTGATTGATGTATAGGCTGCATTGATGGAGGCGTTGCACGTTTGGAAAGCTGACGAGAAAAACAGGCTCTTAAATAATCTCAGGCTCACTGCCGGCCCGGCTTATATCAAACCACCTGATCAAACGACGTCTGGCTTCATCCAGCTTGGCTTCTTTTTCACGCCTGTTGAGATCAGAGTAAAAATCGGACGACTCAAGCACGCGCCGCCAGCCGGCTTGTTCGATAGCTGAAAACTTGCTTCCAACAATTGACTGGGCGGTCTGTGTTATCTTCGAATCCTTATGCTGCGAGAGAAAATCTTGTCCCTCAAGATAATCGTCTCTGCCGGTCAGCATGATGGTGACATATATGTCCCATGCGTATGCCTGAGCACGCTCCGAATCCTGCTTTTTGCCGTTGTCCCTATCGTCAAACGCAAACAGCTTCAGGAGCAATAGATTCGTCGGCGAAGGTACTTGAACTTCGAGACTGCATCTTTTCTCATTGTCCGCCAGGAACTCTCGCAGCCAGACCGTTCTGAGACCTTCTTCTATAAAACACGCTTCGGGCGTAATGTGGCCGTGCAGCTTTGACCTGACAAACTTGACCCTGAAATTATCGGCCTCAAGCCCTTCAATAGGCGGCGACAGGATATCAAGGGCCTGATCCGGCTCTTTTGTAAATTGATAATATTCACAACCTTCACGCACAACGTATCCAAGGCCATCGGTTATTGTTTCAGCAATGGCCCGCCGCCGGGCCTGTTCGAGGACTTGTGTCTGTGTAAGCATCAAATCGATATCGGTTGTGGCTCGAATCATTTGGCGTGCCTGTCCTTGAGCTTTGTGAAAGCACAAATGGATACCCAGCCCACCACAGATGACAGGTTTAAGCCCGATTCCATTGAACGACGCGGCCAGGTCGGCCAATTGTTCAATTATCCTTCTGTCCACTACTGCCAGCCTTTTGCAAAATACGCCGCTTGAGCTGCTCGGCAATCTTTGGACCTCTCGGAGTATCAACCATCATCTCAAGATATAATTCGATATCATCAACAACCAAATCCATCATTCGCCAATCAGGATTGAACCAAACGCCCGGGTCACTTGTCTCCGTGATGATTGCGTTTCCAAATTCCGCATCCGCAGTAATTGAAACCAATTCTTCCTCAGCCTTCCTTCTAAACTGTTCTATATCTTTGACAAATATCGTTATCTTGTCCGTCGCAGCCAAACCTTTAATTTGCGCCGCATAGAACCCACAAGCTAAGTAGTCTTTACAAGCGGCCCTGATCGCACTGGAGTTCCCATAAGACAGCCTTTCGATACCCTCAATTACAAATCTGTATGTGTTTCGCCTCTTTCGTTCCGTGGAATTCTTGTAGCCTTCCGCGAGTCTCTCCAAGAGCTTCTCCGGATCAGGCACAGAGACAGAAGATTTACTTCTGCTGACCAACAGTTCTTCTTCAAGCGACTTGAGCACCTTTGACACCGTCGATAATGTCACTTTCGCATTTCGGTTGTTTATGAAATTGTATACATCATTCACAGATTCGAATCCGTCCGGTTTCAAGAGCAACGCCCTGCTGACAAGAGACGATGTCCCCTGGAAAATCTTCTTGATCGGTGCGGTGTCGGGGAAACCGTTGGGCTTGCCGCTTCGCTCGATATATATCCGCTTTGAAACCCTGACGGACATGTTGCCGGACAGGTCGATCCACGAGATACCTTTATCCGCCAGAATCTTGGCCTGTTTCTCGCCTATGTAGGGAGCTATTACCAAGGGCACTCTATTCGATTTTTTTTCTTTGCCAACGTAATCAGCAAGCTGTCGGGCCCTCTTGAGAATATTCTCTGGAGTGGATACAGGCGCAATCTCGACCACGGCTTCAAAGGAAGGCCCATCCTGAATCGAAAACTCTATGACCGCACCAACGCGATATCCTTCCGGCAAAGAAACCTGCTCCGCGAGGCGATTTATGAACAGGGGGGCATATCGATCACCCATGTTTTTGAGAGATTGTATGACTTCTTCTTCTGTAAGTCTCATTGCCTTTTTCCTGATATTGGCTGATTTCCTATATAGGATATATCGTATTTTCAGGAAATAAACAATAGAAATTTTCTCATTTTATGACAATTTCCTAAATAGGAAATCGTGCATCTTCAAGAGAATACGTCGTTTTTTGATACCAAATTGACCCTATTGCACGTTTCCATTAGATTAGACTATGTCCGAAGCGGCTCTGTAAGGAACCGGAGTTAGGTATTGTATCGTGAGGAATGACTGATGAGGGATATGGATGAGCTGTTTGGGGCGCTGGGGGGGGGTCGGCATTTCGCAGCCGATTCCGGCTTTCCGGCCCAGAGGCGGCGTATCTGCGGCAAAAGGGCCTGGCGACAATTCTCGAACACGCCCGTGATTTCGTTGTGAAGCGGCTGGCGGCCGCCGAGCCCGCAAACGACGGCCGGCAGACCCCGATGAAGAACCATCCGGCTTTCGTCGCCCAGCACGCCACTGGCACCTGCTGCCGGAGCTGCCTTCAGAAATGGCACAAAATCGCCAAGGGCAAGCCCCTCACGAAAGAGCAACTCGACTACGTTGTCGAGGTGATCGCACGCTGGCTGGCCAGCCAGGATGTTCGCAACCCGCCTTTCCGCCGAGCAGAGCCTCCCTGAATATTGTCCGAAGAAAAGACTTGCATTAAGCGATTGGGCGGCTATACTCAACCCCGAAAGGGATCGGAAAATTATAGCCCAAGAAAAGGTCCTAAGAAAGACACGGGGCGACGGACATTATGTCGGGAAGGAGTCCTAAAGTTGTTGTCATCGGCGGCACGTACGTGGACATGGCGATACGGTGCAGCCAAATCCCTTCGCCGGGCCAGAGTCAGACCGGCTCGGCTCTTTCGTACCGAACCGCCGGCCCGGGTCCGAATCAAGCGGTCGAAGCGGCCTTGTGCGGCTGCCAGGTGTATCTGATCAGCAAGGTCGGCGGAGACCCGTTCGCTCGGATGATCAGGAGCAGCCTGGCCGAGTACAACGTCAATACGGAATTCGTTTACACCGCCGAGGCCAAGAATACCGGCGCGGTCGTGACCTTCGTGAACGCCGCAGGCGAAAACGCCTCCTGCTATTACGCCGGCGCCAACACCGCCCTGCTGCCCCAGGACATTACCGGCGCCGAGCAGATTATCGCCGAGGCCGATGCCTGCCTGATTCACGGCGAATTGCCCCAGGAGGCCATCGTCAGTGCTCTTCGCTGCGCAGAAATGTACGGCGTCAAGGTCATCCTCAATCCCGTCAGGCCGCTCGAGCAGCGGGGCCGGAAAACCTGCGATCTGCCCATCGAGTACTTCACGGCTGATATTCTAATACCGAATCTCTACGAGGCCGCCGACATCGCCGAGCAATCCCCGGCGAACATTCGGACCGCCAAGCTGATCGGCTCGGACCTGGTGGCTCGCGGCGTGGACTACGCCGTCATCACGATGGGCCGACGCGGCTGCATGGTCATCGACAGAAACAGCGCCGACCATATCCCCGCGTTCGAGATTGAGCTGGTGGACCACACGGGCAGGGGCGATGCCTTCGCGGGGGCATTGGCGGCGTACTGTGCCGTCGAGAACGACGTCAGAGCGGCGGCCAAGTTCGCCTCGGCGGCGGGAGCGCTGGCCTGCACGAAGTTCGGCTCACTCGAAGCCCTGCCCACCAAGGCGGATATCATCCAACTCCTTCAGAGAGAGGATACTCAATAATTGCCCAGGGAGGATCAGATGGGACTTGGCTGGTTCAGGAGAGGCGAGGGTAAGCTGATGACAAGAAACTCCACAGAAGCAGAATACACTCACCTGGTTGCTCGCTACAAAGACTTTCGGAAGATCACATGGCATCTGCAAAACGATGCCCTGCCGAAATACCTATCAAAGAGGACTCTCGATGTGTGCGGCAGGAAGCTCGGCGTCCTGAAGGGCAACACACTTGTTTTGGACGACGTGGACCAGATCGGTACAGTCATGGATTATTGCCTCTATGACTACAGAGAAGGCGGGCTCAACGCCGTCGCGCGGTACATCGCTGATTCCCGGCTGGTTCCCGATTCGGACGAATCTATTGTGGTCAAAGCCATGTCGGAATCGTTCTACACGCTCGTGCAGGTCGCGGAGGTCGTGCCGGGCGTCGGCGCGCGAGCCAGGGATTTGATGAACAACAGAGAGTACCTTTTGATTGATATGGGACTTGGAAAAACGGCGACAGAGGACCTTGTGATTGCCACAAGGCTCCTGCCCTTTGAAGATTTCGTCATGACATCGGGCGCTCCGCTTCCCGCGGATGCAGAAGCGATTGCGGAAATCCTCGATTTCGCACTTGGGCACTATGGCACTGAGGATGGCCACATAGAGGTCGACTTCAATCAAAGGGCCGATTTGACCGCCGCCATTATTCGTATATGCCTGCATCAGGAGTCGTCTTACCAGATTGAGTACCACGATGTGGAAGCTGAGCCGATCACTTCGCCTCTGCACAGAGAAACCCCTGTCAGCAGAAATGATCCATGTCCCTGCGGCAGCGGAAAAAAGTACAAGCGATGCTGCGGACAATCCGCGTAGAGCGTTTGGCGTACGCGCTATCCTCTATTTCCTCGGCCCGATGAGCAGATACTGTGGGCTTTGTTCGGCGCGGACTTTCAGTTTGTCGGTTTTCCAGTTGATGACGACCTGCCCGCCGTAGATCCCCACGAGCAGGACCTCCGTCGGCTCCACCGGCAGGGTGACCGTATGCTTCGTACCCAACGTCCAAAATGCGATCGCCTCATTTTGTCCGTTGGTCAGCCGGAAGGCAAAGTCCTCCTCACTGCCCAGATCGAGCTTGCGGTCGATGGAGTAGCCCGCGAGCGTGGACGACAGAACCTTGGCGGCCAGATACCCCGACTTGGGATTCAGGTCATGGCCGACCGTTCCGAACTGATGCTCTCTCTCGTTGGCGTCGGTGCCGTCGTTCTTCCAGTCATACCAGATGCTGACCGGGACGCCCTGATGCAGATTGACCAGGAACATGCGTGCCAAGTACGCGGCCTGCTCCATATCGGACAGACGTGACTTGTCCCAGTTGATGTTCGAGTATCCCCACTCGCCGGATATGACAGGCACCTCTTTTCCCGCCGGGGCATACTGTTTGATCAATACGCGAAGCTTGGCGTAGTCGCCGACGACCGTCTCCGGAGCCTTCGAGCGGTACGGGTGGACGCTCAGGACGTCAATCCAGCCTAACAGCCCTTTCTTGAAGCACTCCTCAAGCCATTCCAACGGTATCTGCGACGTGGCCCCGGCAACGACCTGGCCGCCGGGGTCGGCTTTCCTGATGCGCGGGGCGGCCTCTTCGACGAGCCTGCAATAATCTTCGACGCTGGGCTGCGGACTCCAGAACTGCTTGAGGTTCGGCTCGTTCCATATCTCCCACAGGACTCCCTTGCCGGCGTATCTTTTCGCCGCCGCCTCGGCGAAGGCGGCAAAGGCATTGCGCCCCTCGTCCGTGCGAACGGACTGCTCCGGCTCGTAGAGCTTATTGCTGTAGTCGAGAATGTACACGATATGGATGCCTCGTGCCGTGCAGCCTTTGGTCAGGGCGTCGTAGCCGGACTTCTGGAAGTCATAGACGCCTTTGGTCTTCTCCACGCTGGCCCATCCTAAGTCCATCCTGACGAATTTGAAGCCGCCCTGGGCGATCAGGTCCAGGTCTCGCGGCCCACCCGTGAAGTGGATATTGACACCGAAGCCGCCGGGAATGGCCGGGTGCGGCAGCGATGCAACGTCCGCCGCGGCTGCCCGAACAGTTCCTGCGGCCAGAAAGACAAACGCCGCGAAAATGAAGATGATGCAGGGCGCGGGACGCACCGCGCAGAACGGCGGACGATCTTCTGTATTCTGTCTCCTGTCTTCTGTGTTCTTATTCATCTTCAACCTTTCGTCTTTTGCCTGGCTGTCCCAACGTCCTCAACGCGAGCGTGAAAAGCATGCAAGCGGCCCTGCACTGACAGGACCCCGAACAGGCAATAATACGCCCGATGCGCAGACCTGTCAAACACGAAGTTCATCAACATTGTATTATGAAACCGCTGATGGACGCCGATAAACGCGGATAATCATGCTCTCGCCGGGGTCTTTCCTTCGACATTCGATATTCGTTATTGGATATTCATTATTCAAAATTGAAGGGCGAATATCGAACAAGGAATATCCAGTGATGAAGTAAACACACGGACACAGCCTTCAGCAATGATTGACTCACAAGATTCAAGCCTTCTCATCATCAGCGTCCATCTGCGGTTCCATTCTATTCCTTTGCGGCTTCCCACCACAATCGCGGATAGTCCTTCCCTTCTAAAATCCACCAGATATCCTCGGTCCCGTTGGCCGTCTCGCCCACAAAGTCCCACCCGGCATCCAGGAACGTACCGGCCGTCTGCATCTCGGCGGTAGTCATGCCTGTGCCACCGGCACTCGTCGTTTGGCCTGAGGTATGCATGTCCCAGAAACTGGTGGTGACATCGCCAACATATAAGCCTACGAGCCCGCCGACATCGCTATTTCCTGCGACCGTCCCTGTGCTGTAGCTCGTGGTAATGCTGCCCGTGTTCCAGCCGACGAGGCCGGCGACACCTTCGCTTCCTGTGACCATCCCTATGCTGTAGCTCGTGATGATGCTGGCGTGGCCACGATCACCACCAGAGTTGAAGCCGACGAGGCCGCCGACCGGCCTATCTCCTGTGACCGTGCCGGTGCTGTAGCTGCTGGTGATACTGCTGAGGTTGTCGCCCACAAGGCCTCCAACATACTGACCTCCACTGACTGTGGCGGTGCTGTAGCTCATGGCGATGCTGCCGACGTTGCCATTATCTTCACCGGCGTTGAAGCCGACGAGGCCGCCGACTGGCCCATCTCCTGTGACCGTGCCGGTAGTGTAATTTGTAGTGATCCTGCCGGCGTTGCTACCCGTGAGGCCACCGATGAAATTTCCTATTCCATTGATATCTACCGCCTCCAAACCGAGATTTGAAACGTTGGCTCCATGATGCAACTTCCCGAATAGACCCAGGTAGCTCCCACCCTTGATGGTTAGATGCGATACTGTGTGGCCGCTACCGTCGAAGGTCCCCTCAAACCAAGGAACAACAGCCATAGACCACGTGATGCCCGATAGATCCACAGACGCTTCCAGACGGTAATGGGCCAGGGGCTTGAACCACACGCTGCCCAAATCCCGGGCATCCCGAATCAGATACGGCTCTTGGACCGTGCCCAATCCCTTTGGCATTACCGGGCTTTCGCCAGCATGGTAGCGCAACCGGGGATAATCACTTGGCGATATCTGCCAATAGTTGCAGGTACCGTTGAGCATCTCATCCACAAAATCCCATCCTGCATTGAGGTACGTGTTGATGTCCTGCATCTCGGTTGTGGTCAGGCCCGTGCCGCCGTCGCTGGTGGTCTGCCCTGATGTCTTCATATCCCAGAAACTTGAGGTGATGCTACTGATGTTGTCGCCCACGAGGCCGCCAACATGCGTACTTCCAGTGACCGTGCCAGTGCTGTAGCTCGTGGTGATGTTACCCCAATTGCGCCCCACGAGCCCGCCAACAATATGACCTCCACTGACAGTGCCGGCGCTGTAGCTCATGGCGATGCTGCCCGTGTTCCAGCCCACGAGGCCACCTACAGAGCGATCTCCTGCGGCCTTGCTGCTGCTGTTGCTTGCGATGATGCTGCCGTCCACGTTCCAGCCCACAAGGCCGCCAACATACTGACCTCCACTGACCGCTCCGGTGCTGTAACTCGTGGCGATGCTACCGTCCACGCTCCAGCCCACGAGGCCGCCGACACACTGACCTCCACTGACTGCACCGGTGCTATAGCTGGCGGCGATGCTGCCGTCATTGTGACCCACGAGGCCACCGACACAGTCGGTGGTTCCGCTGACCTTTACTGCTTCCAGGCCCACATTGGCAATCCTTGCTCCAGATCCTAATTGTCCGAACAGACCCAGGAAGCTTATACCTTCGACGGTCAGATGGGAGATCATGTGGCTGTTGCCGTCAAAGACACCGGTGAAGGGAGTCCCCTCGAAGTAGTGCTTGGTTACGTCGTTGGCGTCCGGAGCGATGACGGCCTTGTCGAAGACCTTTCGGCCGGGGAGGTTGGGGTCCAGGTCGATGTCGGCGGTCAGGATGAAGTGCTTGTCGTAATCGCCGGGACTATCGCCCAGCAGCATCAGGTCCTCGGCCGTAGCGATCTGGTACGGGTCGTTAGGCTCTCCCGTACCGCCGCCGTATTTGGCGTATGCAGGGAAGCTCAAGAGACAGATTGCGACCAGTAAAGGGATTGTCCGCTTGATTTGTGTATTCTTAGCCGTTGCCATTTTTTGGTCCTCCCTCCCCCCGTCTTTTAGCCATAGACCAACGCCATACGCCGCACGCACACACCTCGCCAGGAACGATTCGTATGAGAAAAGCCCGGCGTGGTTCGTATGTAAGTGTATGCCATACAGACACTCTTGTCAATTGTGGTGACTGATACCATTCCCGTAGTAAGTAATAGACCGAGCGG
>CAYWZW010000100.1:0-15790 GCA_964462945.1 uncultured Pirellulales bacterium
GGACATCGGTATCGCCAGCAACGCTGCCGAGCCGCTATATGTCGCCGTTTCCAACGTCGCGGGCCAGCCAGCGGTGGTAGTCCATCCTGATCCGAGTGCGGCAACGATAACCACCTGGACGGAGTGGGTGATTCCGCTTCAGTCGCTTGCCGACAAGGGCATCAACTTGAAGGATGTTGACAGAATCGCGATTGGTCTGGGCACCAAAGGCAATATGACAGCGCCCGGCGGCTCGGGCAAGATATACATCGACGACATTCGCCTGAATCGGCCAAGGCCGGCTCCTTAGAACAAAGCCGCGTCGGCGGCAGCGACATTTAAATTCGTGTCATTTCGGGGCCTATCTCGATTGATTCGGCATAGGCCCCTTTTCTACCTCTCGCCGGTTTCTCGTATCTCGTCTGCAACAGGCCTGGCACGTGGTGAAATTCACCATCCCAGTGGAATTGAATTGACCCAAAAGAGCTAATCTGCAATCATATTCCGCGATTTGGCCTTATTTCCGCCCTGTTTGTCTGAGGAACTTTTTGTGGCCGTATTGGTCTAACTGAGGAGAAAGGCTTTGACGGAAGCCGCAAACACCGACATGAGGCGCCAACAGGCTGCCAATGAGTGTATCGGCAATGACGATGCCTTGCTGATTGAGCTGTCTCGGCAGGGAGATTCTGCGGCAACAGAACGGCTAATTCTTAAGTATCAAAATCGTGTTTACAACACTGTGCTGAAAATATGTGGGGATCCCGACGATGCTGCGGAACTCACGCAGGAAACCTTTGTCAAAATAATAGAGAATCTAAGGAAGTTCGAGGGACGAAGCAGTTTTTATACGTGGGCGTTCAGAATAGCCGTAAACCTGACCCTGAACTACTGCCAAAGGAATGCCAAGCTGGTAGTCAGATCGCTGGATATCGAGGAAGAACAACGCAGCAGCCAGGCAAGGCACGCGATGAAGGAGCTGCTGAGCGATGACAGCTCACCTGACCCGGCGGCGCTGGCTCAGAATAAGGAGCTGCACGAGATCGCGCTCAAGGCGCTGGCCAGGTTGGACGAGGCACAGAAAGCTGTGCTCGTGTTACGGGATATCGAAGGTATGAGTTATGCCCGGATTGCGGAAGCGTTGGGCATCGAAATAGGCACGGTCAGAAGCAGATTGAGTCGGGCCAGAACGAAGCTGAGAGATATTTTGGAGGCCATTTTGGAATGAAAGAGAATTCGGACAAGAACAGATACGCTGCAAATCCGCGTATTGACGAATGGCTCAATAGCTTCATTGATGGTGAGCTCCCGGCCGCACAGCAGGCCCAAGTCGAACGCCTGATAACCGACGATGCTCAGATTGCACGGCGGCTGCGGCAACTGCAACGGTGTAAGATGCTGGTGGGCTCTCTGCCGTATGCCGAGGTCCCGGCGGAGGTGTCGGAGGGCATTAAGGCCTCATTGGCCAAGATGACAATGCCGGATGAGAAACGGGCTTTTGGCGAGCGGGCGGGAAATCGCCGGGACGGCCTACGCCAGAGACACGTGCTGGTTCGCAGGGTCTTATCCGCCGCAGCCATAATCGGGCTGGCCGCTGTTCTGGCGGTGGTGATTTACACGATTCTTACCCCGCAGACCGGCCCGGAAAGGCCGCTTGCCGTGGAGAACAAGCAGGGTCCTGGAGAAGCCGAGGGGGCAAAAGCGGGACCCGGCGCAGTGGCTGTGTTGGGACTCAGCGGCAGGCTTGAATTGAAAACAGATGACGTGGCTGCTGTTAGTGCTTTTGTCAAGAACGAGTTGGAGGACAGCGGGTTTTTGGACTCAGCCAGTCCTGCCGGCCGACAGGATAGACGCATCTACTCTCTAAGCTGCAGCAGGAAGGACCTGCACTTACTGTTGGCTCGCCTGGAGACTATATGGCCCGAGCTTGAATCGGCGGCGTTGTTCGTCAACACAGAAGTGTTTGGCGAGCCGGTTGTCATTAACGCCGTTACGACTCAGCAAATAGCCCAAATTGCCGAGCAGAATACTATAGAGAAACGTATCGAAGTAGCAAAAGATCTTGCTGCCTTAAATGATATAGCTGTGCGTCTGCCGGGCGGGCCAATTCTATCGGCGATAGAAGGTGGGAAGAAAGACCTGGTCCGCCAATGGCGACTGCCAAAACCCGTCGAGACCGGGGGCAAAGAGCCAAGTAGAAGACCGCCGACCCGGACGGAAGGCCAGGAAACCGTTCGCCTGACTATTATAGTGAATTGGTAGGAATGCTTGAGATACACAGGTGCTGTCTGGTGGTTGTTGACGTGCAGGGTAAGCTGGCGCAGTTGATGCACGGCAAGGAGGTTTTGTTTAAGAACATTCAAATCCTTATCCAGGCCGCCAAGGTCCTGGATATTCCAATCCTATGGTGTCAGCAGTGCCCTGCTGCTCTGGGGCCGACGGTCCCGGAGATCGCAGAGCTTCTTGCCGGCAATGAGCCGATAAACAAATCTGCCTTCAGTTGCTGCGGCGTCGAGACGTTCAGCAGCAGGCTGAACGAGCTGGGGCGGGACCAGATTCTGCTGTGCGGCATCGAAACACACGTCTGCATTTATCAGACAGCCGTTGACTTGCTTCGGAAGGGCTTCTGCGTGGACGTGGCTGCAGATGCCGTCTCCTCAAGAACATTGGATAACAAGCAAATCGCGATACGGAGGATGGCCGCCGAGGGCGCCAATGTCACTTCTATCGAAATGGCCCTGTTCGAGCTGCTCCGGACCGCCGAACATCCTCAATTCAGACAAATCGCCAAGCTGATAAAGTAACTTCGCCGTTCTTTTCCCCCGTGTTATTCCAGTTTTTTGTGCATTCTTGGTGCTGAAACATGGGATTTGAAAAAAACTGCAAAAATTTTTACTTTTTTTTTCTTGACGTACTCTATATATGTAGAATACACTCTAATTATATAGAATAAGGAGTTCGAGATATGGCGAAATCGAAAAAAATCAAAGGCCGCCCAGAAGAAAAATTCACCGTGGAGCTCACGGAAGCCGAATGGGAAATTATGAAAGTAGTTTGGGAAAAGCAGCCCTGTGCAGCGGGCACGGTCCAGGAGACGCTGGCCAAGAGCAGGGACCGGGCCTACAGCACGGTGAAGACCACGATGGACAGAATGGCTGAAAAAGGGTTTTTAGAAATCGAGAGAATCCGCAACCTTCAGCTATTCAAGTCCTGCATCAGTGAAATTGACGCCAAACGAGGCGAATTCCGCAAGATGCTCAAGCGCGCCTTCGATGGGGCCTTGACGCCAATGATGCAATTCCTGGTCGAACACGAAGGTCTCTCAAAAGAAGAGGCATCCCAATTACGAACGATGGTTGAAAAGCAGAACAAAGAAGGCGGAAGAAAGGAAAAGGCGAGAAATGAACCATCTAATCAATAATCTCATCAGTGTTCTTAACGGTCTGGGCAGCGGATTCTGTGATTATGCCGGGAGCATGTTCGTCCAGGCCGGCCTGCTGATTGTTGCTTTACTGATAATCGACCTTCTGATACGAAAACGCGTCCGGGCGACTTTTCGGTATTGGATGTGGATGTTGGTGTTCGTCAAGCTGGTCTTGCCGCCAACATTGTCTCTGCCGACGGGGATTGGCTATTGGCTTGGCGATCACTTTGTTGCCGACCCTATTGCAGCACACCAGCCTGCCGATGTCACGCAGCTCGATCCTGTAGTTGAGACTGCGCCTCCGGTAATCGCACAAACCCCTTACGAGCCTGTCATTCCGGCTGTGTCTGATTCTCCGATAACAAGCGCACCTTCGGATTCACCCGTCGCGGCAAATCTGAACGCCCTGACCTGGCAGGGAATTCTCTTTGGCTTCTGGATTGTTGGTGTTTTGGTGATTACGGCTCTGCTGGTCCAGCGTATCTTTTTTGTTCGACGTCTGATGGCGCAAAGTGAACCTGTGAAGAATGGCTTAGTTCAGGTGCTCGATCAATGTCGCCGGCAGCTTGGACTTCGTCGAAATATACAGTTGAGGCTGTCGCATAACGTCGCCAGCCCTGCGGCTTGCGGATTGTTTCATCCGGCGATTCTCATGCCAAAGGGAATCGTCGAAAAACTATCACAAGAAAAACTCCGGGCGGTTTTGATCCACGAGCTGGCCCATATCAAAAGAGGCGATTTGTGGATCAATTGCGTGCAGACCTTTCTGCAAATCGCGTATTTCTACAATCCGCTTATTTGGCTGGCAAACGTAGTTGTTCGCAGAATCCGCGAGCAGGCCGTCGATGAAATGGTGCTGGTAGCACTTGGCGCGGAGGCTAAGAGCTACAGCAATACTCTCATAGACGTAGCTGAGATGGCATTTTCCCAACCGGCCCTTGGCCTGCGCCTCGTGGGCGTCGTCGAATCGAAAAAAGCTTTGCAGGGCAGGATCAGACGCATGTTGGTCCAACCCATACCCAAGAGTGCAAGACTCGGAGCTCTTGGCGTGCTGACGGTACTGTTTTTTGGCGTGGTGTTATTGCCGATGGCAAGAGCACAGAAACAGCCCGTTGACAACACTTCCGGCGTCTTGGATTCGGATAAGGATGGACTGGAGAATGGATTGGAGGCAGAGCTGGGCACGAATCCCAAGTCCTCCGATACCGACAGTGACGGACTTTCCGACTATGATGAATACTGCAAGTATCGTACAGATCCCACGAAGAAAGACAGTGACGGCGATGGCAAACCAGATGGTGATTGGGACGAACGGAGGGAATACGCTTATTCTATACGGGCTATTTGCGAAATCAGGCCCCCATCGAGCATGGACATGATTGACGATTTGTACCAGGATGCGCGTCCCGTTGAGAAGAAGGCATCGCTCGAGGACGCAAGAATAGTAGAAGTACTCATATTTCCTTTTGCAACGGCTCACGTATATGGTCAGCCATTTCCAAAAGAGAATCTTGATAAAGAGCTGAGAGAATACATCCAGCCTACCGCCTCGATGAATTTTTCACCTGAGATGATAGAAAACGTCAAGGGCATCGTTCAGGGTGCGGCGACCGACGTGGAAGCCATAGAGAAAATGCTGCGTTGGATGGATAGCGAAACCTCCCTGGTGACGGAAATGCCGCACTGGGAGTATCTGAACATCATGGACGGCAAGATCGTCTGGCATAAGTCACTCGGGAGCCCGGAACGGGATAAACAGTTCCTTGAGACCAATTTCCTGGGCGATTCGATGTTCAAGAAGAAAGTGCATGGAACGTGCAGCTCGACGGCGATTTTGAGAGGCACGATGTTCCGTGCCGCGGGGCTGCCAACAAGGCTTATCCAGACCTTGCCGCTAATGACGCGGTACTCGGAGGACCCTGAGCCTCTGGCTGACCAGCTCCGTATGCGGGAAATGGCTGACGGCTATGCCTGGGGCCCAGGCAATGGCGGCGCGAACCATACGTACAACGAGGTTTTCCTGAACAACCGCTGGGTGCGCGTTGATAATTCCATAGGCACCGGTCCTTTTGTTGGAAACAAGCTGTTCGTCAAAGCCTGGTCGTCGGCAAGCTGGAACAACCTGAAGGAGGAATGGAACGATAAGCGTTGTTTCAGAGCCACACACGTCTCGGATGCGTATCCAAAGTATAAATCCGCATCGACGAAAGTGGATATGGCTATCGAGGACGGGGGTTTGACAGTGACTAGGCAGCCTGATGGCGTTTTTGGAGCAGTGATCAGAATCTATAACAAAGGCTCACTGCCAAGCCCTCAGTTTGGCGTCAATTTTTATGCTGGAGATCCGGACAAAGGTGGAAGACTTCTTGCACAGCACGCCGCCGGCCCTATCATGCCCGGCGGGGACTGGGGAGAGTACAATCCTCATCTGGAGCTCAGGTCCGGCGAAGCTACCATCTTTGTAGTGATTGATCCGGACAATCGTGTGGATGAGTCAGATGAGACGAACAATAAAGCCTCTAAAGTAATTCCGGAGAGACAACAGAAGCAATCGATTGAAATTGACACATCAAATAAACGAACGACGCAGACAGAAGCTAAAATGACTGCAAAAGAAAGAGAAAAAGTAGAAAGAAAAGTTTCAGAAGTTGATATCACGCCTGCAGATTTTGATATTCTCTTGGATAAGAAACGAGAGATTTGCGCTCTCGTGGTTTCAATACATAACAAGAGTAGTCTCACTATCCCAAGATTTAAACTGAGGTTTTATAAGGGTGATCCAAGCGATAATCTGGATGAGGCGGGGAATGAACATGAAGGCTGGCATGGAGCGGGGCCCATTGAGCCCAGTAAGAAATGGGTCGAAGGTACGCGGGATTTTCATTTGCCAGATGGCCAATATGAGTTCAGCGTTTTTTTGGATTGTGACAATAATATTTCCGAGATTGACGAAGACAATAACCAGGCTGTATTGAAGGTCAGAATCGAGAACGGCCAGATTGCCGATAAATCGGTTACATGCCCCGGCAACTCGAAAACTTGAAACTTGTTTCGGATCCAGGATTTAACGCCTCGTACAGGTTTCTATAAAAAACATTTTTTTCGCTGAAAAATAATGGTTCGCATTTGTTCACAAGCATGGAAAGCAAGGAATACCCTTGTTTCCGGGCCAAGAAACACGTTTTGAAAAACCTGTACACGGCTTAGGATTTATATATTTGGACTTGCTTGGTTTGTGCAAAGATAAGCTTATGCTGACTTCTTTTTGCCTTTTGCGGCGGATTTGGGTTTTTCGGTGGGTTTTGACTCTTTGGTCTCGGTCTTCTTTTCCGAAGCGGGGGTTACAGGAGCTTTTTTCTCGCTCTCCGAGCCTTTCTTATAGCTGTCGCTACGATAGTCAGTCTGATAGAAGCCGGAGCCTTTGAAGATGATACCGGCCCCGGCCCCAATGAGCCGTTGCACGCCGAGCTTGCCGCACTTTGGGCATTTGCGGATCGGCTTGGCGGTTATGGCCTGGAATTGCTCGAACCGGCAGTCACAATTCTCACAGATATAGTCATACGTCGGCATAGCCATCACTCCGCATCGGTTGTTTCACATTCCTCCGTTGGCTCCGTTTTCTGTTGCTGATCTGTGTCTTGTGCCGGCAATTTGTTGACGATCACTCGGCTTGGCCGGATGACCCTGCCGTTCAGTTTATATCCCTTCTGGAATTCCTCCAACACAACGCCCTCTTCTTTTTCGGGATTGGCCTGTTGCGTCATGGCCTCGTGTACAGCGGGATCAAATTTTTCACCTAACGTTCCTATTTGCTCGACGTTGTGCGATTTCAGAATGTCGAGAAACTGGTCGTAGATAATCCGGATGCCCTTGACGAGCACGTCCACGCTCTCCGCTGAGCGTGCATTTTGGAGGGTATGCTCGAAACTATCTAAAGCCGGCAGCAGTGACTTAATGATCCGTTCTTTTTCGTAGCCGACGGTATCGGCGATTTGCTTGGGCGCACGCTTTTGGAAATTCGTGTAGTCGGCGCTGACACGCTGGAGCTTTCCAAAAAGCTCATCCTTCTCTTTCTGCAGAGACTCTACCGTGGCATGAAGTTCTTCCAACTCGTCTTTCCGTGCCTCATGCTCTGTGTGGTTCGCATCATGCGAATCTTCATCTTTTGGCTCGTCTGTTTTCCTGTGTTTCATCAGTCGTTACCAAAATGCTTTTTCAGTTTCTCGAAGAAGCCTACGGATTGAGGAGAAACACGCTTGTTTTCAGTTTTGGCGAATTCTCTAAGCAGTTGCTGCTGCTCGTCACTGAGCCTCGTTGGGGTCTCAATCGTGATTTGCACGAGCTGGTCGCCGGTTCGGTGTGTCCGCACATCGGGCAGCCCCTGGCCCTTTATCCTGAAGATGCTGCCATACTGGGTCCCGGGCGGGACCTTCAACATCTGGGTCCCGTTAATGCTCGGCACGTCAATCGTCGCCCCCAGAGCAGCCTGCGTGAAGCTTATCGGAACAACCGCAATCAGGTCATTCCCATCACGGTGGAGAAACTCGTGCGGCTTGACTCTGACGTAGCAGTAGAGGTCGCCTTTTGGCCCCCCGCCCCGACCGGGCTCTCCTTCGTTGGCAACTCTTATACCCTGTCCCTCGTGAACGCCGGGCGGTATCTTGATATTGACGGTTCTTTTTTTGGGGATTCTGCCGGTGCCCCTGCACTGCTTGCAGGGGTTGGTAATAACCTGGCCGCTGCCGCCACATTGCCCGCAGGTCGAGACCATCTGGAAGAAGCCGCCCCCTCGTGCGACCTGCCCCGTCCCGCCGCAGGCCGGACAACGCCCCGGCGAGCTTCCCTTGGCGCAGCCGCTGCCGTTGCATTCGCTGCACGTATCCTGGCGAGTAAACTCGATGGTCTTTTCGGCGCCTTTGGCGATGTCGTCGAGGGTCAGCTCGACCGCGGTTTCAAGGTCGTATCCCCGAGTGGGTCCGGCCCGCTGGCCTGACCTCCTGCCCCGTCCCCCGAAGATTCCGCCGAAAAAATCGTCGAAACCGAACATGCTGAAGATGTCTTCGACGTTCATTCGGGAGAAGTCGTGCATGCTGGAACCGCGCAGGCCTTCGTGTCCGAACTGGTCGTAGCTCCGCCGCTTGTCCTGGTCGCTCAGAACCTCGTAGGCCTCGGCACATTCCTTGAACTTGGCTTCAGCGTCTTTATCATTCGGGTTCTTGTCCGGATGATACTTCATCGCCATGCGCCGATAGGCACGCTTGATCTCATCAGCGGAAGCATTCTTGCCTACGCCCAAGACTTCATAATAATCCCGTTTGGCCATCGTGCCGTATCTCGTGACTCGTCACTCGCAGCCCGAAATCCGGGCCGGCGTTCACAGACCGTCGAAAAGGTCCTATCTTACCGACCCTGGTATAGGCTCTTCGTCTTTGTCCTTATCTTTCAGCTCGGTCACTAATACGCTTGTCGTCAGCATCAAGCCTGCCACCGAAGCAGCCATTTCCAGGGCGGTTCGGGCGACCTTTGCCGGGTCGATAATTCCAGCCTTGAACATATCGACGAACTGGCCCGTATTGGCGTCGTAGCCGATGTTCTTGCCCTTTTCGAGAAGCTGAGCAACGATGACATCGCCCTTTTCTCCTGAGTTTTCTGCAATTTGCGATGTCGGCGCTTTGAGCGCGTTGATGACGATGTCATAGCCGATCTTCTCATCGCCTTTGGCTTTCGCTTTGGCTTTCTCTACTTCGGGGATCGCACGGAGGAACACGACACCACCACCGGCGACGACGCCTTCCTCGGCTGCGGCCCGCGTGGCGTGAAGCGCGTCGTCCAACAGGTCCTTGCGCTCCTTCATTTCTGCCTCGGTTGCGGCGCCCGCATTGATGACGGCCACTCCGCCGGTCAGCTTGGCCAAACGTTCCTGCAGCTTCTCGCGGTCGTAATCACTGGTTGTCTTTTCGATTTGATTGCGGATTTGATCGCAGCGGGCGGTCACATCCTTTTTCTTGCCGGCTCCTTCGATGATCGTCGTCCTTTCCTTGTCCACAACGATTTTCTTCGCCTGGCCTAATTGCGACAGCTCGATGCTTTCGAGCTTGATGCCCAAATCTTCAGTGATGACCTGTCCGCCGGTCGCGATGCCTATATCGGCCAACATCGCCTTTCTGCGGTCGCCAAACCCCGGAGCCTTGACCGCACAGGTCTTCAACACGCCCTGAAGCCGGTTGATAACCAGCGCCGCCAGGGCCTCGCCCTCGACGTCTTCGGCGATAATCAGAAGCGGCCGGCCCACCTGGGCGACTCTCTCAAGCAGCGGGATAAGCTCGCGAATGTTCGATATTTTCTTTTCATTCAGCAGGATATAAGCATCCTCAAGAATCGCCTCGAGCGTATCGGCGTTCGTCATGAAGTACGGCGAGATATACCCTTTGTCGAACTGCATCCCTTCGACAACGGTCAGCTCGGTTTCCATCCCTTTGCCCTCTTCGACCTCAATGACGCCTTCCCGGCCGACCGCGTCCATCGCCTCAGCCAGCTTCTCACCGACAGAGGCGTCGTTGTTTGCACTGATCGTCGCCACCTTTGCGATGTCGTCGTGGCCTTTTACCGGGACGCTGGCCGAACGGATGTATTTCGTGGCCGCTTCCGCCGCTTTGCTGATTCCCCGCTGAATGGCCATCGGGTTAGCGCCGGCGGTCACGTGTCTCAAGCCCTCAGTGTAGATCGCCTCCGCCAGGACCGTGGACGTTGTCGTCCCATCACCGACAATGTCGGATGTCTTGCTGGCGACCTCATTGACCATCTTCGCCCCCATGTTCTTGAACGGCTCGGGCAGCTCGATTTCTTTGCTGACCGAAACACCGTCTTTTGTCACCTTCGGAGAGCCCCAGCTCTTGTGCAGAATAACGTTTCTGCCGGTCGGCCCGAGCGTGATTTTCACGGCTTCGGCCAACTGGGACAGACCCTCTTTGAGCTGTGCTCGCGCCGCATCGTCAAACATTAATTGTTTCGCCATTTTTATTTCCTCTTCTCAATGACCACCTGTTGTCTTTTTGCTCTTTCCTGCGTGCGTTTGAGTCCGACGCAACCTTTCATTTTTCAACGATTCCAAGAACGTCACTTTCCCTGAGAATGACATACTTTTCGCCGTCGATTTCAACGTCGCTTCCGATGTATTTGGCGTAGATCACTTCGTCCTTGTCCTTCACGGACATCTTGGCCCGCGTGCCGTCATCAAGCACCTTGCCGGGCCCGATGGCGACGACCGTACCGATCTGTGGTTTTTCCTTTGCCGTGTCCGGCAGAATGATCCCGCCTGCGGTCTTCTCTTCAGCTTCCGATTGTTTAATGACAATTCTATCATCCAGAGGTCTAAGTTTCATAACTCACTCCTTATCTATTTTGTCTCCACTGATTGATTACTCACTTGTTTTTGATTTCCAGCACAACAACTGTGTCGATCTTATCCGGCGCCTCCCCCGGCACGGTCACAACGATCCTGTCCTCATCATCTCGCGCCACAGCGAGCCTGGCGCGTTTCTTGTCAGCCAGTAAGTAGGCCTTCCTGACCTCGTCTTTGAGGCCGGGCACTTCGAGCTTGCCGTTTGTCGGCCAATCGAATACGTGAAGGTACAACTTGCCGGGCTTTGCTGTACACCGGCCCCAGGGAACCTCGCCGAGCGGGCTGGCCGTCGTGCCATGAATGCTCTGGCCGTTGACCTTCATCCATTCGCCCACAGCGGCCAATCGCTCAACGCTGCGGCCGGGAATGAGACCTTCGCCGGTAGGTCCGACGTTCAAGAGGAAATTGCCGCCTTTGCTGGCAATGTCTGCCAGCTTGCGAATCAGGTCCTCGGGCGATTTCCAATTATGGTCATAGGACTTGTAGCCCCAGGTGTCGTTCATCGTCATGCAGGATTCCCAGTCCACGCCGGGCAGACCTTTGGCCGGAATCTGCTGTTCGGGAGTGCCGAAGTCGCCGGCGTACTCCTGGTCGCCTTTGCTCAGGCCTTCCATTCCCTTGCGGCCCTTGCCGACGCGGTTGTTGACGATGATGTTCGGCTGAAGGTCTCGGACATAATTATACAGGTCCTTGCCCTGCGGTTCGGTCCAGTCTCCTATCCATTCGCCGTCGAACCACAACACGCCGAGAGGCCCGTAGTTGGTGATGAGCTCCTTGAGCTGCGGCTTCATATAGTTCTCGGCGTAGCGCGCGAAATTAGGATTCGAGCGTTTAGTGTCGTTGTAGTTCGGGTAAAAAGCAGCCTGGGCGTCAGGATGGTGCCAGTCCATGATCGAGTGGTAGAAGCAAAGCCTGACGCCATGTTTCTTGCACGCTTTCTTTAATTCCCCGAGCACATCGCGTTTGAACGGCGTCGCATCGACGATGTCGTAGTCGGTCACCTTCGAATCCCACAGGCAGAATCCATCGTGATGCTTGCTGGTAATGACGATGTATTTCATCCCGGCGCTCTTGGCGATACGCACCCACTCATCTGCGTCGAACTTGACCGGATTGAACTGCTTGGCGAGCTGTTCATACTCGGAGACCGGAATATCGGCTCGCTCCATAATCCACTCGCCGATGCCGGGGATCTGTTTGCCCTTCCACTCGCCTGCCGGCACGGCGTAGAGCCCCCAGTGGATAAACATACCGAAGCGGGCCTCACGCCACCATTTCATCCGCTCATCTTTGCTCAGCGTGCGTTTGCCGCCGAGCAAATCGACACGCGGCGATTGGGTCGTGTCTTGCCGGCAGCCTGCGATCCACAGCACGCACAAAGCAGCGCTTATTATCGCCGGGTAGATCCTGAGTCTGACTGTATCCTTTTGATCGTGTGACCGGGTCGTTTTCTCGTCCATTTTTTTGCCTCCTTGTTGCGGTGAGCTTTGCCAAATCGCAGCGGCACTCGCGCGGAACCTCAAATCCGTTTGGGGCGCAACGCAAGTGAGTCTCACTCTCGGGCCTCCTTACATCATATCCATATCTTCGCCGTAGCCGCCGCCCGGTCCGCCGCCGGGCCGCCCTGCCTCTTTTTCTTTCGGCTTCTCGGTAACCAGGCAATCCGTTGTCAACAGCAGGCCGGCGATACTCACGGCGTTCTGCAGCGCGATCCGGGTCACCTTTGCCGGGTCGATGACGCCGGCATCCAGCAGGTCTTCGTATTGGTCGGTGGCGGCATTGTAGCCGAAGCCGCCTTTGCCTTCCGTCACTTTGTTGACCACGAGATTCGCCGTGGCTCCGGCGTTGTACGCGATATAGTAACAGGGCGTTGAAAGTGCCTTGGCCAGAATATCGGCGCCGGTTTGCTCGTCGCCTTCGAGATTCAGTTTCTTGACGGCGTCGATGCATCGAATCAGCGCCACACCGCCGCCCGGCACGATCCCTTCTTCGATTGCCGCCCGGGTGGCATGGAGAGCGTCTTCAATGCGGGCCTTCTTTTCTTTCATGGCCGCTTCACCGGCCGCTCCGACGTTGATTTGAGCCACACCGCCCGTCAGTTTGGCCAACCGTTCCTGGAGCTTTTCACGGTCATAATCGCTGGTTGTGACGTCTATCTCATCTTTTATCTGCTTGATTCTTCCGCTAATGGCTTCCCGGCCGCCCGCTCCTTCGACGATGATCGTATCATCATTGTCGATGGTCACTTTCTTGGCCTGGCCGAGCTGCTTGATGCTGATGTTTTCCATCTCGATTCCCAAATCCTTGAAAATCGGCTCGGCCCCCGTCAAGACTGCTATATCCTGCAGCATGGCTTTCCTGCGGTCGCCGTAGCCGGGAGCCTTCACGGCGGCAACTTGCAGGATGCCTCTCAGTTTGTTAACCACCAAAGTCGCCAATGCCTCGCTTTCAACGTCTTCGGCGATGATCAGCAATGGCTTCCTGGCTTTGGCAACTTTCTCAAGCAGCGGCACAAGCTTGGCCACGTTACTGATTTTCTCTTCGTAAACGAGGATGAGCGGCTTTTCCAACTCACAGACCATGTGATCAGGGTCGGTTACAAAATGCGGCGAAAGATACCCGCGGTCGAACTGCATCCCTTCCAGGAACTCGACGGTCGTCTCAAAACTCTTGCCTTCTTCGACGGTGATAACACCGTCCTTGCCGACACGTTGGAAAGCATCCGCCATGATTTTGCCGATTTCGGCATCGTTGTTGGCTGACACTGAAGCGATACTAATGATGTCATTGGCCTTGGTGATATCGATCGGCTTGGCCAGCGAAGCAAGCTTGTCAGTGACAACCTGAGCGGCCTTCTGCATACCCCGGTTCAGCGCCATGGCGTCAGCGCCTGCTGCAAGGTTCTTGTAAGCTTCTCTGAAAAGCGCCTCAGTCAGGACGGTAGCGGTTGTCGTGCCGTCGCCGGCGATTTTCGAGGTCTTGCTTGCGGCTTCTCTAACCAGTTTTGCACCGAGGTTCTCGTTCTTGTCTATAAGGTCAATTTCCTCGGCAACAGTAACGCCGTCTTTGGTCACGGTCGGGCCGCCCCAGCTCTTGTCGATGACGGCGTTCCGCCCTTTAGGACCGAGCGTCGCCCTCACCGCCGCTGCCAGCTTCTGCACGCCGGCCAAAAGCTTCGTACGGGCCTCGGATTCAAATGCCAATTCTTTAACTGCCATAATTGCTTGCCTCCATAAATTGACTGCCTGATAGAAAACTCAATTGTTAATCCATTGACAATTCAGCACTTACAGTAATGTCGCATTTCATTTGTCTGTTCGGCCTGTTTTTCTTGTGCAATTTCTGTTGAAGTAGCAAAGAATATACCAGCTTCCGATTGCCCAAAGCGCTATTTTGGCGGATCTGCGATAAATACCTTCTTGACAAGTGATTATGCAACACAAAAATCAAATTCACAGCAAGCAGTGCCTCGGTCTGCCCCAGGAGAAGGTGCCAATTTTGGCACTGATATGGGCCTTCCCACGCCAAGTTGACAGGTTTGGCATTGTTCGGGAGGGAATGTCAGGATAAGAGTTTTGCAAAATTGAAGTTAGGCATATATTATTTCAGGAAATCGATTTCACGATTTTCTGAAAATAATCGGGCACCGTATCGTAACATATTGTCGAGTCAAACGTTGCGCGTCGTATTTTAGAAAGAAAAAATCGAAAGAGAAGATTTTTTCTTTCCAAAAGTATGCCTAACTTCAATTTTGCAAAAGTTTAGTCAGGACTTAGGAAGCCGAGCGAAAAGGGCAGACATCTCGCGAACATCCGGCGATTTCCCTTGACGGCGAGGTGTTGGGTTTGGTATAAGTGATATCGCTGGCATTCGCAGATTCTTAAGTCTTCCAGCAGACATAATTTCCATCGTCTGTTTCGGATTCTCACTTTCCGGCGGACGGCTCACGTTGGGCTTTGGAAGGGAGGCAGCGTTTACTCTTGCAATGATTGTTCCGAACAGAACAAGCGGAACGTGCCGACAAGGTGAATGGTCTGGCCGTCAACTTTCTTGGTGTGTGACCGAAGCGTAGCACTATTCGCGTTTTCTCATAAGGAGGACTATCATGTCTAAGAAATTGATTTATCGGGTTTCCTCTGTCTTGTGTCTGAGCCTGGTTCTGACGTGCGTAGTAGAGGCGGATCTCGTGGGTTGGTGGAGGTTTGAAGAGGGTTCCGGGAGCACCGCCAATGACAGTTCCGGCAATAATCATCACGGGACGGTACTGGGGACCCCGCGATGGGGAGTCGGCCCGGTCGGCTCCGGCGGCGGCGTTGTCCTCCACCCGGACGGATGCTACGGAATCGACTGCGGCGTCTTTGACCCGACGGATGGGACGGGCCACTTCAGTCTGGCCCTCTGGGCCTTCTGGGATGGAACGGGCACGTATCAGCATTTTCTGAGTAAGTCGAGTGCATGGGGCGCCGATACGATGATGTTCCAGGTCGAGTTATGGGGCGCCCATACGGATGCGACCTATACGGACAGGATCGGCATTTCGCATGCACCTGTCGGGTCGATTCCTTTCTCCATTATGCCCAAGGGGGAATGGGTCCACGTGGCCCTTACGTTTGACGGAACCAACGCCATCGTTTATCTCAACGGCGTCGATGAGCAGGGCCCCAAACCATTCTCCATCGGTCCGAACGTCAACGCCCAGGTCGAAATCGGATATACGAGCACACGTCCCAGCAATATCTATCGAACTTTTGAAGGGACGCTCGACGAAGTCCGCCTGTACAGCCACGCCCTGTCGCAGGTCGAGGTCTTGAGTGCGATGAAGGGAGAGCCCTGGCCGTACGCCTTTGGCCCGGAGCCGGCTGACGGCGCCGTCCTCAAGGACACATGGGTCACCATGTCGTGGAAGCCGGGCGATCTTGCCGTGTCTCACGATGTCTATTTGGGTGACAATCTCGACGACGTGAACAATGCGACCAGGCAGAGCCAGA
>CAYWZW010000101.1:0-15565 GCA_964462945.1 uncultured Pirellulales bacterium
GCTCACCCGGACAGGATGACAGCGGCGTTGTCCCCAATCCCGGCGCCGTGGTGATTAACGAAGTCCTGGCCCACGCGCACGCCGGGGCCTCGGACTGGATCGAGCTACATAACACGACCGGCACGGCCATCGACATCGGCGGCTGGTTCCTCAGCGACAGCAAGGACAACCTCTTCAAGTACCAAATTGCCACCGGGACAACGATGGGTCCCGACGGGTACCTCGTTTTCCATCAGGACCTGCATTTCGGCAACGTCAACGATCCCGGCTCGCACGAGCCTTTTGCCCTGAGCGAGAACGGCGAACAAATATATCTCAGCTCGGCACAGAACGGCGTCCTGACCGGCTACCGCGAGGTTGAGGACTTCGGCGCTTCGCAAACCGGCGTCTCCTTCGGCCGCTACTACAAGGCCAGCACCAATAATTACAACTTTGTCTCGATGGAGCAGGATACGCCGGGCTCGGCCAATGCCTATCCGAAGGTGGGGCCCGTCGTGATCAGCGAGATCATGTATAATCCCGACTGGCCCGTCGGCGGCTCATACACGAATGACCAATACGAGTACATCGAGCTTCACAACATCAGCGCTGAGCCGGTCACGCTCTACGACTATACTGCGCGCGAGTCCTGGAGATTCACCGACGGCATCGAGTTCACCTTCCCGGACAATCCGCCGGTGACTATTCCTGCCGGGGGGCATCTCTTAGTGGTCCAGAAGCCCGAGGCGTTTTCGTGGCGGTATCCGGCTGTGCCCGTCGGGCAGATTCTCGGCCCTTACGACGGCAGGCTGAACAACGCCGGCGAGAGCGTCGAGCTGAGCATGCCCGCCGACATTGACAGCCAGGGCCAGCGTTACTACATCCGCATCGACCGGGTCGGCTACAGCGACGGCTCCGACGTAGATGACCTCTGGCCGACCGAAGCCGACGGCCAGGGCCAGTCCCTGACCCGCAAAGTCCCCGCCGGCTACGGCAACGACCCCGACAACTGGCGGGCCGCGTCACCGACGCCCGGCACCAGGCCTTAGATTCCTTATAGAGAAGACAAGCACAGGATATTGCGAATTGGATGATGATGTTCTGAGAATTGTCGGCAGCGCTCTATCATCTTCAACAGACGACGTGAGCCTCGAGTTTTGCCTCGTGAGCTACGGCTTCCTGTTTTGGCAGCGTGAAGAAGAAAGTGCTTCCTTCGCCGACCTCTGACTGCACCCAAATCCTGCCGCCATACAGCTCCACAATCTTTTTTGCTATGGTAAGGCCGATACCGGTGCTTTCAGACTTATTCCGTGATGACAGCGTCTGGAAAATGCGAAAAATCTTTTCAAAGTATTCTTCTTCAATGCCGGGCCCATTGTCGGTGACACTGAATTGCCAGAAGCCATCCTCCTCAACACAGGCGACTTCTACGCGACCCTGCGGTTTATCCATATATTTGACAGCGTTACTGAGCAGATTCTGGAAGACCTGCGTGATGCGAGTCTGTTCGCACCTGATTGCAGGCAGATCACTTTCGATTGTGACGGCGATATTCCCCGGAGGAGAAATCATGTCAATAATCCTTGGAACAAGCTCATTTAGATTCACCTGAACCTTTTCTTCCTTTATGCGTCCTACTCTCGAATACTCAAGCACACCTTCGATCAACTGATACATCCAGTCCACCCGGCTCGAAAGCAGGTTCATTTGCCCTGTGCCGTTCTCGTCGAGCTTATCTGCATAATTGGTCGATATCCAATTCACAAGGGTTTTAATACCGCGCAGCGGTGCCTTCAAATCATGAGAGACAATGGACGCAAACTCATTGAGCTCCTGATTAATGTTCGCCACATCCTTGAGAAGCTCGGCCTGTTTCGATTCTGCCAGCTTACGTTCAGTAATGTCATCCGCTGCAACGATTACATGCTTACGGCCGCCCATTATAACCGGCTCGGCGCTCACCCGCATCCAGAGCACGATCTCTTTCCCGTCAACCTTGAGCGCGGGACGGATCTCGACACCGTGAACGGATTGTCCTGAATCCAGCACACTCTGTACCGCTTTTCGGAGCAAGCACTCCGAGCAAACGGGGCTGCACCCGCACCTTCCTCCCTCGTACGTACTGTTTACGCAGCCCAGGGCATTTCCAATGGGCTGATCAATAATCTGCGGATTCTCTCTGTGGACCATCTGCCTGATCGCATCATTGACATGAGTGATGTTCATATTCTCATCGGCTAACAGCATTCCGACAGGAGCCGCGTCAAATATGGCCTCGAGATTTTTCTGCTTTCTGTCAAGAGCTTCCTCCATGTTCTTGTGCTTGATGGCATTTTCGATTGCCTTGGGAATAGCTTTAAGATAATTTCGCTCGAGGTCTTTTGGCAGATAGTCATAGGCTCCGGCTTTCCAGGCATTGGTGACCACCTCCTCGTCGCCGGTACCGGTGATGACAATAACGGGGGTATCCTTCACCACATCCAGAATATTAAGTGCCGTACCGTCCGCCAGTGAGTAATCGGAGACTACAATATCAAACGGCTCAGAACCCAGGATGGTTTCGGCTTCCGAAACAGACGCGGCTATCGTGCAATCATAGGGAAGCTTCTTGTTTTCCACAAAGCGCGTAAAAGCCATCCGGTCAAGTTTGTTGTCGTCAATCAGCAGAATTCTATACTTTGCATCTTCTGTAAACATAGAAACAGACTTTCAGGCTTTACACGGATTCTTTGCCTGCGAGCACATTCGGAATTTGCGCAATCAAGTTCAAATAAAGTATCGACATCGGGCCGTGACGACTTGAAGAGAAACTCCTTGAGACATGTGCCGCGTGCGGCCTCAGCCTCAGACCGATAACAACTTCTTCGCGGACCGGATTGACTTGTCAACCGAAAAAATTCCGGAAGTGGCAGGCCATTAACGCCGATAGATTAGGTCTGAAGGGGGTGAGTGAACCTTCGTCCGCCCAAGGGGCTGTAAGTGATACGTCATTCGAAGGGCAAAAACGATGGAAGAAACTGTTGAGCGTCCTCCAAAGATTGTGGCCATCGGCCTTGGGGCCACGGTCAAGTCGGCCGCGACTCTGATGTCTGGCAACAGAATTGGCTGTCTTATCGTAAATGACCCGAGCGGGAAATTCGCGGGCATCGTGACAGAGCGAGACATTGTCACCCGGGCGGTGGTCTCCTCGATGGACCTTGAGAAGATTCTCGTAACCGAGATCATGACACCGAACGTCGTTTCGTGCCCCGCTGGCACTCCGACCGGCAAGGCCCGGGAGATCATGGCTGCCAATCACATTCGCCATCTGCCTGTTGTTGATAACGGAGTGGTTGTCGGAATCCTCTCGGCGCGCGATCTTATGGGACAGCAAAGGCTCGAAGATCGAGCGGCGGCCGAAGAAGTCGCCATGCTTTCCAACTGCCTGAAGAGCATAGAGCTGAGTGAAGCCGCGGATACTGTGGCCAAAGAGGTGCCGAAACTTTTTCGGGCCGCGCGATGTGTCCTGTGCCTTTGGGGGCCGCCATCTGATCCAGGGCAGAAGGCCGAGAAGCAGCCGGCGAAAAGCGAGGAGCCTCCGGCGGTCACAAGCGATAACGAGTGTTTGTGTGCCAGAGAGCACCTCAAGCATGCGGCCGACAGCAGCGAGCTGTTCGACGGAAGTGGATTCTGCCACGACGGCATTCCCGACGATTGCCGAAAAGCCGGAGTGCAGAGCCCCCGCTTGGTTATTCCACTTTCGATCTCGGGGCTGAAAGGTGACGGCGAACACGAATTGTCCGGCTATTTGTGCATGTGTGGTTTGGCGGACTGCAGCACTCTGAACAGGGAGCTGACGTCTTACAAGGCAAAGCTCACCAGAGAGATTCTGACTTCCCATCTGACCAACGCCAGCCTGTATCATCAAGCCAGGCTTACTTCTCTGACGGATGCGCTGACGGGAGTCGGCTCAAGAAGGCTTCTTGAGGATAAGCTTGAGGCCGAATGTGCACGTGCAAAACGGTACAGGCGTCCATTTTCCGTCGCCATCATAGACCTGGACAACTTCAAAACGATTAACGATGTGCTGGGTCATGCGGCCGGTGACGAGGTGCTCAAGAAGCTCGCCGGGTGCATGAAAAGCCAGAAGCGAACGCCCGATATACTCGCTCGCTATGGGGGCGACGAGTTTGTCATACTGATGCCCGAGACCAAAGCCCGAGATGCTGCCGTACTGCTGGAAAGAGTCCGAGCCGAAATCCACCAGATGAAGGTGGCCGAAAACGTCTCCATGACCATAAGCTGCGGGATAGCCCAGGGCGTCC
Source organism: uncultured Pirellulales bacterium (assembly GCA_964462945.1). GTDB lineage: Bacteria > Planctomycetota > Phycisphaerae > Sedimentisphaerales > Anaerobacaceae. Next base: position 4,284 of record CAYWZW010000101.1, read on the forward strand.
CGGACCATAACGATTCTTCCAGTGAAGCCATTCGTCGGGCGGACCTGGCTCTGTACGAGGCCAAGAGCGCCGGCCGAAACTGCGTCAAAATCTGGGACAAAACGATGTCCAAGCTTCTCAAACCCAGCGACATTGAGGTTGAGAAGATTAGAGAGCTCAAGAGACGCATCGCCGGCATGTCGGAGCAGGCGGAGAAGATGTTTATTCAAAGCATCTGGGGATTGGTCCAAGCCCTTGAAGCGAAAGATCCTTATGCAAAGAGACACTCCGAAAACGTGACGCGGTATGCCGTCGGCATTGCCGAGACAATAAGGATCGCCCCCAAACAGTTGGATGTCGTTCGCCGGGCCGCCATGATTCACGACATTGGGAAGATCGGGATCCCCGATTCAATCCTGTCCAAACCGGGCAAGCTGACGCCCCGCGAGCGCAGCGTCATCGAGCAGCATCCTCTCATAGCCGTCCGCATATTGAACAAAATGAGTTTCCTGGAACAGGAGATTGCCATCGTTCGAGGCCATCATGAGAAATGGAACGGCCAAGGTTATCCGGATGGTCTGTCGAATAGTTCCATCCCGCTGGGTGCCCGCATTTTGGCCGTAGCGGATACATTCGATGCTCTTACCTCGAATCGATCGTATCACAATTCACGGCCGGTCGCCGAAGCCGTCGAAATCCTGGTGGATTCATCCGGATACGATTTCGATCCCAAGATCGTTGAGGCCTTGGCGTTGTGGGTCCAGAATGTACTTGGCCAAGAGGGTGATGCGGATCGGCTTACCGTGGAGAATTTGCTCGATTCAAAAACGCAACCCGACGAGAGCTCAGAGGCTAAGCTCGTTCCTGAAGCTTGCGGAGCAGATGGCTTATATTATTGATGCGGACCTTGAAAGGCGGGTGGGAGGAAAAATAACTGCCGAGATCGAACTGGCCGGGATGCAAGTCCAGCTTGGCCAAACGTGACAGTAATTGCACGCAGGCTTGAGGGTTATAATCGGCGGCAGCGGCCAGGTGCACTCCAAGCTTATCCGCTTCAGACTCCAAATCCTGTGAATAGGCGCTTTCAAGAAACTGCACACCCACCCGCTGGAGCCAGCCTGCAAGGAGCCCGCGAATCGGTGCCGCCCGGGATGCCGCCGCGATGGCCGAGTTGCTCACAATCCGGTTCATCGCGTGCCCTCGGATGATGTGGCCCATCTCGTGGCCAAGGATGAATGCGACCTCGTCCCGGCTGTGCCCGCAGAGTTCCACCAGCGATTGGGTCACAAAAACGAACCCCCCCGGCAGAGCAAATGCGTTAGGCTCAGGGCTATAGACGGTCTCAAAGCTGAATCTACGAGATTTGTTCACCACACAAGCAGCCAGACGACCGCCTATGTCGCGCAATATTGGATCGGTCTGTGGTTGTTGGCTGCGCCCCAATTGCTGCCTGACTTCGCTCGCCAGATCCCGGCCGACCTCATATTCGACTTTGATAGCATCGGCCTCGCTGCCGGCTATTGACTGCCACATCCACATGGCCTTGCGGACTTTCGGCCCTACTTTCCTTCCCAAACTGTAAAATAGACCGCTCAAACTGTGGCATCTCCTTCACAAACCCGATGACAAAAAATGAGAGTGCTGGGACTCGAACCCAGGACCTACGGCTTAAAAGGCCGTTGCTCTACCTACTGAGCTACACTCCCTGATTTTCTAAGTCCTGAAAACATAACACCTTCTGAAAACACTGTCAATCCCTTTCGCCTAAAAAAAGCAGGCGCGTGCCAAGTGTGTGCCAAATTCTGGCCGATTCCGGCACTCGCCGCAGCCCTTGGGCGGTCGATCAGATCGTCCGCCACGACCAGATAAAACTGGTGCGTCGTCTTGAAATCTGCATGGCCGGAAAGAGGCATAACCTCTTACTCGCCCAGCCCGTTCGCAAACCAGTTCGTCAAGGCCGTATGTCTCAGATCGTGAAAGCGCCGGACTTTGACAAAGGCCCGCTTTTGTATCTTCTCGAAGTTGCGACGGAAGTTGTTGATCACTTTGAGTCTCACATCCGACCGGTTCCAGTTGCCTTGCTTGCGCAATTCCCGAATCTTGCCATACCGCTGTGGGGGGACAAACACATAAGGGTGTTTCTCCGGCTGCTGGCTTTGATGCTCGGCAAGTCTTGGCACCGCCTCTTCCGTTAATGGCAAGGTTCTGCGGTCGGTGTCCTTGATGAGCCATTCCCAGGTCTCTGCGGTGCCGCCTTTGGCGGCGACATCAATCGTCTTGGCTGCGAAATCAACATCAGCCCAAACGGTGTTCAGCAATTCCCCACGTGGCAAGCCGGCGATCAGAGCCACATAGATCAACAGGTCCCATCTCAGGCCGTCCCGTTTGCCTTGATGTACATCAGAGCAAAGGTGGTCTTTCCAAAGGCTGAATTGGCTGTGCCAAGTAGTCTCCGGCAGGATTCGAGAGAGGCGTCCGGATGCGTGAAAGCCAAGCCGTTTCCCAAGGACCAAAGGCGGAGCCGGAAATCTCTGGATTTCCCTGTCAGACAACAGATAAAATAAGAGGAGAGAACCCCGGCGATGTTGCTGGGAGGGCTTGAATAGAAAGGTCAGACTGTATAAGGAGAACGATCATGAAACTCAAATCAAGCGCCCCTTGCACGATTCCTGTCGTTGTCGGCTTGTCCACGATGCTGCTGGTCACAACTTTTTCCTGTCGCGCTCCAGCACAAGAGAGAAAAGTCGCTCTCCAGCCGTCAGAGCTACCGGCAGCAGTAGCAAAGGCCATCAAGGAAGCTTTCCCGAACGGGCAGATCGTGACGATTCAAAAGGAGGTTGAAGGCGAGGACCCGGGCCAATATGACGTGGACCTTCAGTCCGGCGGAAAAGAGTACGAGGTTGAAATCTCTCCGGAAGGAAAGGTTCTTGAGACCAAAGAAAAGACCTCTGAGGCAGAAGCAGCAGAAGCCGAGGAGGGCAAGAAATGGACGGATTCATTCGGTCAGGAGAATTGCACATTCTCGTCGATTGGCAGGAATCGGTTCTTCATTCTCGAACCTGGTTATCAACTGGTGCTGGCAAGCGCTCAGGAGAAGGTGGTAATTACCGTCCTGGATGCGACAAAGAGAGTCGGTGCCGTGGAGACAAGAGTTGTGGAAGAGCGGGAAGAAGGGAATGGCAAACTGAAGGAGGTTTCGAGGAACTTCTTCGCCATTTGTAAGGAGCACGGCGACATCTTCTACTTCGGGGAGGAAGTGGACGACTACAAAGACGGCAAGATCGTGGGGCACTCGGGGGCGTGGAAGGCTGACGAGAAGAATTCCAAAGCGGGCATTATGATGCCCGGCACGGTCCTGTTGGGGGCCAGACATTATCAGGAGATCGCCCCGAACGCGATGGACCGTGCGGAGATCGTTAGGGATGACGTGTCGATGACGACACCGGCCGGCACATTTAAGAGCTGCATAAAAGTGGAAGAGACCACCGGATTAGACCCCGGCGAAAAATGCTACAAAACATACGCGCCTGGAGTGGGCCTCATTCAGGATGAAGATCTGGTGCTGACCGGGTATAGTAAGCCAACGAAGTAGGCAGTTTAACTCGAGGATTAACCCTGATGATTGAAAACAATGGGCCCAGCCCTTCGTTGATTTTACTTGGGCGCAGAGGATGCTCAATTGCGGTTTCAGACGGCTGAGCGGGCCAAGGCACGTCTCGCAGCCGGCGATATGAGCGAATTGGCGACATCGGTTGCCTATGTGAGCTCGCTGCGAGCAGACGACGCCGCTCTGACCAAGAATAGAGCCAAAGGTATTACACAAATCGTGGCTCGGCAGCACCAGCCGCCCGTTCGCAGTGTCCGTATTCTTCTATCATCTGCTGCCAATCGACACTGCCGCCCATTCTCGCTGCACGTTAGCCTCGGTCGTCCTGGTATTCGAAGACTACGACCTCATAGTGATTCAACGGCGGCAGGACTATCGCAATGCGGCCGTCATTTCGCCTGGTGAACGTCAATTCCTGGTTGGCGCCCAGGAGACGGACGGCTCGCACGGGCTTTCGGGGTTTGAAATCAACGCGGATGCCGGAAATGGGGACCGGCATGTGCATCGCGTTGCCGCGTTGGCCGGTGTGGTTGTAGAGGCTGATCCATTCGAATGTGCCGTGCCGACTGGCGCGCTGGTTGATCTCGACCAGGGGCGGCGCCGTGACGACCGCGCGGCGCTCGATCCCCAGGATATTGTCGATGGCACCGAGCAGCAGAGCGGCGTGCCCCTGATGGGCCCACCTGACGTAGTGCGCGCCGATGCCGAAGGTGAAGCAGGCGACCGCGCCTTTGCCGTGTTTGCGGCCGATCAGGGCCGGATGGTCCGACACGTGCCGATAGTAGCATTTCTCGGGCGGGCCGAACATGTCGGCCGGAATCAGCCGCAGCATCTTCGCGACGTCATTGTCCGTCTCATACACCTGGAACTCACCCCCTAAGAAGACCAGGTCCAGGTCGTCGAGCGCGGGCTTGGCTAACGCGGTTTTGTCCTCCAGCCGAATGCGAACGTAGGCACCCATTTCCGAGGGACGAGATTCGAGAAGTTTGACTTTTCCCAGGCTCTTCAGATCTTTCGGGACTTCTTGCGTCAGCAGCAGTTTGCCCCCCCGTTTCACGTAATCGTCCAGAACCGCGGCCTCCTCTCGATCCAGTCCGCCCGCGGCGGGCGCGATGACCAGCGGGAACCGGTCGAGCTGTTCCGGATCCAGTTCGGTCAGGTCAAAGCTGACCTGCCCTTCACAGAGGATTTCCAGAATTCCCTGGTACTCGTCTGCGCCTCGGCGAACCACGCCGACGTCGCCGGCCGGTTTGGTGTCGAGGAACCACGCTTCGTTGGCTTCGTGAAATCGATAGATGTTCTTCAGCACATTGAGAGCGGCGCGGTCTTCCAGGCGATGGAGCGGCCCCATGATATAGAAGCCCAGCCAGGCACCGTTGACCGCCTGCGCCCAGACGCGCCGCGCCTGCAGGGAGGGAGCGGCGCCCGCGTGTCGATAGGGCATTTCAAAAAAATGGTTTGCTGTGTTGTTGTACTGTTTTCGCCCCATGGTCAACATCGCCGATTTGACCTTGTCCGTGTCGTAGTAAGCGCCCCCGCCCAGGGGATCGCCGGATTCGCTGCGGATTACGTCCATTACGTAGAGCATGAGATCAGGTCGTTTGTCTTTAAAGAACTGTTTTACCTGAGCGTCTTGCTTGTTCGTCATCATCTGAGTGAACTCGACATACTTCCTGTACGTGGGGCTATTGTCTTGTGTGGGCGGCAGGTCCAGGCCGCTGTATTCCTTGAACAACCTCCTGCAGTTGTCGCATTGACAGATGCCGTGATAGTTGCCGCTGTAGTCTCTGCGCTGGTATCCGCTCATGTTGAAGAACACCCCGTCGAGCGGATAGCGGTCAAGGGCTTCTCCCAGGAACTCGTACATGTACTCCTGCTGATATCCGCCGCTGACGCAGGTATGCACCTGGCCGTTGTAATTTACGTTCTTTCCTGCTTCGCTGACATAGAGCCAGTCAGGGTGCTCGGCGGCGAACTTCTCGTTGATCTTACTCACGTCGAATCGACCGACCATACGGATTCCTTCGTCGTGCAGGCGCTTGAGCACCGTTCCTGTCAAGTCACCCTTCATAAAGGTATTGCGGTAGTGAAACTTCACATCGGTGGGATAATTCGCCACAATACCACCCACGTTGAACTTAACCACGTTCACCTTCCACTCCTTCAGTTCCCGGATATACTGGTCGATATCCATCGTCGCGTCGATCTCACGCAAATTGGTCTGTATCATACGATGCGGCCTCAACCACCATTCCGAGGGCAGGTCCTCACAGCACACGATGTTTACGGGATACAAGCAGAGCAAGCACGCGATCATGAGCAAGCGTTCAGTCTTCATTTGTTTGTCTCCTTCTAAGCTTTGACGGCAGTAGTATTCTCTTAAAGCAATGACAGTCATTCATTTAACCATTTAAGAGTGAAACATGCGAAAAAAATTCTTTCGCAGGGGCTTTCTTCACCGCGTTCGTAGAGCATGCCGATTGGGCCATCCGGCAGGACGGTCAGGCTGCTGGCCCGGAAGGCGATTTTCAGAGAGAGACGTGAAATAGTATCTCGGCTTAAAAGGCCGTTGCTCTGCCCGCTGAACTACACTCCCAAAATCCTGTATATCTATACAACGAGCCGGATAATTCTGCAGGAAAACTGAAGGAATACTCTTTTCACCGAGGGACAGGCCAGGGCATTTCAATTGACTCAGCCACTCTATTTGTGTTAAAATAATCAAAGGCACGGGTGTAAACAATCGAAGGCCCTCATGGTCGGTGACCGCGACTTTGGGGATGCAAGGTGGCAGGCAAGAACCGTGGTCGCCGGTCTATGGCAGCGGCGAAGACGGAGGCAGAAAAAGCCATACGTATGAGAATCTGGTTACTATCGCTGGTGGTGGGTGCCGTTTCGGCTGGTCTGGTTGACGCCCGATCTTCGTCTGTCGGCGATCTGAGTAGTCATCCCAGGGCGGGATTTGCATTGTCGGCGGGGAACCGGCTCGAAACGGCCGGCGCCGTCACGCTGGTAATCAACGAGTTTATGGCCAACAATAACGGCTCCGTCCGAGATCCACAGGGCGATTCCGACGACTGGATCGAAATACACAATTACGGCGATGACCCCGTTGACATCGGCGGAATGTATCTGACGGACGATCTGTCCTCGCCCGCTACATGGCGCGTTCCCGCCAATAAGCCCGTCGAGACCACCATCTCCTCACAAGGCTACCTGCTGATCTGGGCCGACGGCCAAACAAACGAAGGAGCGCTCCATGCCCGTTTCAAGCTGGGCACCGGCGGCGAGCAGGTCGGCTTGTTCGCCGCCGACGGCAAGACCCTGATCGACGGCGTGACCTTCGGCCCCCAGGCCTCGAACCGCTCGTACGGCCGCCTTCCGGACGCCAGTGACAACTGGCAGGTCCTTGAGACTCCGACCCCGGCGGCGCCCAACGAGAGCGGGCCTTCGGCGGTCGTAATCAATGAGATCATGTATCATCCCTACCATCCGGTGCCGGGGGCGGAGGACATTCACCAGGAGTACATCGAACTGTTCAACCAGGGAACCCGGGCGGTCAACCTCGCGGGCTGGCGGCTGAGTAACGGCGTGGATTTCGTCTTTCCGAATGTGACCCTCGGTGTAGGCCAGTACCTTGTCGTCGCTTCGGACGTCACTACCTTCAGGGCCAAATATCGCAGCGTGACTAACGTCGTGGGCAGTTGGGACGGCAAGCTGAGTAACAGCGGCGAAGTAATCGAGCTGGTGGACGATCTGGGCGTGAGAATCGACAGGGTCCGCTATGCAGACGAGGGTGAGTGGGCCGTGCGCGAGCTGGGGCCGAGAGATAACGGCCATCGCGGCTGGCTCTGGGTCGCCGGGCACGATGGCGGCGGCAAATCTCTGGAACTGACGAATCCGGCGCTACCCAACGAGTACGGACAGAATTGGATGGCAAGCAATCGCAATGACGGCACACCCGGCGTAATGAACTCCATGGCTGACGACGATATCCCTCCATTGATTGTTAATGTGATGCACCTGCCGATCGTCCCCCGCGACAGCGATCCCGTGATCGTTTCGGCTCGCATTATCGACGAAGAGCCAACCGGTGTCACAGCAACCTTGTATTACCGGGTTGACGCTTCAGTATATCAGAACGAGAACACTTACCCTGTGCACGATCCCGACAGTTACAGCCACGTTCGAATGTTTGATGACGGGTCACACGGTGACGGCCAGGCCGGCGACGGCGTGTATGCGGCAACGGTGCCCCGCCAGCCAAACGGTACGATAGTTGAGTTCTACGTCGAAGCGGCCGACATCATGGCGAACCAGCGTACCTGGCCGGCGCCAGCCATTATGGACGGAATGTGGCAGCAGGTCACCAATGCTCTTTATCAGGTGAATGATTCCTTCGATGGGGATGCCTATTGGACGCCGGGCAGTCAGCCGATTTATTACCTGATCATGAAACAGACCGACAAGGGCCGGCTGCTCGACATAGGTGATGGCGAAGGCGGCGAGCACAACAGCGACGCTCAGGTGAACACCACGCTGGTCAGCGTGGACGGGGTCGATCTGAAGGTGCGTCACAACCTCGGTGTGAGGAACCGCGGGCACGGCTCGCGGAACGACCCGCCCAATAACTATCGGCTGAATTTCCCGAACGACCGACCGTGGATGGACGTGGTTGCCGTCAACCTGAACACCAAGTACACGTATTATCAGTTGGCCGGCAGCGCCCTTTTCCGCATGTCGGGACTGCCGCAACCGGAGGTGATGGCCGTGCAGGTCAGATTGAACGGCCAGAATCTGGCCGAGCCGGGGGCCGAAATGTACGGTTCGTATGCCCACCTCGAGGTCGTGGACAGCGGCTACGCCGAAAATCACTTCCCCGACGACAGCGCCGGCAATGCGTACAAATGTATGCGTGACTTGGGCCCCGCGGATCTGCGCTACCGCGGGACGGACCCCGACTCCTACCGCAACAGCTACTTCAAGAGGACCAATATCGCCGAGGACGACTGGTCCGACCTTATTGAGCTTTGCCGCGTTCTGTCGGCCAACACGCCGGACGCCACATACGTTGACGAGGTCAATCGCGTCATCAATGTGGACCAGTGGCTGCGGTTCTTCGCCATCAACGCCCTGCTGGACAACAGAGAGACGACTCTCGCCAATGGCTGGGGCGATGATTACTACCTCTATCGCGGCGTCCAAGACCCGCGTTTCGTGCTCATTCAGCACGATTTGGACACGATCCTTGGCCGGGGCAACAGCAGCGCCACCAGCGGCATCTTCCTCGCCACGGCGCTTCCGGTACTGAATCGTTTTCTCAGGCACCCTCAGCTCCTCCCTCGCTATTACTTCCATTTGAGGGACCTCATCGAGACAACCTTCTCGGCCGAGAAGCTCGATCCGTTGCTGGATGAGCTGCTCGGCGATTTCGTTCTGGCCGCCACTATCAACCAGATGAAGAATTTCGCCGCCGCGCGCAATCGGCACGTCCTTTCGCTAATCCCTTCGGCATTGACTGTCGAAAGCACGCTGCCCCAGATCAACGGATACTACTACAGTATCGCCGACAGCTTTGCGCTGGGCGGGACGGCCGATGCCATTGAGACCCGTTCCGTGCTTATCAACGGCCGGCTGGCAGATTGGTCCCCGCTGGATGGGAGGTGGGATTTCGGCGGGGCCGGCGGCGTCACAAAAACACTCATCAGCAGCCGCTCGGTGTGGAAATACCTCGACGACGGTTCCAACCAGGGGACACCTTTTGACGGCACCGACTGGTTCGCTCATCCGAATTACGACGATTCGGCCTGGCTCGAAGGGCCGGCCGAGCTGGGCTACGGCGACGCCTCTCAGGGCCGCCCCGAAGCCACCGTCGTCAACAGCGGACCGATCGGCAGCTACTTCATCACCACGTACTTTCGACACGCTTTCCACGTCGATGACGCGTCGCAGTATTCGAGCCTGCATCTGCGGCTGCTCCGCGACGACGGTGCGGTGGTGTACCTTAACGGAGTGGAAGTCGCACGCAGCAACATGTCCCGGGGAACCTTCAACTACCTGACCCCTGCCAGCAGCAACATCGGCGACCCCGATGAATACACATTCTATGACTTCCCATTAGGCACGGGCCTGCTGGCCGACGGCACCAACGTCGTAGCCGTCGAGATCCACCAGGCTTCTGGCACAAGCAGTGACATCAGCTTCGACCTGGAGCTTGAGGGCATCATGTCATCTGCGGGTGCAGGAAAGCTCCAGCCGGGCATCAACCGTGTCCTCATTCAGACGTTCGACGGCCCCAACGGCGCGAGCAACGAGCTGAAGCGCGAGTATATCGACATCTGGTACGATGACGGTGACACGTCGGGACTCTCCAGCGTGCTGACGGCGGATACCACGCTGGAAGCCGGCTCCGGCCCATGGCATGTGACAGGCGACGTGGTCGTGCCCGCAGGTGCCACACTCACCATCGAGCCGGGGTCCACGCTTTACTTCGAGCAAGGTGCAGGGCTGACAATCAACGGCCGACTGGTGGCCGAAGGGACGCCGTTCGAGCGAATACGGTTGACCCGTCAGCCGGGCTCGTCCGCAACGTGGGACGGCCTGCACTTCAACAGTGTCGAAGATAATCGCCTCACGTATGCGGATATGCTGCACTCGTCGGCTGACGGCGAGTCGATCCGTGCGTCCAATTCCAGGCTTCTGATCGACAACGTCACGTGGGCCGGCACCGACAAGACGATCATCCAAATTGATAACTCCTCGCTGATCGTACGCAACAGCATTTTTCCTGATACAACCGTGCAAACCGTATCGGGTCACCGAGTGCTCGCGTCCGATCCTTATTTGATCTTCGAGAATAATGTCTTCGGCGTCTGCAGCGGCGACAAGCAGGACGTGGTTGATTTCTCCACGAGCGGGCCGAACCCGAGCCCGCAGTTTATCAACAACGTCTTTCTCGGCGGCGGGGACGATGGCCTGGACCTGGACGGTACGAACGGCTATATCGACGGCAATGTATTTACGAACTTCCACAGGAACTTCAGTCCGGAGGAAGGGGAATCGTATGCGATAACCACAGGCTACGACGGCGGCCACAGCTCCAGCCACGTCGTTGTGCGGAACCTGTTCATCAACTGCGACAATGCCGTACTGGTCAAAGACAGGTCCTGGGTCACCGTCGAGAATAATACCATCGTGGGCTGCACGGGGTCCGCAATCAATTTCGATGAGCCGTTGGAAAATGATGTGGATCCCGGAGTTGGCGCTTATCTGGACGGTAACATCTTCTGGAAAACAAACACTATTTTCGGCCAGTTGTCAGCCTCTACGGAGCTGGCCGTGAATAACTCGCTGCTGGCGGGCGAGTGGCACGGGCTGGGCGTGGGCAATATCGACGCCGATCCGCTTTTTGTCGATCCCAATGGGGACTTTCATCTCAAGGGCGATTCGCCGGCCGTCGGGGCGGGGCCCTGCGGTTTGGATATGGGCGCGTATGTGCCCGTCGGGGCGGCGATCTGCGGCGAGCCTGACGAAATCACCTGGCATACCGACGCGACGCTGACCGTCGGCGGGCCGGGCATCACGCATTATAAATACTGTCTCAGCGACCCGGCTGGCCCCTGGAGCCCGGAGCAGCCGGTCGAGACGCCCATCGAGCTGAGGAATCTGCTGAACGGCCGGTCTTACGTTGTTTACG
>CAYWZW010000102.1:0-13216 GCA_964462945.1 uncultured Pirellulales bacterium
TGTCTGTGCCATCATTACGTTCCGTTGTTCCGGGTTATTCGGATAGGTTCTTAGTCTCGGCTTGTGACCGATGCTGCTCAATTCGTCAGCCGTTGCGATCAGGTAAGGATCGTTGGGTTCTCCCGTCCCACCTGAGAAGGTGGGTAGTTCCGGCAAGGCAGAGAGTTGCCACCAAAGAATTGGGTATCCACCGCCATCGGGCATTGCCCATACGTCTTCTGTGCCGTTTTCGGTCTCATCCACGAAGTCCCAGCCGGCTTCTAAGAATGTGCCGGCCGTCTGCATCTCCGCTGTGGTCTTACCCACACCGCCGGCGCTGGCCCTCCGGCCGCTGATCTCTATGTCCCAAAAGGAATCGTACACGCCGCCGCCCGGATCGTATCCGATAAGTCCTCCTGCGTGCTCATCCCCCCAGACCGCTGCGGCCGAATAGCATGTGCGCACCGTTCCGTAGAGCAACTCCCCCCCGCGCGATGTTGCCAGCGGGTTATATCCCAACAGCCCACCGACATACCTGAGCCCGAGAACATCTCCTAATGTATAGCAATCGACAATCTGGCCGCGGTAAAAGTTATATCCCACAAGCCCGCCGACTTCCTCTCGACCCTGGATGCTGGCAGACGAACAAGAAGCCATGATGATACCATCATTCTGGCCCACCAGGCCGCCAACCATATCCTCTGCGTCAACTGTGCCGTAGAAGTAGCAGTTACTCAAGCTGCCATCATTCTCACCCACCAGACCGCCGGCGCTGTTTCCGCCGATAACGTCGCAGGTCGAGTAGCTATCCTTGACCACGCCGGCGCGATTGGTTCCCACGAGGCCACCGACGGCCCTAAGACCGTCAACGATTCCGGCGGCGTAGCACCTTTCTATATTGCCCCTGCTGTACCAGCCGCCGTCAGCGTCAAATCCGTAATTTCCACCCACCAGGCCGCCAACGTCGGAAATGCCTGTAATCTTGCCGCTCGCGCGGCAGCCGGTGATTGATCCGCCATTTTGCCCGACAAGGCCGCCAACGTATGTTTTTCCTGCTATGCCGGCGTCAGTGGCGTAGCAGTCGGTGATGGTCCCTGTTTCGACCCAGCCTGCCAGCGAACCGACGCCGATGCCTGTGCCGCCATCTACGTTCGGATCGATCAGGCCCAGATTGCTTATCCGGGCGTTGGGACCGTCGATGTAGCCGAAAATTCCCACGCAGGGTTTACCTGTAGATGTGCAGGTAAAGTTGGAAATCGTATGGCCGTTGCCATCAAAGACACCGGCGAACGCGGGGAGGAAGCCGTTCCCAATAATATTGAAATCCGTTCCCCGATAGCGGCTCAGGTCGATGTCGGCCATGAGCTTGAAATGCTTGTCCCAGTCGTTAGGCTCGGCGCCGATGGTGTTCATCTGCTCAGGCGTGTAGATCAGATATGGGTCGTTAGGTTCTCCCGTGCCGCCGCCATATTTTGCCTGGGCTGGACAGGCCAGAAACAATACGCACAGCAGCCATCCGATTTGGTTTGCTTTTCCTCTCATTTTTCCGTCCTTTCACAAAGCGTTATGAAGATATGATGACGCCGGGGCCTACGCGGCCGCAGCTTGTTTCGCTTGTCAGGATGCGCGCAATGCAGTTTTTCTCAGGGACAGCCCCAGGAAATCACAACAACGGTGCTATTTCGTCAAAGGCAGGACCGGTATGAAATGAACGTATGAAATATGATGGCACGCACAAATATAATAGGTTTTGGCCTGTCTTATCTCTATCCGATTACGATTATAGCTGTGCTACTGTTCGTTCGCAAGACTTTTCCAGCAAATTTTTTTTCTTTTTCAGCCGCCTTTCGTGACAAACTTGGTATGGGCAATCAATCAGCGTCGGCGTTTGCCTGTCTCATCTCTTCAAAGAAGGGCGTCCTTTTTTGCTCTACGGATTCAGCGGCATAGAGATACATGGCGGCCGACCAGCTTTGCCAGTCTTCTCCCTGGGGTGTGCCGTCCTGAGCGCGGTGCCATTCGTTGAATCCGAATTCCACATCCGCCTTGCGGGCCGCGCGAACAAGCTCGGTCAGAGCAAGGAGCTTGCGTTCGGCCAGTCCGTATCGCTTGGCAGCAACCAGAGCAGCGACATAGAAGCCACAAACGAACGGCCAAATTCCGCCGTTATGATACTCTCCCGGCTGATTGTACTTCTTGTAGCGCAGCAGCCAATCGGGGTCGTCCGGCCTGACGTAAGGGAAAAAGTTGGGGGGCAGGTCCACCGCCAGGTCCTCATTTTGTCTCAACGCCTCAGACTCCTTTTCGATCCAGCCGACCAGGCGCCTCGCCCTGGAGGCAGACGCGATGCCGGAGAGGATGGCCAGGCTGTTGCCCAGCAGGTCGAAACGCTCGCTGCGGTAAACCTTGTACGACCACATGGCGTAATAGGGTTTGTACCGTAGAACCAGACCCTCGTGCACGTGCCGCTGTTGTCTCTCGCCTTTGACCGTGAATCTCTCCATCGACTCCTTGACCTCCGCCGCCCGCTCGTGCCGTCCGAGAAGGCACAGGTACGTATAGACAATCGTATTGACAAACAGTCCGTAACCCAGGACCCACTGCTCATCGCGCCAGTCACTGGTGGGCAACTGCGCCACGAGGCATCGGTTTGCCGGGCTTTGGTACTCCATCCACGTCAGGGCCTTCCGAACGGCCTGCTCCAGGAAATCGTGCTCTTTCAGCGCGTGTCGATACATCCCCACAGCCATCAGAAACAGCGGCGTGGTGTCACTCGAACCTCTGTCCTGGGGATCATGCACCAACGATGGGATGTGGCCTAAGTCAGACTGGTTCTTTGCGAGGGTCTCCAGGACCCTTCGGAGCGATTTCACCAATCTTTCGTTCTTTGTCGTCAATACGCCCAGCGAGCATATCATCAGGTCCCTGGTGTACGGCTCGGGATACCCCCACCCGGCGGTTCTGGGCAAACCCCGACAGGCGCCGTGACTGTTATGGAGCAGGACCTGCAAGGCCGCTCTTTTCGCCCGGTCCACCGACTCTTTTTGCTGTTGGTCCATATTATGATACACCTAAACGCCTTGAGACAATTTCGACGAATTTCTTTGCGATGACTCGATAATCAAAGTTCTCGATGACGCGTTTTCTTCCTTCCTTTCCCATTCTTTCCCTCAAGCCCGGGTCCTGCATCAAATCCATGAGGTAGCCGGCAATGTCGTTCACGCTTGCCCGGTAATCGACGATCCTTGGCCTCTTGGACGCACGCTTGCGGCCTTCCTGGTGGCCGGACTGCTCTGCGAGCATTGCCTTCTGGAGTCGAGTCTCCTGGGCCACGTCTGCCAGGAAAGCGGTTTTTCCATGGACTAATGTGTCCAGCATGCCCATCGCTTTAATCCCGATGACGGGCTTTTCACAGGCGTTCGCCTCGATCTGAATCATCCCGAAATCTTCCAGGCGCGACGGTGCCGCGTATATGTCGCACGCCGCCAGCAAATACGGCATGAAGTCTCTTGATACCCTGCTGGTGGTATAGACCACGTTCTTTTCGATTCCCAGATGGGTCGCCAACTGCATCTCGGCGAGATTCTGCGGTTCCGTTCGCGGCCGGGGCCAGACCTTGCAGACGTATTTCCAGTCCGGGGCCTTGGTATCGTTAATCGCCAGGGCCTGCATGACCTCCTGGGCGCCTTTGGACGCGGCATCGACTCCAATCGTCAAGATCATGATCTGCTCGTCAGAGACCCCCAGCGCTTCGCGAACCGCGGCGACCTTGGGATCGCTTTTCGCACGCGGAACAAAGGAGTCCGTATCGCATCCGACGTGCAAGACCTCGACGTTCTTGGCGCTCAGGCCGTCCTGGATATAGATATCCTTCACCCAGTTGGACGTTACAAGGATCAGCGGCAAATCCTCCAGAATCTCGCGGTAGTTTGCCGTGTAGCCGTCGGCGACAAGCCAGGGCACCGCCGTGACTCCGTATCGCTGAGGGTGAAGGACCAGGTGCGGCGTATGCCCCCTGTAGCCGATGCCCACGACAATGTCCGGCTCGAACCACCTGTAATACCATTCTTTTTCCTGGGCCGACTCGAAATTCACGGAGTGTACGTCGATCCCCATCTCCTGGAGACCCCTGTGCAGCAAATGACCCTGCGCGGCAAGGTCTGCAGGCGAGGCCGGGTAATCATACAATAACAAGACTTTCACTTTCGACTCCTTTCCCCACATTCATTCTGCGGCCTTCAATCGCCGCCCCCCTCCTTCCGGTGTTCTCTTCTCCCGCTAAACTTGGACCTTTGAGATCATTCATTTCCAGGTGTTCTAACTGAACTTTTGCAAAATTGAAGTTAGGCATACTCTTGGAAAGAAAAAATCTTCTCTTTCGATTTTTTCTTTCTAAACCACGACGCGTAATGTTTGGCTCGACAATATGTTACGATACAGTACCTAATTATTCTCAGAAAATCGTGAAACCGATTTTCTGAAATAATATATGCCTAACTTCAATTTTGCAAAACTCTTATTCTAATCAGCATCATCCCAGGGAGGGGCACTTCAGAACGGAGTCAACCAGCTCGTCGAAATCGGCGGTCGCAAGGCAAAGACGCGAATCAGCCGCCCCGTAATACATAAAGACTTTATTGCCTCTCTTTATCCAGCCGCAGGGAAAGACAACGTCATCCACGTCCCCCTCACGCTCATAGGGCGCTTTCGGGCCAAAAACCCATTCGTCCGTGCGCCGAATCATGTGCGCGGGGTTCTCCAAATTCAGCAGCACGAGTCCCAGCCGGTAAATCGAGCCGGAAGTGGTCGTTCTGACGCCATGATACAAAATGAGCCAGCCTTCGTTCGTCCGCATCGGCGGAGTACACAGACCGATCTTATTGGCGTCCCACCATCCTCCGTCTCTGGCTTGTATGATCTCCTGGTGTTCGCCCCAGTGTTTGAGGTCCGGTGAGAAGGAAAGCCATATATGAGCGCCGAGCATCGAGGACCTGGGGACGGGGCGATGCAGCATGGCCCAAAGGCCGTTGAACTTGACCGGAAAAAGAGCGGCATCCTTGTCCTCCGGGGGCATAACCGGCCCCAGACGCTCGAACGATTTGAAATCGCTCGTCAGGGCCAACGATACAAGCGGCCCGCCTCTGGAGTACGCCGTGTAGCAGATGGCCCACTTGTTCATTTCCTCAACCCGGGTGATGCGAGGATCCTCTATGCCCCAGACCTCCTCCGGGTATCTTTCGGGTTCCGGCTTCAAGGTAGGCATCCCGTCTATTTGCCAATTCGTGATTCCGTCATCACTTCTTGCCACGGTCAAATGTGAAATCCCTCTGAAGTCTTCGACGCGGGCAAGCAATATTGTCTTGCCATTTACTTCTGCCGCCGCCGCATTGAAAACAGAGTTGGCCCTGTACGGCCAGTTGGCCACCGAAAGAATGGGATTGCCCGGATGTCTCTGGAAAAGCTCGTAACTTGAATTCTGGCTCATAATCTTTCCTTTTTACAGCTTCATTCTGCCTTCGCCTTTTCTGGAAGGCTGCTCGGCGCCGGCCTGAGCGATCAGCAGAATTTTGGCGGCATTATACGATATTATCGCATGTTTGTTCAGGTGTGAAGCACGGCGTGACGGAAACCTCAGCTTTTTCTCTTACCGGCGGTCCAGCTTTTGATTTTGGCGGCCGAAAGGGTATTGAGGACGTCGGCCTTTGTCGCCCAGCCTCTCGCGGCGGTCGCCACGCCGAAGCCCATGAAGCCAAGATGGGCGGTGCTGTGCGCATCGGTTCCGATGACCAGCTTGACCCCCGCTTCGATGGCCATCCTGCAATGGACGTCCTTCAGGTCCAGACGCAGGGGGTTTGCGTTGACCTCCAGCGCGGTGTGCGTCTGGGTCGCGTGCTTGATCACGGCGGCCATGTCGATATCCATCGCCTCTCGCTGGCCGATGAGCCGGCCCGTCGGATGGCCGATGCAGCTCACATGCGGATTGTCCATCGCCTTCAACGTGCGGGTCGTCACCTTTTCTCGCGGACTGGCCATGCCCGAATGTACCGAAGCGACCACATAATCCAGCTCGGCGAGCAGCTTGTCGTCGAAGTCCAATGCCCCATTGGCCAGGATGTCAACCTCACTTCCAGCAAAGAGGGTGATGCCTTTTAGCTTTTCGTTGATCTTGCGGATTTGCTCGATTTGCTGGGCCAGCCTTTTGGCCGACAGGCCGTTGGCAATAGCCGACGATTTCGAGTGGTCCGTGATACATATATATTTATAGCCCAAATCTTTCGCCGCTTTGGCCAGTTCGCCTATGTCACAGTTTCCATCGGAGGCGTTCGTGTGCGTATGGAAGTCGCCGTGGATGTCCCCGACCTGAATCAATTCAGGCAGAGCATGGTTCTTTGCGGCCTCGACCTCGCCGCGGTCTTCGCGGAGCAGCGGCTGGATATAATCGAGACCGAGCTTCTGATAGATTTCTTCTTCCACCGGGCCGGCAATCACTTTGTCGCCTTTGAACAAGCCGTATTCATTCAGCTTCAGCTTTGCCTTCACGGCGATTTCTCGTAGTCTCACGTTATGCTGCTTCGAGCCGGTGAAGTACTGAGCCGCGGCGCCGAAGCTCTCCTCCGGCACGACGCGGACATCGACGTGCACCGGAACATCCTGCGTTTGGATGATGGCCGAGCCTTTTGTCGGCCCGGCGGCCAGCACCTCCCGAACGAATCCGGCTGTGGTGAACGCCTGTATGATCCGCCCCCCTGCTTGCTCGGAATCTTTGCCCTTTGGACCGGCGACAAGCATATCCACGTCGCCGATGGTCTCGGCCCGCCGTCGCAGCGAGCCGGCGGTCTGGATTCGCAGAAGGCCGGAGATGTCCCGCAGAAAACCGCGGACGATTTCCGCCGCATCGAGCGCCTGGTCGAGGCGGATTCGGCCCGTTGATGTTTCCAAGAACGCGATGCCTCTTGTAATCGCGGCGGCCTTCTTCTCGCCGAAGCCGGGCAGCCCAGCCACCGAGCCGGACTCAATCGCACGCTTTAGCCCGGCGATATTTACAACTTTCAACTGCTCGTAAATCGCTTTTACACCTTTCGGCCCCAACCCGGGAATGGTGAGCAGCGTCGGCAGTTCCGGCGGGATTTTTTTGAGCAGCTCCTCGTGGGCGGTGATGACGCCGGTCTTGACGAATTCCTCGATCCTGGCAAGGCTGGATTTTCCGACGCCGGGAACGTTCGCCAGCTCACCCGCGGCCAGCAGGCTCTCGACGTCGGTGGGCAAATCGCCGATCACTCGTGCGACTTTGCGGTAGCTGTTGATGCGGAACCGGTCCTCGCCGAGAATCTCCATGATGTCGGCCATCTGATCGAAAAGCTCACTCAAGACCGCGTTTTTCATGGATGCGATTATATCCGGCGCGCAACAAAAGAAAAGTGATATCTGCTACCGCCGCAGAGCGAGTGGCTTGTGTTTCAACGCCGAAAGTAATTGATCAGCCACAGAATCAGGGTCAGAACAATCGAGATGAGGATGCAGCTTGCTATCGGAACATAGACGCGCCAGTTCTTCGAGCCGAACTCCAGATCGCCGGGTAGCCTGAACAGCCCGACCCGGCCCAACAACATCACGATTGCTCCCAGCAGCACGATGATGATCCCCGCTGCGATAAGCCACTTACCAACTTGTTGCGGCCCAAAATCCATATTCGCCCTTCTGTTGGAGTACCTCCTGGACCACTGGTTTGAATTTGTCGTCATTCCATATCTGGAATCCCACGTGCGGCGTGCCATATC
Organism: uncultured Pirellulales bacterium; assembly: GCA_964462945.1. GTDB lineage: Bacteria > Planctomycetota > Phycisphaerae > Sedimentisphaerales > Anaerobacaceae. The sequence continues at coordinate 7,758 of CAYWZW010000102.1, forward strand.
CTCAAAATGTGGATTACGCCGCGGTCAGCATCTACTTGGTAGATGAGCCGATACGGCTTAAGTATCGCTTCTCGAACAGACTTTTCGGCTTTTTCGGGAACGGCCCGATTGGAAAACGGCAGTTTGGATGCGGTCTCGATTCGTTGTATGATACGACCGGCGAGTTTGGCTGCTGCATCAGAGTCGTCCAAAGCGATGTATTGAACGATTCCCTTGAGGTCTTCAACTGCTGTGTGCGACCAGATTATCTGGAAAGCCATTTTTTGAGACTTTCTTTCACTTCCTTATGCGGCAGGATCTTGCCGGATTTGATGTCGGCCAAGCCTCTGTCAATGGCCGCGAGGAAACGGATTCGCTCCTCGATATCAGCCCAAGTGACTGAATCAGGCAGGTCTTGGATAATCTTGATTGCTATCTCTTTGCTGGTCATACCATCAGTATATCCCGTAAATGCCGGCAAGTCAAACTTTATATTGGACTATATGGATCACAATGCCGTATGTTAATATAGAAAACAGGCTGGCTTTAGTTTGCTTGCGGCTGTATCTTGGCAAATGGCAATTCCAGGAACAGTCCGAAGTGTTAGAATATCTCCTATGAGCAAGGCGGATTGCGATATTCGGATCGGCACGTCCGGATGGTATTACGACCACTGGAAGGAACGGTTCTATCCCGCCGATTTACCCAAGAGCAAGTGGTTCGAGCACTATGCCCGGCATTTCGACACCGTCGAAATCAACAATACCTTCTACCACCTTCCGAAAGAGCAGACCTTGCAGCGGTGGCACGAGCTGGCGCCCGAAGGCTTTCTCTACGCCGTCAAGGCCAATCGATACATCACGCACATCAAGAAATTGAACGATGCCTCCGAACCGCTGGAGCGATTCTTCGAGAGAGTCAGCCTGCTAAAGAACACGCTCGGCCCGATTCTCTATCAACTGCCGCCCAGCCTGCACAAAGACCTCGACCTGCTCGAGAGTTTTATCAAGATGCTGCCCAAAAATAAGACGGCCGTCTTCGAATTCCGGCACGAAAGCTGGTACGTCGATGAGACCTTCGAGCTGCTCGAAAAATCCGGCGTGGGCTTCTGTATCCACGACATGCCCGGCAAGGAATCGCCCCGCGCCGTCACCGGCGAGGTCATCTACATTCGTTTCCACGGTACGACCGGCCGATATACCGGCAACTACCCCAAGTCGGCATTGCAGGATTGGGCCAACTGGCTCAAAGACCAGGCCCAAAAAGCCCGCGCCATCTACGCCTACTTCAACAACGACGCCCACGGCCACGCCATCAAAAACGCAAAGCAACTCAGAGAACAGTTGAACTGAAAGCACGCCCAAACACAGTTTGAGCGCACCACACATCGCTGCAAGTAATCACATGATGCTTTTTGTCACGGTTGTATTAATTTGGTCTGGTCGCACCATCTGGCTAATTCTGTTGAAAAGTCTGTGCACGTCTTGATGAATTTCTTCTTTACTCATCGCACCCGCCACGACTTCTCGTGTTGCGCTAAGTTCCGCATTACGTTCGCGAAGTTTGTTGAATAGAGACTTTTCTGAATCGAACAATATCTTCTTGCCGTCGACGACCATAAAAACGTTCGCATCTAAATCAACCCAATTCTTCTTAGGAGGAAGCGTGAGATTTTCTTCAGAAAAAAACTGATCGACGATTTCGTAGAAAGGCACCAGGAAAAGATTATCATCTGAGCCGAGAACTTGGCGCACAGCCTTTTTCCACGCATCTGGAACCAGAAGATAGTTTTCTACGTTCTTTCGCGTCCATTCAAATAGAACCTCATTTGCTTCTTCGGGGTGAAAGGCTGTCTTTTCGGTATCGTAATCAAATATCATCAAACGTTTTGTGTCTGGGATTATTTGTTGAACGGACCTGAAATGCTTGTCGGCATCTTTTTTCATCTCTTCTTTGTTGCCACCTCGCATAGGTCGAAAGCACAATTTTCTAACATCAGCTTCAACTCCAAGAGTTCCTCCCCATGTACGCAGGATTCTCTCGTCAGTATCACCCTCGATATAAACTATATATGGCAGAGAACGGAGTTGATTGATTTCCAAGTTTGATACGTCTGCCATTGCGCCAAGTATATCAGGTTTTGAGGATTCTCGAATGGGTTCGTGTTGAAGCAATGAGACCACTCGATTAGCGTCAACACCTTTTATTAGCTCCTCTGCGTGCGTGGCAATAAGGAATTGAATGTTTCGATCTCCCGACATCTTGCGAAAGTAATCGAGTATCTCACGCTGAAGGTTCACATGAAGGTGGGCATCCGGTTCATCCAAAAGAATGGTTGTTGGCTTGTATCCATAAAGGAATGCCAGCAAAGTAAGTGTCTGATGGAAACCGCTCCCCCCGGCAATGATGTCATAGTTTCTTTTTTTGTCCTTGTACTCACATTTTATCTGTGTGTCCACACCCTGCTCATACTTAGGTTTTACGAGTTCGATGCTGAACCATTTTTGCACAACAGAACTAATTTCACGCCAATTCTTTTCTTGTTTCTCCTTGTCTCCTCGTACCACAAGGAGCAAAAGGTTCCTCAGAATACTACCTGGTTGTCCTTTGCCCACTTGTTTTCGCAGAATGGAAGTGTCCTTCCATTCTTCTATTGGCTCTAACCCGGAGAAGGGTGGCACATAGGCAATCACGGGCAGTGGTCCATCCTTGTCGTATTGACGAAAACCTTCCCAACCCTCAGTAGGTATTGCATACACTGTCTGTGGGGAGGAGTACCGGAGCTTTACCCCGAACGTCTTATCTTTACCGTCGGAACCGCGCCACGTCACATCAATTTCAATCAAGATATATTCCTGCTTCCTTTTGCCTTCTCCAAAAGGATATTTCCGCTCTACCTTCTCGGTCCAGAGCAGATTGAACTCTGGAACTGGCAGAGCAGTAAAGTTTGGCAGGATTGCCTGGATGCCGCTCTTTCCGTGCCGTTTCGCTCGCCGGAACTCATCAATACAGAATTGCCAGATTGCAAGTGCCTGTAAGATTGTGCTTTTACCTGAATTATTTGGCCCGACGAGGAGATCAAAGTCTGTAAATGAATAGGCTTGATCCTTAATCCTTTTGAAATTTCTGATAACCATTCTCGTAATCATAACCTTATCTCTATTCCATTTCTTGTGCCACTGCCAAGGTTAATGAGGCCACATTCTCAATAGGCTTTCAATCGCATATTAAAACTTAAACGGGAAAAAAAGTCAATTCTATAGGTCAAAACAAATGGCTTCGGCACAGCTAATCCATCAGAATGAGATGAGTTCGGGTGCCAAGCGGGCCCTGTTCCGATACTTGTATAGGTAAGAACATTTGGTCCCTTTTTTGATCGCATATTCGCGGATGGATTGGATTTCTTCGGGGTGAATCGACGTACCTCTGTGTTTGAAAGCTGCTATTGAACTGCCGGGATATCAGCGGGTTTTTGAAGTCAAGGGGGCGAAGTGCTTGAATTCGATGGAGTCAGTGAATTTGATTCTGTCGCCCCAGTAGGTGTAGGCGCCGAAGTTGTAGTTGCGGAGCACCGCATCGTTGCGGACGTGAGAGAGATAGATATACACCGGCCGCAAATTGCTGAATGCCGTGCCTCGAACCATGACGTTTTCCACGTCACCCGCCGTCGGGTCAAAGGGGACCCAGCCGTACTCTTGCAGATAGACCTCGGCCCAATTGTGCCTTGATGAAGCAGAATAGAATCCGACCGTATAGCCCGTCGCGACTCTGGCCGGGATGTTCTTTGCCCTGCACAGAGCGACGAACAGGTCCGAGTACTCGGTGCAATCGCCTTTTCCAAGCTCCAGGGCTTTGGCGGCGCCCCAGTCCCTTCTGCCCAGGACGGTGTACTCCATGTTGTCAAGGACGTAGTCATATATGTTTTTCACGATGTTTATGTCCGTTTCGCCCTCTACGCCGCCGGCGATTTCCTGCACCCGGTGGTGATCTTTTTCAATGTATTTTTCGTGCTTTAAAACGTCCCCAAACTGGTCGCTCTCAGCAGCAGCTTTCCTGCGGTTCTTCCTGGCGGTGAACAGGTCGTATCTGAACAGCTCGGCCTTAATGCTTATTTTGACTTTCTCCTGCCTGCCGGGCTCGTTAAAGACGAACTCGGCGTAGCGGTTTCCATTCTCGTGGAAAATCCGCGATGGCTTCGGAGAGTAGCTCATGCTGAGAATATTCTGTCTGTCCGGCATGTTTTCTGGAAGTACGACGACAAAGTCTATCCTGTGAGTCTCTCCCGGCACGGAGAAATCGTAAGACAGGTCGAACTCGACAGTACGGCTTTGAGGAAATGCCCTGTCCAGTATGCGCTGGTGCTCTCTTGCCTGCTGCGGCACGAAACGGCCCCCGGCTTCTGCCGGCGACGCCGAACCCATCAGCAATGACACCAAAACGAATTTTCGCCACTGCATTCGGTTTTCCTAACGAGAATGTGAAGCATCGTCTTACTCCGTCGATGCTCCTATTATACTCCATTCTTTCGCAAGAAGTTCAACTCCCGCCAAGGACGCACACGCCCAAGCAGAGTCTGGGCACGCCGCCTGTCTGCCTTCGGTCAATCAAGGACATTCAGGCCCTTTTCGATTGCGTACCGGCGGACGGACCGGATTTCTTCAACGGTCGGGCGGCGGTTGACCGCGGGATGCAAAGATGCTTTGTAGCAGGGCCGGTACTGGTCCATGACGTTGATGGTTGTTCTGCGGCTGATGCGCTCGGCCAGAAAGTCGATGATCTCGAAGCTGCCGGCCAGGTTCTGCGGCAAAACCAGGTGCCTGACCAGGAGTCCGCGTGTGGCTAAGCCTTTATCCGTCTGAAGGTCGCCCACCTGGCGGTGCATTTCCCGGACGGCTTCGCGGTTTACCTGTGGATAGTCCGGCGCGGCGGAAAGCTCCTCAGCAACGTTGGCGTCCGAGTACTTCATATCGGGCATATAAATATCCATGAAACCTTCCAACAGCTTGAGCGTCTCGACCGAATCGTAGCCGCTCGTGTTGTAAACGGTCGGCAGCGTCAGGCCTTCTTTACGGGCCAACTCAATGGCGGCGGCAATCGCAGGACTCACGTGTGTGGGCGTGACGAAATTGATATTGGAGCAGCCGTAATCCTGTAATTCGAGCATGGATTGAGCCAACTGCTCTATCGTTATCTCATGGCCGTGACGATGGTGGCTGATGTCGAAGTTCTGGCAGAAGACGCAGCCCAAATTACAGCCGGCAAAGAATATCGTGCCCGACCCCCCGCTGCCGACAAGCACGCATTCTTCGCCGAAATGAGGACCTGTTGAGCTTACGACCGGCTTATCCCCGACGCCGCAAAAACCGATCTGGCCCTCGCTGCGACGAGCTCTGCACGCACGCGGACAGAGCGTGCAGGGATTCATGGCATCCCACAGCCGCTGCACAGATTGGCTTGGCTGCCCGCTCATCGTCGGCCCC
>CAYWZW010000102.1:13316-14837 GCA_964462945.1 uncultured Pirellulales bacterium
GGTCACTTTGAGAACGCCGATACAATCTGGTCTATCCCAACCCCGAGTGCGGCCTTGGCAATCGGGTCGAGGTCCGCCTTTGAGCCTTGCAAATGGAAGGTACGATGCACGTGCGACATCTTCTCGCCCGGCTTCAGGGCCGCCGCCGGAGACGATGTTTCAAGCTCGTAGAACGGGCCGAGAGGCTTAGCGCCGGGCTGCGGAGGGCCGTCGTTGTACGAATTCACCACGTCGCCCTTGTAAGGCTCATCCTGCAGTTGCCACATCGAGTTCACATAGTCGGCAGCGCCGGCAGGTTTGCTGTACAGCACGATGGTCAGTACGTTATTGACGGCATCATAGCTGCCCAGCACCGGCTTGGCGCGTTGGGGAGAAAGACCAATTTTACTGCGGTATTGTCCGTCCCCGCTGAAGAACAGCACCCCGTCCCTGGCAACCAGGCGGTCCGCCGGAACCTTGCCGAAATACGCATCGTTCACAACCGGCCCGAACTCGCTCTGCGGCCCGGTGTTGAACGGGACCGCAACCGTCGTCGCCGGCGATGGATTGAACATGCCAAGGATCCAGATCGAGAGCAGTCCGCTTTCCTTTTCCCAGGCCTTTGTGCCCGTGTTGGCTATCTTATTGGTCGATTCGAAGGCCACCATTTTGACCTTTTTGGCCGGCGTAACTCCCAAAGCTCCGATTGCTTCGGCCCCGTCCAGAACTCGAATTTCGCGCTCGACGCGAAGATTGAACAGCGTACGGGAATAATTCTCCAGTTGCATATCCTTCTTCAAAACCGCGCGATTTGGGGATTGAGAAACAAGGTCAAATGGTTCGGTATCGACCGGCGCCGGGGTGAACCAGTGCTCGAGATCGAACGGCACGCCTTTCTTGAAGAAGACCGAGAATTGTCCGCCCTCCGGCCCGATCCAGAAACGGTCCTCCCCGCCGTACACGTTGATGTGCTCGACGGTTTTCCCGGAGGCGACCAGCTCGCGGTTGATCCAGCCGAAGCTCAACCCGGCCGCACCCTCCGCCGTGCTGGTCATCACGCGCCCCTGCAATTGGGGCAGAACAGCCACCTGACTGTCGCCGGCGGCGTCCGACAAAAGGACCACCTCCGTATGCTTCTTCAGAAATTCCAGGTCGTCGCCGAACGTTTTCTTCGCCATTTTAGTCTCTCCCTGAAGACAGCCCGCTGAAATCCCAATACATGACAAAACAATCAGTGTTCTTGCCTGCACCATGACCTATCTCCTTACTTGGTTGTCTTTTTGAGTTCTAATGATAAGGTGCGTTCTAGGGCCGGTCAAGACGCAAATCGCTCTTTTGTCAGGCCACAGGCGAATCAAAAACCGACGCTCCATCCGTTGATGGAAGTCGCAGGGCGTCATTTGTTATCGTGTCCCGGCTTGCGGACTTACCGACCGGGGGAAGGCGGGGCGGCGGTCCAGTTGGCGGGGTCGTTGCCGTAATCCGTCGGGACTTTGCGGGTCAGGGACTGGCCCTGGCCGTCGGCTTCGGTCGGCCAGAGGT
>CAYWZW010000103.1:0-13802 GCA_964462945.1 uncultured Pirellulales bacterium
GATTATAATATCGCCTGAAGGTCGTTCAAGTATTACTCAGACAGGCTCCTAGGCGGTTATGATAACTGCGATGAACATCCTCCAATGTTCCAATGTATCTTCTATACTTCTCAACTAACTTCGCATTTCGCAATTGGAGTGCACTTCTGCCAAGTACCTCCTCTTTTTCACGCCTGGCAATGTCAGTCTTGAATGTGTCAATGGCGAGATCATGCACGTCAGGACTGTATGCGAGTTTCTCAAGATCCGTTATGCCAATACAGTCCTTGCCATTTTCATTAGGTCGCGTCTCAAAGCGGCCTTCACGTTGCCAAATGCTGAACTGTAGAGGTGTAATCCGAAGCGTATGTATCGCTTCGTCAAAAGGAATGAGCTTCTCAACTCTAGTCATTTCTTGTCCTCAGAGCAACTCTTTCCAAAAAGGGTTAATGGGCTCGTTTTCGTGACCCTGATCTTTGCGAACTTCCCTGTCAAGGACTCAGGCCCGTTGAAAACGACTATCCAGTCCCCGGCCGTCCTGCCGACCAGTTGCGGATTGGCGCTCTCGCGGCCGGGCTGCGTGTGTGCCTTCTTGCTCAGCCCTTCCACGAGCACCTTCGCTTCTTTACCCAAAAAGTCCCGGCTCAGCTCGTCGCTTATTTTCTCCTGCACGGCCAGCAGCTCGACATTTCGCCTCTGTTTGACTTCGGCTGGGACTATGTCCTGCAACCGTTTGTCTGCCGAAGTGCCCGGCCGGGGCGAGTACTTGAAAATGAAGGCGTTCTTGTACCTGGCCTTCTGGACCAAGTCCACCGTGGCCTGGAAGTCTTCTTCGGTCTCGCCCGGAAAGCCGACGATGAAATCGCCCGCGATGGCGATGCCCGGCACAATCGCTCTGGCCCGGTCGAGAAGATCGAGGTACCACCGGCTGCTGTAGGGGCGATTCATCGCGCGCAGAATTTTGTCCGAGCCGCTTTGGGCCGGTATGTGCAGATACTCGCAGACCTTCGGCGAATCGGCCATGACCTGCAGAATGTCGTCGAAGAACTCTTGCGACGGGTAGCTGGTCACAAACTTGAGCCATTCGATTCCCGCGATGCCGCTTGCTGCATCGAGCACATCAGCCAGAGACCAGGTTTTGCCGCCGCATTTGTATTTGTAGGAATTGACGGTCTGGCCCAGTAGTGTCACCTGCTTGACCCCGTGGTCCGCCAGTTTTCTGATCTGCTGGATGATCGCCCCGGGTTCCCGGCACGCTTCCGGCCCGCGTACGTAAGGTACAACACAGTACGAGCAGAAATTGTTACAGCCCCGCATGACCCGGACAAACGCCTGTGCCGGGATCTGCTCATTGTCGATGCCGTAGGCGGACTCGAAATCTTCAATCGCCTGATTTTGCGCATCGGTAACTTTCTGCCGGATCTTCTCTGTAATCGCCGAAGTTTTTTGTCTTTCCTGCATGGCTTCTGTGAGAAGCCGGCTTATGTGCGGCATTTCCGCCGGCCCGCAGACCAGATTGACGGCCTCGTGTTCGAGCAGCTTTTCGCCGAGCCGCTGGGCCATGCAGCCGATTACGCCGACCACCAGATCGGGGCGGGACTCTTTGATGTGCTTAAGATGCCCCAGATGCGAGAGGACCCGCTGCTCGGCGTGCTCGCGCACCGAGCAGGTATTGATCAAGACAGCATCAGCCTCTTTGACCGTGTCGGTCAGAGAAAACCCCGCTTCTTCGAGCGCACCAATAACCAGGGCTGTATCCAGCTTGTTCATCTGGCACCCGTAGGTTCGGATGTAAACTCTCCTATTCATTCTTTATCTGGGCTGCTGGATGGGCCGCTTCCTATCGTTTTTCTTTTACGAACATCAGCATCACGGTTGATGCAATGGTCAATCCCAGCGAGAGAAAGAAGGGCGTGAACATGCCGATTCTATCCCAAAGCAATCCTGCTGTGAGCGAGGCCGGCAAAGCACACAGCCCAACCGCCATTTGAAACCCTCCGAGGCTGCTGGCTCTGTATTGCGGCGGCGCCAGCTCGGCTACAAATGTTCTCTGTACGGGCTCCAAGGCTGCTTTGTGCAGGCCGTATAAGACGAACGCCAGCAGAATTGCCCCTTGGCTGTGAAAGAAAACAAAGCACGAGCTGACCATGCCCCAAAGGATGAAAGCGAGCACCAAAACGGGTTTTCGTCCTATTCTATCTGAGAGCTTGCCGAAAGGCAGCGAAAATAAGGCGGCGACGGCGGTAAATATCAGATATAAGACCGGGACAAAGCTCACCTTGAAGCCCAGTGCCTTTGCACATATCAGTAAAAAAGAGTAGCTGAAAGAACCTAAGGTAAAAAGGACGTTCAGAAAAAGAAACAATCTGGAATTCGCATCCAGGTCTCTGAGCGCAAGCCCCCTGTAGATTCTCACATGTTCGGTCTTTGTTTCTTTTGTCCTGAAGAAAACCATCAACGCCCCTATTGCCGTAGGCACAGCCGCAAGCAAAAACAGGTTCCTGTATTCCAACGGTCCGGCCAGCACGATGCAGATCAGGATTCCGCACACCGCGCCGAGATTGTCCATCGTCCGCAGTAGGCCAAAATTCTTGCCCCTCTCCTCTTTTGTGGATATGTCGGCAATGACGGCGTCCCTGGGCGCGCCCCTCATCTTCCCCGCTCGGTCCAGGATTCTGAAAGGGACAAGGTGCAGCCAAGTCCCTGACAGGCTGTAACCTATGCGTGATAGGGCCCCGCATAAATAGCCCGACCAGATGAAGACTTTTCTCCTTCTTATTCTGTCCGAGACATACCCTGAAACCGCCTGGGATATGGAGACGAGGGCTTCTCCGAGGCCATCAAGAAAGCCAAGGGCGGCCATGTTCGCGTTCAGAACGGTCGTTACGAATAACGGCCAAACCGGATAAATCATATCCGAGCCTAAGTCATTCAGGAACGAGGCCCATACGAATATCCGAAGGGTATTCTTCTCTTTCGATTCCATATAGCCGGGCAAATTCCCCCGTAAGAATAGCGCTTCCTGTTTTCTATTTTATCTTCAATTTGTTAGGACAACACCGTGAGTATATCATTCGGGCCTGCCAAAATCTACCCGGCGCCTATAATTGTTGGCATTTGACACGTTGGCCTGGTTGGGCTACAATCGAAGAAATTCTTTCTCGAAGGCTTCTTGCAGGGAACGATTTGGCAACCTCAAACGTTTAGAGGATAGCAGAAAAACGAACATTGAGTGACACTGAAACATTCGAAAGAATTGCGCTGCCGTACCTCGATGCTGTGTACAGGGCTGCTGTGGCGCTTTGTGGACGCTCCGGGGATGCGGACGATCTTGCGCAGGAGACGTTCTTGAGGGCTTTCGAGCGCTTCGAATTGTTTCAAACAGGCACGAATTGCAAGGCGTGGCTTTTCCAGATATTGCGTAACATCTGGATTGACCGGCTCAGAAAAATGAACGTAACCGGCCGAGCGTTGCCGCTGGAAGAGCAGATCGTCGCTGAGCCGGCCCATGAGGACGGCGTAACATGGTCAAATTCGCAAGACCTCCTGGAGAATTTTTCGGATGAGCACGTTATTGATGCATTGCGTGACCTTCCGGACGATCAGCGACTCACGCTCTTTTTGGTAGATGTCGAACAATTGAGCCAGAATGAAGTGGCCGAGATCATGGGCGTCGCCACCGGTACGGTCAAAAGCCGTACCAGTCGTGGACGTACCGCCTTGAAGAGAAGACTGGCGTCCCACGCCAAGCAGATGGGCCTGATGAGGGGACGGACAGATGGAACATTTGACCGAAGAACAACTTGAAGGCATATTGCAGGGTGAAAGCCAAGAGGCCGATTTAACGCACCTGAAACAGTGCCAGGATTGTCGGAATTGCCTTGCCGAGAAACGGGCAATAGCCGCCAGACTGCGTTCAGCCTTCAATTCTGTCAAGGCCGGCCCGGGCCTGGCTGACCGAATTCGCAGCCGACTCAACGCCGCGACCGGACCCGCAATGACCGCGCAGCCTATCCAGCCTAAACGGGCAGAGCATCGTATCCAGCGACTTTGGCCCGCGTTTGCCGCGGCGGCAGCCGTCATGGTAATCCTGGTGCCTCTGAGCTTATACTTTGGTGCTCCATCGACGGCCCACGCTGCGCACGCAGAATTGGTAAGGATTCATAAAGAAAATCTTGCGCCGGACCAGGAGTTCTACAGCGAAGCAGAACCCGAAAAGCTGGCCGCGTATTTCAAGGACAAACTTGGTTTCAATCCGCGTTTGCCTGAGCCTGGTCATGGAATGGCTCTGAGGGGCTGCTGCGTCAGGCATTTTCGTGGCCAAGTAGTGGGCAGCTATGTCGTCGTTACACCCCGGGGAATCATGAGCGTCGTGGTTGTGACCGACAAGCCCGAATCGCTCGGCAAAAGCAGTCGATTTACAAAGGGTCAACAGACGTATTGGAGAAGCTCGTTCGCGAAAAATGATATGGTTTCTGTCCGGATTGGCGACTATACGTACTGTGCCGTGGGCGAGATCTCACACGAATATCTCACGGAGCTGCTCATCCAGCTTGTGCCGGAAGGGTAGGAATGAGAAGGCCGGCGTTGAGAGGAATGACGAATTAAATTGGGCGCCAGCATAACACGCTTTATGCCGTGGACTGTGCTGGTGCCTCCAACGCGTTAAATCCCCCCGGCGTCGCGGGGGCCCCCTCGACGAGCTCGGGGCAGGGTCTGGCCGCGATTGGGAGGCGGGATGCCCTCGACACACAAAGCCCCAGCTTTGATGATGCTGGTTTGTTCATCCTGTGAGTGCGAGACATCGTAATCTTGCTATAGTCTCAATTCGGCGTATTTTCTTTCTGTGTTTTCGGACTCCGATGGAACTTTTCAGCCTGCCTATTCGTTTAGAAAGAAAAACACGCAGCGTGGAGAAATTTCGGGTCGTTTATATGAGTGCACAAGACATGACCATAGTAAGTCGTAAGGCAACGTGCGAGACTGAAGTCTTCATCAATTGCTATCTCGACGATCAAGCTAAAGGATGGCCCATGATGCGCCCCACACAGGTCAAAATGCCAAACGCGATTGAGCATTGGGCATTACGCGTCCGGAGAGATTTGAATGTGTTTGAAAAAACAGGGGAGACTCCGCCATGAGAATAGCAGTTACCTCAACGGGTCCGACGCTTGACGATCGCGTCTCGACCGAATTCGACAAGAGCAAATATCTGTTGATCGTCGATTTTGAAACGCTCAAGTATGAAGCGATGGTCAGCCCTGTTATGCTGGGCAAAGGCCCAGCAGCAGGCAGGTTTTTGGCGCAACAGCTCCTGCAGGCAAATGTTTCAAAGGTTCTCGCCAGTCACATCAATTTCAATGTCCTGAAGTCATTCCTGAAATCTCTGCGGGGCACAGGGATTCAGATCATTGACGGCATGAGCGGGTCCGTTCGAAACGTGGTCCAGCGATTCGATGAAATATGCAGGGCCGAGACGGTCATCATGCCGTCCGAAGAGATATTGGATCAACATAGTACGGTCCAGAACGACGAGCGAGTGCGCGATGACGATTGATCCAACCATACCATAGAGCACTCTCACAAGAAAGGCAGAAGCCTTTTTGGGGAAGCGCAGGGCTTCTCCTTTCGTTTAGAAAGAGACCGTAGCGGCCAGTGAAAAACGCCTCGAAGGAATCTGTGTGGCAGGTGGAGAATTCTTTTCTTCATGTCCAAGAGAACACCGAAGCCTGATCGTTAAGGAGAGTTAGTATGAAAATGCTACAGATAGGACTATTGGTCGTGGTTTTGTTGGCGGTGGCAATGCTTAGCGGCTGTCAGCACCCACACTCAATGCGCGGGGACCAGGTTAGCTGGGAGCCGATCCAAACCGATTTCTGGCATCCCCAGGCTGATTAGAGCGTGGCCATCATAGTCTGGGCGGGCAACCGAGTACCGGTACCGGGCGATATGAGGTTGGGTAGGTATGAGGGCCCGCCCAGTGTTAAAAGGATATGAAAATGTTGGCTTTTGCCGGACAAAGGAGCAACGCAGGTGTCGCCAAAGGAGGAATTGAGAACCGAATAAGCGATGTCCGCGACAATAAGAGCCGCTCGGGAACGAAAGCTTCGCCATCAAGGAAACGCCACAATGCAAGAGTGCGTCATATTCGGCAACAGCTTGCTGACGGCAAGTACAATGTGGACATGCGGGTGAACGGTGTTCTGGACAAGCTGCTGGAGGTCCTTATCGCGTGAAATTACCGAGGTCGCAGTGCGAACCTCATCGCATGGCTAACGGCTGGCCCATTTCCGTTCGCCCTGGCTTTTTTGGAGCAGGTGAATGCAGAACCAGAGAAAAGATGCACAGCGCGGCACGCACAGAATTCTGATCGTTGATGATTATTTAGAGATTCGCCGCGCACTGAGGAGGCTCATCGATGGCGAATCTGATTTTACGGGTTGCGCCACGGCCGGGAGTTTCGATCAGGCTCTAAGAATCGTCGAAGACCAGTCGTTTGATTTAGCCATTGTTGATATTTCGCTGAATGGTGCCAGTGGCCTTGAGCTTACAAAGGTAATGGGATCCCGATGCCCGCGTATGCCTGTCGTGATATTCTCTTCGCACGCTGACCCGTTGTATGTCGAGTGTGCTCTTCGATTCGGAGCACGCGGCTACCTTGTAAAATCGTGGGACACAGCGAGGGACATCTTGACTGCGATCCGTCGGGTGCTTGACGGGGGGATCTACATAAGCAGGCGAATAACACAAGAGTTCTCAGTAAATGACATTGAGGTCATCATAACTGCCTGGCCCGGAGAGGCTCCGGAGTAGGCGCAAAGCAGTAGAAAGGATTGTTGTGAAATGACCATCGACCTTGAAACGCGAATATCTGCCAGATTTCAACCGACATCGCGTGAGAAACGTTGCCCCGAATGCGGCGAAAAAATGATGGAAATAGACCGTTGCAATGAAAACGGAGCCTCGTTTATATGGTACGAATGCGGCAGAAAGGATTGCGACGGACAATGGCTGGAGAAGGTGCCTCACGATGGTCGAGGCGGATGAAATCTATCTTTGATCCGGCTCAAGCGATTCGCACGAAGACCAGAGGATTTTGGCCGGAGGGTGTTTCTTCAACGGAACCACGCTTTACCAACAGTTATGCCCTTGCGTGATCGCGCGAGGGGTCTTTATCGCCCCACACATGCGGGGGAGATAATTGTTCAAAAGTTGCCGGAAAAATCCAATTTTCAGGGAACGAGGTGGATTATTGTTTCGTTTATATAGGGTAATGATGCGGCGCGTGCTGCTTGTTGGGTAGGAGAGCGAAGAATGGTTAAGAAAAGGCTATTGATGATCATTGGCATCGTCGGCGTAGCTACAATACTGGCAGTAAGCCTCCCTGTGAATCGAACGAAAGCTGATCATTGTCACGCAGGCAATAGCCAGACAGCCAATGCGCCTGTTCCAAGCACTGAGACGAGGAACCCCAACCCCATTCGAACAAGAACTTCAAGCCTTGACAGGCAACGCACCCGTGTGAGTGTTCCAAGCGTTGAGAACAAACTCGACAGCTCTGAAGCTCCAACCTTAGAGCAAATATACTCCAGAGACTTTCCCATAGCCATATTGTCGATTGGCGAGGCTGTTAAGGCCATAGAGGCCGGCGACAGGCAAACCGAGCTGGCTGAACTGTATAAAGCCCTGGGCCTGCTTGTCACCGTTCACAAAACCCTTGGTTCGCACGTAAAAGCAGAGTTTGCAAATGACCTTCGCTGTCCGATAATGGGTTCGCCCATCCAGCCTGACAAGGTGGACGAACACCTGATACGTAACTACAAAGGCCGGAGAATCGCGTTCTGTTGCCCGGAATGTCCAGGGCAGTGGGATAAGCTCACCGACGTTCAAAAGCAGGCCAAACTACCCGCAGGAAAATCCTGATCGGGTGCAGGTCAGAAACAAATGTGGTTTCAGTTTAGGAGAACGAAAAATGAACAGGATTAGATTAACGACAGTCGTTGTTGTTGTAGTGGCAGTTGCAGCGGCGGGCGCAATCTTGCCCCGCGCTTTGGCCCAGGCCGGGTCCGCAATGGGTCACAGCGGACATAACATGGGCAATATGAATACGGAACAGCCCAAAAAGGCTGGGGTGCTTAGCCTCGAAGATATACACTCCAAGCACGTTCCGATGGTGGTCACGTCGATTGATAAAGCCAAGCAATCCTTGGAATCAGGCGACCGTAGCACCGTGTTGGCCGAGCTCAACAAAGCCCGGCAGATGCTTTTGGCCATCGACGAATCTCTTGCCACGTATGTGAAGCCAAAGTTCGCCAACGATCTTTGTCCTATTATGGGGACGCGTATCAACCCCGACAAAGTCCCCGAGAACCTTATCCGGGATTATAAAGGCCAGAAGATTGCTTTTTGCTGTGCCGGCTGTCCTGAACAGTGGGACAGGCTCTCCGATTCGCAGAAGCAGGCCAAACTGGCCAAGGTAAGGCCGCAGCCATCACGAATTCCTGCTTCCCACGCACATTGACCGTTCGCAGGACGCCGCACCACGAGGCATTACAGTGCTGGGAAGCAGATTTCCCCTCTCAGCCCTGTAACTCATTCGTTCGAGATATTTGGGAGGGTATTCTTCTACCCACAATCATAAGATGCACTCGGCGGCGAACCTGCTGAGCGGCAGGCCCAGAAGCCTGTTTATTTTACGAACAGCAGCCGTTATACTATCGCGTAGTTGTAGTATTGTACGTTTTGAGAATTCAATCAGCCGGCTTCAGAAAAGGGATTGCTGAATGAGACAATGGTGGCAGGAAAGTGTTGAACAAGTGGTTGCCTCTCTTGAAGGGGACTTGACACGGGGATTGACTACACAACAGGCGGCGGCACGGTTGGCCCAATACGGCCACAACCGCCTGGAAGAGAAAAAAGGGGCTTCGCCCTTGAGCATTTTTATCGGCCAATTCCGAGATTTCATCATCTGGGTGCTGGTTGGTGCGGCTCTGGTCTCCGGTTTTCTGCAGGAGTGGGTGGATGCGATAGCGATTATTGCGATTGTCATTCTCAACTCCGTTCTCGGATTCATCCAGGAATACCGCGCGGAAAAAGCTTTGGCTGCTCTGAGAAAGCTTTCCAGCCCGACGTCGAAAGTCATCCGCGACGGCCACGGGCAGGTCGTCTCGTCCCACGATCTGGTTCCGGGCGACATCATCGAGCTGGAGGCCGGCGACAACGTGCCCGCTGACAGCCGGATCGGGTGGCTGACGTCGAACTTTGCGGTCCAGGAGGCCAGTCTTACCGGTGAATCGACGCCCGTCGCCAAGACCCTTTTCGCCCTGAGCGAGAAGGAAACTCCTTTGGCCGACCGGGCCAACATGGTTTATATGGGAACATCCGTAGCCGTCGGCAAGGCAAGGGCCATAGTGGTCGAGACGGGGATGCAAACCGAGCTGGGCAAAATAGCGGGGATGGTCCAGGACATCGAACGCGAGGCCACCCCTTTACAGAAAAAGCTGGAGCAGTTCGGCAAGTGGATTGTCTATCTGTGTTTTGTTCTTGTGGGAGCCGTATTTTTGCTGGAATTGGCTCGCGGCGGAAAAGCGATTGACACATTTCTGACGGCCGTCAGCCTGGCCGTCGCCGCGATACCGGAGGGCTTGCCGGCGGTAGTAACCATCGCCCTGGCCCTGGGCGTCAAAAGGATGGTCGCTCGTCATGCGCTGATCCGCAAGCTGCCGTCCGTCGAGACGTTGGGCTGCGCGACGGTTATCTGCTCGGATAAGACCGGCACGCTGACCAGGAATGAGATGACAGTGCAGGCCGTCTTTGCCGGCGGCCAATTGTTCAAAGTAACCGGCATCGGGTACGAGCCCAAAGGAGAATTCCTGCTGAACGATCAATCCATTGATCCCGGCGCTCATCCTGATTTGGCTCAAACCATGCTGTGCGGCGTTCTGTGCAATGGGGCCCAGTTAATCAAGACCGGCCAAACGCACAGGATACACGGCGACCCGACGGAAGCGGCGATTCTGAGCTGCGCGGGAAAGTCTAACTTGTGGAAGGACCAGCAGGAAGAGGTGTTTGCCTTTGTGCAGGAGATACCTTTCGATTCCGAGCGAAAGAAGATGACTATTATCCGCAAAGACAAGAACGGCCTTACCGCCTTTGTGAAAGGCGCTCCCGACGTGCTCTTGAACGATTGCACGCGGATGCAGCAAAACGGCGCCGCCGTACCCTTGAGCGTCCGGGACAGAGAGAAAATCCTTTCCGTCAATGAAGAGTTAGCGTGCGGCGGGATGCGGGTCCTTGCGGTCGGATACCGCGCTCTGGATCGAATCCCCGACAAATACGAAGCGGCCTTGATTGAAAACGATCTGACTTTTGTGGGCCTGCTGGCCATGACCGACCCGCCCAGAGAAGAAGTCAAGAACGTCATGGGCACGTGTGCGCAGGCCGGCATCAGAACCATCATGATCACCGGCGACCACAAAAACACGGCCGTGGCCATAGCCAAAAAGCTGGGCTTCTTCAAGGAGGACTCGCTGGCGGCAATGGGAGAAGAGCTCGACCGAATCACCGACGAGCAGCTCCAGGAGAAGGTCAAGCGAATCTGCGTTTATGCACGGGTCTCGCCGGAGCACAAGCTGCGGATCGTGCGGGCGCTGCGCCGGCAAAAGGAGATCGTGGCGATGACCGGCGACGGCGTCAACGACGCCCCGGCCCTCAAAGAGGCCGACATCGGCGTGGCGATGGGTATAACCGGCACCGATGTCACTAAAGAGGTCGCCGATATGGTGATTACAGACGATAACTTCGTGTCCATCGTGGCCGCCATTGAGGAGGGTAGGGGGATTTATGATAACATCAAGAAATTCGTTCATTACCTGCTCTCGTGCAACGCGGGCGAGATCCTGGTCATGTTTGTCTCGTCGCTGCTGGGTCTTCCGGTTCCGCTGCTGCCCATTCAAATCCTGTGGATCAACCTGGTGACCGACGGGCTGCCGGCGTTAGCGCTCGGGGTCGATCCGGTTGCCCCGAACATTATGAAGCAGCCGCCCCGCCCGACGGACGAAGGCGTGATCACCAAAAGCAGGGCGTTTCTAATGCTGTTTCAAGGCGGCTTCATCGCGTTGTGCTGCCTGCTGGCCTTCGGCTTCGTCCTGTTTGTGGAGAAAGAGGGCCTCGGTCGCGCCCGGACGGCGGCCTTCATCGTCCTATCGTGCAGCCAGTTGTTCCACGCCTTTAACTGTCGCAGCACGACCGAATCCCTGTTCAAGATTGGAATACTGACGAACAAAAAGCTAATCCTCGCGACCACCGCCTCATTTCTCGTGCAAATGCTGGTCGTCTATGTCCCCGTGCTGCAAAAGATATTCAAGACCGAACCGTTGGGAGGCTTCGACTGGTTCCTGGTCGTCGCTGTTTCATCGTTCCCATTATGGGCGATGGAGATAGTCAAGAAGATAAATCAGAGGGTCAAAATCATAAAAGCCACGTAATCTTAGGCCCACAACGTTACTTATGCTGCAACAATCCGCTACAGGATGCGTTTATCGCGTTCAGCTACCAGCAGGTGAAGGGTGGCATCCTCAAGCACAGCTTGGGGATGGCGTGGCGAGGACATCTTGCCCGTGAAGTGGCATGGGCATCTTGCCCGTGCGCCGAGGGCGGGACGCCCTCGGGACTCAAGGCCGGGACGGCCTCGCCACGTGGGCCATGCCCAGATGCTTCGCCTTCGGCTCAGCATGACAAGAAAGAAGTATTGGGACGCCCTTTACGAGTTCAATCGCCGAAGCACGTGCCGACGGACCGGGCGGACCGTACCAACGGATGATTTAACGGGACGGTTCGAGGGCCGGACGCTGCTTTCTTCAATGGGACGGCGACGAGCTTACTGCCCTTTACGCCGGGCATATAGCCGAACTGACCGTTTTCTATCATCTCGACCGCTTTGGTCCCCAGGGAGGTGGCGAGCACCCGGTCAAACGGCGTGGGCGAGCCGCCCCGTTGCAAATGCCCCATGACGACCGCTCGCGTTTCGATTCCCGTTTCTTTTTCGATCTGCTCCGTGAGGACAAAGCCGATGCCGCCCAGGCGGACGGGGTCGGCGCTTTCCTTGACGATTCTCGCAATGACGACGTTGCCGCCTTTGGGCTTGGCTCCTTCGGCGACGACGACGATACTGAATCGCTTGCCTTTTCGGGCCCTGTCTCTGACTTTATCCGCGATCGATTTGATATCGTACGGTATCTCCGGGATGAGGATAATGTCGCCGCCGCCGGCAATGCCCGAATGAAGGGCGATCCAGCCGGAGTGATGGCCCATGACCTCGACGATCATAACGCGGTGATGTGATTCTGCCGTGGTATGGATGCGGTCGATACCTTCGGTGGCAATGGTGACGGCCGAGTCGAATCCGAAAGTGACGTCCGTGCCGCGTATGTCATTGTCGATGGTCTTGGGCACCCCGATGACGTTCAGGCCGTCCTGATAAAGTCTGTTGGCGATTCCTAACGTGCCGTCGCCGCCGATGCAGATCAGGCAGGCAACGCCGAGCTTTTTGATATTACGGATAGCCGTTTTCGAGAGGTCCTTAAACTCGAGGGCATCGCCTTTCTTGATCGCGTATTTGTAGGGATTTGCGATTTTGGATGTGCCGAGTATCGTGCCGCCGAGGGTCAGGATTCCCGAGACGTCATCATAAGCAAGTTTTCTGTACTTGTTATTGACCAGGCCGTGATAGCCGTCTTCGATTCCGAAAACGTCCATCTTGCCTTCGAGCATGGCCTTCTTTGCCACCGCCCGTATGACGGCGTTTATCCCGGGACAGTCGCCTCCGCCAGTCAGGATTGCTATTCGCTTTTTGGTCGCCATCATTGCACCTCTATTCTACGTAGTCCACCATAGCCGACTATTATCGAGCATCGAGAATCAAGTCTGTCACCGAGTATATGCAAATCAACGGCAAATTCAATGCAAAAAAGGCGGGGCGATGAAGCCGAAGCTAACAAAAATCAGCGTCAATTTGTACCCTTGACTCCGCGCCTAAAACCGAGATTCTCTCTTGACCCTCGCAACAATCCACACCATAATACTCGAAACAGTGGACTTTTAATGCTTGATTCATACCCATGTGTTGAACAAAGGAGGCCACGGCGTCCGCAGCCCGGTTGACGGGCTTTGACCCGGTTTATACAGCCTGTATAAACCGGGATAGGTCGATAGGAATGACATTACGCGAAAAGATAAGAAGAGACGGGAACTTCTTATACAGAAAAAGACAGCCTGTGTTTGCCGTTTTATACAGACTGTATAATCATTGTTAGGAATCCAATCATAGACCAAGGAAATACTTGTTATCTGGAGAAGCATGTGAGTACTTGCGCATTATGTAATTCAGATCGTCCTCTCAAGGAAAGTCACATTATTCCCTCATTTGTTTTCGATAGGATTAAGAGAAACTCACCCACAGGATTCCTTCGTGGTGGTATAACGAATCCGAATATGCGAAGGCAAGACGGTGATAGACCAAAACTGCTTTGTGGAGATTGTGAGCAGCGTTTTTCAAAAGCTGAAAGGAAATTCGCAGAGGAAATATTTGAACCATATCATGAAACTGGGCAAACTTCATTTGTTTACGAAGATTGGTTGAGCTATTTCATTTGTTCAGTTAATTGGCGGACACTTCATATAGACAACATTGACTTTCATTCTGAGAAGAAATGGGGAAGCGAAGTACTTGATATTCTAGATACTGCTGAGAGAACACTGGCTGATTTTCTACTAGGAGCCTGTCTGAGTAATTGATCTGACCAGTATTTTTCTGTCTTCCTTTG
>CAYWZW010000104.1:0-13597 GCA_964462945.1 uncultured Pirellulales bacterium
CTGCCGTGCCGACGTCCCAGATGTCCGTGCCGGAGGCGGTCATCGTGTAGGTGCCAGCCGGAGCTTCTACGAAGCTGCCGACGGAGCCGGGAAGCCCTCTGAACCACAGCGACAACTCTCCAATGCCTTCTTCGGTCCAGTCACGAGAGGACGCCAAGATCAGCTCCGCTTCAGAATACTTGGCGAAGCCCTGCTTATTGTTGTCGTAGGCCAGCGGCATCGCCTGTCCGCCCCCGTGAACGATGGTCTGCTCTGTAAAGGAAGCCGTTGTCTCGTCGCCCACCGCCGCGCCGGTGCCGTTGCCGGCGAAGTAGGGCGGAGCACCAGGCGCGCCATAGCCAAGCCCATCGTGCCATGAGTACCAAATCTGATTGGCCCCGGCATCGTAAGCTTCGAAATCATCGATGACGGCGAAGCCAGCCGTCGTGAAGCTCCAAACTTTGCCGACCCACGGACTGTCGGGATTGACGCTATTGACTTCATCAATCCGCCAGTAATATGTCGTCGTCCAGGCCAGTTTAGCGGGGGCGTAGCTCTCGTCACCAAGCGCCTTGGTGGCCTTGTACTCAGGCGACGCCTTGGTCGCATTCCTCACGGCACCTGCCTCTGTGCCGAAGTACACCTCATGCGACGCCGCGTAGGCTCCGGGAGTCCAGCTTAGAACCGGCGTCTGCTTGACATCCACAGCGCCATCGGATGGATTCGGGTTCCCAACAGCGCCCTGCGTCGTGAAGCTCCAAACATCGCCCTTGTGGGTGGCGGCGCCGTCAAACTCATCGACGCGCCAGTAGTAAGTCTTCGCCAGCTTCAGCCCGGTGGGACTGTAGGTCGCCGTGCCTTGAGGAAGCCCCCCGACGGCATTGGCGACGGTGTCAAAGTTGTCGCCGAAATAGACCGTGTGCAGCTTGGCCCCGAAGCCCGGCGTCCAACTCAGCTTCACAGTCGGGTCTATAGATTCGGCCCCATCAGCCGGAACGGGGTTGTAAGCCTTCTTGGGCGGAATCGAGAAGCTCCAGACCGCGCCTTTCCACGGACTATTGGGGTCGGCATTATTGACCTCGTCGATCCGCCAATAGTACGTCGTTCCCGGAACAAGGCCGTCCGGATAGGCAAATCCAGGGAAGCCGGCGACATAGAACGTCGAGGCCTGGTTGCCTCGGAACGTATCGCCAGTTCCGTCGTTTACGCTGTCGAAATTGTCGCCCAGATACACATTGTGTGAGACGGCGAAATCTCCCGGCATCCAGGAAAGGCTCACCCACGTATCCAGGTGCAGCGCACCGTCAGGCGGTGTAGGGCTCCAAGCCCTTGAACGGGCCGCCAACCTTCTTATCTGGGCCGCACTCAGAGCCCTGTTGTAGATACGGACCTCATCTATCAAGCCCTCAAAATAACCATACGCCATTCCACCCAATTGAATCGGCGCATACACTATCGCCCTTGGAGACCTAAAGCCTGTATGAACGGCCCGGCCATTCAAATAAATTGTGGGCTGTTTGTTACTATAGACTATCATGATGTGATTCCAATCATCTCCCAACGCCGTGGGGTATGCCGCCGTTGCAGGCATATAGTCGCTTCCATGCTCATAAACTGCAATGCCGTTTGTTCCGACGGATAATCCAGCTCCAGCATTCAAATCTCCTCCGTGTCGCGGATCAAATGCATATCTTTGATTATAGACCCCACCGTAGCCGGATATTGCCTGAGTGTCTATTTCGTGCGTAGATGACGTCTTGAGCCACGCTCCAAAACTAAATGTGTCAGTTGGCCTTCCAACCGTTCCTACTACAACATAATCGTCTATCCCGTCAAATCCCAGAGCATACCCTGCCTGACCGGCCTGCTGATAAAGCACGCCGTTGAACGACGTGCCATCATTATGATTGCCACTCTGATCGAATAAGGTCCCGCTTGCCTCCTCAAACTTCCACCAGCCGAACAGTGTTGGGTCAACATCTCCGACTGCCCTTGTTCCGGCTGAGCCCAACACCAGAGCAATAGAAATCAGATAGGTCAATTTTCTAAACATGATGGTCCTCCTTCATAGATAAAGAATTGAAAAACAGGAATAACGCATAACCATGTCTTGCTCCGCGCCATACCCCATCTACCTCTGCTCGGACAATCTTGCGTGGCTTGACACAACCTCCTTCTTCACAGCAGCGAGTGTAGGTGGCCGATCAGGAAGCAAAGAAACCTGAAATAATCTGCGGAGAACACAGCCGCTGCAAAACCGGTAATGAATCATCTCGAATTCATTTCTTTATACCTGATTTGGGTGTTTCCCGTCAAGGAAAATCTCCCGGTAACACATCGGGCCGCCGACCGACGGCCCGGCAGGTGGAGCCGGGCGCCTGCTTTAACGACCTTCATTCACAAGCGAGGCACCCTCCGCACCAGGGCAAAAACACGGCACAGGGATGGTAAAAGTGTCCCAGAATGTACCCCGGCCTATCCATTTGTGAGAAAAACCGAGGCAGAACAATCAACGACGCGCACGATTATGCCGTCCGCCAAATCGGACTAAATGAGTGACACTTAAATTCACATCAAACAACGACTTAGGGGACTGTGCAATCTGTCACCATTCTTTTTTTGGGTAATGGGAGAATTTTTCCTTGCTTTCCTTCTCATTCATGGGAAAATGGCCCCGTTATGATTGGGCAGACGGCCCCGCTATTATTGGGAAGATGACCCCAGCTTGGGCAGTGGTTTAAGATGCAAGAATCAAATACCAGAATTGAGGGCGCTTCGTTCCCGCGAACTTTCGATTAGTAGGGCCGGCCGTACCCGCCAATCATGTTTCTACCGGTAGCTGAGAAAAGGCGATTCCTGAGTGAAAAGGAGAGCCGATGGAATCCAATCTGACCACTATATCGCATTCGCAACTGGCTGAAGCGGTTTTGAGGGAAAGCGGCCAGAATGTAAACCTTTGCTATCAATGCCGCAAGTGCGCGGCGGGCTGTCCCATATCATACGCGATGGACTATAAGCCCGCCCAACTGATCCACGCCATCCGTCTGGGCATGGACGACCTCGTGCTTAACAGCAAGACGGTCTGGCTGTGCGCATCGTGCGAGACGTGCACGACCCGGTGTCCGCAGGAAGTGGATGTCGCCAAGGTGATGGATGCCGTGAAAATCACGGCCCTGCGGCGCGGGATCAAGCCCGCGATTCCCCAGGTTGCGTCTTTTTACAGAGCGGCGCTGGCCAATATCAAAAAGTGCGGACGCATGTACGAGCTGGGCATGATTGTGGGGCTGAAACTGAGGACGTTCGAGTTTTTCAAAGACGCGGGCTTGGGAATGAAAATGTTCCAAAAAGGCAAGCTCAAGATGGTCCCGAGCCTCAGCGGCGCCTTGACCACGCTGAAAATCTTTCATCGGGTCAAGAGCGTGGAGAAGAAGCGAAACGCCTGATGCAAGAATCCTCTTGATGATTTATCCAGGGAGGCCAACATACGATGACTGCGAAGTACGCCTACTATCCGGGTTGCTCACTGCACTCCACCGGCTCCGAGTACGACGTATCGTTCCGGGCCGTCTGTGAAAAGCTCGGCGTGGACATTGAAGAAATCAAAGGGTGGATATGCTGCGGCACCTCTCCCGCACACTGCACGTCCAGGCTGCTATCACTGGCGCTGCCTTACCAGAATCTCTATCTGGCGCAAAAAATGGGCGCCACCGATGTCGTCGCCCCGTGTGCCGCCTGTTTTGCCAGATTGAAAACCGCCGTACACGAAGCAGCAGAGGACCCCGATATGGCCGGTCAGATTCGCGAGGTGCTCAAGGGCCCGCTGCCCGAATCGATGAATATCTTGAGCCCTCTTGAGATATTCAACGGCGGAGCAAACCCAGCAACGGCGGTCACAAAGCAGTTGCCTGGTCTGAAGGTGGTATGCTACTACGGCTGTCTTCTGACCCGGCCGTCGAAAGTGATGCAGTTTGACGAATGTGAGTATCCGATGGCCATGGACAATCTGCTTGGTTCGCTGGGAATCACGACGCTCGACTGGTCGTACAAAACCGAGTGCTGCGGCGGCGCCCTGGCAATGACGCGGACCGACGTGGTTCTCAAGCTGACACACGACATTCTTGAGGAGGCGCTGGCGGTTGGCGCCAACGCAATCGCCGTCGCCTGCCCGCTGTGCCACGTGAATCTGGACACGCGACAGGCGGAGGTCGAGCAGCAATACGGGACTCGCTATGACCTGCCCGTATTCTACTTCACACAACTGATGGGGCTGGCGTTTGGAATACCGCCGGACAAGCTGGGACTGCAAAAGCATTTCGTCAGCGCCGACGCATTGTTAGCCGGCATCTGAAAAGGCTCGTCCGGTTTCTGTAGAGACCGCCAAGGGAGGACAAATGATTCGACGAACAAGCGAGAAAGTCGGTGCCGTCTTAGTCGTCGGCGGCGGGGTCGGAGGGATGCAGGCCTCGCTGGACCTGGCTGAGTCCGGATACAAGGTCTATCTGGTCGAAAAAGGCCCGTCCATCGGCGGCGTGATGGCCCAGCTCGACAAGACGTTCCCGACCAACGACTGCGCGATGTGCACCCTCGCTCCCCGGATGGTCGATTGCGGCAGACATCTGAACATTGAGAAACTGACCTACTCCGAAGTCGAATCGATTGAAGGGACGGCGGGCAACTTCAGCGTCAGCATCAGGAAGAAGGCACGCTTCGTCGATCCGAACAAGTGCACCGGCTGCGGCGAGTGCGTCCAGAAATGCCTGGTCAAGAATATTGTCTATCTCGAGCCGCCGGCCGTGCCCGAGGTCGAGATTGAGGCGGACAAGCGAACCAGGGTCGATGAGATTATCAGCCGGTATGAGGGCGGCAGGGAAAGCCTCGTGCCGATCCTCCAGGGCATCAGCAACGAATTCAACTGGCTGCCGCAGGAGATGCTGATGCGGGTCTCGCAGGTCAAACAGATACCGATCGAGCACATCCTGCGAATCGCCACGTTCTATAAGGCTTTTAGTCTCAAGCCTCGCGGCAAAAACATCATTACCGTCTGCATGGGCACGGCCTGTCATGTGAAAGGCGCGCCGAGAATCTTAGAGAGATTCGAGCGTGAGCTGGGCATACAGACGGGCCAGACAACATCCGACAAGCAGTTCACATTGGAAGCCGTTCGTTGTATAGGCTGCTGCGGTCTATCCCCGGTGGCGACGGTGGGAAAAGACCTGTACGGCAAATTGAGCCCTGCCAAGGCAGCGGATATTCTTGACAAATATCGTGACTGAAAGAGGCAAGCAATGTCCAAGATTAGACCGGAAGACTTAGGCAGAATCCGGGAGAAAATGGCCCGGACGATGAATCTGCGGGACGGGGACGCGAGGGCAAAGATCACGGTTCACATGGGGACGTGCGGCATTGCCGCCGGGGCGAGAAAAATAATGAGCACGCTGCTCGGCCTGGTCGAGCAAAAAGGTGCAGAGGGCATCATCGTCACGACCTCCGGCTGCGCCGGGCTGTGCAGCCGGGAACCGATGATGACCGTTGAGCTCAAAGGACAGGCCCCCGTCAAATACGTGGACCTGGACGAGGAAAAGACCGGCAAAATCTTTTCCGATCATGTTTTGTCAAACAAGGTGGTTGAAGAATACGCTCTGGCCATCGGGAGTGAACGCGTTGGATAGGACCTTAAGCCCAAGGGAGATGATTGAATGAAACCCTATCGAACACACGTGATGCTGTGTGCGGGGACCGGTTGTGTTTCCAATGGGTCTTTCAGGATAAAGGAAGCACTCGAGCGAGAGATCGAGAAGCATGACCTTCAGAACGAGGTGGCGGTTGTCATGACCGGGTGCAACGGCTTCTGCGCCCAGGGACCGGTCGCCGTGGTCAAGCCGGATGGAATATTCTATCAACTGCTTGAAGAGGATGACATTCCTCACCTGGTCGAAGAGCATTTTCTCAAGGGCAGGCCGGTACAGAAACTCATGTACACACCCCCGGCTGAGAAGATTCCGGTGCCGAAGATGAGCGACATCGGGTTCTTCGGTAAACAGCGGCTGATTGCCCTGCGGAACCGGGGCATGATCGATCCCGAGCAGATCGATGAATACATTGCTCGCGGAGGATACACGGCGCTGCTCAAGGCACTGACGGAGATGACGCCCACACAAATCGTCGGCGAGATCACGCGGTCCGGCCTGAGAGGACGAGGCGGGGCCGGATTTCCGACCGGAAAAAAATGGGAGCTCGTCGCCAACGCCAAACACATCCCGAAATACTTAGTCTGCAACGCCGACGAGGGCGACCCCGGTGCGTTTATGGACCGCAGCATCATCGAGTCCGATCCGCATTCCGTTCTGGAAGGAATGATCATCGGCGCCAGGGCCACCGGCGCCACCCACGGCTACGTCTATATCCGTAATGAATATCCGCTGGCTCGCGAGAGATTGATCAAGGCCATGGCCCAGGCGAGAGAATACGGATTGCTCGGCGAGGACGTTTTCGGCAAGGGCCTGAGCTTCGACATTTCGATCCAGCAGGGCGCCGGCGCCTTTGTCTGCGGCGAGGAGACCTCGCTCATCGCCTCTTTGGAGGGCCGGGCCCCGGAGCCGAGAGTCAGGCCGCCCTTCCCGGCGGAGTCCGGAGTCTGGAATGCACCGACGAACATCAACAACGTCGAAACCTGGGCCAACGTGCCGGAGATCATCAACAAGGGGGCAAAATGGTTCGCAAGCATCGGCACCGAGACCAGCAAAGGCACGAAGGTCTTCTCCGTGGTCGGTAAGGTCAAGAACACGGGCCTTGTCGAAGTCCCGATGGGCATTACGCTGCGCGAGATCGTCTTTGACATCGGCGGCGGGATAATCGACGACAAAAAGTTCAAGGCGGTCCAAACGGGCGGGCCCTCCGGCGGCTGCATCCCCGAATCGCTGCTGGACCTGCCGATAGACTACGAGAAACTCGCGGAGGTCGGATCCATCATGGGTTCCGGCGGATTGATCGTGATGGACGAGGATACGTGCATGGTGGATATAGCCAGGTATTTTCTCGAGTTCCTCAAGGATGAATCCTGCGGCAAGTGTACCGCCTGCCGCGAGGGCATCGACGTGATGCACGGCATATTGGTCCGCATCTGCAAAGGAGAGGGCACCGAAGGCGATATCGAGCAGCTCGAAGAGCTGGCGGAGGCCATCAAGGACGCTTCGCTTTGTGCCCTGGGCGGGACCGCGCCGAACCCGGTTCTCAGCACGATCCGGTATTTCCGCGATGAGTACCAGAGCCATATCAAGGACAAAAGTTGCCCGGCCGGGGTATGCAAGGCGCTGATTGCATTTTCCATCGACCCGGAGAAATGCAAAGGGTGCCGGCTGTGTGCCAAGAATTGCCCGCAAGAGGCCATTACAGGCCAGGTCAAAGAACCGCACACAATCGACCAGGACAAGTGCATTAAATGTGGAGTTTGTGCTGACGTATGCAAGTTTGATGCGGTGTTGGTAGCATGACATTGGAAGAAGCAAAAAGAATCCTGGATGCGGAAGTCCTCGTCGGGGACGATCTCCTGGACCAGCCGATCAAGATGGCCTGCGGCTCCGACCTGATGAGCGATGTGCTATCGTTCGTAAAGCCGGAGTCTCTTCTGCTGACCGGCCTGACGAATCCGCAGGTGGTGCGCACCGCGGAGATGGCCGACCTGGCCGCGATATGCTTCGTCCGCGGCAAAAGACCCGACCAACTGACTATCGACATGGCGAAATCCAAGAACATCCCGCTTTTGACGACGCCGCTACCGATGTTTGAGTCCTGCGGCCGGCTGTGGATGAACGGGTTGCCGGGGTGTTCCGAATATCAGAGAAAACAGTAAGCGAGACAATAGTACATGGCTCTGGATAACAAGATCAGTAAGATTCAGGAGCTTATCTACGAGATCAGCGTCGGCGAGGTCATGAGGACAAACCTCGTGACAGTGACTCCGCAGACGCCGATGAGCCGGCTGCGCGAGATCCTTCGCGAGAAACGCATCTCCGGAACGCCGGTCGTGGCCGGCGACAAACTGGTCGGCATCATCAGCATTGAAGACTTCATCAAGTGGCTGGCCAACCGGGAGCCGGATTGCCCTATCGGCGAGAAGATGAGCCAAGACGTTCAGACCCTCTATGCCGATGAACCGCTGACACAGGCCGTCAATAAGTTCGAGCAGTTTGGCTTCGGCCGTTTTCCCGTGCTCGACCATGAGAGCAAACGACTTGTGGGTATGATCACCAAGGGAACCATTGTTGAGGGTCTGCTCAAGAAGCTGGAGATCGACCACATCGAGGAAGAGGAGGTCTATCGCCACCGGATAAAGCACTTTTTTGAGGACATCCTCGCTGATAAAGTGTCGCTCTTCTTTCAATACGACGTGGAGGGCCAGAACTTCAAGCGTGCGGGCGAAGGCGCAAGCCGGCTGAAGTCCTCGCTGCGGCGGCTGGGTCTGGACCCGCAGATCGTTCGCCGGGTGGCTATCGCCACCTACGAAGCAGAGATGAACCTGGTTATCTACACCGAAGGCGGCAAGATTCGCGTTCGCGTCGAGCCGCACGAGATCTTTGTGCGGGTGGAAGATTCGGGCCCGGGCATCCCCGACGTGGAGAAGGCCATGCAGCCGGGCTATTCAACCGCTCCCGAGTGGGTCCGAGAGCTGGGCTTCGGAGCCGGCATGGGCCTGACCAATATCCGCAAGTGTGCCAGTAAAATGGGCCTGCGGTCAACGGTGGGCAAGGGAACGACGTTGGAGATACATATCTTTATCGAGAATGGAGCCAAGAGTGAAACTCACGGAGCTGATTCAAAAGCTAAATCTAAGCGTTAGGTCGGCAAAAGGAAGCCTGGACCGTGAGGTCGCCGGGGGGTATGCCAGCGACCTTCTCAGCGATGTTCTGGCCCATGCCGAAGAAGGAAACCTCTGGATTACTCTGCAGGTTCATCAAAACATCGTGGCCATCGCGAGCATGAAGAACCTCGCCGGAATCATCCTGGTCAACGGTAGAGAACCGGAGCAGGAGACCCTCAAGAAAGCAGAGACTGAAAACATCGTGATCATGGTCAGTGAAATGCCCACGTTTGAGCTTGTCGGCAGGCTGTACGAACTCGGGGTTACCGGAATGGAACGATGAGAAAGGTAAGAGCCGACCTGCACTTGCATACTTGCCTTTCTCCCTGTGCCGATGACCAGATGCAGGCGACGGCGATAGTGAAACAGGCCAGGAAAATGGGCTTGGATATGATCGGAATATGCGATCACAATTCGGCGGAGAATGTCGCCGCGGTGGTGAAAGCCGGCTTGCGGGAAGGGCTCTCGGTCGTCGCCGGGATGGAGATTACCTCTCGCGAGGAAGCTCATATTCTGGGTTTGTTTGAAACCGAGAGTGACCTGATACGGATGCAGGACCTGGTGTACGAAAATCTGTCCACCGAGAATTACGAGGAATCGTTCGGCCCTCAGACCCTTGTTGACGAATGGGACCAGGTGGTGGGGACGAACCGCAAACTGCTGATCGGGGCCACGGCGCTGAGCGTCAAACAGATCGTCGAGGCGATACACGAGCGCTGCGGATTAGCCATCGCCTCCCACATAGACCGCGAGCGGTTCAGCCTGATTGGCCAGTTGGGCTTCATTCCTAAAGGATTGCGCCTGGACGCCGTAGAAGTGTCCCGGCCGTCTTCGATGACACAAGGATACGGCTATCCGGTGGTCATCTTCTCCGACGCTCATTTCCTGGAGGACGTTGGGAAGAATTCCACCTGCTTTATGATCGAGGACCTCTCGCTGGGCGAAATCCGCAAGGCCCTGTGCAATGAGATGGGAAGGAAAGTGGTCGTAGATTGAATGGAAGATCTCTCGCTCCACATCTTGGATATCGCGGAAAATTCGATTTCCGGCTCGGCTAAGAGAATTGAAATCAGGATCCATGAAGACCCGGCTAAAGACCTGTTGACAATCGAAATCAAGGACGACGGCAAAGGGATGGACGAGCAGACTCTACAGAAAGCGCTCGATCCTTTTTTCACGACCAGGACAACACGCAAGGTCGGCCTGGGGCTGCCTCTTCTGGCCCAGGCCACGCGCGAAAGCGATGGAACGATTGAGCTGAATTCCAGGCCCGGCGAGGGGACCACCGTCAAGGCGACCTTTTGCACCAGCCACCCGGACTGCAAGCCGATGGGGGATGTTTACGAAACCATACGCACGCTTGTCGCAGGCCACCCTGAGATTGACTTTCTATTTGAACACGGGAAAAACGGTTCAGTTTATCGTTTTGATACGAGAGAGACGGACGGAAAATGATTAGTTTGACAATCGACAACAAGAAGATTGACGTTCAAGAAGGTTCGACCGTCCTGCAGGCGGCGGAGAAACTGGGTATCCACATTCCCACGCTGTGCTACCACAAGTCTTTGAGTCCCTACGGCGCGTGCCGCCTCTGCCTGGTCGAAATCCAAAGGCCTCGCGGCCCGGTCATCCAGGCCTCCTGCGTCTATCCCGCCCAGGACGGGCTGGTTGTGCGCACCGATACCGAAAAAGTGCTGAAGACCCGCCGGATCATGGTGGAATTGCTGCTGGCGCGCTGCCCGGATTCGTCTGCGATAAAGGCCGTGGCGCAGCAGATGGGAGTCACCGAGTCACGTTTCCCCAAGAAGGACGAGGACTGCATCCTCTGCGGACTGTGCACCCGAGTCTGCGAGGAGAGAATGGGGGTGGGCGCCATTAACTTCGTCAATCGAGGCTCGACCCGGAAGGTTGCCGTCCCCTACGACAAGCACTCTGCCATTTGTATCGCCTGCGGCGCCTGCAAAGTGGTCTGCCCGACGGACGCGGTGGATCTGTCCAAAATCACACTGAACGCGCCAAGGCCCATCATGTCCGATTACGACATGGGTTTGTCTCCACGCTCTTCCATCTACATCCCCTTCCCCCAGGCGGTCCCCAGGGTCGCCGTGATCGACCGCACTACGTGCATGCACTTTCTCAAGGACGTCTGCAAGTCCTGCGAAAACTTCTGCGAGGCCAAGGCCATCGACTACGAGCAGGAGGACGAAATCCAGCAGGTAAACGTCGGCGCGGTTGTTCTGGCGCCGGGGTATGAGCACTTCGATCCGGATATGAAGAAGGAGCTGGGGTATTGCCGCTTTGCGAATGTCATCTCGAGCATGCAGTTCGAGCGCCTTCTTTCCGCCAGCGGGCCCTTCTTAGGAAAGGTACTGCGGCTTTCGGACCAGAAGCATCCCAAGAAGATCGCGTGGATTCAGTGCGTCGGGTCGCGCGACGTTGAACACAACTATTGCTCCTCGGTCTGCTGCATGTATGCGACCAAGGAGGCCATCATAGCCAAGGAACACCAGAGCGACCTGGATTGCACGATCTTCTTCATTGACATGCGGGCTTACGGCAAAGGGTTCGACGCCTACTATGAGCGGGCCAAAGAGCTCGGCGTCAAGTACGTTCGCTGCCTGCCGTCCTCAATCAAGGAAGTCCCCGGCACAAAGAACCTGAGAATCACATACCAGCAGGAGGCGGACGGCGAAATAACCACCGATGAGTTCGACATGGTGGTCCTCTCGACGGGGCTGCGGCCTCCTCGCGAGGTCCGCGACCTGGCGGAAAAGTTCGGGATCGAGCTCGACCAGCATGGTTTCGCCGCGACGCAGGGCTTGGCGCCCGTCGAGACCTCCAAGCCGGGCGTCTATGTCTGCGGGCCTTTCGCCGGACCCAAGGACATCCCGGAAACGGTCACGGAGGCCTCCGCCGGCGCGGCCAAGGCCATGGCGCTGCTGACGGACAAGAGGGGCACTCTAACCGTGCACAAGGAATATCCACCTGAGAAGGACGTGGACGGTCAGGAGGCACGCATCGGCGTGTTTGTCTGTCACTGTGGCAAGAATATCGGCGGAGTAGCCGACGTACCGGCCGTGGTCGAATACGCCAGGACCCTGCCGAACGTCGCGTATGCCGAGGATAATCTCTATACGTGCTCAACGGATACTCAGGAGAAGATGCGGAAGGTCATCGTGGAGCACAACCTCAACCGCGTGGTGGTCGCCTCGTGCAGTCCGAGGACTCACGAGCCGCTGTTCCGTGACACCTGCCGGGAGGCCAGCCTGAACGAGTACCTCTTTGAGATGGCCAATATCCGCGACCAGTGTACGTGGGTGCACATGCATCAGCCCGAACAGGCCACGCGGAAGGCCAAAGACCTTGTCCGGATAGCCGTGGCCAAGGCCAGGCTGCTGGAGCCGCTACACAGAGGGACCCTGAAAGTGAACAACAACGCTCTGGTGATCGGCGGGGGCATCGCCGGGATGACGGCGGCGCTCAACCTGGCGGACCAGGGCTTCAAGGTCCATCTCGTGGAAAAAGAAAAGCAGCTCGGGGGAAACTCCAGACACATATACAGCCTTCTGAGCGGCGACGATCTGCGGCAAAAACTGGCCGATACAATCGAGCGAGCTGAATCACATCCTAATATAGACGTCTATATGGACAGTGTCGTGTCGGCGGTGGAGGGGTCCGTTGGAAACTTCAAATCCACAATACAGCACAACGGTGACGGCAAACAAGTATCGCACGGCGTGGTCATCGTCGCCACCGGCGCCGAAGAATACGAACCGACCGAATATCTCTACGGCCGGCATCCCGGCGTCATTACCCAGCGAACGCTGGAAGAATGGATTCACGACGATAAGCCTGAGTTGCAAAAGGCCAAATCCATCGTGATGATTCAGTGCGTGGGTTCGAGAGAGAAGGCACGGCCCTATTGCAGCCGGGTCTGCTGCTCCGAAGCGGTGAAGAACGCCATCGCCATAAAGGACATGCACCCGGAAACGGCCGTTTATATTCTGTACCGTGACATGAGAACGTACGGCTTATTGGAAGAATACTACAGACAGGCAAGAAGCAAAGGCGTGCGTTTCATCCGTTACCGGGAAGATAAGAAGCCCGAGGTCTCCGCCCAAGACGGCCGGCTGCGCATCTCGTGTGAGGATCCCGTCCTGAATATGCCCGTCGCGATAGACTGCGACGTGGTCGCGCTGGCCGCCGCCATCGTGCCGGGCCTGAGCGCCGAGCAAGTGGGCAAGCTCTACAAGATACCGCTCAACCAGGACAAGTTCTTCCTCGAGGCGCACATGAAGCTGCGGCCGGTTGATTTCGCCACCGACGGGGTGTTCATGTGCGGCCTGGCCCACTGCCCTAAATCCGTCGAGGAGAGCATCGCCCAGGCCGGCGCCGCGGCCGCCCGCGCCGCCACGATCCTGTCCAAAGACCAGATCGAGCTGGAGGCCACCATATCGCAGGTCGTGGACGAGAACTGCGACGGGTGCGCCTACTGCATCGATCCGTGTCCCTACAAGGCGTTGACGCTCGTTGAATATATGTACCAGGGCAGCATCAAGAAGACCGTCGAAAGAGACGCCGCCTTGTGCAAAGGCTGCGGGGTGTGCCAGGCCACGTGCCCGAAGAAGGGGATATACGTTGCCGGCTTCAGACTCGAGCAGTTGGGGGCGATGGTCACCGCTGCACTGGAAGAAGCATACTAATAGGAGTTTTGCAAAATTGAAGTTAGGCATATATTATTTCAGAAAATCGGTTTCACGA
>CAYWZW010000105.1:0-13487 GCA_964462945.1 uncultured Pirellulales bacterium
CCAGGGGCAACATGACGGCGCCCGGCGGCTCGGGCAAGATGTACATCGACGACATTCGCCTGAATCGGCCAAGGACAGCTCCGTAAGGGTAAACACGGCGGCTTTTGGCGGCAGCGACATTGAGACTTGAAATAGTCTGGGGCCTATACCGATTCATTCGGCATAGGCCCCAATTGTTTGACTTCTTCTCCTCGGTCGCGCCCCATCGCATTCTGGGGGGGATTGACCGCAGAGTGTCGCGGACTTCACCGTTGTGCCGGTATTCGAGGCGGCATGGTCTCGCATAGTTTCTTGATGATCTTCTGGACCTGCTCGGATTGCTGAGGGGACAACGCCTGGCCTGCGACGCCGCCCAATATGCCGCCTATGATGCCGCCCGCGACCCTGTCGCGTGTATCACCGCCGGCAACAACAGCACCGGCAGTGGCACCCACGGCAGCTCCCAGAATCGTGGAGAAGGTTTTTCCCGTACTGCCCGATGCGCTGCCGGCCCATAAGACGCCGCCATCTTCGACACTGACGATTTTCGCCGTCATGTTTATTTCTTCTTTATAAGTCGGTATGTTGATGAGCATCACGGCCGGCACGTTCAGGATATTGCCCGCCTTGGCGGCATCCTCGTCGCTGGTGACATCAGATGCCTGAAATTCCTGCTCTTTCAGCAGCGCCTGGACCTTCGCCCGCTCGACGGGCGTGTACCCTCTCTTGAGCAGCTCCATGACAAAGAAGTCTCCGATCTGGTTCTTGACCGGGTCCCCTCGTACCGCACCGGAGACTTCAAGGACAGCGACCTTGTCGAGCGTGCTGAAATTGAAGCCGGCCCTGGAATAGCTCTCACCTTTACCCGTAGCACAGCCGCCGGCCGCCAAGACTGCCAACAATGTGCACACACATGCTGTTCTCATAGTCTAATACCTCCCGCAAAACAAATCGAACAATAAAGCACAAGTTCACGCTCGGTGGTATTTAATTGATTCATATCCTGCTGTCAATCTTTATTTGCCGCGTTTTTGCTCGTGCAGCGTGTATTTCAAAACCCACGCCAACGGCGCTCGCGGCGCAATTCTGTGCCAATATCAGACGTGGCAAGTATTCTCACTGCAAAACAACGCATTCTACGCTGCGAGAATCGAGTCAAAATACAGGAAGGGCCGGGATTTGCGAAAAATTGTGAAATACTATGAAACGTTTGACATTGCGGATAGTCTCATGTAGTATGAGCTTTAGCGGTTGCATCACGGCGGAATTGAGCTTGTTCGGACTCTTGTGCGAAAGGAGCTAAATTATGAGAGGAAAACCGTTTTTCTGGGGGTTGCTGCGCAGCAGCGTCGTGCTATCGTGTCTGCTGCTGATGTGGCTTGCCTTCGGCTGCAAGGAGAAAACCGAGCAGACCGGCAGCCAGGAGCGGACCAGAGAGGTCGCCGGCGAGCAAGTGACCAAAGAAGCGGGCATCGAAGAACAGCCCGGCCAACTCGTATTTGATCTTGATGAAGTTTCCGTCTTCGACCTGAGCAGCGACATATCGCGGGATTTTGTCAGAGGCCAGTTGACCCTCTGCTATGACCAGCCCGACAAAGTCCGGCCAGGTCAGTATCCACATTTTAAGTCCGCCAGGCCCATCCATGGAATGATCAATTTCGCAGGGAAGACCGTAGGACAATCCCCGCCCCGCATGTACTATCATCTGGCCATTGACGAATCGGCCGGGACCGGAACGGGGTACGACCGGCTCTATTTCGACCGAAACGGCGATGGCGACTTGGCTGATGAGAGACCGCTAATGCCTCTGAAGGACCCGCCCAAAGCCGCACTGATGCAGTATTCGTCCACCGAGCAACAGGTCTGCTTCGAGAGTCTTGAGGTGACCTTTGACTTTGGCTCCGCTGGCACACATCCAGTGGAAATCATGGCGCGACTGATTGCTCGCCAGCAAGATCCCCAGTTGACCTTCTTTGCTACAAAAGTGCGCAAAGGCGAAATCAAGATCGGCGACGCCAAACATGACGCCGTGCTCGGACATAGCTACGTCTTTGGGACGCCGTTTGATCGGCCGGGCACCACTTTCCATTTAATCCCGAAAAGCGACCCGCAGAATCCACCGCGCTGGTGGGGATCAGACCAGTTAAATTCAATACATGCTATCGGCGGAGCGTATTATCGCTTTGCGACTACGGCGCTGGGCGATAAGTTATTCGCACGGCCCTACGAAGGCGAATTGGGGACGTTCGAGGTCGGCCCAGGCGGGCGCGATATTCAGGAAGTCTCGATTCAGGGTTCGCTGCGTTCTGAGAATACGGCCGTTGCCGTTGGAGACGGGATGGAACGTGGGTGGCCCAAGCCGACCAAGAGCTGCCGGGTGCCGGTCGGTGATTATCTGCCGGCGTACCTGAGGCTGACCTTTGGACGGCTAAGTATTTTCATATCGGAAAATTATCATACTGACGGTCGGCCCAGTAGTCGAGGATCACGTTCCTACGTCTATGGAATAAAGATTCGGCAGAACAGGCCATACATCTTCGACCTTTCAAACAAGCCGGATGTGTTGTTTGCTACCCCGGCGAAAGATCAACGAATCAAATTGGGCGACCAGTTGCAGGTCAAAGCCGTCCTGATAGACCCCGGGCTGGACATCATGATTCGTGGCCTCGACGACACTTCGCGAAAGGAGAAAAAAGAGTTCACCACGCCTGACGGCCAGAAACACAGCTTTGAAAGAAACGTATCGCTCGATCCCAAAGTCGTGATCACACGGGCCGATGGCCAGCAGGTCGCCGAGGGCGTCATGCCCTTTGGCTGAGACGGCACGTGCGGGTACTCGTGGCGAGTACCCACCGACCTGAAACTCAGCGGCAACGAAGAAACCTTCACCATCCGCGTGCTCTACGATACGCAGGAACTCTACGGCAAAGTAGCCGGAACGCGCCAGATCGTGATCTGCCGGGAGTAGGCTGCCTGAAAGTTGAGAATAGTAGGGAGTTTTTGAGTTTTTCTTGTAACGACCCCGGTTCCTTGCCGTCTATAATGATATATGCGTAAGCCGGCAAGCGGCCTTACGCCAAGGGCGAAAAATGGGAGCCAACCATGAGCTACACACAGATCGACAAACGCAGATTCACGGATTCGCTCATCACCGTCTTGCTGCTTTTGGGAACCAGAGCATGCCTCTGCCAAGCCCAGGAACCCAGCAAGCCAGATTCGGCCCTGGGCGAGTTGAGGCTGGAGGGCAAGGATGTTGAGCGGCTGGTTCTGCGCCGAAATGATGGTCACACGGAAACACTCAAAAACCCCGAGGAAACCATTAGGTTGCCAGCAGGCGAATATCTGCTGCAAGACGTCCGTTTGAAGGGCGCTTACATCCGGAGTCGCAGCGCCGGTAGTGAGCGGATAACGATAAGGGCGGGCCAGCAGGAAGTCCTCAAAGTCGGCGCTCCACTGGTCCCAACGCTCAAAGTGCAACGCCAGGGTCGGATTTTGCGGCTCAGCTATGAGCTGCTCGGCGTGGGCGGCGAAGCCTATACTAACGGGGACAGGAGCAAACCGCCGACTTTTGCCGTTTACAGGGGACAGAGGAAAATTGCCTCCGACAAATTCGAGTTCGGCTGAGGCGGCACCTGCTCGTACTCGTGGCGAGTACCTCCAACAGTATTCGGCAAGCTGCAAATTGTACCTTCCGCGGATCTTGGTGAAATGGGACCGCAACAGGGCGAAGCGGCGAGTTTTGACTGGAAGTGGTATTACTCAGCAGCGGGATCGCTTATTTGGCTGGCATTGATTCTCGCGCTTGTCGTTCCTAAGGCAAACTGTGATCTACGTATTCTACTGATCCTCGCCCCTCTGGTGATTGTGAATTTGCTCTGGCTGGCATTCAAGAAACTCTCGGGGATGCCTTTCTCATCTGCATCTCAGTTCGATACGGTATTTCACTCTATGGCCGTGGGTATAGCGGGATTGTGGTTGATCGCGAACTATTTTCACGGGTTCGGAGGTTTTGTACGATTCCTGATATCTTTGGGGATCTTAGTGGCAGTTGCGTGTTTGGGCGTTTTGTCCTACTCCTTCGAGCTCCCGGAAGAGACGGCTCTGTTCTTAGCCCTGCTTGTTTTTATGGCTCTCACAATGCTGACAGCAATGACTGTGTCGCAAAGACTCTGCAGGGGAAAGTACCGTCCTGTCTGTTTCATGCTTTGGCTGGCTCTATGGACCCTTCTGGTTAGTTCGGTTGCCATGTTTGGATTTATCGTTGTCGGTTCGATAATCACGTCGTCAAAACCGGACCTTTCTGAAGGCATAATGATAGTCGTCCAGGGAGGATTGACATTTGGATTGTGTCTTTACGTGCTGAATTTGCCTTTTATGATCCTGGGATTTGCCCATCCTTTCTTCCGCGAGCGGTTTTGTGCCTGTCTGGGTCTCCAATCGGTGCCCGGAGGCTTGGCAAGCCGGACCGAGGAAAACACCGAAGTGGTGTCTTTCTGCGAAGAAAATTGACAATTTGAGGAAAAAATATCGGGGAAGGTCCGAGAACAACCGTTACTTTTTCGTTGAATCTGTGACTTTTTGGAATAGTGAGACGAAGGGACGCACTCCATATAACCAAGAAACACCCTTTTTGGGAGGCAACCGGAATGCGAAACATTGCACACATTTGCCTGGCCGTGGGCATCGGCCTGCTTGTTATGACATCGCAGGCCCCGGCCCAGGAGGAGCAGTGGCTTCAATATCACTCCGCCCGCGAGCCCGGCCTGCTGGGCGGCGGAATGCAGCCCCAGACGCTCGATCTGAGCACCGAAAAGCCATCTGGTGTGGACTTGCCGCAGTTCAAGGTAGAGAGCCCCTTCTTCGCCAAATGGTCAACCCCCATGGCCAAAACCGGCTATCTGTGGATAGCCCTGGATCGGACACACAAACAGGGACCGTATGACCTGTTATATATCGACTCAAACGGGAACAGCCGGCTGGACGACGAAACCGCGGCGGCAGCTTATCGGATGATGGACCAGAACAACGCGTACTTCGGACCCGTGAAGGTGATTTTCCAGATCGAGGATGGGCCTGTAACGTATCATCTGAATTTCAGGTCGTATGCCTACGACGAGCGCAACCGGGGACTTTACGCATCGTCCGGCGGCTGGTACGAGGGCGACATTACCGTTGGGGCAGAGAAGAGGCACTGCGTTCTTTTCGACTACAATGCAAATGGGACGTTCGATGACAAATCCACCAATGCCGCTGAGTGTGACCGGATGCGAATTGGCAAACAAGGCGATCAAGACACACGCTTTGTAGGCAATTACATCGAAGTTGACGGTGTGCTGTACCAGCCTGAAATTGCCCGCGATGGGGCGTGCATAAAGCTCACGAGGGCCGAGGACATGAAATTCGGGAGCGTTCGGCTGCCGGAGGCCGTCACGCAGCTCTCCGCCAACGGTGAGAACGGATTGTTTACGCGCAAGCCCGAAAAAGGCATCGCTTCGCTGCCGGTGGGCCAATATCGCATCTACGACTGGCTCATTGATCGCGAAGACGACAAAGGTACACAATGGAGACTGCAAGGCAGCGGGGCTGCTGAAACAAGCGTTTTTGATATCGCCGAGGGCCAAGAGACCGTGCTCTCGATTGGCGAGCCGATTGTCGCTGCGCTCGACACATCTGAAAACGAAGGAACACATTCGTT
This sequence comes from uncultured Pirellulales bacterium, assembly GCA_964462945.1. GTDB lineage: Bacteria > Planctomycetota > Phycisphaerae > Sedimentisphaerales > Anaerobacaceae. Next base: position 5,675 of record CAYWZW010000105.1, read on the forward strand.
TAGACACATGCTGAAGGGCCGGGACAGCGAACGTATCGAGCTGACCCGCGACGGCGCTCAGCCGCAAGCCCCGAAGGTGCGTATCAGAAGCGCAGACGGCGCGTATGACCGCACGTATAGCTTCCAATATGGCTGAGGCGGCACATGTTCGCTCTCGTGGCGAGAGCCCAAGAACGTGGCGGGCCCATTCACCGCAACCGTCGAAGTAGCCGGGCCGTTCAGGATCGAAGGCAAACCATGCACGATGGCGGCAACCCGGCCCCCTGCGGCCACCGCAGAAGAATCTGCTAAATCGAGAAACCGGATAGTGGTCCTGGTCATCGGTATTATTGCTGTTGCAGCCGCCGGATTTGCGGTTTATAAGAAAAAAGCAGCAGTTTAACTGAAGCGAGCACTCGGACGTTGAAAGCCCGCAAAAGCCGGCAAGGAGGTTTCTTATGCGCGGAAATAAGATAGCCATTACGGGGGCGCGTCTGGCGATTGTGGTTGCCATTGGTCTTATCGACCAGGCGGCTGTCTCACCAACCTGTGCCGAGTTACCGGATATTACGGGAGCCAAGCTGATTGAGGCGGTTAGAATTGGTGATTCTTTACACAGAAATGTTGATTGCAAGTACACTGTAGATGAGCAATTCAACAAGGCCCTAAACGAAAAACACGGAATGCCTCTAAAACGCAACTTAGAGATACATTGGCGGCGCGAAGGAATAAAAGAATACACCGATACAACAGTGAACGACGGCAAGCTTATCCTCGGCAAGCCATTTCGGTTTATTCTAACTTTCGATGGCGAAGGACGTAAGCAGTGGACACCAAATGAGAACAAAGGCGACGTTTTCAAAGAGCGACATATACACGCCTGGCCTGTCCCGATTGACTTTGGAATGACGCTTTTCAACCGAGACAAGAAGTTAGGCGAATCCTTAGCTGATTGTGAGATTACCACCCTCAAACAGGACCAATGGCAGGGACATGAATGTTATTTTGTGCGGGCCACTCAACTGGACGGCGCCAAAGTAGAGGTTTGGATAGATCCCGAAATTGGATGGAGAGCAAGACGTACACGCTATTGGGGGCCGGACGGCCTAATCTGGTATGAAGCCTTTGGTGAGTTCAAAGATTGTGGAAATGGGGTATGGTTCCCGGTAGAAGGCGAATTCAGGCTTTATGGGCGTGATCCCTCTTCCGGGCAGCGCGTTGTCGACATTGAAAGAAGGTTGAAGGTTGAGCAAGTGAAAATCAATGCAGACTTGACGCAAGAAGACTTTGACATCCAATTTCCACCGGGGACGTATGTTTACGACCATAGCCGCGCTGTAGGATATGTTGCTGCAATGCCTTCTGCCCAATTAACAGGCAAATCCTTGCCCAACATGAAGGAATTTGCCGTTGGCTCAGATCCCAATCAGGCCAAAAACAAGATGATCCTCGTCTGCTTCTGGGACATGGAGCAGCGGCCGTCGCGGAATTGTATTACGCAATTAGCCAAACAGGCGGAGCAGTTGAGAGAGAAAGGTGTAGCCGTCGTAGCAATACAAGCCTCAAAGATCGATGAGAATGGACTTCGCGAATGGGTGAAGAATTCCAACATCCCCTTCGCGGTCGGGATGGTTCAGGGGGATGCCGAGAAGGTCCGTTTCACCTGGGGTGTGCAATCTCTTCCGTGGCTGATTCTGACCGATAGCAAACACATCGTCCGAGCAGAGGGATTTTCCATAGCTGAACTCGGAAATAAATGTCAACTCATTTCAGGAGAGTAGGACGATGAAAGCTACATATATGTCCATCATGAGGCTTGTCTGTATTTCTATTTCTACTGCCGTGGGACAGTCGGAGAGAATTGTTCGGTTTCCGTCCGAGGTGAGTTTGGGGCGGTTTTTCGTTAATGAATCAAGTTTTATGGATCGCTGGATGGACTGGCAAGACGTTGGCCCGGCCAGAGGCGAGGTGCGTGTTTCAGCGGGCATGGCTTTGCGCCTTGATGTGAGTCAGACAGGCTCAGCGCATCTGGCCGCGTTGAAATCATTGAATCCGGATGATGTGCAGCTGATTCGTTTTGATTTTGATGTCAATGATATGCACCTCGCACAGCTCGTTGATCTGGAAGGCGTTCAGATCTTATCTTGTTATTCGCCGAATGTCGGTGATGCCGGACTTATGCATATCTCAAAGCTGACCTCACTGATCGATCTCAACATTGGCAGAGGATGTTTCACGGATGAAGGGCTTAGATATCTCGCCAATCTGAAGTTTCTGCAAAGACTCGATTTGGATCGCACGGAAATTACGGACAAGGGATTGGCAAATCTTAAAGAGCTACCTTCACTAAAGAGTATTGGTCTTAGCAACTGCGAGCGAATCAGTGACACGGGGATATCACACCTGGCACAAATTAAGTCGCTGGAACGGCTTGTTATGTATGGTGGAAAAATTACAGGTCACTGCTTTTCACACTTTGAGCCAAACGGTCCTTTGCGAGAGGTCCTTTTGAATCATAGTACCATCACAGATGCCGGTTTGGCGCATTTAGGCAAGATCAAGTCCCTTGAGAAGCTCTGGCTTTACAATACCAAGATCAGCGACGAGGGTATTCTGCACCTGCAGTACTCGAGTTCTCTCCGAGATCTCACAGTTGGAGAAACAAGCGTCAGCAACGTTGGGGTCGCTGCTCTGGGAAAAGTGACTTCTCTGGAATCACTCTATCTGTCATCGTGGAATACCGAAGACGTGTTCAAAGATCTGACCGGATTAAAGCACTTGAAAGAACTTAACCTGACGGAAATCAATTATACCGGCGCTGGCTTAGGACAACTAAGGGAATTCCGAGCACTGGAAATTCTTTGGTTGCCGCCGGCGCCAAAGGGCATTGACCTCAGCTTTCTCAGGGAGTTGCCTCGACTTGAAGAGTTGTTTATCATGAAAGTCACCTTGACGGCACAGAATATGAACAGCCTGTCGTCTGCATCGTCACTCAAGAGACTGGAGACCTCCGGGGTCCGTGTTGAAGAACATGATTACTCTGCATTGGGCCGGCTGACTAGCCTTGAGGGATTGTTCTGGCGGGCAGACTCTCGAAATCCGGAACATGCCACAGGCGACAAGATTCTCAAGGCGATTGCGGGCCTAAAGAAACTGCAAACGCTTTACTTTAGCGGATGTTCGCCAACCCGCGAAGGACTTCAACTCTTGCGTACCCTACCTTCACTTAGTACCTTATGGAATATAGGGATTTCCGAGATTGCAGATGATAGAGAGCGCCATCTTGGGCGACTTACACATCTGAAAGATCTACATCTCATAGGCGATAATATTCCTCCTGGGGCTCTTGAACAACTGCGCGGTCTGAAATCACTGCAAGAGCTGACATTGTACGTGTCTGAGACCCATACCGGCGAGCTTCTGCCTTTGGCTGATCTGGAATCCCTGCGAACACTTTACATATGTGACTTGTTTTTGGAGCAGGACTCGCTCGAGCACCTCAAGACTCTTGGCACCGGTCTTCAATTACTCACCATCGATGCGGACGGACTAAACGACGAGGAGATAAGTCAGATAAAAGAGCAAGTACCGAATTGTCGGGTCATTGTACCCAGCCCTCGCATTAGGATAGGCCCTGCCGTACCGCCTAAAACCCGACAATATCCAAGTCTCGTTGGTCGAAAGCTGCCCGAATTACAGGAATTGGGCATAGATATTGATATAACTCAAACACACACCATAATACAGCTTATCTGCTTCTTCGACATGAACCAGCGCCCGTCGCGGAATTGCATCGGTCAGCTTGCTAAACGGACGGAGCAACTTAAAGAAAAAGGCATAGCTGTCATCGCAGTGCAGACCCCGAAAGTTGATGAAGATATGCTCAATAAATGGGTCAAAAAGAACAACGTCCCCTTTACCGTCGGGATGGTCCCTGGTGACGCGGAGAAGACGCGCCTCGCCTGGGGCGTGCGGTCACTGCCGTGGCTGATTCTGACGGATCAGAAGCGCATCGTTCGTGCCGAAGGTTTTGCGCTTGCCGAGCTTGATGCAAGAATCGAAGAGATGCCCCCGTAGAAGAATGCGCCTGCTGATTTGGGCAAGGCCGTCGGTCCTTGAATACTAATCTTCACCTGGCGGAGCCGTTGTCTCTGTGGGCTCGAAAATGCTGCCGAGAGTTAGGGCTTCCAGCGTGCAGCGGGTACATTCGAGGCAGCGGATGCAGTTCAGGTCGTTCGGGGTCTTCTCCGGCTGGATACCGTATTCACACAACTGGTGGCAGCGCTCGCAGTGCGTGCATTCGTCGGCATCGAATCGCAGGAAAAACGCCGAGACGCGATTGAACAGCGAGAATATCGCGCCGAGCGGACAGAGCAGCCTGCACCACGGCCTTCTCATAAGGAAAATCGCCAGAAGAAACAAGCCCAAGATTATCAGCTTCAGTGCGTTGGGCCAGATAACCTCTTGGCCCGCAATCGCCTGGCCGGCCATGTTCGGCACGGCCGCTTCGAGCGCCCCCGCCGGGCATATCCGGCAGACAAAAAGCGGGTGCCCCTCGCCAAAGAAATAGGGAATGGCCAGCACTGTCCCGATGAGCATGACGTAACGAAAATGCCCGGCGACTTTGGGCAGGTCGAACTTAGGCGTCGGGACTTTAGCGGCCAGGTCCTGCAGCAAGCCGAAGGGGCAGACCCAGCCACAAATAAGCGAGCCGAACACGGCCCCGACCGCGACCAGCAGGCCGATGGCTATGAACGGGAAAATGTGCAGTGCACTGAATTGGGCGATGACGCCGATCGGACAGGCGAAAGTCGCCAATGGGCACGCGTAGCAATGAAAAACAGGCGAGCACATCGTGTGCCAGCGCACGCCCAGCGGGTCGAGCCACACTAACAGGAATGCCGATTGAATCCATATTCGCCCGCCGAGCAGCTTCGAAGCAAGATTGTTCAGTTTGGTTTTTTTGACCATGGGCACCATGATCTGCTTCTTAGCTGCCTCAGGTCGGACAGGCTTTAGGAGCCTGGCCGGTGTAGGTCTGCTTGATCTTTCCTGATTCGTCCCGCGTCACGCCGCCCACGGATGCTTCCTTCATAAGGGCAGGTTCCGACTTGGCAAACGCTGCGGATTCACCCCCCTGCTGCGGCAGGACGTTCGTAGAATGAAAGAACGCGCCGTAGGTGAGCAACGCCGCCCCCAATACCACCAATACGCCAAACACGATAATTTTTGTCTTTCCGTTCATCACTATACTTTCCAGACACGGATTCACTTGGCGCGGCCTCGGGCTTCGCCCTCGGCCGCAACCGAAAAGTTCGTCTAACAGAAATACTTCATAAGGTGCTGTTTATCAATATGTTACGAACGGCCAAAACGAAAATCGAGCATAAAAAACAACGTTTTGAAAGATAGTATTACGGATTGACACAGATTCTTTCAACCTTCTTTAATCCGTGTTCACCCGTGTTAATCGGCGTCTAATTCAAATTCCTATTACTCTGGGATCAGTGGGGTTTAGCCAAAATTCAAAGTATCTAACTCTTTATTTACAAGGACTTAAGAAATAAACGCAACTCCTGCCAAAAAGGTCAAGTTGCATGAAATTCGTTAAGAACCACTCAATAACGGCGATCTTTCATGTTAAGATAGCTAAAGTTCACGGATCACACTCAAAGTCATAAATGGCGGAGGCGAATGGGAATCGAACCCACCCGGGACCTTATCGGCCCCACACTGGTTTTGAAGACCAGGGGCACCACCAGGCACCAGTCACCTCCGCAGAGGATCATCCCTTATTTTACCAGGTATCATAATAAGGAATCCGCTTCATCCTGTCAATAAGCTTTCTGACGTGGATGAACACTGTCTATCCGTTTATTCGTTATTAGACACGGATTAATCCGCCCGACGTATGGCGGATTAACACTGATAAACACGGTTCAAAATCAGCCACAAAGACACGGAGACACGAAGAAATGGAGGATTCTTAATTCTGGCTGCAAGAGAGGGGCCACGCAAAAAGCAAGAAAAGCAAAATGTGCCCATTTTCATTTTTTCCCGTTCTTTCTTGCTCAACAGGCAAACAGCACCTATAATTGAACATAGCGGATATGATGGCTCTGAAGCGGCAACGGCGTGGTTTGTGCTTTCTTGCCCTCTAACGAGAGGCTTGGGATATTATCCGGAAACCATATAAACAAGAGTTAACCATTTTCAGGGAGATAAGAAATGAAGGCAGAAGGTTTTGCCACAGTCATGGCAGGAAGCCTCGCTTTAAGCATCGCAGATGCTGATTGGCACTTTTCCATTCGACGTTTAGATGGAAAGACACATGGACCATTTTTTGATTTTCATGGTAAAAAAGTGAGCGCCGAGGACATAGCAAAGTTTCTTCCAAATTGGGAAACGCTTCAGTGGATAGAAATCCAAGATGGGCTTTTGAGCAAGAGCGAGTCCTATGCCAAGGATGTTGAGTTCAAGGTTAATGTTCAGGCAACTCAGGATAGTAAAAAGTCACACAAGGAAGTTGTTGACGCTTTTGTAGGGTTTATGGGTAATGCCTTACAATGCGTTGAGCGCTGACTTGTAAAAGCAACGCTTCGCTCTGCTTTTGCTCGTGGATCAACGCGAACATTGGGTGAGTGCGTCTGGGACATCATACTCAATTCAAGGCAGAAATAAGTATGGTGTTCCTAATGGCACTAAGTTAAGCATATTTGGTCTCCTTGTGGGCTAACTCAGAATGCTGTTTGATTGGAAATTTCGCTCATCTCGCTGGCAGACAGACTGCTCTCTTGACCACGATTTCCTTAACTTAGTGCCATTATATGGTGTTCCCGGAATTAGCGGAATTAAAGCTAAACCTTGATGGAGGGATTAATGTGAACGTAGGCAATTTGTCAGTACATATTGTGGATCTTATTCCAGAGGGATCACCAAGGCGCAAGTTGGTGTTAAACTGCAGAGTGACCAACCCGGCGTCTTGTGATATTTGTATTCTTGACGTGTGGGTTGACGTGATAGCGATCAATGGTTTGAGGCTGGCTGCGGGAAGACTCTTCCATTCTATGCACAACAGGGTTGATCCCGCGATAATAGAAGCGGGCGGCAACGGTTTCGGAGCTTTCCATATCGAGTTGCCAGCATGCGTCTTGCAACACATCGAGGAACGGAGAGCGGGCGGCGATGTAAAATTGCAGTTTCTATCCAGGGTCCTTATTTGCGAGGTATCAAAAGTTGACGACGTAAAGATTCTCGGAGTACCATTTGAAACAACATTTGAAAGTGACAGCACAGATCGCTTTGAGTACAAGATTCCCGAGTCGGACTGGATAAAGATACTCAAGAGTCTCGCATGGTCAGAACTTGAAATAGTGGAGTTACCGTCAAGTAAACTTCGTTCTGTCCCAGCGCTCGCTCGGGCTCTCAAGCGATTTGAAGATGCTCAAGAATGCTACAGGCAAGGGGACTGGGAGGAAACAATGCTAAATTGCCGGAAAGCCTTTGAAGCGATAGTTCAGGATGCTACTGGTACAGACGATATGAGTCGGGCAAATCAGGCATTTGTGTCCCTAATTGGTGAGGGTGAAAAGGCACATCGCCTCACGAAGGTGGCAAAATCGCTCGATGATTTCCTCCATCTCGGACGACACGAGAACTTGCCGAACATTTCAATCAAGCGCGGGGATTCCCAGTTGGCACTTCAACTAACTGGGGCACTTCTCACATATTTAGGGCAACAATAGAGATTTTATAGACTTATAGACTGAGGGACAGTCACAATCCTGTTCGGCACAAGAATTGCGATGTGGTTTGTTGGAGAAAAGTAGCCAAA
>CAYWZW010000106.1:0-13040 GCA_964462945.1 uncultured Pirellulales bacterium
ATCGGCAGCGGAAGCCCTTTTTTATTAACACGCTTAAGGAACCGCCATTCGTACCGGACACCTTTAATTCTGATGACCCCTTTAATTCTGACCTTTTAATTCTGGCTGAGAAATATGTATGATGTCCCCAATGGCATTCACATAGTGCGGAACCCCCGTCGTGTAGGGTCATTGCCCATCTTTAGAATGTCGAGTTTCTGAAACCTCTTCGGGGTGGTATGCCACTTTTACCAACCTCTTCAAGAGCCTATTGCAAATCAAATAGACAAGCACAGATAGGAGCAGAGCAGCAAAACAAGAAGCAAGGCCAACAAGAGTCCTTGCCTGTATCCCGTTAACCGATTTGGCTGCGAAATGGTAAACCGGATTCACAACCGAACCAAAGACGAGTATTCCCAATCCTGCGGCAATCAATTCTATTGCTCCGAATGCCCTCGCTCTAAGCATCAGGTATGAGGTGTATATAAAAGGTAGCCCCAGCACCAACAGTATTCCTAAGAAACCAAGCGAAGCACACAGAAGAGCAAGATCATCCCTTGGCACAGGAAAAACGATCCCAATGCCGAAACAGACCAAGGAAAATCCAAAAAGCATACCCAGGATGCTAATTCCCTGCAGGGCCAATTTGGCAATCTTCCTCTTTAGTCGAGCCACTTGTTCCAACTCCTATAGAACCAAGAACGAAATATCTGTTGCTAATCCTTGATTGCAGCTATCCAGACCCAAATAATCAACAACCGTACATGATGAAGTTCTCTGGGGGTACCACAAACACCTCACAAGCCCTCACACGCACGACATAATCCAGTTCGCAAGCCACGACCCCCGCGAGCCAAAGGTCCCACGCTTTTACCACGCAGGCCCCATGCACCAGCCGACAGCCATATTGACAGGCCGCCCTTTTGAGACCAAAGGGGAGACCAGCACATCTCCGCATGCACCAAGCTTTGAAGTCGCTACAGTTTGCGAGAGCCGTATCTCTCAGTGCCTCTATTAGCTCATAACAAAAGGTACGCGCTTCGCTTGCGTCCTCCAGACACCTTTCATAGCCCTCCCAATCAGGAAACCAGTCATTTGAATCATTCACATCATTCGAATCACAGCCAAGTCCAGATGGGTCTGTCACGTTTAATGGGTTGTTCATACAATAACGATACAAGTTCATCCCATCTCCGTAGCCGACCGGGTCTGTCTGTAAAAAACGGCCCATAAACGGATTGTAATATCTGGCGCGGTTATAGTAAAGGCCAATTTCGATATCGTAGCGCACGCCGGCGAACATGTACGGGTTGGGATGGTTGGCGTCTTCGACGGCCACTTCCCCATAAACCGAATACTGGTAGGTCTGGACGGTATCGCCTGCCGAATCACTCAGCGCCACGACGCTGCCTAAGGCGTCGAAATGGTAGTAATAGGTCGCGTTGGCGTCGGCCACCTCGATCATGCTGACCGGCTGGTCGATGCCCGGGCCGTAGATGTATTTACGCAGCAGGTTGTTATTGCCGTCGTATTCGGCGATCACGTGGCCGCCGTCATGCACGTACCGGGTGCTGTAGCCATCCACTTTTTTCTCAACGCGCCGGCCGGCGACATCGTGTTTGTAGGCGATTTCCTGCCAGTTGGCCGGGTCCTGGGCGGGCGAAGGGCCGGTCCACTGCACGAAGTCCACCCACCCGCAGTCGTCGCCGGATTGGCCGCTGCCGTCCTTGACGTAGCGCCATTTGAGCGTGTGAATGCCGGAGCTGACGGCGTAGGACTTCTGCTGCCAGCCCACCTCCCCGCTGATCTGGTCCTTAAGCGTGCTGTCGATATAGAACTGCAAGTAATCGTGGCTCTGTTCGGAGGAGACCTTCCAATAGAACTTGACCGTTTGCGAGCTGTCCGAATCGACAATCGCCTGCAAGCAGGTTTCTCCTCCGGTGTCCGGCAGATCGTAATCGCTCTGGGCGGCATCGGCCTCATAGTAGTACTCGTCGTCCTCGCCGGACGCAATCCACCAGCCTGAACCTCCGCTCTCGGTGAATTTAAGCTGTGAGTCCAGGGCCTCGCTCATCGCATCCGGCTGGCCGACTATCGAGGTAGTCCCGACCTTCAATCCATCCACCCAGCCGCAGTCGTCGCCGGCCGACCCGCTGGAGTCTTTGGAATAGACCCATTTGAGCGTGCGCGAGCCGGCGGTGAGACTGTAGGACTTCTTCTGCCAGTCCACCTCGCCGGTAATCCCGGTCTGATATTGCCCGTCGATATAGAACTTCAGGTAGTCGCCGGAGCCGGACGAGACCTTCCAGTAGAATGAGACCTTATCGCCCGCGGCGGCCGTGACCGTCGTCTGCATCCAGGATTCCTGGCTGTCGGAGATGGAACCGCTTTCGGCTGCATCGTTATCGTAATAGTCTGTAAAGGTCTGGCCGTACCAGTTTGCCGATCCGCCGGTAGAGATGGTATAGCTGCAATCCAGGGCCTCGGCCAGAGTTGGGGACGACGAACCAGCCTCCGGGATCCATTCGACGTAATCGATCCATGCGCCTCCGTCCGAAGGTGTGCCGCTGCCGCCCTTGCTGTAATGCCACTGGAGGGTATGGCTGCCGGTGGTCGTTATCGTATAGGTGTACTGCGTCCGCCGATTCCCGCGCGTAGGCCTGCGAACGCAAAAAGATAAGCCTGACACCTTCAGTCTGTGGTTTCAACTAATCACTAATCAAGCTCTGACCCCAAGAATTCCCCTTATTTTCCTTCTTAGTCGTGTCCACTCCATACGAGGAAATATGCCTCTCCAAGCTCGTCATTGTACAAAAGTACCCACATATTCCGTTGGTATTGTTCGCTTTCAAATATTGCATAAGCCTCAGGATTGTCCCATTTGTCCAGCGTGAACCACGCGGGCTCACGTAGGGGGCGTGGATACAAGTGTACCTCCACTCTAGATCCCGAATTCCATTTCCAATCAAGGATCCCCTGCCGGTATTTTATCTTTTCAACTTTCCTAAAGGGTCGCGAGTCAATGATCGGGCCCAAATCCGTTCTGCTGATCTTGAAGCGGATCGTACATCTCTGGCTTGTAACTCCACTCGTTCGGCTTGCTCTGATCTGCATTACAGAATCGGGAATGGGATTCAACACATAGCGCTTGAATAGGTCTGTTGACGGCTCTTCCAGCTCCAACCTTTGTCCGTGAATAAGCAGCCAAGCCAAACCAGCAAAAGCAAGAAACACCATGATGATTAGAAGAACCACTATATGTTTACTTTGTTTCATGCTATCCTCCCTCTACCTTACGTTTTATTCCACTTTTCATATGTAGTTTTCTGCCCACTTACAACAACATGCCAACATGCCAATTGCTTACTCTTAGTGATCTGGGATCACATCTATCACGCCAGAATCTTCCCAATGCCATGTTCCCACTATCATGTATGGAGTACAGCCAGCCCATTCTTGCTCGATTTGGCCCGGCTTGTCAACCAAATGACCGGGATCCTTAAACCAGTCCGTCACGGAATAAACAATCTGCACGGTCCATTTCCAACTGTCCGTCCAGCCGACACCATCCTCCCAAATACGTTCGACCCAGACGTAGGCTTCCGCCTCTATCGTGCCGTTCCCCATTACGACAAGAGGGTCCCGCGCTAAGAGCCTCAAAAAGATCCCCGCTTTACCCCCTGGCGCAAGATCATATCCAAGGGTCCCACGGACCCCGTATGAGCCAGTAGTAATACCCAGCTCTTGAAGTTGTTGGCAATATTCCTTGATCTCATCAATCAGTCCTTCTTGGAAGATCGTAAGGAGCGGGCTCACATGTTCTTTGAAGGACTCGAGGAGCCCAATATTGTCTAAAGTCACCGTCTGGCCGTTTCCATAGCGGTACCACCCGAAGAAGTCCGCTGCGCTCCATGTGCCAGGGTAGGGTGGCTTCCCTCTATCCATTGTGTACGGCCACCACCACCATGGCGAGTCCGGGCTAATGAGCTGGATGCACCCAGAGGGGTCTGTTCGTACTACCGAATTGTTACCACAGTAAGTATACAAGTTCATGCCGTCGCCATAGCCAATGGGATCGGTCTGGAGGAACCTGCCCGTGTAGGGATTATAGTATCGGGCACGGTTGTAGTAAAGGCCGATTTCGATATCGTAGCGCACGCCGGCGAACATGTAGGGGTTCGTGTGGTTGGCGTCTTCGACGGCCACCTCGCCATAGACGGAGTACTCGTAGGTCTGAACGGTGTCACCGCTTGCGTTGCTCAGCGCCACGACGGAACCCAAGGCGTCGAAGTGATAGTAGTACGTCGCGTTGCCGTCGGCGACCTCGATCATGGAGACCGGCTCATCGGTGCACGGCCCGTAGATGTATTTGCGCAGCAGGTTGTTATTGCCGTCGTATTCGGCGATCACGTGAGGGCCGTCATAGACGTACCGGGTGGAATACCCATCCACTTTCTTTTCCACGCGCCGGCCGGTCACGTCCTGCTTGTAGGCGATTTCCTGCCAGTTGGCGGGGTCCTGGGTGGGCGAAGGCCCGGTCCACTGTACGAAGTCCACCCAGCCGCAGTCGTCGCCGGATTGGCCGCTGCCGTCCTTGACGTAGCGCCACTTGAGGATGTGAATGCCGGAATCGACGGCGTAGGACTTCTGCTGCCAGCCCACCTCCCCGCTGATCTGGTCCTTAAGCGTGCTGTCGATATAGAACTGCAAGTAATCGTGGCTCTGTTCGGAGGAGACCTTCCAATAGAACTTGACCGTTTGCGAGCTGTCCGAATCGACAATCGCCTGCAAGCAGGTTTCTCCTCCGGTGTCCGGCAGATCGTAATCGCTCTGGGCGGCATCGGCCTCATAGTAGTACTCGTCGTCCTCGCCGGACGCAATCCACCAGCCTGAACCGCCGCTCTCGGTGAATTTAAGCTGAGAGTCCAGGGCCTCGCTCATCGCATCCGGCTGGCCGACTATCGAGGTAGTACCGACCGTAAGGCCATCCACCCAGCCGCAATCAGAGCCGCCATAGCCGCTGGAATCCTTGGAATAGACCCATTTGAGCGTGCGGGAGCCGGCGCTGAGACTGTAGGACTTCTTCTGCCAGTCCACCTCGCCGGTAATCTGGGTTTGGTATTGCGAGTCGATATAGAACTTCAGGTAATCGCCGGACGCGGAGGAGACCTTCCAGTAGAATTTCAGCGCTCCCTATCTGTCCACCTCAGAAAACCGGCGTCTGTCCTGCGAAGGAGTGCCACCCGCTGGCTCGCGACTGGCACAGCCGACCGCGTTGCACTAAACGACAGGCACAAGCCCGTTCTGCGTCGTTTGTGTCAGGGCCAGTTGAATTCAGCGACGATGGGGACATGGTCGCTGGGGCGCTGCGCGGCGCGGAGCTCTCTTTCGATGGTGCAGGCAGTGCTTCTGGCAGCCAAAGGTGCGGTCGCCATGATGTGGTCCAGGCGCCAGCCCAGATTGCGCTTGAACGAGTTTCTCATTCTGTAATCCCAGAAGGTATATTGGCCCGGCTTGTCGCAGTGCTTTCTAAAGACATCGACAAATCCCCAGGCCATCACTTCGTTCAGCGCCTTGTGCACGTCCGGGTGGAAGCAGACGTGGCCCAGCAGCGTCTGCGGATCATAGACGTCGATGGGCGCTGGGGCGATGTTCAGATCGCCCACCCAAAGCACGGGGTCCTGGGGCGAAAAATTCTGCCGGAAGTAGCCCAGCAGCCGGCTGAACCACTCCAGCTTGTACTGGAACTTGTCCGAGTCGGGCAAGTAGCCCTGCGGGATGTATGTGTTGACGATGGCTAAGCCGTCGATCTCCGCGCGAATCAGCCGGGCCTCATCGTGCGGCTCATCCGGCAGGCCGTATTCTATCTGCGCGATGGGACACCTGCTCAGTATGGCCACGCCGTTGTAGCTCTTCTGGCCTCTGAACGCATAGTTGTACCCGATCTCGTCGAACGCCTCGCCGGGAAATTCGGCGTCCTGAACTTTTGTTTCCTGCACGCACAGGACATCGACTTGGCTTTCGGCGAGCCACGCAAGCACAACGGGCAGGCGGGCACGCAGCGAATTCACATTGTAGCTGGCTATCTTCATTTCCGTCCTCTGTTACGAGCAAACTCCCTGCCGTTTCTCAATTGACCAATCGTTTTCGCAGTCGTCTTATGGCGAAGAAGCCGACCACCGTGATAAAGGCGGCGATGTAAAGCAGATCGAGCAGCAGGATCGGGCCGTACCTGTTCGTACATACCGCCCGGACCAGTCTGACCGAGTGAGTCAGAGGGACAAGCTCGGCCACCGGCCGGACAAAGGGCGGCAGATTCTCGACCGGAAAAACCACGCCCGAGAAGAAAAAAATGGGAGAGATAAAGCCGGTGAAATAAAAGTTAAAGTGGTTGATGGTCTTGACGAAGGAAGTCACTAACAGCGACAGCGCCCCGAACATCACGCCGGTCAGGAAACCGACCAGCGGGGCGAGCAGCCCATAGGGCAGGGCAATAATCCTGAAGGCCGCGAGGATGCACAAGACGGCAAACGAGAAAAAGAATCCCTTGGAGCCGACCCACAGCAGCTCGCCGACGATGAGGTTGTTGACGGTCATCGGGGCAGCGAGCATCCCATCATAGACCTTCTCGAACTCCAGGCGGATGAACGTGCCGAAGCTGCATTCGAACGCGGCGGTGAACATCGCCGTGGTGCACAGCAGCCCGGCGCCGAGAAACTCGATATACTTGACGCCGCCCATCGGCTCGGTGATGTACTTGCCCAACCCGAGCCCGACGCCCAGCAAGAAAATCAGCGGTTCCAGGAACGGCGGGAACCCGTTGCTCAGCAGGTTCTTCGTATAGACGCGCATGTGCCGGAACCACACGCTGTAGAGCCTGCGATGGAGCGGCGGATATAAGACTATCTTACTGTCGGTCATTGAGCTGTCTCCCCGTTGCCTTCAAGAATACGTCCTCCAGATTGGTCTGGCGGATGAGATAATTACCGGCCTTCAGGGCGGAGGCCGCCAGCTCTTTGAGCACGTCGATCTGGTCGCAGTAGTACCGCACAACATCGAGGGTATCGTCAGCCCTGACGCCATCGGGAATCAGGTCCCGGCTAATCCCGCGGCCGGGCTCGGCGTCGCGGACCTCCAGGACGTGCTTTTCCATGTTCTCTTCCAGCAAGTCGCCCGGCCGGCCCTCCATGATATTGCGGCCTTTGTGCATGATCAGCAGCCGGTCGCAAAGCTGGAACGCCTCTTCCATGTAATGCGTCGTCAGCAGGACGGTCGTCTGCTGCTTTTGCAGTTGGCGGATCTTGTCCCAGATCAGGTGGCGCACCTGCGGATCGAGGCCGGTCGTCGGCTCGTCGAGGATGAGCAGCCTGGGCGAATTCAGAAGCGCCCTGGCGATCACGAGCCTTCGTTTCATGCCGCCCGAAAGCTCTTTGATTTTCGAATCGGCCTTCTCGGAAAGTTCGAGAAAGTCGAGCAGGTATTCGATGCGTTCTTCGGCCGTCTTGGCCGGCATGTTGTAAAACCTCGAATAAATCATCAGGTTCTGTATGACGTTCAGCTCATCGTCGAGGTTGTTTTCCTGCTGGACTACGCCGGAGAGGTACTTGATGGCCAGCTCGTTTGTTGCCGGGTCGTATCCGAAAATATCCATCCGGCTGTCGCCGTCCCGGTCCCGCGTGCATTTGCCATAGACCATCTTCATCGCCGTGGTTTTGCCCGCGCCGTTTGGGCCTAAGAACCCGAAGCAACTGCCGGATTCGACGGAAAAACTCAAGTTCCGCACGGCCTGCACCTTGCCGAAACTCTTGCTGATATTGCTTACTGTAATGATTGTCGTTGCCATCTTGGATAAATCACTTCCATTATCACACATCACCGGCCCGGCCGAGCCAATCCGCCTAAAATACCACATTTGTCGCGGAATTGCAGTCTGGACATTGCAGGAATACTGAATGTACGGTATAATTGTTCTGAACGCACAAATTAAGCCAGGGCACGATTGGAGATTTCGTGGAGCGCAAAGCCCACTCCGCACAGCCTGCAAATGGAGCGCGAAATTCCAATGGAAGCGAGCCGTATGACCATGGAGAAATCGAGGGGGTTCACCCGCCACACGTATGGCGGGTTCACTCTGATAGAGCTGTTGGTGGTCATTGCCGTTATTGCGTTATTGATGGCGATCCTGATGCCGGCCCTGCAGCGAGTGAAGAAACAGGCAAAAACGGTCGCTTGCCGGTCGAATCTGCGCCAGTGGGGTCTTTACTTCTCCTTGTATACCGATAGCAACAACGGCCATTTCCACAGAGGCTGGAACAGCAGCGAGTATCGCCAGGATAGCTGGATGGTTGTAATGCGGCCTTACTACCTGGACGACCCGAGCCTTTGTTACTGCCCGACGGCCACGAAACCGCGCGCCGAAGGGGCGGACGCAACGTTCGGAGCATGGACGAACTTCTTCAACGAGCACGGCAGCTACGGAATCAATATCTGCGTGACCGACCCTCTGGCGGGCCGGGAGGGCGGCAGGCCGGCCGAGTGGTATTGGAGAACGCGCGACGTCAGGGACGCCGCCAACATTCCTTTGTTCCTGGATGACTTTTGGTGGGATACGCGGCCGCACCATACGGATGCCCCGCCGGCGTATGAGGGCCAAGTGGATGACTGGACCTCGAACGCGATGAAGATGCTCTGCCTCAACCGGCACAACGGGCAGACCAACGTGACCTTTGTGGATTTCTCGACCAGAACGGTGGGACTCAAAGAGCTGTGGACGCTAAAGTGGAATCGCCAGTTCGACACGACAGGTGCCTGGACAAAGGCCGGCGGCGTGCAGCCGGAAGACTGGCCGGAGTGGATGAAAAGTTTCAGGGATTACTGAAAAGACCATAGCGCAGGAAAGGGGCAGCATTATGTGCAAGCGAAGAGCTTTTACGTTGATAGAGCTGCTGGTGGTTATTGCCATTATCGCGCTGCTGATGGCGGTATTGATGCCGGCCCTTCAGCGAGTACGCAAACAGGCGCGGACGGTCGCCTGCATGTCGAACGTCAAACAATGGTCCTACTGCTGGCACATGTACCTCGATGATTCCGAGGGAAAATTTCCGAGCGGCGCCGAGGCCTCCGGCGACTGGCCCGACAAATTGCGACCGTACTACAAGGACCGGGGAGCTTTGACCTTGTGCCCGTCGGCGAAAAAACCCTATACCGATGGCGGCCGGGTCCCCTTCGGGGCCTGGCGATGGCGGCCGCAAGGAGGGGGCTGGACGGATTTTCAGGATAAGCCGGGTGACGACTACGGCAGTTACGGCATGGATGAATGGCTTGGCGACCGTCCCGCCGACAACTTCTGGAGACATCGAGAGCAGAAAAAGGCAAATAACATACCGATGTTCATGGACTGCGTCGTCTGGGACGTCTATGCCAATCACACACAGAGTCCGCCCCCGGCTGATGGAATTGTCACAGAGGAAATGCACTTAGTCTGCATCAACAGGCACGACGGCATTATCAACACCGTTTTTCTGGACCTGAACGTGCGGAAGGTTGGTCTGAAGGAATTGTGGACCCTGAATTGGCACCGCAACTTCGATACGCAAGGCGCCTGGACCAAGGCTGGCGGCGCCCAGCCCCAGGACTGGCCCCAGTGGATGAGGCATCTGAAGGATTACTAATAGTGAGAAACCTCTTTCACAACCCGGATTTGCGTTCCGGCAATTCTGCCGCAGCGCCGCATCGACGGACTTCGGCTGCGCCTCAGAATGACAATAGTCGCACCCCGTCCAAACGCGCCGCTTTCACGCTCATCGAGCTTTTGGTCGTCATCGCGATCATCGCGCTGCTGATGGCGGTGTTGCTGCCGGCGGTTCAGAGGGTCAGGAAGCAGGCAAAGGCGGTTTTCTGCCGGTCCAATCTGAGGCAGTGGGGCACCGTTTTCGCCATGTACACAGCCGGCAACGACGGGCTCTTCGCCAGACAGAAGTACTATAATCTGGGCACTCCTGAGCCCTGGATGTATTTTCTGCATGATGATTCCGCCGGCAGCGAAGGTATCGCCTGCTGCCCGATGGCGGTAAAACCCGCAAACTCTATTGCCGGGCGCGGCGACATGAACACAATCATCAGCCAACCTGCCAAGGACATAACGGGCGGCACGTTCCGGGCCTGGGGCAAGATCAGGTTCAGCATCGAAGGGCGGCCGATGTTAGACTATTACGGCAGCTACGGCATGAACAACTGGCTCTCCGAGCCCCAGGAGGGCGGCCGGGTGGTCATCGGAGCCGGACGCGGCATGAAGGCGTACGAGAAGTCCTTCTGGAGGACCAGCCATCTGAGCGGCGAGGGCAATATACCGGTATTCCTGGATAGCTGGTGGTGGTGCAGTTGGGTGAAGGATTCCGACCAGCCGCCGCAATACGACGGCGATAAAACCGCGTTTCCCTGCGGGTGCACCAATTCGATTCAGCGTTTTTGCATCAATCGGCACGATGGCTTCGTGAATGCGGTCTTTCTGGACGGCTCCGCCAGAAAGGTCGGCCTCAAAGAGCTGTGGACGTTGAAGTGGCATCGAGACTTCAACACGGCTAACCGCTGGACGAAGGCCGGCGGCGCGCTGCCCGAAGGCTGGCCCCAGTGGATGAGACGCCTCAAAGACTACTAAGAGCCTCCCCGAATGGACCTGCCTTGTGCCTTCGGCGCTTGCCTCTACGTAGTTCTACGTATTTTTACCTTTTTGCTTTGGACTTGGCCATTTTTTCTTGCTTTTTCCGGCGATTCCAGCCAGAATAATAGCGGCGAAGCGGGTTCGTGCATCTTTGATGTGCAGCGGTTTATTCACGCCACGCGGCAGGCCGGGCGACGGAGCACCAATCCTGTCACGGTCAGAATCGATTTTTGCGGATCCCGCAAAGCGGACTTTCTGCAAAAAGAAAGGGGCCGGTCATGTGCCAGGTAAAGGGATTCAGCTCGTTCGAAGCAAGGATTCCCAATAGGCAGCCGGGCGTCTCGATTCTCGATTCCGGATTCTCGATTCTGGATACGGCTTGGCCATTCCCTCGGACGCTATCGGGGCGTGGTTTTCGTCCGTCTCGGGACGCCGGACAAGCACAAGCCCCATATCGAGTATCGAACAGCGAGCATCGAGGATTCACGCTCATCGAGCTGTTAGTGGTGATCTCCGTCATTGTGCTATTGATGGCGTTGCTGCTACCGGTCCTGCAAAAAGCCAGAAGGCAAGCCCGCATGGTTCTTTGTCAGTCTCATCTCAAGCAGTGGGGCTCGGTGCTGGCCCTGTACACGGAAGACAGCGAGGGGCGGTTGCCCATCGCAAGTTCCACAAGGATTTTCTGGTTTTTCCGAGGGTCATGGCTGCCCGAACGTGATCCCAATAAGCCTCCCGTTTTCCACCGCCTGACCACCAAGGGCATCGCCGTTTGCCCGTCGGCCCATAGAGTTCGAGCGACGCAGTCAACGGGCCGGGCCGGCGGCTCCGGGCCGAACATGTCTTACGAAATAAGGTATACCACCGGCTCAACGTTTGAAGCCTGGCAGATTACGAGTCCGCCTCCACCGTTTCGCTGCAGTTATGGCTTCAACAGTACGAACATGATGGCCGATTACAGGCATGCGAGGGCATATTTTACCAATGGACAAGCCAATGTCCCCGTGCTTCTCGATTCCCCCAGAGAGAACGGCATGCATCGTAACACTGCTGGACCGCCGAGGAATGAAGGCAGCAGCATGCAGACCTTCTGCATCAACAGGCACAACGGGCATATCAATAGCCTGTTCCTGGATTGGTCCGTTAGGAAAGTCGGCCTCAAAGAGCTCTGGACGCTCACGTGGGACGACGAATCTGACACGGCAGGTCCCTGGACCAAGGCCGGCGGGGTGCAGCCTGAAGACTGGCCATACTGGATGAGAGGATTCAAGGACTATTGAAAATGTACCCGGATTGTGATCCCGATCCCAGTTTTTCCTGTCACCCCGAGCAAGGTCGAGGGGTCTGGCGGCGAACGGGAGGCACGTCTCTTTCGCGGCCGGATGTCTCGACTTCGTCCCGATACGACCGGCACTCCGCTCGACATGACAAACGCGGTGCGGCACGGCTGTTCCCTCGGGCCGGCGGGGATCGGTGTTCTCATCCGTCATCGTGTGCCGCAGAAGCCCATGCCCCATATCGAGTATCGAGCAGCGGGCATCGAGCATCGAACATCGAGCATCGAGGCTTCACGCTCATCGAGCTTCTGGTGGTCATTTCCGTCATTGTACTGTTGATGGCTCTCTTATTGCCGGCGCTGCAAAAAGCCAGAAGGCAAGCCCGCATGGTTCTTTGTCAGTCTCATCTCAAGCAGTGGGGGACCGTACTGGCGCTTTACGTCGAGGACAGTGAGGGCCGGCTCCCGATACTGGATGGTGGGACGGTTCTCTGGTTCTTTCGGGGCTCGTGGGTGCCGCAAGGCGATCCCAACAGGCCTCACATTTTCCAGAAGGTCGTCACGAGGGGCATCGCCTGCTGCCCGATGGCCGTCAAAGTGAGGCCTGGCCCCACTACGGGCCTTAGCCGTGGTTCGGGCCCCTACGGATCGTACGAAATAAGGTGGGCGAGTGGCTCAACCTTCGAAGCATGGAAGATTATGAGTCCCCCTCCGCCTTTTCGCGGCAGCTACGGTTTCAACGTCACGGCATTCCCTAAGAGCATCGACACTTTTTTGTCCAGGAGTCAGGCCAATATGCCGGTGATTCTCGATAGTCCCACGCGTATGGGTAGGCACATCAATACCGATCCACCGCCAAGGAGGGAAGGCAGTGGGATGACGACCTTCTGCATAAACCGGCACAGCGGGTACATCAATGGTCTGTTCCTGGATTGGTCGGTTAGAAGAGTCGGTCTCAAAGAGTTGTGGACATTGAAATGGGACGATCAGTCTGATACCGCCGGTCCCTGGACGAAGGCCGGTGGCGTTCTACCTGAGGATTGGCCTTATTGGATGAGAGGATTCAAGGACTATTAAGGCACTCTAACAAAACTGAATAACTCGTCGCCAGCATATTAGAAAACAACC
>CAYWZW010000107.1:0-12469 GCA_964462945.1 uncultured Pirellulales bacterium
GAAGTTCCTTGTCGGGTAAGTTCCGACGTGCATGAACAGCGTAACGACTGGAGCACTGTCTCAAGAACGGACTCGGTGAAATTGTAGATGCGGTGAAGATACCGTATTCCCGCGGCAAGACGGAAAGACCCCGTGAACCTTTACTGTAGCCTGGTATTGATGCCTGGCATATCTTGCGTAGGATAGGTGGGAGGCGTTGAAGTCCCGATTCCGGTCGGGGCAGAGCCAACGTTGAAATACCACCCTTGCTATGTTAGTCACCTAACTGCGACCCGTGAATCCGGGCGCAGAACAGTGCTAGGTGGGCAGTTTGACTGGGGCGGTCTCCTCCTAAAGAGTAACGGAGGAGTTCAAAGGTACACTCAGCGTGGTTGGCAATCACGTTTAGAGCGTAAGGGTATAAGTGTGCTTAACTGTGAGACTTATCAGTCGAGCAGATGCGAAAGCAGGACCTAGTGATCCGGTGGTTCCGTGTGGAAGGGCCATCGCTCAACAGATAAAAGGTACTCCGGGGATAACAGGCTGATCTCCTCCGAGCGTTCATAGCGGCGAGGAGGTTTGGCACCTCGATGTCGGCTCATCACATCCTGGGGCTGAAGGCGGTCCCAAGGGTTGGGCTGTTCGCCCATTAAAGTGGTACGCGAGCTGGGTTCAGACCGGCGTGAGCCAGGTCGGTCCCTATCTGCCGTGGGCGCAGGAATCTTGAGGGGGTGTTTCTCTAGTACGAGAGGATTGAGAAGCACTGACCGCTGGTGTACCGGCTGTCCCGCTAGGGGCATCGCCGGGTAGCTATGTCGGGTTTGGATAACCGCTGAAAGCATCTAAGCGGGAAGCCGGCTCCAAGATGAGGATTCCATGCCGCCTTCGGGCGGCAGAAGAGCCCTGGAAGACTACCAGGTTGATAGGCCGGGTGTGTAAGGCGAGAAATCGCTTCAGCTAACCGGTACTAACGCTCGAACGCTTGACCATATCAATCCTTGGTTGAATGGGTCGCGCTCATACTCGCATCTGCATATTATTTGTAATTTCGAGATCTTCAGGCCGAAAGGCCTGATTCACGACTTCCTGGTGACTTTACTGACGGGGAAACGCCTGATCCCATTCCGAACTCAGAAGCTAAGCCCGCTCAGGCCGATGGTAGTCCTTCGGGGCGAGAGTAGGTCATCGCCAGGATTATAAAGGCCGGTTCCTAAAAGGGGGCTGGCCTTTTCCTTTTTAAAAGGTTGCGAAAGGAGCAGGAATATATGACAAGACAACAGCCTAAGATAATAAGCAGATTGTTTTGGCGCACTCCTTCTGTTGGGAAAAAGAAAATAAAAAGGAAATTACATACGTTATTAGTCTTGTCAATTTTAGTTTTGCTTCAAGCCAGTTGCCAGACCCAAAGTACACAGTACGGTTCTTCAGAGCCGGGGTATACCGTATCGATAAGAGAGAAAAGTCCGGGTAGTGAAGCTCACACAGCAAAAGGTAAGTTTGTCGAGACGGAATCCATAGCTGTTCCTTTTGGAGGAAAAGAGGGAATTCGCTATCATCGTACGGCACTTTACTTTCTGACCAGACCACGCGATCCCTATGTTGGTTCTTCAACCGACCTTGGTATACTCCTCTCACCAGAAGAATCATCGATGCTCGAGGATTCAGGGCGGATCTCATCCGTGCGTGGTAGTGCAGTCCTATCTGAGAGGCACCCGGTACAAGCCCTTTCATCTGAGAGAGCATCAGCGGCTGTTATTGAACCACTGCGGTACACTTATAAGGCTACTGCTGGTGATAAAGGAATGCACCTAGCTTTGGATCTTAATACCGGCCGCTATAACGTCGGATTAGGATTGCTTGCCGATGTCCTCGTGAAGAAATTGGAAGTGCGTTTTCTCCCTGGGACACTCTTGATCGACGGAAAGGAATTTGTCTTTGAAGAAGGGGCACGTGTTTACGCGAGCACCTTGCCTGGTCAAGTTGCATTTGAGAAGATCACATTCACCGACATATCGAAAGTTGGCATCGTACCCGATGCCATCGAGGGCGCCAAGAAAATAGGCCAAGCAGAAGCATCAAGCACACCCCATCTGGGGAGATTTGCAGTTATGGGAGTCCTGCGGACATCCGCTATCTGGGGCCCCGAAGAGCAATTGAGACATTACCGCATTACCGACCAGTCAGGTAAGACTATATGCTATGTCGTACCCACTGACCAGGCATCAAATGTTGATTTGACCAAGTTCTTGGGCCAAAGAGTTGGCCTAATTGGGATAATGGAGGCGCACCCGCAACTGGCGACTGCTCTGGTTAGGTTTTCGGCAATAGAACTACTGCTGGAGACGGGCGAAGCGACAGCGATCCCCACAGCCGTTTCTTCTATCCAAGAAAAAAATGCAAGCGAAGGCACGAACCCACAAGGGCCAGTCGCCGTGCCTGTCCTGGAACCTGCTGCTGAGCGTGCCGAAAACAATAGCCAGAGTCGACCTGATATCGCTATAGTCCGACTTCGGTGCAAAGAAATCTCTTTGGGCAAGGTGGACCCTGATGCTGTACGCCTAATGAAATGGGATCCCCTATCCGGCGGTGTTGGACCTATGCAGTTTATGTTGGCCGTATCCCCAGATGCCAGGCGCGTTGCTTATGCTGCCAAACGCGATGGAAAGGAGTTCGTCATTGTCAATGGTCGACCAGGTAAGCTCTACGATGATATTTATAGTTGGCCCAGTTTCAGCCCCGATGGGAAGCATCTCGTCTATGTTGCCAATCAAGGCCAGAAGAAACTGCTTGTCATTGATGGAAATGAAGTTGGTGGGTATGAAGACTATGGTCAGGTTTTGTTCAGCCCTGATGGAAAAAGATGGGCTTATATTGGTATCCGACAGGGGTATAAATATGTAGTTATCGATGGCGTTGAGGGAAAAGCACGCAAGGAAATGTCGCATTTGCCTTTATTCTTTAGCGTTGATGGTAAGCATCTTGCTTATGAGGCCGATGATTACATTGTTATTGATGGAGTAGAGCAAAAGCTCCTCGGCAATATTTTGGGAATACCGTGGGTACTCAGCCCCGATGGAACTCGAACGGCCTACCGAGTTGAGAATCTTTTCAATGAACCGAGAGACCAACCTGACCTTTACCCTGTCATTGACGGTGTCCTTATCCGAAAGCACTGTGTCGGATCCTCGTTTGTATTCAGTCCTGATAGCAAACACGTTTGTTATGATGCCTTTTATAGAAACGATAAAACCGGCAGAATCGATACACAGTGTATCGTTATAGATGGGATTGAAGGCAAACGGTATAATAACATTTTGAGTACCCCTGTTTTCAGCCCCGATAGTAAGCGGCTCGCATACATAGCAGGACGTGATTCACAGCAAATAGTCGTCATAGACGGATCTGAGGAAGGAGACTACAAACAAATACGCGATGATAGTCTTGTGTTTAGCCCCGACAGCGAACGTCTGGCCTATGTGGCGTCCGGCACCGGCAAACGCTGGGTAGTCATCATCAACGGTTCTGAGGGTGAAACTTATGACGACATCGGGGCTGATGGTGTTATTTTCGGCCCCGACAGTAGACGATTCGCATATACTTCCAAAAAGGCAGGGAAGTGGTTTGTGATAAGCGATATCGGCGAAAGCAAATCCTATGACCACATCGGACCAGGGACCATCACCTTCGATACTAGCAGCACGCACCTTGCATGGGCGGCAGGCATCGCAGGCAAATGGGTAATCGTTGTCGACGGCTTTGAAAGCAGAGAATACGATTCGCTGCTTCCTAAAGCGCGCCTAATCTTTGACACTCCTGGATACTCGCGTACTCTATGCTTTGATAATGATGAGTTTCTTTTAGTGGAGATTAGCCTTGATGCCTCGAACTCCTGACCGCATTCCGAACGCAGAAGCTAAGCCCGTGCCGCCGATGGTAGTCCTTCGGGGCGAGTCCCGACAAAAGACAACGGGATAAAATCCGGTCATCGCTCCCGAAAAATTGGGGCAGGCAGGATACTTCGACAAGCTCAGCACAAGTTTATAAAGGCCGGCTGGAAACCCAGCCGGCCTTTGCCTTTTGTGCTCAGATTTTTTTACTTGATTTTTCCTGCGAACCCCGTCAAGATCAAGACAATAAGAGATAGGCTCCGCCTCCCTGAAAGGTCTTGATTTGATTATCCTGAGTCCTATGGTATCGTGTATTTACGTTTAGTAATCGGATTAACACGATGGATGTGACACAGACATTAGACAGCCTTCTCGTTGAATTAGATTTGCACGATTCTCCAGAATACGTATCGGTAGATTCCCCAAAAGTACGACCTCAAGATCGTCATTTTCTTGACTGGGGTCGTGATAAGATTAAGGCAGATAGTGTTTTGCTGCAAAGAATCCCTGTGCATGACTCCAGCTACCCATTGGCGTATTTCCGCGGGTTGGAGGACGACGACCCATCGAAAATTGCCGAGGCTCACAAGCTTGCCTGGAATATGGGACGGGCTCCGTTGCTCTTCATCGTGCTTCCGGGAAGAATTCTTGTTCACAGCACGTACGAATGCCCGCGCCCTCGGCGGAGGGATCGTTCTCTGGACGACAAGGCCGGGCTGATCGACAAGATCGACTTGGTTGCCAATGTCGAGCGCGCACGCCAGGATTTGCGGAAATATAGACGTGAGGAACTTCTCTCTGGGCGGTTCTGGGAATGGCAAGAAATAAGAGAACGCTTCAACCCGAATACGCGCGTTGAGAAAAACCTATTGAACAACCTCTCGGCCATCCGATCTCTGTTAGTTCATCAGGAGAAGCTTGACCCTCACATTGTGCACAGTCTGCTGGGACGAGCTATTTTCATCCAATACCTTCAGGATCGTAAGGACTCACAGGGATACAGCGCGTTCCCGCAGGGTTACTTTGAACGGTTCTTGCCGGGAGCGATGTCTTTTCCGGATATCCTCTCAGACAAACGAGCTACTTACTTGCTCTTCGAGTCTTTGGAGGAGAAGTTCAACGGGGACATATTTCCCATTACTCCAGGGGAACAGCGTGATGTGCGGAAGGAGCACCTCGGATTCTTGCGAGACTTCCTTCAAGGGAACATTGAGATCCGTAACAAACAGCTCTCATTCTGGCCCTATTACTCCTTCGATGCCATCCCGATTGAGTTCATCAGTAACATGTATGAGGAGTTCTTCCACTACGAGAGGCAAGAACAGGAGGCTAATCGGGATCGGCGAAGGCGTGCTGGCACTTACTTTACACCTCACCGCCTCGTTGAGTTCGTGTTGGACGAAGTCTTACCATGGGAGGGGAAAAACCCTGACGTCCGCATCCTTGACCCGGCGTGTGGGTCGGGAATCTTCCTTGTCGAATCTTACCGCCGATTGGTTAGCCGTTGGCGCCAAGCAAACCCGCAGGCAGACTTAGATTCCGGCGTCTTGAAGAAACTCATAGTCGATAATCTCCACGGTGTCGACCAGAACCCCGAGGCTGTCCGCGTCGCAGCATTTAGCCTTTATCTGACGATGTGTGACTACCTTGATCCACGATATGTATGGGCAAACGTTAAATTCCCTGCACTGCGAGACAAGAACCTTTGGCACCAGGACTTCTTCTCCTTTGCAGATACCCCGCCCAAAGATGCGGGCTCGTTCGACCTCGTTGTAGGAAATCCTCCATGGGAGAGCCAACTTTCCAAACATGCGGAGGCATACGTCAAACGCCGAGCACTCCCGGTCGGCGACAAACAGATTGCGCAAGCCTTTCTCTGGGCAGCTCCAGCGTTGTGCAAAGACAGCGGCAAAGTCTGCCTGATAGCTCCGAGCAAAGGTTTGTTGTTCAATGCGTCCGGGCCAAATAGGGAGTTCCGAAAGAATTTTTTCCAAACATTCAAAATTAACACGATTGTTAATTTCGCTGCGCTCCGGAAAAATCTCTTCGCAAAGGCGGTTGGTCCCGCGGCGCCAGTGATCTATGAGCCAACGCAGCCGGATGAAGAACATGCGATAGTCTATTGCTGCCCCAAGCCCTCAAATTCGCCGGAGGATGGTTGGCACTACGTCATTGAGAAACACGATATATGCCGAATACCTTGGCGAAAAGCACTGGAACACCAGCAGATATGGAAAACGGCAATGTGGGGTGGTCCGCGTGACTGGGAGCTGGTTGACAAACTTGCGAGCCTCCCCAGCCTTAGGGAGGTCACCGACCAGAGAGGCTGGGTGGACGGCGAGGGCTTCATTGTTAGCACAGGGACGGACCCAGCTGAGTGGCTAACGGGGAAACCATACGTAGCAGCCGATGCGCTCCAAGCATTCACCATCGACGAATCCTCCTTGCCATTTCTCGATAAGACACATTTCTATCGAGCGGCGAAGACAAAGAAGGAAATATTCAAGGGTCCTCACGTTCTCGTAGGACAAAGCCCGAAAGCTGGAGGAGGTTTCATCGCCGCGCTCTTGGAGGGGGACGCGGTGTTTCCTCAGTCTTTGTTGGGTATCGCTGGTCCAAAGGGCGAGGAGGACTTTCTCGGCACTGTTTGCGCAGCCTTCGCCACGAACATTTGTACTTATTTTGCGATGATGACCAGTTCTCGCTGGCTGGTCGAACGAGATGAACTGGAAAAACAAGAAGTCATGCGGTTTCCGCTGCCAGGATGCCTGCAGGAGGACGGTTTGAGCGTCTCGTTGGCACAGCTCAGAGCCGCCAGCGAAGACCATGGGGTCCGCAACAAACTCATGCGATTGGTCTCTGACGCATACGCTCTTTCCGCTGCCGATCGCGCGTTGATCAGTGACGCCGTGACGTATACGCTTGATTACTTTCGCCTTGGGGCCAACTCGGAAGCTGCAAAACCCGCCAAAGAAAACATGTTGCGAAAGTACGGTATGCTGTTCTGCCAGATGTTGAGTGAGTCATTTGGGGAAGGCAAGGGACGCTATTTTCCCGCGACCTTCTATGTCGGTGATAGTCCCATGATTGTACTGGAGGTCTCCTTGTCATCATCGGACGGACAACAACATGTCGAAATCTGTCAGGCGGATGACAAACTGTCGAACGCGCTGGAGACGATGGATCGGATTTTACGCGAGAAACACTCCACAGGGATATATGTCAGGAGAGATGTACACATTTACATGGACGATAAGGTCTATGTGGCCAAACGCGACCAGCAGCGGCTGTGGACTCAGGCTGCTGCAATGCGTGAGGCCGATGAGATATACGCCGAAATCATGAGGACCTGGGGGCAGCACGTATGGAAATAGCCCCTGATAGGTTCGCTACGGTTCCCATGGATCTGGCCAAGCAATTGGGAGATCAAGGTATCCGGAAACTGTTGACCGTCCTGACGGATGCATATAAGGATCTCTACGCCAGGCGATGGGTCGGTGCGCATTCTCCTGAAGATAGCATCACGGAAGAGTGGTTCGTGCATATCCTGAAGATATGGAGACCGGAGAACGCTTTTGGACTCATCCCCATACACCAAAAACAGGATACTGAGAAAGCTGAGTCGAGAGGTCGTCCACCCACGATTGATTTCTGCTTCCGTGATGAGTTTTTTTCACAATCGTACTTCGGTGCCGAGTGTAAGCTCATGGACGAAGGCTCCGTGACACATTTGAACAGCTATCTGGACCGTAAAGAAGGTATTGGTAGGTTCCTCAGCGGGAGGCATGCGGCACACGCCGGGACGGGAGCTATGGTAGGCTATGTTCGACGCGGAGACTGCAATGCAGTCGCCAAAAACCTTGCCTGCGGTGTCAAACAGCTCGATGGCAATCCCGAATTCGAGAAGTCGCGCCCTTTACCAGGACTTGATCAACTTTACGAGTCACGGCACGTTCGTCATATTGGTGTGTCCCCGTTTCTATGCCACCATCTTCTCTTCGCGTTCAACTGTTGAATCACCCGGGTGATGGCGAATCTGCAAACAAATGAAATTGCTTTAGTTATTGTATTTGAATTCATCGAGCAGGAATGGAACAAGTCTGAAAGACAGGTTAAATGATGAATAAATGTCACAAAATTGAGAAAGTTTCTTTTGTTAAAGAGAAATTGATTCTAAGAGTTGATGGTAAGGAATATTCGTTTCCATTGGCGGATGTCTCAAAAAGACTTGTTAATGCGTCGCGTGCAGAGAGAGAAAAATATGAAATTTCGCCATCAGGATATGGGATACATTGGCCGTTGATAGACGAAGACTTGTCGATTGACGGTCTGATAGGCACTAAACACAAGCACGTTCCAACAAAAGAATCTATTTCAGCATAGGGGAAATGGAGGTCTCAGAAGCCAAGCCCGTGCGGCCGATGGTAGTCCCCTTCGACTTCGCTCAGGGCAAGCTTTAGGGCGAGTCATTCGACAATCGCAGGATAAAATCACGCCTGCGGCGGACAAATCCGGTCATCGCCAGGATTTATGAGCCCCGGCAGGTAAACCTGTCGGGGCTTTTTGTTTAAGCAGCGCTTGTCCGGCTTGGCGCTCTCGGGCACGTGTGCTACGAAAGCGTCTTCGACAGAGTCTGCCCTGATCGCCAGCGGAAAGGCCTTGTGCTTGACAAAGTGTTGCGCGGCGTGGTAGTCTAATAGTCATTCCGGGAAAAAGATGCTGTTCGAAATACGGATTCTAAAGTAAGAAACAACCTATGCGTTTTAACGAGGAACTGCACCTACTAATCAAATCTAAGTATCCTGTTATCTGCCTTGAGACAATAGATGAGCTCTATACCATCAGGCAATTGAAGGCGATAGCAGAGCAGTTGAATCTTACCTTTTTCCAATGGTCCCTCACGGACGGCCTCAAGAGAGGTGATAAGGAAGGTTCTTACTACCAGACAAAAGAGCCGGCTAAAATGCTTCGTCTGGTGGAGGATCTTCTTAAACCGTATGACGGCACAGAGGCCTCCCCAGGACTGTTTGTTTTGAAAGATTTTGAAAAATACCTCCAGGACGTTTTAACATTAAGATACTTTAAGGACCTCGTTAATCGTATAAAAGGGACAAAAAATACCTTCGTGATTGTCTCAGCCGAATACAAATTGCCCAAAGATATTGAGGCTGATTCTGCTCATTTAATGGGTGGTTATCCGGTTGAGGATGAAATAAAAACTGTGATCTGCGAAACCGTTAACGAGTTGAAAAGAACAAATGACAAAATTACCGTGAGGGCCAACCTCGAACAGTTAAGAAAAATGGTTAATGCCTTAAAGGGGCTATCTACCCAGCAAATAAGAAATATTATAAATCGATGTTTATTGGAAGATGGTATTCTTGATATAAAAGATTTGACTGCAATCGAAGCTTATAAGAAAAAGATTTTCGACCAGGAAGGTCTATTGGAGTTCTGTTTAACGGAAGACAAAAATAATATTTCCGGTTTTAATAATCTGAAAAACTGGCTCTCAGAACGTAAGAACAGCTTTTCCTCGCATAAAGTCTCATCTTTGCCGGAGCCTAAAGGATTGCTATTGATGGGGGTGCAGGGTTGTGGGAAAAGCCTGGCGGTAAAAGTGATTGCAAGGGAGCTTAATCTGCCCTTATACAGGCTCGATTTGGCCCGGCTTTATAGCAAATACGTTGGAGAAACAGAACAAAATTTAAGAAAGGCATTAGCGGTAGTTGAAAAACTCGCCCCCGTTTGTTTGTGGATCGATGAAATAGAAAAGGGCGTCGCTACGTCCGGCGGCGACATAGATGGCGGCGTTTCTCAGCGCGTCTTGGGAACTTTATTGACCTGGATGCAGGAACGCAAGGCCAGCTGTTTTCTCGCCGCTACCGCAAATGACATTTACCGCTTACCCCCTGAACTTTTGAGAAAAGGGCGCTTTGACGAATTGTTTTTCGCCGACCTGCCTGACGGTCAATCGAGGGAACAACTTCTAAAGATCCACCTTACGAAAAGAAAACTTGATCCGGAAAATTTTGACTTGAAAAAGATTGTTGAAGCGACGGATGGTTTTAGCGGGGCCGAAATTGAGCAGGCAATAATATCTTCTCTCTACAGGGCATCTACGGAGAACAAACAAATCTCAAGCGAACATATTATCGAACAGATAAAATCAACTAAACCGTTATCGGTCTTAAAAGAAGAGGAGATTTCTGCTTTGAGAGAATGGGCAAAGGAACGTACGATCCTCGCCTAAAATCTCTATATGCGGCCGATGGCAGCCGCTTCGCGGCCCTTCGGCACAACTCAGGGTAAACTTCGTAAGTCATCGCCAGGATTATAAAGGCTGGCTGGAAAATCAGCCGGACTTTGCCTTCTTGCGATTTCGCCCAAGGGTTCTCGCGAGATGGAACAAGCCCCAAATGATGTGCCTCGCGAAAGCCTTGACAAGCGCGCTGCTACTGGCTACTCTGGTCACAGAACGCTAAGATTCGGGAGATCTGCATGTGATGTCAGGTCAATTGTCATTATTTGAGCAAAAGCGCGTTGAAGGCAAGCGACGTCAAGGCGGAATTGCCACGTCGAATTTAGTTCTATCAGCATACGTGGGCACGAACGCAGACGTATTCCCGCACGTTTTGTCTCTGCATGTGCCGAAAGGCTCCACGGTTGCCGACGTCACCTACGGAAAAGGCGTCTTTTGGAGAAGTGTGCCTAAAGACAAGTACGTTGTCAAAGGCTCCGACATATCGCACGGGATGGACTGCAGGAACTTGCCGTACCCGGCGGACAGCATCGACTGTGTTGTTCTGGATCCTCCTTACATGGAGGGGTTCTTCCGCGAACAGAACAGTCAAAAGGCTGGATCCGGTACCCACAAAGCGTTCCGAGAACACTACTCAAATGGCGATGAGAATGTCGAGGGTGCAAAATGGCACGCGGCAGTTCTGGAGCTATACTATAGCGCGGCGAGAGAGGCACATCGCGTCCTTCGGGAGGGTGGCGTGTTCATTGTGAAATGCCAAGATGAGGTCAGCGCAAATCGTCAGAACCTTACGCACGTAGAAATCATCAACGAATGTGAACGAATGGGATTTTACACTAAGGATCTGTTTGTAGTGGTCCGGTCGAACAGGCCTGGCGTTAGCCGCCTGAAGAAACAAGTTCACGCCAGAAAGAACCACTCCTACTTTCTTGTTTTCACAAAAATCCCGAAAGGTAAAACTCGCAAGACGATGCGCGGCTAAAGCATTTCATCGAGCAGTGTAAATGGTTCATCACGAAATGGCGGGCGAGGCGGCCACGTGACATCTATGAGTGTCGCGAGCAAGTGCTTCTGCTGTGCTTTAGTGTACTTCTTGTATCGACTTCTGGGTAAATCGCTGTTTTTGGCAAACACGAACCGCCAGTTTTTCTGAAATTCGAAAAGATTCACTGCAAGCAGGTCGAATTCTCCGACAAGCAGACAAGTGGTTTCAATCTTCTTTCCATTCGGCAACTGAACCGTTCGTCTATCGCTGGCGTCGCACTGCACCTTCCCAGACCAGATTCCGCCTTCGCGCTGGACAGTGCTCGTTTGAAGAGACTTCGCTTCAATGATAAACTCTTTGCCCCTATAGACGATTACCAAATCACCCTTTTTCCGGCGGTCGTGGTCGTCATATTTGCGCGACTTGGCGACCTCTTGTCTGTCAAACCACATGTGCCGTAACTTGACCTCGGCCAGGTAACCTAACATGATCCCTCGGAGGCTTGGATTCGCATCGACCACATCCGTTAGCTCCACGGCCGTAGTCTGCCACCGATCCAGGATTGTCTCTTTTCCCGATCTCACGTCTATCGTTCTCGCTTCTTGGTCTTGTCTTGAACGATGGCCAACAGCGACTCAGCTTCGACACCCAGCGCAGCAGTTACCTCCAAAAACTCAATCACGTCCAAGCGTCTCTCCCCGTTCTCGTATTTCGACACGAAGGATTGCGGTCTGCTCAGTCTTTCAGCAACGCTCGCTTGTGTTAGACCCTGCGACTCTCTCGCCTGAATCAGCAAGTGGCACAAATGCGTGTACTTCTTTGTGAAAATGGATCTCGTCATACCTGCAACGCGTCCTAAAAATAATGCGGCATTGTAATGACCTCGCCCAAATATCCCAAAATCGGATATAGCAGATTTTTTGCCCAGCGCAAAAGGTTCCCCTGGTGACCACACACATACGGGGAAACGCCTGATCCCATTGCGAACTGCGAACCTAAGCCCGTGCGGCCGATGGTAGTCCTTCGGGGCGAGTCCCGACAAAAAACAACGGGATAAAATCCGGTCATCGCCAGGATTATTACCCCGATAGGTGTGAAAGCACCTGTCGGGGTTCCTTTTTTGCGCGGCTTACGTGACGTCAAGACGAGGATTATGGCTTGTTTGTCTCTCATCCCTGCGAAAGCGGGTATCCAGGGCTTCAGAACCACAGATAGACACCGATGTACCTGTGCGGCCTTCGGGCGCAACCAAGATGCGTTCTTCACTCTGCGGCTACGATTACTCAATATCCGACGATTCGCTGTCCCAGCCGCCGCCGAGGGCTTTGTAAAGGGCCACTAAATCGGTCGATAAGT
>CAYWZW010000108.1:0-11843 GCA_964462945.1 uncultured Pirellulales bacterium
GGCTGAAGCTCTATCCTTTTTGGTTGCGGCTGAGCGAAGCGAAGCCGCGCTGGGCCCTTCGTGGTTAGGCTCAAACCGTGTTCATTAGTGTTTATTCGTGGTTGATTTTGGAAAACAAAGCCAAACAAAGCCAATTTAAGAGTTGCGCAACACCACGGGAGAAGCGGGAAGAAAAAAGAATGTCAGCGGAACTGCTGAAGGGAGCTAAGGTGCCAAGCTTGCCGGTCGCAATGATATGCAACCGGCAAACTCAGCTTCGCGGAGGAGGGTATGAATAGCTTGGGTAAATCTACAATCTCAAATCCTACAATTATATATGCCAATTATGCCCCTGTTTATCGGACCACAAAACCATAGTAAAGTGCCACCGTAATTCTAAACGTAACGCCTTTTCGGAAAAAATTTTTCGCGAGCCGTCGCCCGCATAGCTTGAATTTCGAGCAGAAATGAAGAATCGGCCAAAATAGCCAGCGTATTTGACATGAAAAACCGTCGCCGATCGCGGCCAAAAAGCAAGAATAGAGCAGAAGCCCAAAAAAGGCCGGCTTGACAGTGTGCTGAAAACCCTCTTTCAACAGGGTGTATCGAGGCCGCCTGTTCTTGCTTTCTGTCAGAGAAACTGCTCCAGGCCTTTTCTCATTAACATCACGGCGATCGCGGCGAGCAAAAGGCTAGTAATCTTTGAGAGGGCTTTTGAGCCGGCCTCGCCGAGAAACTTCATCAGCCCGGAGGACAATCTGAAAAGCAGGCCGGCCAGCAGAATATTCGTCAAAATCGAGATAATTGTGGGCACAAGGCCGTGCTGAGATACAACGAGCATCGAGGTCGTCAGAACAGCCGGGCCTGCGATGAGCGGCGTCCCGAGCGGCACCGCCCCAAGCTCAGGACCGGGGATGTGTCTTTTCTTGGTCGGACTTGCCATATCGATGATCGCCAGGCAAAAAAGGATGGCCCCGCCTGCAATCATGAAATCGCCCATCGTGATGCCCAGAAATTTGAATACGAGCTTGCCGACAAGAACAAAGCCGATGGCTAATCCCGCGGCGGTCAGCATCGACTGAAGAATGACCTTCGTTCGGAGTTTCTGTTCCAGGTCCTCGGTCAGCGAAACGAATATCGGCAGGACCCCAATCGCATCGACGGCCACAAAAAGCGGTATGAACGATAGAAAGATATTCCTGAGCATCGCACCTTCCCAACAGTTTTCAGCCAACCATTACACGCGATGAGTTTATCACGACAAGACAAATGAAGCCAGCAAGAAATAACGCCGTGCGGCGCACAGGCGGTGCGTTTTTCGTCAATGCGGTGGGAGGTGCCCGTTGAGTTTCGGCAGACTTGGTGCGAATCAGGGCAGTTCGGCGCCGCACCAGTATTTCGTGGTGTTTTCGTTCGATGGCAGCCAGTCGGCCCGGCCGTCGAAGAAGAGGTTGTTGCAGCCTTTGTTGCGATGCCGGTCGCGGGCGACTCGCCGCGTCAGGTTGCTGCCCCGGGTTTCCTGGTCCGATGCGGGCATGTGCGTGCTCGACCAGACGTCGAACAAGTTGAACCTGGACATGTCGTCCAGCTCATATCTATCCCGGACCACCGGGCGCCAATTCCCCGCCTCGTTGTCGGCTATATAGATCCGCTGGGCCGGAGACTTAATCCCGCTTATTTTGGTCGGCTCGTCCTTTTGCCGTCCCTTGTCGCCGCTGGTCAGGCCCGGATTGTCCATATCCCAGGCGTTTACGACGTAATCCACCGTCTGCTCGGCGTTGCTGTGATTATTCAGCGAGACTCCCTGGCGCGGGAAAGACGGGCACTGATAGATGTCCACCTCCCGGTAGTCCGTGGCCCCCTTGTATTCGGTGCCCAAGTACGGCATGAAGACCAATAGCCATTTGACCCTGTGGTCCAGGGCCCGCGGGATGAAGTCGTCGTTATCCAAGGCGTACGCCTGCATGGTGATGCCGAGCTGCTTGAGACTGCTGAGGCAATAGACGGCCCGGGCCTGCTTCCTGACCCGCTGCAGGGCCGGCATCAAGATCCCCATTAGCAGCGCAATAATCGCGATGACCACCAACAGTTCGATTAGTGTGAATCCCCGTCGCTTGTGCATGGCGTACCACCTTTCCTTCAAGAAGTCGGCATAATAAAGCCCACCCATAGTCATTATATGATTTCTCGCTCGCAGTGCAAGAAAAAAGTGAACCGCCGATTTCCGCGCATTTGATGGATGCCATAGGCGAAGGAGATCAAGCTATTGTCTGCGAGGCAGGCGAGCCCGTCTCAGGCCGTTTCCAGATTCAAGGGGCACGCCTCACACGGTTTTAGGGTGCACCTGAGAACCTCGCCCTGAGAGATGAGTTCGAAGTGGGTGGAGCCGGTTGCCGGCGCGCAAGCATTCTTTCCCCCAGGAGTGACAACCCTACAGGACTCCGACCGAAAAAAATCCGAGATTTACCCGCTCGCAAGGCCCAATTCGCCTCCCTTCGCCAATCCTTTTCTTGAAAATCCTACCGGGATGGTGTATGGAAGCGGCAAGCCACACCTGTATCCGGTGCAGCGTGCTCGTAGATTTTCGCCATAAAACCCGTAATTCTCCCGTAGTGTCATATTCCCGATTCTTCGTATGCTAAACAGCGTTGAGTGTCGTGCAACCTGATGTGTATTGTGAAGCATAAGAACCTGGCGGTTGGGAGAACCGGCCGCAAAGGAAGGCCATCGCAGCCTCACAACAAGAAACGGAAGATATAGAAAGGACAAGCCATGACTCGTCAAGAAGTGTACAACGAAATCGAAGAGATGTTCGGACTCGTTCCCAGTATGTTCGAGGCGGTTCCCGATTCCTCTCTGGAGATGGAATGGCAACTATTCAAACGGGTTCAGTTTGATGAAGGCCCCATTCCAAACAAGTATCGTGAGCTGATCGGCGTTGCCCTCTCGGCCGTCACCAAGTGCCGCTACTGCGCGTTCTACCACACGGAAGTGGCCAAACTGAACGGGGCTACGGAAGCGGAAATCGAAGACGCCGTGCATTTTGCCAAATCGACTGCCGGATGGAGCACTTACGTCAACGGTCTTCAGCTCGATTTCGATCGGTTTAAGGCCGAGGTGCTGCAAGCCTGTGAGCATGCACGTTCAATGCAGGCTGCCCCACGATAGGCATAAACACGGCACATCCAGCGAATGGCCTCAACAGAACGGCGTTCATGTAGTCGGCATGATGATTGAGCCGGATGTGCAGCTTCTTCTCGTGAGACTTTAATTCGAGGAATGAAACGCTAAAAGCAATCACCCTCTGAATAAGGAGCACAGAAATGAAATATCTCGTCACAGGGTCCGAGGGCCCGGGATTCGCTTCGTCTGAGGAGGCCGTCGCGATTTTGGAAAAGATGGTTCTGCCGAGCTTTGACGAGTTTATCAAGCTCGAAAAACAGAAGAAAATCCTCGCCGGGGGGCTTCCCGTCGGGGATCGGGCATTTGTGTTCATCGTGGACGCGGCGTCTAACGAAGAGCTGGACGAGCTCCTGCGAAACATCCCCTTGTGGGGTGTGCTAAAGTGGAAAGCCACTCCGCTGCAAA
The DNA here is from genome assembly GCA_964462945.1 of uncultured Pirellulales bacterium. Classification (GTDB taxonomy): domain Bacteria; phylum Planctomycetota; class Phycisphaerae; order Sedimentisphaerales; family Anaerobacaceae. The sequence goes on from CAYWZW010000108.1 coordinate 3,568, forward strand.
CCTTTGCCGGACGAGCCGCTTACGAGCGGGACGCCGTCAAAGAACTCAAGAAAGCGATGTAACAAAGAAAAACCCAAGTCTCTCTGATTGGAAGAACAAATACGGACGGGAGAGAGTATCGGTTCCTAATTACCGTTGGCTAAGAGTGACTATGTAATTGCAGACCATGTTGAACGCGATCGCTCTGGATGTCTGCGTGAAGTGATGAGAGACCTGATGACCAGAGGCCGAGGACGGGATGTAACATAGGCTGGAAACGAGACAATAGGCAAGAATGTGCTGGACAAGCAAGTCGAATATTGTAGGATAACTTTAAGGATTTGAGGTCATTTTGGAGATCGGAACCATGGCTGTAACACAGAAAAAACTCATTGAGCTTTTGAACAAGGATTTGGAGCTGGAGTACTCGGCTGCGATTCAGTACATCAACCACGCCGCCGTGATGACCGGCGCCGCCTACGGCGACATCATCAAAGAGCTGAAGATTCACGCCAACGAAGAGGTCATGCACGCAATGATCTTAGCCGATCAGATTGATTATCTGGGCGGTTCCCCGAGCGTGAAGGTCGGGCCGATTCACACGTCCGAGGGCAACGATGAAATGCTCGAGCAGGACCTTGACGGCGAAGAGGATGCAATAAGGAGGTACAAAGTCCGGGTCGAGCAGGCCGAACAGCTCAAGGAGTTTGCCCTGGCGCAGCAGTTGAGGACGATCTTGGCCATGGAGCAGGAGCACGCCATGGATTTGAAACAGGCGTTGGGCAAATAATTTGGGTCATCCTGCAGGACAGATCTGAACCACGATTGCGTACATCTCCCGCTCGGCCAATAGGTGGCGGTCGATCGCAGACGTTGTCAGTGCGCGATGAACCTTCAGCCGGCAAAGAAACCACGATAAGGAACCGGAGATAGAGCGATGGATATTTTCGAGTACGCTCTGCAGATGGAAAAAGACGGCGAGCGTTTTTACCGCGAGATTGCCCAGAAGACCGGCAGCATGCGCATCAGGACCGTTGTCACGATGCTGGCCGATGAAGAAGTCAAGCATTACAAGGCCATTAAGAAAATGAAACAAGGTCAACATGGCGAAATGGCCGAGACGCATATTCTGGATGATGCCAGGAATGTCTTCGCACAGATGAGAGACAAGGCGGACGAGCTTGCCGCCGACCGGAAACAGACAGAGCTTTATAAGGAGGCCCAGCAAATAGAGATGCGAAGCCAGCAGTTCTATCAGGAAAAAGCCGGCCAGATGGACCGAGACGACCAAAGGCATTTGTTTGAACAATTGGCGGCGGAAGAAGCAAAGCACTATTTCCTGCTCGAGAATCTTATCGACTTCGTATCGAGACCCGAACAGTGGCTCGAAAACGCAGAATGGCATCACCTGGAAGACTACTGATCTCCAGGAAAATGCCGGCGGTTACGGTGCGAAGTGCACACCCTACTTTTCTGCCGTGTCCCGTCGTTTCTTCAGCTTTCTTTCCAGGAAGTCTGCGACCTTTTGGCGGTATTTGTGCGGGAGCAGGGACAGGAACTTTCGCTGGAACAGGAGCCTCAGTCCAAGAATCTCCAGCCCGACAAGGGCCAGCCATGAGCCCGGCGTGAACGGCGTCAACAACGCCAGCACACCGAGCACCATCAGGACGATGCCTAAGATTATTCTGAGAGTCCTTCGCATATTCTCCGGGATCAAGAACGCCGCAATAAAGGGCGGGGCTAACCATCGAACAACATTGAATCCGCAAACACCGTCTGGAAGTTGGGCTCGTGGGCAATCTCTACATACTTCATCATGCGGGCCAGTTGGCCGGCCTGCTGCCGGCAATACCGGCTCACAAGGATCATCTGTGCGCCGGAGGCGGCGGCGTTGCCGACAAACCGAATCCTCTCGACGGGCACGGCGGGCAACAGGCCGATGCGCAGGGCACTGGACGGCCGAAGGTAATTGCCGAACGCACCGGCTAATAGCACGTGCTTGATGTCGGAATCTTCGAGGCCCATTTTTCGCTGCAAGCATTTGATGCCGGCCCGGATGGCGCCTTTTGCCAATTGCATCTGCCGAATGTCCCTCTGCGTCAGGAAGACTTGGCGATCACCGGCGTTTGCGGCCCCGGCGAGGCTAAAAGCCGGCTGGCCGTCCCGTTCGATGATTCGTGAGAAAACGGCCGGCGGCAGTTTCCCCTTGAGCCGTGCGGGCTCCACGAATCGCCCCGTCGCGTCGATGACGCCCAAATCCAGCATGACGGCCACGGCGTCAATCAGGCCCGAGCCGCATATCGAGCGAGGCGGACAGCCTCCGATGACGTCCAGGTCGATGTCATCGCCGTTTACGACGACCGCTTCGATGGCCTCCGCCGCCGCCCTGCTACCGCAGGTTATGCGTGCCCCTTCCAGGGCGGGCCCGGCGGCGCAGCTTGCGGCATAGAGCTGGTCTTTCGTGCCCAGCACAATCTCGCCGTTCGTGCCGATATCGACAATCAGCGTCATTTCTTCGGCGGCATCAATATCGGCGGCAAGCGCCACGGCGGTCGTGTCGGCGCCGACGAAGCCGGCGATATTCTCGACGGTGTGAATATTGCCCGCCGGATTCATCCGCACGCCCAGGTCGCCAGCCCGCACGTCGTGGGCATCGAGCGACCAGGCCTTGTACGGCGCCTGGCCGAGCTGTGCGATGGGCAGCTTGAGGAGAACGTGATTCATCGTCGTATTGCCGACGGCACACAGCTCGTATATCTGGTCCGTCCCGACGGCCGCTTTCTTACAGAGCTTCTCCACCAGCCCATTTATGCAGTCGATGATGACCTCGTGCAGCTCGGCGAATTCTTTGTCGGTCTGAGCGTATGCGATTCGGCTGACGACGTCGTCGCCGAACCGAGTTTGCGGATTGAGGGCCGCCTCCGTAGCGCGGCACTGGCCGTCCCTCATGTCGATGAGCTTGGCGACGACGGTGGTTGTCCCGATATCGAGGGCTACGCCGAATATCGCGGCATCGGGGTCCGCCTGCAGGTAGTCTTTGTATATGTCAGGCTGGATCCTCGCCCGAGCATCAATGCCTTCGGTGAGAATCCGCTCCTCGAAGAATCTGGAACCGGCGGGGACCGTGACTGTAAGGTCACTTTCGATGCGATGCTGGCACGCGAGGACTTGGCGCGAATCCGGCTCAAGATTGACCAGACACTTCTTGCACGTTCCCCGCCCGCCGCAGACCGTATTCAGGATGATGCCGGCCTGACCTGCGGCTTCGATAAGGGTCGCTCCTGCGTGAATGGAGATTTGCTTGCCATCGGGCCTGAAAGTAATGGTGAAATGGTCCATTTGTCGTATTGCGTATATCGTATTGCGTATTGCGTATGCCCAACGCGACACTCAATACGCACGACGCATCACCAATGATCAGCTTATTTTATGCCGGATTTTCCACTTGGCACGTCGCTTCCTGCTGCCAATTTTGCGCCTACGTCTCGGTTTTGCCATCTATTTCTCCACAGACCGTCAAAAAACTCTATCGTAAAGAACTTTCAAACCTTGAAGATGTATGATAGTATAAAGCCGTTAGAAAGCAAACAAAAATTTGCGGATCCCGGCGAAAACTGCGTCAAGCGAAAACCAGCACGCCGAAGAAGCTGACGATTCGCGTTATTGGTCGGTGACGTGTGCCGCCGCCGATTCAGACTGGGGTGAAATATGATTCAGTGCAAAGAGTGCGAGTTCTGCCAGATCGATCCGGAGGGCAGAAGGAACTTCACGTGCGACCCATTCGTGAACATCAAGGAGCCCGAGTGCATCGCCAAGTGGCAGCTCATCCGTCTGGACATGCTGCTGGTCAGCTATCAGGGAATGCTCAAGTGGTATGGCAAGCTGGCCCCGCTCCAGGACAAGATCATTCGCTACATGCAGAAAGAGATCAACGATCTTGACGAAACCGAACGCTGGAAGCTCGACGTTGACGAAGAAGGCGGGGAAGAAGAGGACCCCGGGACCCCTTAGAAGCGCCGGGGCCGGCGGGAAAGATCGGCGGCGCAGCGGTGGCCGCAAGGACCGATAACCGAGGGGTGGCAGGCTCAAAGGCGGAGCCTTTGGGCATGGCCCGCCTGCGAAGAGCCATCCCCAAGCTGCGATTGAGGATGCCACCCGCCGGATGTTCAGGCGGCACATTGGGGCACCACGGATGTTGTCTTAAGAGGCGATTTTTCGGATTCTTGCAATAAATCTGCGGAAAACACCGTCTCTCATTATGAAAAAAATGCTGGAATATGGTACAAGGCGATGACTTAGCCCGGATAATAAGCGGCTGCAAGAGCGGCGACGCTGTATGTTTCTCGCGGGTCGTTGACATGTACGCAAGCCGCTGTTATGGCTATTTTTACAGATTGACGGGTAATAACGACACCAGTGACGAGCTGCTCAGCGAGCTATTTGTCAAGTTAGTGGAGAAGATTGGCTCGTACAAGGGAGGGTCTTTTGAAAGCTGGCTGTTCAAAATAGCGGCCAATATCTTTCACGACCATTTAAGGAGCAAGCAGCGGCGAAGAAAACTGCTTGAAGCTCAGCAGGTAGAGATTGAATCGGAGACCACGGAGCCCAGGAAATCCGACGGCGAGCTGGTTGACAGGTTGCAGTCCCAGCTTGGAAGGCTGGACACCGAAACCAGAGAACTTATTATGCTGCGTTTTTATTCACAGTTGAGCTTCAAAGAAATGGCCCGGATGCGGTCCGAGCCTATCGGAACCACATTGGCAAAGATGCACCGGGGCCTGAAGAAACTACGGCTGTTGATGGAGGGATAATAGTATGGACGGTGAAGACCGCGAAAACTTGAAAGAGCTTCTTGAGAAATTCTTCGACACCGAGCAGGCTGCAAGCTGCATCGAGGATTTTCAAAAGGCTGAGCGAATCCTTCGCGAGCATCCGGCGCCCGAGCCCGATGATATGCTCATCGCCAATATCAAGGCTGAAATCGCCATGCGCCTGCCGGCCAGAAGGGTAGAGCGTTTCAGGCGAAGAGTCTGGGAACTCGTAGGTGTTGCGGCGGCCATTGCCGTCCTGGCGATGGTGAGTGTAAGATTATCTAATGGACCCGGCCGTCAGCCCGGAAACGACGCCTATGCCTCGCTGATCCCGACGGCGATTTGGGAGAGTACCAATATCGCCGCCGACGATGCGGATTTGGCGCTTTTCAATACTGAAATCGAGCAGATTAAAGACGAGGTGCTGACCCTGGAGTCGGGCAGGGACGCCGGCGACAGCGACAGCTCCATAGCCGAATTAGAGATGGAACTGATACAAATTAGCAGCGACTTCTGGAAGGGGTAAGACCGATGGCGAAGACTCGCGCAATGATCCTCATTCTGGACGTAGCGGCGGTGCCGATGTACTCAGCAACAGTTGGTGGTGGACCATTCGGGCATTGTGGATATCACCAAAACGGGCGGAATCAGTCGTAGCGGGAAAGGCTGTGTTATACTCGTCTCAGTTTTCAAGCCCAGGTAGTGTATTTATTTATGGAAAGAAACAATAAAAATGAAGTCCAGCGTTAAGCTTATACCCCTGATTGCATTGGTTTGCATGACCGGTGTTTTTGCTGAAGACTGGCCTCAATACCTTGGGCCCAACAGAAATAGTATATCGGCCCAGAAAGGCATTTTGCGCTCCTGGCCTGAGAATGGGCCGGAAGTTCTATGGACCGTTACTGTTGGCAATGGTTTTGGCGGTCCTGTTGTCAAAGACGGCAAGGTCTATTTACTCGACAGAGATGACAAGGTTGGTGATAATCTTCGATGTATTGACCTTTCCAATGGTAAAGAACTCTGGAATTTTGCATACGACGCTCCCGGACGTGTTATGTTTCCCGGCTCGCGAAGTGTACCGATCGTGGACGGCAATAATGTTTATTCATGTGGTCACAACGGAGAGGTTTATTGTATAGACATAAATACACACAAACCAGTCTGGAACAAGAATGTTTGGAAGGATTTCGGCGGCGGTCGAATTCCGATATGGGCAATTACTCAGTGCCCTCTTATTTACGGTGATTTACTAATTATAGCATCCCAAGCTCCTGAAGCTGGTGTGGTTGCTTATAATAAACTCACAGGCGATATTGTCTGGAAAACGCCCAATCTTGGAAATGAAACATATGTCAGTCCGGCAGTTGTAAGAATAGACGGAAAAGACCATGTTGTAATGGTTACTTCATCTACTAATCGTATCGGACATCCAGAATTGGCAAATGCTTTGGGTAATGTTGTTGGAATAGAACCCCTTACGGGAAAGATTCTCTGGAAATATGATAAGTGGCAGTGTCACATTTCGGTGCCGAGTGCCGTTGATGCCGGTAACGACAAAGTACTTGTTGTAGGCGGATATGAACTCGGTGCCGTTATGATAAAGGTCGAAAAGAAGGCAGACGGCAGCTACGGGGCAACGGAACTCTTCACAACCGTAGAATTCGGCGATCAAACAAAGCCGCCGATACTCCATAACGGTTATTTCTATGCTCAGTACGGAACCAATAGCCGACATGACGGTCTGGCGTGTATGAGCATGGATGGCAAGATCATGTGGAAAACAGGACGTTCACCTGATTTCAACAAAGGGAGTATGATTCTGGTCGACGGCCTGATTCTGGCTACGGACGGCAGGAAGACTCTGTATCTCATAGAGCCTGATCCCTCTGGGTATAAGCCACTTGCATCAGCAGAGGTGCTTGCAGAAGGAGGAACAGGATCAGAAAATGATCCTTTGGCTTCAAGAGTTGGAGGTTCAACCCAGAACTGGGCACCGTTGGCACTTTCCGATGGAAGGCTTCTAATCCGAGACCAAAGCCGGTTGAAGTGTGTCAAAGTTGCTCAATGATTCCTGTGCGAGGGCTCCATAGCCGAATTAGAAATGGAGATGATTCAGATTAGCAGCGATTTCTGGAAGGGGTAAGACTGATGGCGAAGATTCGCGCAATGATTCTCGTTCTGGCGATTGCGGCGGTGCTTATCGCTGCCGCCCTGCCCTGCCCTGCTGGTGAGAAAGACAAGAAAGAGGGGCAGAATGTTCGGACCGCAGATGATCGCAGGGGGCCGGGACCAGGACCAGGGCCAGGGCCAGGAGAAAGGCCGGAATTCGGGCCGGGAGAAAAGCCCCCACGAGGGCCGGGACGAGAGAGGTTCGAGCTGACGGACGAGGAAATTGACCGCATCATGGACGGCCTCAAACAGCGCGATCCGCAAAAGGCCAAGGAACTCGCAGACCTGCGCAAAAAGGATCCTGAGAAGTTCAAAGCCGAACTTGGAAGACACGCCCACGAGGAGTTCGCCAAGCTCATGGAGGAACGGATGGAGAAGTGGCGTCAGCAAAGGCGTGCCGAGTTCCTCGATTGGCTTGAAAAGAACTACCGCAGAGAAACGCGAGATTTGGCCAATTTGAAAGAGAGAGACCCAAACCTCTACGAAAAGAGATTAGGCTCTATGCGCGAAAAATACGGGCCAATTCGTGACGCCGAGCGACGGAATCCTGAATTAGCCGAAGTCCTCAAAGAAGATTTGCGCCTGAAAGAAAGGGAGGATGAGCTGATCGGCAAGATCAAAGCCACCACAAACCAGAACGAAAAGGAAAAACTCACCGCAGAACTGGAAGAAGTGGTCGGTGACAGGTATGACCTGATCCTCAGACGAAAGCAAATCGCGTACGAGCGGCTGCTCAAGGAGCTTGAAGAGTTACAAAACCGCATCAAGGAAAGCCACGCTGAAATGCTGAGGTATCAGGATAGCAAGGTCAAAGCCGAAAACGTCAAGCAGCGGAGCAAGGACCTGCTCGAAGAAAAGAAAGGATTCCGCTGGGACTAAGCATTGATTGAAACTCGGTTGAGGCTTGCATAATCACCCGTGCCCAGGTAGAGGCACGAATCCATAATATGCCCTGCGACTCCCCTTGCGGGGCTTTTCATTTGCCGCCGCAGCCCCTTCTGATAGAAGACATATTCTGACCGGCTTCCTTCGCCATTCGACATTCTTCAGTCAATATTGGATATTTCAGAGCTCGTGAGTCGATATCTGCTATAATGATATGCAGATAGGGAGACTCTCGCGATGAGCGAAAGAATACAACTCAAAACCCGATTCCTGCACACGATGTGGGCAGCGCTGATCTTCGCGTTCCTGGTTTTGCTGATGTTCGTCTTAGAATGTCCAATGGCGACACCTGCCTACTGATCAGGGATATGCCGAATGTCAAAGTGGAGCACGGCGGAAATCCAGCCCGACGCCGCCCTCATCATCGTCGCC
>CAYWZW010000109.1:0-11009 GCA_964462945.1 uncultured Pirellulales bacterium
TGCTCCAAAAGCCTGACGTAAATCGTCGCCGGTAACGTCAGAGGACAAATTGCCTACATAAATGTTCATTCCAATCTCCTTTCAAGAAAAATAGATTACACCGGACGCCCGGCGTTTATTTAATTCCTTTACCAGGCCTTTCAATGCCGCAATAACATCAAAATCTTCTTTGAATTACAATAATCCCGGATTTCCCATACGAATTCCGGCGACACCATACTTAATTCTCCATTCCACTGAGGGCCTTCCGTATCTCGCATAGGGATCTCCCAACGGATGCGTGAAAACTCGTGCAACATCAGCAAGTTTTAGATTAGCACACGTAAGTCTGTTTGTCAACGAGAATAATGGTGGGGCAAGCCGCCAGCCTACCAGGCTGTATTCTATGTTCTCGCTTTTTCGCACCATTTGCATCCCCTGAAAAATATGTATGGTGCCCCCCGATTTCCAACCTGCATGGCTTGTTAGCTTATTTAATCTTTCTTTGGCGGTTTTACCGGAGGCATTGCAGGAGTTTGGTCAACAGGCGGTAAAACTCTTTTCTCTGTGAATTTTTTAGGTTTTGATGGTACTGGCCTTGTCGGTTGAGGCTTTAGGGGTTGAGGTATTTGTTTAGGATCAGACATTTTTATTCTCCGTAAAAATTCTTAATATAGACTTCTGCTGATTGTTTTGCTTTGCGAAACAGTCTTCCTTTTTCTGGCAATGTATTTGTGCCAAGATGCTTTTGTACGATTTTTGTTTTTTCTGACCTGATTTCAAACTGCAATTTGTTTATCTCATCTTCTTTCAAGTCACCTCTTTCGACATCAAACCATTTCTTTTCATAAGAATTTAATAATTCTTCCAGTTCCTTTAAGATACCACCAGTAGTTTTTAATCGCGTTTTGTATGGCAAAAACTGCTTCACCACATTAATCACTTGAGATGCTGCAATAATAACAGCCCATAAAAAACTATACTTGTTCCAAATAGCCCACCCACATATACTACTACTGGAAGTAACCGCCAAAAAGATATTGATAGAGTTATCTATAAATTCAGATTCTTCCATATAGCGTTCAAGATAATTTACATGCACTCTCAATTCGAAGAGTTCTTTCCAGTATCTTTGTTGATATGGACTTGAATCAGTCATGGTTAACTCCACTTAATTAGAGACAGTCTACATTATCCATCTTTTATTTTCAGCCATATAATATCCAAACCCGCATTTGTTGTCAAGTTGAGATTGCTTCGGCCTGACGGCACCGCAATGACACCTCTTCAACAGAGCAATATCTTAACAAAATTAACTCTTTTTTGACAGTCGGCACTTGCAAATTATTAAGCCGGGATTAGACTAATAGCCTATGGCAAGGAAAGCGACAAAACCAAAGAAGGCGGTGCAAGCGGCGGGCGAACCGTCATCTCTTGTCGATACGCGTGTGATTTACTGCGGGGATAACCTTGAGCAGCTCAAGAAATTCCCGGATCAGTGCGTTGACTTGATTTATATCGACCCGCCGTTTAACTCTAATCGCAATTATGAGGTCTTCTGGGGCGAAACGAAGGAGAAGCGTTCCTTCGAGGACCGCCACGCTTCGACGCAGGCTTACATCGACTTTATGCGGCCGCGCTGTGTGGAACTGCAGCGGGTCTTGAAGAACACCGGCTCGTTTTACTACCATTGTGACTGGCACGCCTCGCACTACGTCAAAATCATGCTCGACCAGATTTTCGGAGAAAATAATTTTATCAACGAAATTATCTGGAAGCGTCAATCGGCTCACAGTGATGCTAAACAGGGTTCAAGACATCTTGGCCGTGTCCACGACACCATATTATTTTACGCGAAGAGTGACGACTACCAGTTCAGTCACCTTTATAAACCCTACGATCAAGAATATCTCGATAAGTTCTATAAGTACATTGATGAAGGCACAGGCCGCCGATATTCTTTGGGTGATATTACCGCTCCGGGGGGTGCGGCCCCGTCAAAAGGTAACCCATGTTATGAGTTTCTTGGGGTTACTCGCTATTGGCGGTTTAGTAAAAAGGAAATGGATCGCCTCTACAAAGAAGGCCAAATCGTTCAGGCAAAACCCGGAGTTGTTCCTCGCCAGAAACGTTATCTTGATGAAGGTAAGGGTGTGCCAATCGGAACCGTGTGGGACGACATTGGCCCAATTCAGTCTGTATCGGATGAATCCCTCGGCTATCCCACACAGAAACCACTCAAATTAGTAGAACGTATTCTTGAGATGTCCAGTAAATCCAACGATATTATTCTTGATGCATTTTGTGGTTGTGGTACTGCATTAGTCGCAGCGGAAAATTTAAGTCGTCAATGGATTGGCATTGACATATCGCCGACGGCCTGCCGTGTGATGGCAAAGCGTTTGCGGGATGTCTGCGGGATGAAAGAGGATGAGAAGCTATGGCGGATCGGCCGCGGTTTTGTCGTTCGTGACCTGCCGTGGACTGAGGGGCAGCTTCGCAAGATTCCGCCCTTTGAATTTGAGAACTGGGCCGTCATCGCGCTGGGCGGGATTCCCAATAGGGTGCAGGTCGGCGATATGGGTATCGATGGCCGGATATATCCTGTCTCCGCTACGCCGAAGAAAAAAGAAGGCGAGCTTGAGTTCATGGACGTTTGGTATCCCATACAGGTCAAACAGAAGGACAAGGTTGGCCGTCCCGATATTGATGCTTTCGAGGCGGTCATGACCCGCGAAGACCGCAGCAAGGGTTTTTTCGTCTCATTCGATTATTCTCAGGACGCATTGTCCGAGATACAGGCATTTTTCAAGAAGACCGGAAAGAGTATTATTGCTCTGACTGTCAAAGATATCCTCGAAGAACAAATCGCTTATAAACTGACATAAATGGCTTCTATCTGGAGCCAACATTGAGAGGAGTAAAATTTTGGACCTGACATTTATAAAACAAATAGCCTCATATATCGGCATGTTCGTGCCTTTTATCAAGAGGCGGATTTACTCCAGAGAAAAATTCCTCAATGATATTAAAGTGACTTCGGGTAAACCGTATACCATTGAATGCCAACTAAGTTGCGAACAACCGGATGTCAGAATATGGCTGCAAGTAATTAACTTATCCCAGTATCTCGATATCGAGATCGATACAATAACAATAAAACAATTGGTAATTAGAGCCGATAGCCACCATTGGATATTGCAGAATAAAGACAAAAAGCTGGGTGAAAAGATTAGCCGCAAAACGGTTAAATCATTGTTTATCACTTTTGAACTTTTACCGAAACAAGTCGAAATCCTTAACAGCATCAAGCAATTTTACAATGTTGAGGCTGAATTGGGCGCTATCATCTTTGTTGAATCGTCGCTATATAAGGAAAAGCTGGATATACCTTTAGGATCTGTACCTTGTAAACTTAGTCTGCGAAAATTCAATGTCTGCACAAATTGCAAAGACATAAAAGAAGATAAATGCGTTACGGTTTAAACAAAACACAGAGATTTTATTGAATTAAGTGACTACGACGCTTTCAATGTTATACCTGTCCGTTATAAAATGGCAAAAAACGGTGGCTGTCCTGAATAACTGTATAGAGAGATTGGGTAAATGAAACTTTTACATAAAGAACTATTTGAGTTTGAGCGTAAATCCTACGAAGTTCGTATATATTCGGAAGGGTGGAAATTTACCATAAGGATATATCTGGATGGTAATCCGGTCAATGGATATAAATATAGTGTAGATTTGCCTACAGCTTTCGATCTTCACCAAATACATAATATCGATGCAATACAAAAATTAGTTAAGTTAGCCAAAGAGGATGTCCAAAATAAGACATGGGAAAGATTTGTTACTATTAATCTTCAAAGCATAAAAACAACAGAGAGGGATATTCTTGGATGTCAAAACTGCACAAGCCGTAACATTGTTTCAACAATGGTTGATGGTAGCAAAATGTTTGAATGCCAAGATTGTAATAACATATGGTATAAAAGACCATCTTCCTGTGGACCTTATGAGATTATACTTGAGGAAATAATAAACGATATCGAAAAGACAGGCTCACACGAAACTTTTACGGTGGTCTTGCTCAATGGACCCTTCACAGAAGATAAAGCCGAGGGTCTTTCTTTCATGGACCAACTGCAGAACTGGGCCAATAAAAACAAACTACGATACAACTTCTTTCAGAAAAAAGATAGCACTGGCAAACACCGGGAAGCTATTAGATTCTATAGTGAAGTCCCCCGTGTACCTCCAGCGATAATCGCCTGAATTTAATTAGACACATCGCAGATAAATCGCGCAAATAAATCGCCAATTCCTAATTCCGGGGACACCTTACAATGGCGTTTCCTTAAGAAGATAGGTAAACCCCAAAACATCGATTCTGGGCCAAAAATGCAGATCGACAATGACAAAAACGCCTTAAGGAAACGCCATTAGGGACACCTTACCTATTTCTCCCTTTCGTTGAGACCTTTTCATATCTCGCGTAGGAATCTCCCAACAGATGCGGCAAAATTACCTCGTTCGGCATCCGTGATTTTTGGTTTATCAAACATGAGACCATTTTGTCAACGAGAATAATGGTGGGGCACTCGTCTCGGCGAAGGCCGAACCGTAGCCGGGAGCCGCCACGCAACCCTTGGGACGGCAATAAATTCTTTTTTCCATTGTCCCGGAAAAAGGTTTGCAAATACCCTAGTACAGAGTATAATTCTCCGTTTGACTAATACGATGTTATGACAGGTTTTAGAAGGGTATGTTAGAAAGGATTTGTCGGAAAAATGCTGGCAAAGCAGGAAAAAACGAAGATTATTGATGATTTTGAGATACACGAGGGCGATACCGGGTCGCCCGAGGTGCAGATTGCACTGTTGACCAAGAGGATCAATGACCTCACCGAACATCTCAAGACTCACCGCAAGGACCATGCTTCCAGACGCGGTTTGCTGAAAATGGTCGGCACCAGATCGGCGCTGCTCAAGTACGTGAACAAGAAAAACACCAAGCGCTACCAGGACATTATATCCCGGCTTGGCTTGCGAAAATAAGAGAGCACAAATGCACACGATCCCCCGTCACTCGTCCCGCACTGAAAGCACGTGCGCCGAGTGTTCTTTGCGGCGGGAGCTACCAGTGAGGTAATGTATGAGCGATATTTGCAGAGTAGAAAGACAAATTGGGGGCAGAACCCTATCCATCGAAACCGGCAAGATTGCCAAACAGGCCGACGGAGCGGTCGTTGTTCAATACGGCGATACCGTCGTTCTCGTGGCCGCGGTCTCAGCGCCGTTGAGATTTGAGGATGTCGATTTTTTCCCGCTGAGCGTGGAGTACCGCGAGAAACAGAGCGCCGCCGGCAAGTTTCCGGGCGGGTTCATCAAGCGAGAGGGAAGACCAAGCACCAAGGAAACCCTCACGGCCAGACAGATCGACAGACCGATTCGTCCGCTCTTTCCCGAGGGCTACTGCCGGGAAGTGCAGATCATTGCCAACGTGCTAAGCGCCGACCGAGAAAACGATCCGGATGTCCTGGCCATGATCGGGGCCAGTGCCGCCCTGACGATCAGCAAGATTCCGTTCCGGGGGCCTACCGGCGCGTGCAGACTGGGCCGCGTGAACGGAGCGTTTGTCGTGAATCCCACGCACGAGCAGTTGGCCGAAGGCGACCTTAATTTGCTTCTCGGCGGCCGGAAAGACGCGATGAACATGATTGAGGTCGGCGCCAAAGAGCTGCCGGAAAGCGTGATTGCGGAGGCCATTCTAACGGCACAAGAAACGGTCCGTGAGGTCTGTGAAATGATTGAAGAGCTGGGCGCCAAGGCTGGGGTCGAAAAGGAAACTCCCCTCGTGGAAATGGACGAGCAGCTCCGTTCGAAAATCTATTCGCAAGTCGCAGATAAACTGTACGAGCTTAAGCAAATCCCGGACAAGCAGCCGCGCAACACCGCCGTGCAGGAGTTGTTCGAGCAGGTGCTGGCGGAATACTGTCCCGCGGGGGTTAGTCCGCAGCCGCAGGGTGAACCTGCGTATGACAGAACGATGGTCAGCCGAATCCTCGTGAAAATCGAGGGGCAGGTCGTCAAGAAGCTGCTGCTGGACGGAAAGAGGCCCGACGGCAGGGGTTACAACGACGTACGACCGATTGCGTGCGAAGTGGGGATCCTGCCCAGGACGCACGGTTCGGCCCTGTTCACGCGAGGGGAGACGCAAGCGCTTGTAAGCGTGACCCTCGGCACGATCAGGGACGCCCAGATCATTGACGGCTTGCTGGATGAGTACGCTCAGAACTTTACGCTGCACTACAATTTTCCGCCGTTCGCTGTTGGCGAGGTTAAACCGGTTCGGGGAGTCGGACGAAGAGAGATCGGACATGGGGCCCTTGCGGAGAGGGCGCTGGAGGGGGTCAGACCGTCGGACGAGGCATTCGCGTACACCGTCCGGATCGTCTCGGATATCACCGAATCGAACGGTTCCAGCTCTATGGCTTCAGTCTGTGGCGGCTGTCTGGCTCTGATGGATGCCGGTGTTCCCATCACCAAGGCCGTGGCCGGCGTATCCGTTGGCTTGATCAGCGATGAACAAGGCCGATACGAACTGCTGACCGACATCGCCGGTGAGGAAGACCACTTCGGCGAAATGGATTTCAAAGTGGCGGGGACCGTGGACGGGGTTACGGCGGTACAGCTTGACATCAAGGCCGAGGGCCTGGCGCATAACATTATGGTCGAGGCCCTGGAACGGGCCAAAGCCGGGCGGCTCCATATTCTGAATATTATGGCCGGGACCATCAGCAAGCCCAGAGCCGAATTGAGCGTGTATGCACCGAAACTGGTCAGCATCGAGATCGATCCGGAGCTTATCGGCAAGGTCATCGGGCCGGGCGGCAAGGTCATCAAGAGCATTCAGGAACAAACCGGTACCACCATTGAAGTCGAAGAGGACGGGACGATCTACATCAGTTGTCTCGGCGGGGACGGTCACCTCAAGGCCAGAGACATCATTGAGACGATTACCCAGCCGCCCAAGGTCGGGCGGATCTATAACGATTCCAGGGTGGTGTCTGTAAAGGATTTTGGGGTATTCGTTGAAATCATACCGGGCGTTGAGGGCTTGTGCCACATCAGCGAGCTGAGCGAAGGCTATGTCAAGAGCGTCGAGGACGTCTGCAAAATGGGTGACCTGATACCGGTCAAATTGATCACCATCGACGATCAGGGCAGATTGAAGCTCTCCCGCAAAGCCGCTCTTACCGACATGCGTAAAAAGGCAAAAGCAGAGGGAGAATAGGTGCTGCATTTTGTTGGCGGTCTTGTTATTGGCTTACTGACCGGTGCTGTGCTATTTCTATACAGAAGGACCTCCAGAACTCAAGAGAAAGGCAATCATCTTGCACAGCTCGAAGAGCTCAGTAAGCTCACCGGCAGGCTCGCCCATGAAATCAAGAACCCCCTCTCCACGATTAAGATCAACCTGGAGCTTATCAGTGAAGAGCTGGAGAGTGCCAGTCAAAGCAAATCGGGCCAGACCGGCGTGCATAGAGATGAGCCGGGGCTGGCAAGGGCGCGGAGGAAAATAGCGGTCATCCAAAAGGAAACCGACCGGCTCGAGCACATACTCGACGGGTTTCTGCGCTACATCGACAGGACCGAATTGCGGCCGGCGAGCACGGACATCAATGAGCTTGTCGGCGACATGATCGATTTCTATTCACCCCAGGCGTACAGCCGCTCGGTGACCATCCGCCAGGGCCTGCATCCCGAGCCGCTTATTTGCAGGGTGGACGCGGATATGTTAAAACAAGTCATATTGAATTTATTCATTAACGCCCAGCAGGCCATGAGCAACGGCGGCGAGCTGATGATCAGAACGGAGCGCCAAAACGAAGAAGCGGTCATTCAGGTCTGCGATACCGGCCACGGCATCGCGCCGGAAAGACTGCCGCAGATCTTCGAGGCTTACCACTCGTCTCGTCCGCGGGGCAGCGGCCTGGGCCTGCCGACGGCGAAAAACATCGTCGAGGCGCATAAAGGGACGATAACCGTCAATAGCGAGCTCGGAAAAGGGACGTCTTTTACGATAAGACTGCCGCTCCAGACCTGATGAGGTATCCGTATGAAGCAAAAGGCAGGTGTCATCCTGGTCGTTGACGATGAGCGGGACCACGCGGACGGGATTGCCGAAGCGCTCGAGAAATTCTGCGAGACGGCGATGGCCGTCTATAGCGGCAAAGATGCGCTGGAGATCGTGCGCAGCCGGCAGGTTGACGTCGTGGTGACCGACCTGAAACTGGAGGGGGACATCGACGGGCTGGCGATACTCGATGAGGCGAAAAAGCACAATGACAAGACGGAGGTCATCTTGATCACGGCCTACGCCACAATCGACACCTGCAAAGAAGCGATGAGGCGCGGCGCCTACGATTATCTTGTCAAGCCCATCGACATCGGCCAGCTTCGCACGCTTGTGGCCCAGGCGGGGCAAAAGGCCTCGGCCGCGCATGCCCGCCGGACCCCAAGGCCCGAAGCGGGCGAGGAGCCGTTCGAGTTTGAAGGGGTTCGCGGCACGAGTCCGGCGATGGAGGGGATATTCGAGGTCCTTCGACGCGTGGCGCCGACGAATATCTCCGTTCTGATCGAAGGCCGCTCCGGAACGGGCAAGGAATTGCTGGCCCGGGCGATTCACAACAATTCGCGCCGCTGGGACAAACCCTTCAGGCCGGTCAACTGTGCCGGTCTGACCGAGACGTTGCTGGAAAGCGAGCTGTTTGGCCACGTCAAAGGGGCTTTTACCGGCGCCGCCGACGACAGGAAAGGCCTGTTCGAGGTCGCCGACAAAGGGACACTGCTTCTGGACGAGATCGGCGACATGGCGCCAAGCTCCCAGGCCAAGCTCCTGCGAGTGATCGAAGACGGCATTGTCATTCCGGTCGGCTCAAACAAGCCCATCGTGGTGGACGTCCGCATTATCAGCGCGACGAACCAGAATCTGGCCAGGCTGATCGAAGAGAAGAAGTTCAGGCAGGATTTGTACTTCAGGATCAAGGGCGTAAACATTTCTCTGCCGTCTCTGCGCGAGCGGGCCGAAGACATACCGGGGCTGATCGGCTACTTTCTCAAGGAAGCCGCCGCGGAGGTCGGCTCGAAGGTCGCCGGGATAACCGAGTCCGCGCAGGCGGCCCTTTTGAGCTACGACTGGCCGGGCAACGTCCGTCAGCTTCGAAATTGCATCAGAACGATGGTCGTGCTGTGCGACCGCGACGAGCTGGATGTGCAGGACGTTCCGCCGGAGATCACGCAAAGACGGCAGTTGACCGCCGGCAGCCGGCCGGCAGCCGGCCCGGGGGCTGCATCGCTGAATGAGATCGAAAAAAAAGCAATCGAAGAAACGTTAGCCAAAACAGAAGGCAACCGCGAAAAAGCGGCAAAAATCCTGGGTATCGGCGAACGAACGCTCTACCGCAAGATCAAGGAATATAATCTATAAACGTCGCTCGTCGTTTGCATGTCGTATATCGTATGTAGCTTTGTCGGGCGGTATTTTTGTTAGAGAACGTAGGGTGCGATACTTGTCTGACGACAGTCAAGATTTCGCACCATTTGCATCAACAGAAAAATATGTATGGTGCCCCTAATGGCACTAAGTTAAGCATATTTAACCGCTTTCGAGGCTGACTAAGAGTGCCGTTTGATTGGAAATCTCAGTGATATCGCCGGTAAACAAACTGCTCTTTGGGCCACAATTCCCTTAACTTAGTGCCATTATAGGGTGCCCCCAGATTTGCAAAAGGAGGCAGAAACAGATGACCATCGCCCAGACAACATCGAGTTCATCCGAGTCTCAGCGGCCCGTCTCGCGACGAACGCTCCTGAAGGGCTCGGCGGCCCTGGCGCTGGGAGCGGCAGCGCTGCCGCTGGCTTATGGCGTGGCTGCTGAGCAATCCGCAGCCGGCGCGTCGGGCGGCCCGCTCGTCAAAGGCAAGGTTATCGACTGTCATGCGCACCTGAATCATCGCAGCCGCAAGACGTGGGAGGCGGACGACCGCAAGCTCATCGAGGCGGCGGACAAGCTGGGAATCGACCAACTGTGCTGCTCGACCCTCACGCCGCGATGGCCCGCGAGCCTCGACGGTTTCCGGGAATGTAACCAGTGGACGGCCGACGGGATGCGCCGGTTCCCCGGCCGGGTGCTCGGTTACTGCTACGTCAATCCCGGCTACGGCCGGGAGGCGCTCGAGGAAATCCGCCGCTGCGTTGGAGAGCGCGGGTTTATCGGCATCAAGCTCTACAACGAATACACCTGCACAGAGCCGGTGGTCTTTCCCATCGTGGAGCTGGCTATCGAGCTCGGCGTGCCGATCCTGCACCACGCGGGGCACTCCCACTACTTCGTGGAAGACCAGCCGCGTATGTCCGACGGCGGGCACCTCGCCGAGCTGGCCCGCCGCTACCCGGAGGCTATGCTCATTTGCGCGCACATCTCCGGCGGAGGCGACTGGGAGTGGACGATCAAAGCCCTGCGCCACGCGCCGAACGTCATGCTCGACACCAGCGGCAGCGTAACGGACGCCGGCACGGTGGACATGGCAGCGGCGGTGGTCGGTGTGGATCGGCTCGTCTTTGGCTGTGACTCGTCCATGACGGCGGGGGTCGGCAAGATTCGCGGGGTGGACCTCGCCGCACAGGATAAGCAGAAGATCCTGGGCGGGAACATGATGAGGCTCCTGGGGAGGCGAAAAGCATGATTGTTGACGTGAATGCGTATCTTGGCCATTTCGCGTTCCGGCGGCTGCGGCACAACACGGCCGCGTCGCTGCTGGCATTGATGGACTCCAAAGGGATCGACAAGGCGGTTGTCTCCAGCGCCGGCGCCATTACCTACCGCAACGCGCAGGCCGGCAATGAGGAGTTGGCGGAGGAGGTCCGTGGTCATAGCGACCGGCTGATTCCTTATGCCGTCATCAATCCGTTCTACGCCGGCTGGCAGGACGATCTGAAAATCTGCCGCGAGGAGTTCGGCATGGC
>CAYWZW010000110.1:0-10888 GCA_964462945.1 uncultured Pirellulales bacterium
ACTTATCGACCGATTTAGTGGCCCTTTACAAAGCCCTCGGCGGCGGCTGGGACAGTGAATCGGCGGATATTTATGGGCAAAAACCGTATTAGAAAATAGCGTAAGATATTCCTACTATGCAGAAATTGACCGAAGTAGCCAAGTTGTTTCTTAGGTTAGGCACCATAGCCTTCGGCGGTCCTGCGGCGTATTAGTCTTGCTTGGCGGACTCTATTTAATCTGGCGTGCCTGATAAAATATTAGGCGGACTGCGAACACCATCCGTGAGCGTACCATTTCAACTTTCCTGCAACAGATAAAAAAATCCTGTAAATCCAAAGAAATACTGTTGAAGCCGACAAAACTAAATCTAAAATAATGACACTCTGGTCTGTCCGTATTTGCAGTAATCTTAATTACATCGAAAATGCAGAGAAAACTATACATTAGTGATGGCAAACTGGTTGACAAAGGCGAAGGCGAAGCTGTGGTTTTTGTCTATTCCGCTCCTGATGAAGCCGAACGACGCTACCTCATCGAACAGCTCAAGATTGACGAGCACACTCTCAACTCATCTTTAGACCCGGATGAGCTCAGCCGGCTTGAGTTCGAGCCTGAACATGTGGCTATGATACTCAAGAGGCCTAAGCGCTACACGGCCGAGGACAATTTCCGTTTCAAAATCCTTCCGACGGGTGTTTTTCTTTTTAAGGAACGCCTGGTCATCGTGCTTGCCGACGATGCCTCCCTGTTTGAGGGCAGGCCCTTTATCAAAATCCAGGCCGTTCAGGATATCTTTTTGAAGCTCATCTACGGAGCCATCTTGCACTTTGTCGAGCACATCAAAGGCATCAACCTCATCTCAAGCGAGCTCGAACAACAAATAAACACCTCCATGGAGAATAAATACTTGCTGAACCTTTTCACACTTGAAAAGAGCCTGGTCTATTATCTCAGCGCCATTAACTCTAACGGCGTCCTGATAGAAAAGATCAAGAACAGCGCCTCCAAGATAGGATTAAGCCAGGAAAATCTCGAGTTCCTCGACGACATTGTAATTGAGAACAACCAGTGTCGCGGCCAGACTGAAATATATTCACAAGTCTTGGCCAGCCTGATGGATGCCCGCGCGTCGATTATCAGCAACAACCTGAACGTCCGAATTAAGGCGCTGACTATAATAACGATCGCAATTATGCTGCCGACTCTGGTTGTCAGCATCTTTTCGATGAATGTCAAGATACCCCTTGCGTGGCACCAACACGCATTCTGGATGATCACCCTGTTGGCGGCAATCCCTGCTATGGCTGTCGCCATTCTATGGTGGAAGAGACGCTGGTAAACCTGGCTGGTTGTTTGGCCAAGACGGCCGTTTTCAAAAGGAGATTCTCATGGAGGACCGCAAGCCGAAGACCAAAGGCAACATGGTTCCGGCAATTGAAAAGGCACGGGTCAAGATATCCGACTATCTCGAAGAGGCCTTGAAAAACGGCCGGATTGACCGGCAGTTGTATGAGGAGGCCCAGAAGCATACTTTCGCCAATCTCAAGAAGTGGCTGGAAGATGAACAAATTGATATCGTTTCACCTCGCCTGAAGGAAGGTGTGTGCCGGGCCATCGACGACGGGCAATGGGAGAACCTCGTGAATGCCTTCCGCCGGTCGGTCCGTTTCGGCACCGGCGGGATAAGAGGAACGATGGCGTTCGACAAAGAATCCATTATTCGGTTGAAAAACGAGGGATTGAACGCACCTATACTAAAGGGTCCAAACACAATTAACGACTTGGTTTTCCTGTTGACCTCAGCGGGCGTGGCCAGGTTTGGGAAAGATCAGCGTCCGCCGTTCAAGAAAGTCGTTATCGGGTATGACAGCCGAATCAGGGGACACGACTTGGCCGCCCTTGTCACTCAGTTATTTCTTGCCTATGATTACACGGTATATTTCTTCGATGCACCATGTCCCTATCCGGAGGTCACCTTTGCGATCCCGCACAAGTCCATTAAGGCGGATGTCGGTATTCTTATTTCCGCCAGTCATAACGACTATCGCTATAACGGCTACAAGCTCTCGTGCAGGAACGGTTCCCAGTTCGATCCCGAACAGCGGGATGAAATGTACAATAAGTACATCGCCACGTCAGATACCAGGCAGATTCGCCTCTGTCCGTTCGGTGAAGCACCGGACGGACATCTGTGGTTCCTTGGCGGCAACGAGCTTGTCCCGGGATTCGACTACGCGGGCAGGGAAAATTGTCTCATTAACGTTCACAAAGACCATCGCGACCATGTAAAGAGCTTTCTGCTCACTACAGACCTTGCCAAACGGCAACGCTCGTCGCCGAACGCATTGAAAATAGCGTATTGTGCCTTTCATGGGGCCGGCAACGTCGCGGTCCCCCGGCTTCTGAGAGAGGTCGGATTTACAGACATAAAGCCGATAACACGCAACGGATTGAACGACCTGAATGGCTTGTTCCCCTCCTTCTGCAGCGAGCCTGGACGCGAACAGCAGCCGGACCCGGGAGACCCGAGGGCGGCGAAGATCGCCGTCGAAGCCTTCACGAGCGAGTATCCCGGCGAGTTTGACAATATAGATGTCCTCATAGGAACCGACCCCGACGCAGACCGGTGCGGCGTCGTTGTCAAGGTGCCCGAGAACCAGCGGCATCTGTATAGCGAAGATTATTACCTTCTTCCCGCCGATGATATGTGGGCCCTTGTTCTGTGGTACAGGCTTCAAAAAGACATTGAGACATCCGGCCGGGCCCGGGATGCCGAAAAGAAATTTGTGACTTTATCCCACACAACCTCGGATAGCATCATTCGCCTGGCCCGCAAGCATGGCCTGGGAGTCGTCCGAACATGGGTCGGTTTCGCCGCGTTGGCCGCCGCGACGCGGGACGTGTGGGACGGCAAGGAAAACGCCATTCTGCATCTTGTGGACGGCCGGGATCAGACATACATCGATCTCTGTCATCCTTTCGTGTGCGACTGCCAGGGCATGGACAACGGCAAGCGATCCATCAATGTCGGAGCGATGGAACAAAGCAACGGCTTCTCTATCCTGGGCGGCCCCCCTGTGGACGACAGGTCCCTTGGGACCGGAGGCCACGTCCGCGACAAGGATGGGACATTTGCCGCTCTGCTGGTCGCCGAAATCGCCGCATGGGCCAAGGAAAAAGGAACGACGCTGATGGATCTGCTGGATAAGCACATCTACCTCGACCCGGATATCGGCCTGTTCGTCAACCTCTATGAACCCGACCCGCTTGATGGCGAGTATCCGGGTATCGAAGGCGACCGGCTAAAAAAGGCGATTCTGCGAAGGGTGCTCGGTTATTTCCAGCTTGCTCTGAGCGGCGACCTGGAGATCGCAGGCACTCCGGTCAGATCGGCCTGCATTTACCGAACCGGCAAGTACGATGCGATCTATCCGCTGACCCACGACTTCCAATTTCCAGACGAGGGCGTGCGGTTCTTTTTCGACCAAGAGAAGCTCAGCCATGCAACGGTCAGGCCATCGGGGACCGGGAACTCGCTGCGCTTTCATATCCAGCTTCACGACGGCTCAGTCACCGAATCGAACCTGATCGAGAAAAAGGCGCAGCTCCGGGCACAAGGCAGAGCAATCATGGACAACATCCGAGAGCTGCTGCGAGCACCCCGGTCTTAACTTCCACTCCGGTACGAGTTTGCCGACAACCCGTCCTTGTGTGTCAGAGGCACGACAGAATTCACAATGCCCCGAAGGTTCAAGACACTCGCGGCCCGGCAACGAGATTGATTGTTGACTTTCGACAGGCCGACGGTATATAGTATCCGGCAAGTCGATTATTTTGTAGTGCCTGTTGGCCCGGAACCCGGAAAAGTCGCTTTCTGATAAGAAAGTCTATGTATGGATCCTGCAATTTTCAACGCGGATGATATAACAGGCGTGTACCCCGACCAAATCACTGAAGCGGACGCATGGAAAATCGGCTGTGCTGCAGCCCGTTTTCTGCCTTCGCTGCTTCGCGGCTATGAGCGAGGACAGGCCAATGCGCAGTCGCTGTGTGTCGGCCGCGACATGAGAACACACAGCGAATCGATGGCCAAGGCTCTTATCGAAGGAATAAGCATCACTGGGACAAATGTCATCGACATAGGAATGGTCGATACGCCGCAGATGTATTTTGCAATCAACCATCTCGGTACGTGCGGCGGTGTCCAGGTTACGGCATCGCATCACCCGGCCAAGTACACCGGCTTCAAGATATCCGGCTTATACGCCAAGCCGATCAGTGCCGACACCGGCCTGAAAGACATAGAGCACATCGCAATGGCTTTGCTTCACACCAAGGGCAAGGCAACCGGCTCGGTAACCAGCCGGGATTTGACGGCCGAGTACAAGAATCACGTGTTGAAGTTCCTCAGACCGAATACAAAGAAGATGAAGGTTGCCGTCGATGCTTCCAACGGAATGGCGGGCAAGGTCGTGCCGGCGATTTTCAGCCAGTTGCCCGTGCAGATCGTCGGCTTGAATTTCGAGCACGCCGGCAAATTCAAACATGAGCCGGACCCGTTGGTGGAGAAAAACCTTGCCGATGTAAGATCAGCGGTCAAAAAAAACAAGTGCGATTTCGGCGTTTGCTTCGACGGTGACGCGGATCGGCTGATGGTGGTTGATGAAAAAGGTAGTACCGTCGGCGGTGATCTGGTCGCCACGTTGATGGTGGCTTATTTCTTCCAGACAGAGCCGAAATCGACGGTTGTTTACGACTTGCGGAGCAGCCGAGTCCTCGTTGAAGAGATTATCAAGCACGGCGGCACGCCCCGCCGAGAAAGAGTCGGACAAGCCTTTATGAAGAAAGCCCTGCGAGATTCGCACGCCGTATTCGGCTGCGAACTTTCAGGTCATTTCTATTATCGCGACAACTACGGCGTCGATTCGGGTATGATCACGCTGGTGCACATAATCAACATTGTCAGTGAAGCCGATACTCCGTTAAGCGAGCGAATCGGTCCGTTGCGAAGATACCACGGCAGCGGCGAGATAAACTTAGAGGTGGAAAACAAGCAAACCAAAATGGAGGAGCTTGCCAGAAGATACAGCGACGGGCAAATCGATTACCTGGACGGCATGACCATCGGGTACAAAGACTGGTGGTTTAATTGCCGGCCGAGTAATACCGAACCGCTGCTGAGGCTGAGAGTCGAGGCCAAGAGCAAGGAGCTGCTTGACCAGAAGCTGTCCGAAATGACCGAACAGCCTGGCAAACCGGCGTGACGGATTCCTAATCGAGCGCAGACGCCCGCCTGTATGAGAAAAACAAAGGAAAGAACAAATAATGGAAGTGCATACAAAAACCTATCAGACGCCGAACGGTCCGGTTGAAGGCGTGCAGACCAAATGGACGGGATTTAACATTTTGTTGGCGACCGGGTCGAAAGGTTTCCTGGCCTGTCCCGCCATCGACACCGATGCGTGTGAGCGATACGGCGTCGCCGCAGCGCTGGTGGAAAGCACGCCGGAAAACCCGATACGCACGCTGGAGCGCTTCCCGGACCGAAAAATCACAACGGCAAACGCTAAAGCCAGAGCCCTCGGTATCAAAGAGGGCATGAACGTGGCCGATGCCTTTGCGCTGATTGCGTAACACCGGCAAAGCGTCGCCAGGTATTCTTACATAAGCAGGAGATGATTATGGAAGGCAACTGTGTATCTCGCCGTCGATTTATCGCTGGCGCCGCCATCGGCGCTCTGGTGAGCACACGCAGCATCAGCGGGGCATCCGAGCGTGCAGGAGAATCCGGCTCCGGGCCAAAAGTACCGTTCAGCTACTGTTTCAACACCAGC
Organism: uncultured Pirellulales bacterium; assembly: GCA_964462945.1. Lineage (GTDB taxonomy): Bacteria > Planctomycetota > Phycisphaerae > Sedimentisphaerales > Anaerobacaceae. The sequence goes on from CAYWZW010000110.1 coordinate 5,817, forward strand.
ACGATTCGCGGGCAGAAGCTGAGTTTGGACAAGGAGATTGAAATCGCCGCTAAGGCGGGTTACCACGGTATCGAGCCGTGGGTTGACAAAATCCGCGAGTATGCCGGCAGCGGCGGAAATCTCAAGGACGTACGCAAGCAGACCAGCGATCTGGGGCTGACTGTCGAAAGTGCCATTTCCTTTGCGCGCTGGATTGTGGACGACGACGCCGAACGAGCCAAAGCTCTGGAACAAGTCAAGCAGGAGATGGACCTCCTGGCGCAGATCGGCGGCAAGCGCATCGCAGCGCCCCCCGCGGGGGCGAATAAAGAGGCAGGACTCGATCTGATGAAGGCGGCCGAGCGATACCGCGGGGTTCTGGAGCTGGGCGACCAGATGGGCATCGTGCCGCAGGTCGAAATCTGGGGTTCTTCGAAGAATCTGCACCGGCTGGGCGAGGCGATGTTCGTGGTGATTGAGAGCGGCCACCCGAAAGCGTGCCTGCTGCCCGACGTCTATCACATCTACAAAGGCGGCTCGGACTTCCACGGTCTCAAACAGCTCAGTGCCCAGGCCATCCACGTCTTTCATTTGAACGACTATCCGGCCGAGCCGCCGCGCGAGACGATCACCGACCGTGATCGCGTCTATCCGGGCGATGGCATCGCACCGCTGACCCAGATTCTCCGGGACTTACATGCCAACGGCAGCCGGGCCGCCCTGTCGCTGGAACTATTCAATCCGACCTACTGGCAGCAGGACCCGTTGACCGTAGCGAAGGCAGGCTTGGCTAAAATGAAGGCCGCGGTAAGCAAGACGTTGGGGGTAAGCTGAGGCAGGGACGTTGGTAATATCTTTGCCCTCATCGAGCAAGAGCTGCAATTCCAAATAAAGCTGCGGAAAGAGAGGGGAAAAATGAAGGCCAACAAGTATCGCGCTGTCTTGATTATCGCCGCCGGGATTCTCTGTGCCCCTGTCACGGGCCGGACGGGGTCACCCCTGCCGGGCGAAAAGCCTTCCTTGATTGGTCGGCCTCACCCAGCTCTGACCGGCATTGAGAGTTTGCGCGCCCGTATTTTGCGATCGGGCGACGACCCCAACGCAAATAGGCTGGATTGGACGCAGCTCAACGCCAAGGTAACGGACAAGCTCAACAAGGCCGGCATAACCCTGAATTCCGAAGTTGCCGATGGCACCTTGAACTGTCCGGAACTGCGGATTTATGTCGATGTGCTCAAACTTGAAGATTCGCAGCATGTGTTCCGCATTCAAACATCATTGGCAAGGGCCGTCTGCTTGACAGAAGAACGAAACCCGGTGTTCCAGGCGGAGATTTGGCAGGTAACGCCCGTGATGCAGGCAGTGCCGGCAGAAGATTTGCTCGCCGCCGTTACGAATGTGGTGCTGGAGCAGGTCGGAACCTTTATCCGCATCTACGAGGCAAGCAACCCCCAGCGCAGACAGCCCCCCGAGGGCACGACGGGCGAGGCGGAGCCAACGGCGGCCCCAGAGAAACGGCCCGGACCAGACGCCCAACAAGCGGCAGCCGAATACAAGTACGTCGCTTCCAAGAGCGGCGGCGTCTTCCACACACCTGACTGTCGTTGGGCGAAGAACATCTCGGCGATAAATCTCGTAGGTTACAGCAGCAAAGACGAGGCGGCAAAAGACGGTAAAAGGCCCTGCAAGTCGTGTAATCCATAGATGAGACTCCAGTTCATAACCTGTAAAGTGATGCAGAGAGAGGCGTATTCTTGCGCCGCCCGCTCAAAGAACGTTGTCGATGTCGTCTTGATGGAGCAGGGGCTGCACGATGAGCCACAGAGGCTTCACGCGGAAGTCCAGAAGGCCCTCGATAATACCTGCGATGTGCAGGGACGCCCCTACGATGCTTCGCTGCTGGGCTACGGCCTTTGCAGCAATGGCATTGTGGGGCTATCGGCAGAAGTTCCGATAGTGGTGCCGCGAGGCCACGACTGCATCACACTTCTGCTTGGCTCAAAGGACAGGTACCAGGACTATTTTGACTCACACCGCGGCGTTTATTGGTATAGCGCCGGCTGGATCGAATCGGGCAAGCAGCCCAGCCGGCATCGCTACGAGCGAATGCTTGAGGAGTACAAGCAGAAATACGGCGACGATAATGCCCAATACTTGATGGAGGTCGAGCAAGACTGGATCAAGCAGTACAATTGGGCAACGTATATCGATTGGGGTCTTGCCAACTCGGATGAATATAGAGATTATACCAGGGGATGCGCCGAATTTCTGCATTGGAATTACGACGAGCTGAAAGGCGACCCCGGCCTTATGCAAAAGCTCGTTGACGGTCACTGGGACGACCACCAATTCCTAGTCGTCAAGCCGGGCCAAGAGATCAAGGAAGACCTGACTAACGTTGGAATAGTGAAAGCCGAGTAAAAACAAGCTTGTTTTGAAGCCGCCTCATGGATTGGGTCATGATCATAGTTATAGCCGTCGGATTAGCTATGGACACATTTGCCGTGTCTATTGTCACCGGAAGCGCGTACAAGCAGTTGCACGCAAAGCATGCGCTGCGAATGGCCGCCTTTTTCGGGGGCTTCCAGGCGTTCATGCCATTGATCGGCTCTCTGGCGGGACTCGGCCTCAAAGAGTACATAACAACCTGCGACCATTGGATAGCTTTCGGGCTACTGAGCGTCGTAGGCGGCAAAATGATCTACGAGTCGTTCAAAATCAAGTCCGTCGAAGAAAATACCGACCCGTCGAATATCCTTGTCTTGCTGCTTTTGTCCGTTGCGACCAGCATCGACGCGCTGGTGGTCGGCATCACCCTTTCGCTTATCACCAGATCCATTGCCGTCGCGGCGATAATCATAGGCCTGATAACGTTTGTGCTGTCTTATCTCGGCGTTTTCATCGGCAAGAGATTCGGCCATTTCTTCGAGAACAAGATTGAAATCCTCGGCGGCCTGATTCTTATAGCTATCGGGGCAAAAATACTGGTGGAACACGAGCTTTTCTAAATGCCCTTGCAGCCGGACGCAGAAACAATATAATGAATGCGATGCCCAGTCGATTCGAACGGTTGCAGAACGGCAGGCAGGTTCGTTGAGTCACAAGAGGTGTTTTTCATGCGTTCTAAGGTGTATTTCATCAAAGCTTCGCTTCGCGATGGGCAGAAGGTGATATCTGAAAAGGCCCGTAAATTGTTCAGGGCGGCCGGCTTCGCCAAGTGCTTCGAGCCAAATGATTTCACCGCGGTTAAGGTCCACGTCGGCGAAAATGGCAATACCACGTATATCAAAGCTCCGTGTATCAAGGGGCTGGTGGATGAGCTGGTCGGGCTGAAGACAAAACCATTCGTGACTGACACGACCACGCTGTACGTCGGCAGAAGGCACAATGCCATCGACCATACGGTTTTGGCTGCCGAGCACGGCTTTACCCTCGATGGGCTGGGAATACCTTTCATCGTGCCGGACGGGCTGTTTGGGACGGCCGAGACACGGGTGAAGATCAACGGCCAAATCAATCAAGAGGTCTTTATTGCATTTGACATCGTCAGAAGCCAGTCGATCCTCTCGGTGGCTCACCTTACAGGCCACGTCGCCGCGGGCCTCGGAGCTACGCTCAAGACGTTAGGCATGGGCTGCGCGAGCAAAAAAGGGAAGATGGCACAGCACGCGGCTCTTACGCTCACGATCGGCGAGGACTGTACGCGGTGCGGGGTATGTTCCGAGCACTGCCCGGCGGATGCTATCACACTTGACGACGTGAAGGCGCACATCGACCAGGACAAGTGTATCGGCTGTGCAGAATGTATGGCGGTGTGCCGATTTGGCGCCGTCCAGTGCAATTGGGGCCGGGAGACCGAGGTCTTGCAGAAGAGTATCGCTGAGTATGCGATGGGAACTCTGAGGGGCAAAGAAAACAGGGCCGCATTTTTCAACTTTTTGCTGTCCATGACCAAAGATTGCGATTGTTTTGACACGCCGAATATGCGAAAAATAGTCGATGATATCGGTATAGTCGCCTCGACCGACCCTGTGGCCGTTGACGCAGCAGCACTGGATTTAGTGGAAAAAAAGGCTGGACGAAAACTCGCGGAATTGTTGAATAATGATGAGCTTGATCCGCGCTGCCAGATTGAACACGCGGAGCGCATCGGGCTTGGAAGCCGCGATTACGAGCTAATACAAATTGATTGACAATCAGAGCACACTTGAGGATTCAACATGTCTCTGGGACAAATAATAAGAGCAAAACGCGAGCAGTTGAATCTGACCTTGGACGACGTGAGCAGCCGGGTTGGGTTTTCCAAGCCGTATCTGTCCACGATTGAAACGGGCAAGGTGAAAAACCCCCCCAGCGACGAGTTGCTGGCCAAGCTGGAGAAGGTCCTTGAGTTCGAGCCGGGTCTGCTCCTGCACATTGCCCACATGGAGAAGCTTCCTTCCGATATCCGTCAGCAATACGAATCCGCCGAAGCTGAGAATCAGAAATGGCGGCATGTTGCCAGGAACCTCATGAATAAGAAGCTGGACGTGAACCGGATCGGGAAGCTTCTTGCCGAGCGTAAACTGGACATCGAGCCGGACAGGCCGCCTCTGGCGGCGGGACGCTTAGTCCCGGTGATAAACAAAGTCTCAGCCGGCTATCCGACCGATTTTGACGACCTGGACTATCCCGTGGGCATAGCGGATGATTACATTCGCTGCCCGGACTTGCATGACCCCAACGCCTTTGCGGTCCGAGTGGTCGGCGATTCGATGGAGCCGAGATTCCGCGAGGGCGATATCGTGATATTCTCGCCCGCAGCAGAGGTGCATAACGGGGATGACTGCTTCATCCGTTTTGCCACGCCGCACGAGACAACCTTCAAAAGGGTATTCTTCGAATCCGACAACAAGATTCGCCTCCAGCCGAGAAACGAGAATTACTCCCCCACAATCGTTGACGGCAAACGCATTAACGGTCTCTACCGAGCGATCGTAAAGCACGAAAGACTTTAGCCGCTGGCACGCCCGAACTTTTCGTTCTGATCGCCGGTTATGAATAAGAGTTTTGCAAAATTGAAGTTAGGCATATATTATTTCAGAAAATCGGTT
>CAYWZW010000111.1:0-10814 GCA_964462945.1 uncultured Pirellulales bacterium
AATCTCCATTAGATCAGTACATCCGGACTGTTACCCATGATTGAACCAGACCGAGTTTTTCCCTTCGGCGCTGGAGAAAGGCTGCCGCAGCGAAAGGGCTCTGAAGGTCGCTATCGCCGAGATGTACGTCAAAGGCATCTCCACCCGCAAGGTGAACGATGTCCTGGAGAAGCTCTGCGGTCTTCAGATCAGCAGCAGCCAGGTCAGCCGGGTGGCCGGGCTGCTGGACGAGGAGATGTCTCAATGGAACAGCCGGCCGCTGGCGGAGGTACCCTATCTGGTACTGGATGCCCGTTACGAAAAGGTTCGTCATGGCGGTTCCGTGGTCAGTTGCGCGGTTTTGATAGCCGCCGGGATCGATAGGGACGGCCGACGCCCGATCCTGGGTACCAGTGTGTCTTTGAGCGAAGCCGAGCCTCACTGGAGGGGATTCCTGAAGAGTTTGCAGGACAGAGGCTTATGGGGCGTTCGGTATGTGGTCAGCGACGATCACGAGGGTTTGAAGGCGGCTCTGGACGCTCGGATGCCGGGTGTATCGTGGCAGCGGTGTCCGTGCCATTTGCAGCGTAACGCCATGGCGTATGTGCCGAAGGTCTCGATGCGTAAGCAGGTGGCTTGCGACATTCGAGACATCTTTAACGCACCGGATCGTCAGAACGCGGAGCTGCGGTTGAGCCGCTGCGTCCAGAAGTATAGACAGACCGCTGCGAAGCTGGCCGAGTGGATGGAGCAGAATGCCCCTGAAGGCCTGACGGCGTTGATCCTGCCGGCCGGTCATCGACGCTATCTGCAAACAACGAACATGCTGGAACGGCTGAACGAGGAGATTAATCCGCCTTACGTCTGGTGGATTAAGCGGCGAACCCGTGTGGCCGGTTTATTCCCGAACGAACCGGCTCTGCTGAGGCTCGTCGGCGCGCTGCTGATGGAGACCGATGAAGACTGGCAGACCGGCAAGCGATATATGGATATGACCGTGGAGAACGACAGCCCCGCCTCACACCAAGACAAAATTTACAGAAAAAATGTTGCTTGATCTTCTATTCGGTGGTTTCCCTTCTCGAACGACTGTACGTTGTTAACGGTCCAAGTATTGTCAGGTATCGCCATCTACAGTATTCTTTGTGTTTTCTTGCGATTGGGTGCTTTCACGGAATTCTGCCAATTGCTACTGCTGCAAAAGACAAGGTTTTTGCGAGCCGCAAACAAATAGGATGTCAGTATTTGTGAATAAAAGGGGTATTCGCCCACTTCCTCCATTCCATTACCAAGGCTCCAAGGAACGTGATTACAAAAAAGGACCTGCTAAAACATGTGATCGCGCAACGTACCAGTTCCCGTTGTTCTGCCCCTGACACAGGCAGGTAGTATGCAATTTATGCCCTGTAATTCCTGGGCAAGCAATTGGGACTAAATTCTGAAACTTTATTTCAGAGAAGAACAGTGTATGCCAGACGTTGAACAAAAAGGAAATCACACTTCAGGTTTTTCAATGGCATTGATGCTGGAACTAATGAGCCACACATATAATTTCTACGGCATTGACAACTGGGATGTTGAACGTTTTGGCAGGTACAGAAATAGGCTTGCGAACTCAATGTTTGTGAGCATGAACACCCTTCTGAAAAAGGTTGGAATTTGTCTAACGTTTCGAAGAGCAGAGAGCGTTCGACTTGAAGAGTTGATGCGACGTTTCGGCCATGGTCTCACATTTCTCTATGATCTGTTAGAAGATGATTACTCCAAGGACATATTAACAAAAGTCATTGCCTACAGACTTTTAGGTTGCAGAAAAATGAAGCTGCCGCTGAACAGACGGGATTATTGGGAAAAAAGGAGAAAGGCGTTTCGGTTGATCAAACGCAACAAGGCACTTAACATCGGCTTCATGAACTGGTCTCTGAAATATTTTGAACTCGATGATATTGGATATCCAATCAAGCTGTACTCTCGGCCTGCAAGTATCACAACAACGTTTATGCAACATCAATATGCTTACTCTAAAATATCTTCTATTAAAGTACAAAAAGGTGACTATGTGATTGATGCGGGCGGTTGTTGGGGAGATACAGCACTATCTTTTGCACATGAAGTTGGCGCCTGCGGCAGGGTTTACTCATTTGAATTTGTGCCAGAAAATCTCGAAATAATAAGGAGAAATCTCGAACTGAATCCTGACTTGAAGAAACGAATTGAGATTTTCCATAATGCACTGTGGAGTAGTTCTAAGTTAACTGATGTGACCCCCGAAAAGTGTACCATTGTGGATTAGAGGGTATCCGGTAGAATTTTGAGGTTTTTTTGAAAGGGATACCCAGATGAAACGAAGATTACACACCCCGGAGCAGATCGTCGGCAAGTTAAGAGAGGCGGATGCTCAACTGGCCGCGGGCGGCACCATGGAGCAGGTCTGCAAACAGCTCGGCATCAGCGGCGCCACGTACTACAGCTGGCGAAGGCAGTACGGCCGGATGAAGCTCGACCAGGTCAAGCAGCTCAAAGCGATTCAGAAAGAAAACGCCCGGCTGAAGAAGCACTTTCGATGATAGTCGCTGTGTTGGCTCCAACGAGTCCGCCAAGAGTGTCATCACCTGTCACCACGCCCGCGGCGCAGCAATTGGCGATTTGGCCCTCGTTCTTGCCGGCCAGCGCGCCACAACAAAGTGAGCCTATGCCTGTTGTAATTGCAGCATTTTCGAGACGCAGATTGGTCACACGTCCTCCAGAGCCGATGGTCCCGAACAATCCCAGATAAGATAGGGGTACGCTATTGGCGTCAATGCTCAGATTGCGGATCACGTGGCCGTTGCCGTTGAATGAGCCGGTGAACGCGCCGGGAGAGCCGATGGGTCGGATGCCAATGCTGGCAAGGTCCAGGTCTGAGGCAAGGATGAAGCACTTGTCCTAAATAATAGAAGCAGTGCCGATTGAAGCCAACTGTTCGGCGGTGGCCACTGTATAAGGATTGTCTTGAGTCCCGCTTCCAGCAAGCCAGGCCAGAGTCGGCTCTGGTATGCTCTCTCCCACTATCCCTTCCCACACAAGGTGAGGATAATCCTTGCCGCTGTTCAGCACCCAATTCGGGTTGGCTGCCCAGCCGTTATGGCTGTATGTCTGGGCGGCCATCATCTGTGCTGCTGTCAGCCCCATCCCTCCACTGCTGACGCGCATGCCGCTGGTCTCCATGTCCCAGAAACAGTCGGTGACCGTGCCATAGTTGCCGCCCACCAGACCACCCAAGTCAAAGCTGCCCTTCCCACTGAAAACACGACCGGTCGCGTAGGAACGCGTAACCTGACTACCTCCACTGTCTTTATAGTTGCACCCCAGAAGCCCGCCGAGCAGACCGCAACGCCCTCTTCCGACGACCGGCCCGCGAGCATAGCAGTCAGCGATTGTGCCCAGGTTGCCTCCGACCAGCCCACCGATGCCGTAAACTTCGTCACCCGCTACCTCAACGGCGCTGTAGCAGGTGTTGATCGTCCCTTCGTTCATTCCTACCAGTCCGCCAATCTCGTCGTCGCCTGTCACCATGCCCGTGGCGTAGCAGTGGGTGACTAATCCCAGGTTGTACCCGGCCAACGCGCCGATTGCTCCGAAATACTTGGGCGTAATTGCCCTAATGTTGACATTGACCAGACCGAGATTGATGACACGCCCCTCAGTGCCGATGATGCCAAACAAGCCCAGATAGGACATGGGAGCCTCGCTGTTGTCCAAGCTGAGATTGTGCAGAATATGGCCCTTCCCGTCGAATGTACCGGTGAAGGTGGATCCCAAAGCCTTCCGTCCGCCATAGCCTATTCGACGAATACAGGTTTGACCCAAATCAAGTGGAGACGGTCGGCGACCTGAAGAAACTTCCTGTTTTGAAAAGAAGGCCGAGAAGCAGGAACTTATTGTGCACAATACATCCGGCTCCACGGGGGTACCTTTGAAGATTTATGGCGACGAGGACTCAGAAGCCTGGAACCGGGCCTTAAGGTACCGCGCCTTCGTGGAAAACGGGCTGAGCTTCAGGGACATCGTTCTGGAAATAACTTCTCCGGAACATGTGGATTCAGGCAAGTTCTGGTTTCAGCAGCTTGGCTTCTTCAGAAGGTACAAATGCTCAATCCTGGATGATCAGGATGCACTCTTTAGGCATATCAATGGAATCAGGCCGAATGTGATTGAATGTTACCCGTCGGTGCTGAACCTTATCACGCAAAGCCGTGCAAAGAAGGACCTCACATTCAGGCCGAGGATCATATTTGCGACTGCCGAACTACTCCTGCCGGCCTGGAGAAGAAATATTTCAAGCTTCTTCGACTGCGATGTCCGGGATATGTATGGATCGGCGGAATTCTACAGACTGGCATGGGAGTGTGAGAAACATGAGGGCTACCATCTTGACATCGACGCTCATGTGATTGAATTCCTTGACGAAAATAATAACCCCGTCAGCGAGGGGGATGGATACATTGTCGTGACCGGGCTTTTCAATTATGCGTTTCCCTTAGTGAGATACAAACTCGGGGACATTGCCAGACTGAAGGATGCAAAATGTAGTTGCGGCAGATCGCTGCCGTTGATTGATTCGATACAGGGACGGCAAGACGACTATATCAAACTCCCAAGTGGCAAGACAATCTCCCCGAGAAGAATCAACCTCCTGGATTCCGTGAAAGGCGTTAAGGAATACGCCACGACTCAGGTCAGCAGGGATTTGATCAGAGTCGAGATTGTGAAAAACGGGGATTTCGGAGAGGACACCGTTGAGTCTATCAAGAGGCAAGTCCGAAACGGTTGTCTGGGAGAAGCGGTAAAGGTCGATGTTGACCTGGTCCAGGAAATCAAAAGAAGAGCTGGGAAGATCAGGACTGTCACTTCCCTGGTCAATGAGACCGGATAGGGGTGTGAAGCAAGCCATAATTCCCTGCTTTTGGCCGCGGATCCTACAGCCGCTTGCGGTTAGCCATATACCAGTCGATTGTGGCCTTGAGCCCTTCATCGAACGAGGTTTGGGCCTTAAAGCCGAAGTACTTCTTAGCTCGGGAGACGTCCAAACAGCGCCTGGGCTGGCCATCCGGCTTAGAAGGGTCCCAGCGGATCTCGCCGGCAAAGCCCGCCAGCTCGGCAATCTTCCCGGCGAGCTCTTTCATTGTTATTTCAAATCCGGCGCCGATGTTGACCGGCTCAGGGCCGTCATAGTGTTCCGTTGCCAAGAGAATCGCCTCGGCGGCATCCGCGGCGTAAAGGAACTCACGCGAGACATTGCCCGTACCCCAGCAGAGAATGTGGTCCTGGCCGCGATCTATGGCGTCGGCGCACTTCTTGATTAAGGCCGGGATCACGTGGCTACTGGCGGGATCGAAGTTGTCACCGGGCCCGTAGAGATTCACCGGCAGTAAAAAAATCGAATTGAAACCGTACTGGGCTCGATACGATTGCGATTGAACAAGCAGCATTTTCTTTGCCAGCCCATAAGGTGCATTGGTCTCCTCCGGATATCCATTCCAAACATCCTCCTCTCTGAACGGCACCGGCGTGAACTTCGGGTAAGCACAAACCGTGCCTAAAGCGACGAATTTCTCGATCTTCCGCAGTCTGCCCTGCTCTATGAGCTGCACGCCCATCATCAGGTTCTTATAGAAGAATTCTCCCGGATGCTCCCGATTGGCGCCGATCCCGCCGACGGCGGCCGCTAAGTGAATAACAATATCCGGCTTCATCCGGTCGTACATCCGAATGATGTCCTGCATGTTGACCAGGTCATAGTCCTCAATCCTCGGCACAAGGACATTCTTGCAGCCCCGTTTCCGCAGCCCTTCAGTCACATACCCGCCTAAAAAGCCGGCGCCGCCGGTCACAACAATCCGTCTGTTCTCGAAGAAGCCGCTCATTGTGCCGCCCCCTGGTGCTCCTTAATGATCTTCTGATATTCAGCGATCTTCAGATCCGCATCGGTCATCATTCGTGCAAGCTGCTTGAAAGTGACCTTCGGCTCCCACTTGAGGACTCTTCGGGCCTTGCTCGCATCGCCCTGCAGGTGGTCCACTTCGCTCGGCCGGAAATACCGAGGGTCGATCTGGACGTACTTATGCCAATCCAGATCGAGACGGCCGAAAACCTCCTCCAGAAATTCCTTGACTGTATGGCTTTCGCCCGTCGCCACCACGTAGTCGTCGGCTTTTTCCTGCTGGAGCATCAGCCACATCGCCTCAACATAATCACCTGCGAACCCCCAGTCACGTTTGGCATCTAAGTTCCCCAGATAAAGCTTGTCCTGCAGGCCCAGCTTGATGCGTGTGGCCGCCCGTGTGATTTTCCGGGTCACAAAGGTCTCGCCCCGGCGCGGCGATTCATGATTGAACAGAATCCCGTTACATGCAAATAATCCGTAGGCCTCCCGGTAATTCACGGTCTGCCAGAAACTGTATGCCTTGGCGCACGCGTATGGACTGCGCGGGTAGAAGGGCGTTTTTTCCGTCTGCGGCGTTTCGGCTGCTTTGCCGTACATCTCGCTGCTGGATGCCTGGTAGAATTTGACCGGCTTACCGCCGCAGCGAATGGCCTCCAAGAGCCGAAGCGTGCCGAGTCCGTCGGTATTCACCGTATAGATCGGCATGTCAAAACTCACCCGGACGTGGCTCTGCGCGCCTAAGTTATAGACCTCATCAGGCTTGATTTCGTTGATGAGCCCTGACAGATTGCTGCCGTCGGTCAAATCCCCATAGACAAGTCTGAGCTCTGGATGCTCGTGCGGGTCCTTGTAGAGATGGTCGATCCTGGCCGTATGAAACGACGAGCTCCGCCGCATGATCCCCCAGACTTCGTAGCCTTTGGCCAATAGCAGCTCCACAAGATAAGAGCCGTCCTGCCCTGTGACGCCGGTAATCAGTGCCTTTTTCATCATGCAATGCCTTTCCCGCGAATGAAACAGTCGGAGCCTGCGCCGCGAGCTGAAGAAGCAGAAAGCCGAAATCGTGAACAAATAGAAGGCCCCATGGCGACGTCCATTTTACGCAATCCTGACCCCGTGTTTTCATATTCTTGGACCTGAGTATTGCATATCTGTCCAGAGAACGCAACGGCTTAAGCATGAATTTCACAAATTCTCTCTCGGTACGACTGTCTCTTGTGGATGTTGAGCATTAAGCACCCAAAGTCTCAACACAAAAAAACTTGCGAAAAACTCCGCAGGGGAGGGTCCGCTTTCCCGTTTAATCTATGGTTTTGCGGCGATGATGTAATCGACAGGTCAGCCGCAACGGGATTAGAAAAACTGGTTTTTGAACAGGAGAGTCGAGTATGAGTGAGAAAACTAATGGACAATTCAGGGGCCGGGCGTTCGTTTCCGTTCTTGCGGGTTTCACATTTGTCGCGATGGCCGTGACGGGACTGGTGATGTTCTTCGCCCCATCGTGCCGAATCGCCCGCGACACGTCCTGGACCGTCTGGGGCTACGACAGGGACCAATGGACCGCTGTACACGTGTGGTTCAGTATCGCCTTTGTCGGAGCCTCGATGCTCCACATTTACCTCAATTGGGCGGCGCTGACGACCTACTTCAAGACGAAACTCCACCGGGGTCTTGCTTTCAGGACCGAGTGGATCGCGGCGCTGGTGATCTGCGGCGTCATCGGCCTCGGAACGATCTATGAATTAGCGCCTTTTTCATCGCTTACGGCATGGAAAGAGACATTCAAACGCGGTGAAGGCGGTTCGGGAGCAGGGGGGCAAGGCTGGCGCGGAGGCAGAGCCTCCCTCCAGCAGGCTCAGAGCTACTTCGGCTCGCCTGCAAGGATCGCAGCCGGCAACTCACGCGACCTTGAGTGCCAAGCACAGTCTCCTATTCAAAGCACGGCCCCATACGGGATGGGGCAAAAAACGCTCAAACAGTTCTGCTCCGACGAAGGGATTGAATTGTCGTGGGCCGTCTCGCACCTGCGAAACGAGGGCTTCACGGCGCGAGAGGCGATGACCATGCGGGAAATCGCCGACGGCGCCGGTGTTCATCCGCGTGAACTCCGCACCATCCTGCAAGCCAGGTGATGCCGGCTGCCGGTATCGCTCACTCTTGGTCGCCAAGAGGGGGGATCTGGCGCCGGCACAGGCCAATCAACCATTTCTGCTGGTCGGCGGTCAGGTACGGCCTCAGCACTAACACATGCCGGGCGATACGCCGCTCGATCTGGCTGTGGGCCGAAATCAGCTTATCGATCTGTTGCAGTAATCCATCGTTCCTGGTCTGAGAATCCTCGAACACGGCAAGCAGCTTTGCCCGTTCAGCTAACAAAGCATCGCGAAGGCGTGCCGCATCCGCTTCAAAGTCCGGGTCGTGCTGTTGTGCGATCAGGGTCTGCTCCTGGGTCAATCTCAAGTACTGAGCTAAGCCGCCTCTGAGCCTGCGACGCTGCCCATAACCCATTCCGTCGTCGCCGCCATACCCGCGGCCACCACCCGCCCCCCGGCCCGCTCCGGAGCCATCCCGCGGGCCCATTCGACTGCCGCCGCCGTACCCGGCGCCTCGGCCGCGTCCGCCGCCTATCGGTCCGCGAACGGTCTCGGCACAAAGATCCATCAGTCGCTCGCGCTGGGCCGTCGGCAATTCTGAGCGAAGCGCGGCAATGTGCTCGCCGACCCGTCTGAGCAAATGCTCGTGAGCGGCAATGACGGTCTCGACTTGAGCGAGGATCGCGTCGTCCGGCGTGCACGGATCTTCAATGGCCCCCGCCAGGCTCTTCTGCTTTTCCAGCAGTGCCTCGATCAGTATGTTGGCCTCCCTGTTGAAGCTCTCTTCAAGGGCGACGACGGAGGGGGGAGCATCGCTGAGCCACCGGACGGGTTGTTCGGCCTTCTGGGTCGCAATTGCTGCCAGACGCGCGATGAAGAATGAAATCACGCCGGATATGAGTACCACAACTATCAGAATGATGGCTCTGTTTCGAGTCATTGTTGGTTTGATCCGCTCGGAGCGTCCTCCTGCAACACCGTCCAGGTCAGCTCGCTCGACCATTCGAACCCCAGCGCGGCGATGTATCGCGGCCCATTCTCGGCGGTGGGGGTATCCGCTGCATTTCGCGCAGCGCTGTACCTGCCCAGCAGATGGCCGCCGGCAACCGCGATAACGATTGCCGCCGCGACGCGCAGCGCCGCCACCATGGACTTTCTAAATGGGATGAGCACCGTTCGCCGGGGCTGTTGATCGGGTTGGCTTTCTGCGGCCAGCGTCTCAATACGGCTGGCCACCGGGTGTGCGGAGGTATCAACCCGCCACTTACCCAATGCGTTCCATACCGCAGACGTATCCTGGTATCGGCTCGCACAGGCACCGCACGTGGCTATATGCTGACGGACGTGCTCGTTTTCCGGCGTCGTGAGCTTGCCCGCGACGTAGTCCAGCAATTTTATATCGGTTATATGCTCCATAATTCCTGCCCGTTGTTAAACGAATTCAAAGCCCCTGCACTGCGGTCTATTCGACAAATTTTTTCACTTTTGCCAGCTTGCCTCTGAGATTTGCGTATGCCCTGACCAGCAGCGACTCCACCGCGGACTGGGTCCAGCCCGTGACTTCGCTGATCTGGGCGTGGTTCAATCCATCGTACCGATAGAGTATTATAGCCACTCGCTGCCGCTCCGGCAGCTCTTGAACGGCCCCTCTGACCAATTCGGCCACTTCCTTTCTTTCCGTGGGATCCCCATTTGTTGTGGATAGTCCTTCCGGAGCGACAGAGTCCAGCGGCGCCCCGGCTTTCGCCCACCTGCGTTGTTCATCGAGGCAAAGATTCACAACGATCCGGTAGAGCCACGTCGTAAATTTGGCGTCCGGCCGATAGTGCTTTGCCGCCCGATACACCCTCAAGAATGTTTCCTGCGCCACATCTTCAGCCAGGTCCCAGCGACCCAGCGTCCGAAACGCAAGCTCCAGGACTCTTGCCTGGTGTCTCTCGGCGAGCTGGCCCAGCGCAGGCGTATCCCCGCTCGCAAGACGAGCCATCAATTCGGCGTCGTTGGGCTTCTCATTTGTCATGACTGAAGAATATGCTCGGCGGCACTTTCAGAAACACGTGCCCATTATACGACTGCTCGATGGTCGCGTTCAACAGAATCCGATTCTTAAGAAAAAGCCAAAGATGTACACCGGGTCGGTTCGTTAAAGACATGACTGAGACATGTTCCGGGACCGTACGTCGAATGTCACGAACAGATTGAGCTCGCAAATGTCAAGGCATTGATTAAGAAATTTTTGGGCTGAAAGGCACTCCCTTGGCAGTTCAAACTCACGGCCAACGCGGATGTTTAGCCTGCATTTGTGATTAACCGCAGACGCCGTCCTGAGCGCAGTCGAAGGAGTCCGCATAGACCGATGAGAAGGCAGCGATTGTATCTCTGTGCTGTGCAGTGAGTTATACAAGAACAAGGTCCGCCAACGCGGCGTTCTCGCCCGTGAGAAATGCAGGTTAAGTCATGCCGGCAACAGAACGGCGATGAAACGCGGGCTCCAAACAGGCGGAATTACTGCTGCTCGAGCGCGCGAAAAGTACCTGTTTCTTCAACAATCACCGGATAACCTTCGACACTGGACGCGATTTTACCCCGCAGCTTCTGTGCTTTGACAGATACAAGAATCTTGATACAAGGCTTACCTTTGAAAAGCCCGATTGCGGTTCCTTCGACCCCGGGACTCGCCATCCATTCATCCGTGTGCGCTTCCTGGACCTGCTCAATAGTTCGTTTCGGCATATAGTATCCTTTCTCAATACAGCCGGTAAGACTAAGGCACTCTAACAAAACCTAAAGATTGAGTAGTGGTTTGTCCGATGCAA
>CAYWZW010000112.1:0-10789 GCA_964462945.1 uncultured Pirellulales bacterium
CAAAGGAAGACAGAAAAATACTGGTCAGATCAATTACTCAGACAGGCTCCTAGGTCTAACGTGCATTGGCCTGAGCATCTACGCTTTGGTCAGGCGGCTGCTTGGTTCCGGGTAACCATCGTTCATTCACGAGGAATATTGGGAGATCAAATTATGCGATTCTGCTGTTTGGCAATTCTGACATGCGTACTATTGTATGGCGGCGCGTCCACTGCGAGAGGCCAGGCGTACGGTGTGCCTGACCGCGACCAGCCCGGCGATGAAATCATCCAGAAGTACTTGGAGCGAGTGACGGAGGATATCCGCGGAAAGTTCTTGGAGAACGTCAAATCCGTGGAAGACTGGAAGAAGCTTCGCCCCGGGTACAAAGAGGAATACTGTTATATGCTGGGCCTATGGCCCATGCCGGAAAAGACGCCGCTTAAAGCGACCATTACCGGGACACTCGAAGGCGACGGTTACGCAGTGGACATGCTGCACTACCAAAGCAGGCCGCGGCTCTATGTCACCGCGAATCTCTATCGGCCGAAGAATATTGCCGAGGGCCGGCGTCTGCCGGCCGTGCTGTATGTCTGCGGGCACTCTCCGCAAGGGCGAAACGGCAACAAGACCGCTTATCAGTCGCACGGTATATGGTTTGCGCGGCATGGTTACGTTTGCCTGGTGCTCGATACGCTGCAATTAGGCGAGATCGCCGGTATTCACCACGGCACATATCGCGAGGGTCGTTGGTGGTGGCACTCACGAGGATATACCCCCGCGGGTGTGGAATGCCTCAATGGAATCCGTGGGATCGACTACCTGATCAGCCGGCCGGATGTCGATCCTGATCGAATCGCCGTAACGGGGATCAGCGGCGGTGGAGCGGCCACCTTCTGGATCGCGGCGGCCGATGAACGTGCCAAAGTCGCCGTTCCGGTGAGCGGGATGGCCGATCTGATGTCGTACGTGCCCAACCGCGTGATTAACGGACATTGCGACTGCATGTTCTTGTATAACACGTTCGAGTGGCCCTGGACGCGGATTGCGGCCCTGGTGGCGCCGCGAGCGATGCTGTTCGTCAACAGCGACAACGACAGCATTTTCCCGATGGACGCCAACCATCGCGTGATCAACCGGCTGGAACGAGTCTATAGCTTGTACGGCATGGGCGATTTTGTCGATAGCGTGGTCAGCATCGGCGGCCACGCTTATCGTCAGGATATCCGCCAGGCGGCTTATCGTTTTATCAACATGCACCTGAAAAACGACGCGAGGGTCGTTACCGACAGTGAAGTCGATCTCGTGACGGAATCCGGCAATGAGCAACAGCATCCGATCGAGCCGGAAAAACTTCGGGTCTTTCCGGAAGATTCCGATATTCCCAAAGACGAGTTGAATACCACGATTGATGAGCATTTCGTGCCCGTCGCGGCAGTGGAGCCGCCCCGGAAGGGCCAATATGAAACCTGGAAAGCGGCGCTTTTGGCGGAGCTTCATCGGGTTGCATTTCGATATTTTCCGGAGCGGATTGCTCCTGCTCGTTTGCTCGGCGAGGTCGAAGCCGACCAGGTTCGCCTTGAGTCGGAACCCGGCATCGAGATTCGATTGCGGCGTGCAGCCGATTCCGAATCGGTCAAGAACGCGAAACGCATCCTGCTGGTCGTACAAAACGCCGACTCAAATGACACAAATCCGCCATCCGTGTGGCGGACAAGTCCGAATTGGGTACGCCGGGTTCGTCAGCAGGGCGACGCCGTGTACGTCTGTGCGCCTCGCGGCGTCGGGCCGACGCAATGGACCCGCAAGAACCCGCCCAACTACGTCGAGCGCTCGCACGTCCTGCTCGGGCGCACCGTCGATACGGGCCGAGTCTGGGACATTATTTCGGCGGCCCGCTATCTGCAAGGTGCGTCCGGCGGTCACGCAAGCGTTGACGTGCTCGGCGAAGGCGGCGCCGGCGTTCTGGCGGCGTATGCGGCCTTGTGGGAGCCGGAGATTGCCGGCGTGATATTGAACGAGCCGATGCTCTCTCATACGAAGGCCGAGGCGCCACAGTTTTTGAATGTCCTGCGGGTATGCGACGTCCCGGATGTCCTGGGAATGCTCGCTCCGCGGCCGCTGACGATCTATGGCGGCGGTGGTGAGGCGCTGGAAAAGGTCGCTGCGATATATACGGCCGCCGCAGCGCCGAAGAGCCTCGTCAGAAATCAGAATTGACGAGGCTCAAATCGCCAGGTCGAAGCCGACAATGCGAGTAATCCGGACATCATCCGGCGGCGCCTGTGTCCAACCCCGTGCGGATAGAAGCAAACCGCCTGCGACTGCCTGAGGAAATTCACGTCGACTCGTATTCATCGCACATCTCCAAAACCGAAACTTGACAGCCGGCTTAGAAGCCAGAATAATAAGCAGTCAATTGACAATCGTCAATCAATAGAGTCGCATAGTTGAAAGGAGCATGTTATGAGCCGCATCAGCACCAATCATCCGAGAACATACAAAATGGTGCGAAGTATCGCACCCTACATTCTTATGCTCTTGTGTACGCCTGGCTTGAGCTGGGCCGGGGAGTCTCAGAAGGACCAGTGGACGTCTTTGTTCGACGGCAAGACCTTAAACGGTTGGTCGATCCACAGCGGTACTGCCAGGTATGACGTCCAGGACGAGGCCATCGTCGGCACGACCGTCAAGGGCAGTCCCAACTCGTTTCTTTGCACCGACCGGGAGTACGGCGATTTCGTGCTGGAGTTCGAAGTGAATCTGGACCCGCGTCTCAACTCAGGCGTGCAAATACGCAGCCAAATCGCCGAGGCGGAGAAGGCGTTCATCTTCAGCGGGGCCGATGGATCGCCTCGGCAGCAAGTGATACCGGCGGACCGCGTCTATGGTTATCAGGTGGAAATTGCGACCGAAAAGTCGGGCTCGTCCGGCAGCATTTACGACGAAGCGCGTCGCGCATTCATGTTGGCCAGCACGAAGTCCGATCCGGCGGCGAGTCAGGCGTTCAAAGACGGTCAATGGAACAAATTTCGCATCGAGTGCAAGGGCGACCGCATCCGAACGTGGATCAACGATGTGCCCTGCATCGACTTGAGGGATGGGATGACCCGCCGGGGCGTTATCGGCCTGCAGGTGCACGGGATCGGCAAAGAGGCGGGGCCTTACCAGGTTCGCTGGCGGAATATCCGCATCCAGGCCGAGGATGAAGGCGTCGAGCCGCCCGTGATTTCCAGCCGGGCGCGCGTGCTGAGCTGTACGGCAGGCTGGACCGGCCCGCGCGCCGAAGACGGCCGGCCATACGTTCCGGACGACATCCTAAAAAGAATGAAGAACGTCTCGGTCACCCAGGCCTGGGGCATTGTTCGAGGTGCCGGCTACACCAACTGCTACGAGAACGCAGGCGGCTGGAATATCATGTATCCCGACGAGACGATTGTCGGCCGCGTGCTGACCGCTCAATACATGCCGTCTCACCCTGATTATAACCGGCTCATCATGCGGCAGGGCAAGGCCGAGGGACGGATCGGCAATTCCAATTCCTGGCCGATCGACATGCTCAAGAAGGGCGACGTGTACGTCGCGGACTGCTTCGGCAAGGTCCTCGATGGGACCCTTATCGGCGATAATCTGGGCAACGCCATCTACGCCAACTCCGGCAACGGTGTTATCTTCGACGGCGGTGTCCGTGACCTGGAGGGCCTGGAAGAAATCAAGGGATTCAACGCGTGGTACCGAGGCGCGGATCCGAGTTTTCTGCGTGAGGTCATGCTGACCGCCATCAATGTTCCAATTCGCGTCGGCAAGGCCCTGGCCTGTCCCGGCGACATCGTTCTGGCCAAGCGAGAGGGCATCGTTTTCATCCCGGCGCATCTGGCCGAGCGGGTCGTCGTTGAATCCGAGGCCGTCATGCTGCGGGACATGTTTGGACATCAGCGCCTGCGGGAAGGCAAATACACGCCGGGGCAAATCGACAGCCGGTGGTCGCCCGAGATTCAGGATGATTTTCGAGGCTGGCTAAAGCAGAACGCCGACAAGCTGCCCGTGCCGAAAGACGTGATTGAACGGATGCTGAATCCGAAGACGCGAAACTGGTAATGGGATTGACGATTGTCGATTTTCGATTTGCGATTGATTAGTGGTTATTGGTAACTGGTGATTGGTAATCGTGCAGCGTCGCGCATTCACCATTCACTAATTACCAGTCACTTAATTGGCATTCGAGAATCTCAGGGCCTTTGTTTCTTATGAAGCGTAAAGGAATGATATGATGGACCGGCGTAGTTTGATGAAATCAGTTGGATTTAGCATTGCGGGTCTGAGCCTGGCGAACCTGGCCGGCGCGGCGGTCGAAGAGCAGGTCGCCTACGCCACGCAGAACGTCAAACGCAGCTCCAGCCCCTCGCAACTAAGAATCACGGACCTGCGAATTGCGGTTGTCGGCAGGGCGCCGATGCGCTGCCCGCTGATTCGGATTGACACGAACCAGGGTATCTGCGGCTACGGCGAAGTCCGCGACGGGGCTAGCGAGCGATACGCCCTCATACTCAAGAGCCGGCTGCTGGGCCAGAATCCGTGCAACGTCGAGCGGATATTCAAGCGGATCAAGCAGTTTGGCCATCACGCGCGGCAGGGGGGCGGCGTCTCGGGCGTTGAGATGGCCCTGTGGGACCTGGCGGGCAAGGCCTACGGCGTCCCGGTCTATCAGATGTTAGGTGGCCGATACCGCGACCGCGTCCGCCTGTACGCCGATACACCCGACGGCGAGGTGACCGGCCTGAAGAAGAGAATCGAACAGGGGTTCACGTTCCTCAAGTACGATTGCGGCATCCGAAGTATCCGAAATGTCCCTGGGGCGCTGAGCTACCCGACAAAGGACGCCGACTGGCAGGGCAAGCATCCGTTCACGGGCATTCAACTGTCGGACAAAGGGGCTGCCCTGCTGGGCCAGCGCTTTGCCGAGGCTCGTGAGATAGTAGGCTGGGAAATCCCGATTGCCTCGGACCACTTCGGCCACATCAGCGTCAATAGCTGTATCAAGCTGGGCAAGGCCGTGCAGCCGTACCAGGTGGCGTGGCTCGAAGACATGGTCCCCTGGGAATACACCGATATGCTCAAGGAGATCAAGAACGCCGTTGACATCCCGCTGCTGACGGGCGAGGACATCTATCTGCTCGACGGCTTCAAACCGCTCATCAATGAGCACGCCGTGGACATGGTCCATCCCGATCTGGCCACGGCCGGCGGCATCCTGGAGACCAAAAAGATCGGCGACTACGCTGAGCAGGCGGGTATCGCCATGGCCATGCACTTTGCGGGCACCCCGGTATCCTTTATGGCGAACCTGCACTGTGCCGCGGCCACCGAGAACGTCCTGGCTCTGGAGCATCACTCGGTGGATGTGGGCTGGTGGGAGGACCTCGTGACGGGCGTCGAGAAACCGCTCCACAAGGATGGTTTCGCCCGGGTTCCGGAAGGGCCGGGCCTGGGGATCGAATTGAATCTTGACGTCGTCAAAGAGCATCTCGAACGCGGGCAGGAGCTGTTTGCCCCCACGGATGAATGGAACAGAGAACGCTCGAACGACCGGCTGTGGAGCTGAAGAATTTATGATTTTATATTTATGATTTACGAATGCGGTTTCACCGAGCGGTGCTTATCAATCGTAAATTGTAAATCATAAATCCATGGTTTAGGAGAGCTATGAAGACTGGACGCTCATTTCTGGACTACTTCAAGTTCGTATTTGGTGTTTGCCTGGCGGCTGTCGTCATCATGCTGGTTACTGGGCGTCGCGCCGCTCTGGGTCCGGTGCTGATTGCGATGTTCGTTTCGCTGGCCCTGTATTTCACGAGCCATCCGTTCCTGAAAAGATTCGCCTTTACGATATGGGTATTCGCATTTGTGTCGGTCTCAATAGCCTATCATGGCAGTCTCATCAAATGGGGCGGCTATGAGTTGAAAAACTCGATTACCCCACTGATTCAGATAATCATGTTCGGCATGGGAACGACCCTGAGCCTGCAGGATTTCAGCCAGGTACTCAAAAGACCCTGGCCTATCCTCGTGGGATTTGTCGCGCAGTTTCTTATCATGCCCCTTACCGGCTGGACTCTTGCCAACGGCCTGATTTTTGGCAAGACGTTCGGTTTTACGCCGGAGAGTTTTACACCTGAGATAGCGGCGGGCATCGTACTTATCGGCTGCTGTCCGAGCGGCGTAGCTTCAAACGTTATGACGTATCTTTCGGGCGGCGACGTGGCCGTATCGGTTACGGTTACTTCCTGCACGACTCTCGCCGCACCCTTTATGACGCCCGTACTGATGAAAGCGCTCGGCGGCAAGTTGGTTGAAGTCTATTTGCTCAAAATGATGTTTGAAATCATCAACATGATAATCGTCCCTGTTGTTGCCGGCCTGATCGCCAATCGCATCCTCTACAGCAGACACAGGGTGTTTCAGCACGGTTGGCTGTTGTCTTTCATTTCGGCGGCAGGTATCCTTTCTACCGTGCTTGCAATACGTTTCGTACCCACGGCTATATTTACGTGCAGCAAGGGCCAGCCCTATGAAGCCTCTTTTCCCAGAGGCGGCATTATCTTTGGGCTGGCATTGCTCAGCGTGGTTGCGCTGTCGCAATTGGTGGTACGTGTATGGCTGAAAGGACCGGAGCGCTGGATGGATCGGGTGTTGCCGATTGTATCCATGCTCGGGATATGCTGCATCATTGCGGTTATCACTGCTCGCTCCATCCATGACATCTCCGGGGAAGAGCTTAAAGGAGTGCTGCCTTACCTGTTTGCGGCGACAATAATTCACAACGCCGTAGGTTATTTTCTGGGGTACTGGATGGCTCGTGCGGCCCGCTTGAATGAGCGGGTATGCAGGGCGGTGGCTTTTGAAGTCGGGATGCAGAACGGCGGAATGGCGTCGGGACTTGCTATGAATGTGATTAAGAGTTCGGCCGCAGCCTTGGCCCCCGCCATTTTTGGACCCTGGCAGAACGTATCCGGATCCATCCTGGCCACTTGGTGGCACCGAAAGCCGGTGGACAAAGACTCAGGCGTGCAGCAACGTGGCGAGATAGTTAACAAAGGAGATAACGATGAATCGGCGTAGCTTGATGAAGTCGGTAGGATTCGGCATCGTGGCCGGTACCTTCGCAGCCGTATCACGAAGTGATGAGGCGCTCGCGAATACTTACGCGGAGGCAACGAAGGGATTACCCCGTTTGAAGATTATGAACGTCAAGGCTATTCTGACCGCGCCGGAAGGCATACGCCTCTGTGTGGTCAAGGTCGAGACGAGCGAGCCGGGGTTGTACGGCATGGGCTGTGCGACCTTCAATCAACGTCCTTTGCCGGTGGCCGCGGCGGTGAATGAGTATTTGAATCCGTTTGCAAAGGACAGGGACGCCGACAACATAGAAGATATGTGGCAGAACGCCTATACGAGCTCCTATTGGCGCAACGGTCCGGTTCTCAACAACGCCTTGAGCGGTCTCGACCAGGCCCTGTGGGACATCAAAGGCAAGCGCGCCAATATGCCCGTGTACCAGTTGCTCGGCGGCAAGTGCCGGTTCGCGGTGGATTGTTACACTCATTGCAGCAGCCGCGACCTGGATGGACTCGAAAGCAGAGTCCGCAAGGCGATGGGGGAAGGCTACAGGCATATACGGATACAGCTCGGCGGCTACGGCTCGCCCCACCTGTCCAAGACGCCTGCCTTTAAGGACGCGGAATTCGGCTTGCCCTCCGATTCAAACATGGACCCGGGGCCTTACGTCAGGGCCACGGTTAAGATGTTCGAGCACATCCGAAAGGCGTGTGGAGATGAGGTTGAATTGCTGCACGACATCCACGAGCGAATACCCCCGATTCAGGCGATCAACCTGATAAAGCAGTTGGAGCCGTATCACCCGTTCTTCATCGAAGACCCGTTCGCCCCCGAAGACAACGGATATTTCAAGATGCTCCGCCAGCAGACCAGCGTGCCGATTGCGATGGGCGAACTGTTCAACAGCCCGCACGAATGGACCGGGCTTATAACCGAAAGGCTCATCGACTTTATCCGCGTCCATATTTCACAGGTCGGTGGCCTGACCGTCGCCCGAAAGATCGCCGCATTGGCTGAATGGTTCAACGTGCGCTCCGCGTGGCACGGTCCCGGCGACGTCTCGCCCGTTGGGCACGCGGCCAATGCGCACCTCGATCTGGCGATTCCAAACTTCGGGATACAGGAAAGCGTGCGCTTCAGCGACAAGACAAGAGAGGTTTTCTCCGGCTGTCCCACCGTCAAGGAAGGTTACATGTATGTAAACGAAGCCCCAGGCTTTGGTGTTAACATGGACGAGAGCCTCGCCGCGAAGTTCCCACTGCCCGAGCATCCGGGCTATTGGAGCCCCGTCCGCAGAAGTGACGGCACGGCGGTCAGGCCGTAAATTCGTTCAGCGTTCTGCGTTCGTCGGTACGGAGCACGGAGCACGAGATACGAGGTACGAATGATGAACCGAAGAGACTTTATGAAAACGTCGGTCGTTGCGGGGGCGTATGCGGTTCTGGGTGCGCCGTGGGGTGCTGCCGGCCAGAGCGATCAACCGTGGTTTGACCGCCCGATGCGCTGGGCACAGTTGGTCCTTGTGGAGAACGATCCAGGCCAATCCTTCGACTCCGCTCAGGATGGTGAGCCTGTCGAACCATTCGACCCGGATTTTTGGCTGGATTACTTCAAGCGGGTCCACGCCGACGGCGCCTGCCTGAGTGCAGGAGGCGCCGTCGCATACTATCCCACGACAGTCCCTCTGCACCATCGCAGTGCGTGGCTTGGGGACTCCGATCCGTTCGGCTACCTGGTCCGCGGATGCCGGAAGATGGAGATGGCGGTCATTGCCCGCACCGATCCCCACGCGACGTGGAACAACGCATACGAGGCCCATCCGGACTGGATAGCCGTCGATTCGAAGGGACAGAAGCGGCGTCACTGGTCGAATCCTGAATTATGGGTCACCTGCGCGCTGGGCCCGTACAACTTTGACTTCATGACGCAGGTTCACCGGGAGATCATGAAGCTGTATCAGGTGGATGGAATCTTCTCCAATCGCTGGGCCGGTCATGGAACCTGCTACTGTGAGCACTGCGTTAGAAATTTCAAGTCGTTTTCCGGGATGGACCTGCCGCGAACGAGCGACCGCGGTGATCCGGCTTACCGCAAGTACTCGGAGTGGCAAATCGACCGGCTCAGAGAGCTGTGGTTCCTCTGGGACCGGACGATCCGAGAAGTCAAGTCCACCTCGCGGTATATTCCCAATGGGTTTCCCGACAATGTTGTTACCGGGGCATTGTCTGACATCTTCTTCACCGACCACCAGGGCAGAAGCGGCGTGATTCCTCCCTGGTCGAACGGCAAGCGCGCCAAAGAGCTTCGCGCGACCATGGGCATGAAGCCCCTGGGCGGCATATTCAGCATCGGGCTGGAAGAGCAGTACAGGTGGAAGGATTCCGTGCAGAGCGAGGCGGAAATCCGGATTTGGGTGGCGGAAGGGTCGGCCAATAACATGCGGCCCTGGTTTGTCAAGTTCTCCGGGACCATCTATGACCGGCGATGGCTGCCGGTGGTTGAAAAAATCTACGAATGGCATTATCGCAATGAAAAGTACCTGCGAAATGTTGCTCCGCTGGCCCGGGTCGGGATGGTTTACTCGGAACAGACCGAGCGGTACTATGGAGGCCAGCCGTGGCAGCAGGGCAGCAGCGGCCACGAGCTGGGGATGTATCATGCCCTGATCGAGGCGCGCGTGCCGTTCGAGATGGTCAACGACCGCCTCCTTGACGCCGAACACCTCAAGCCGTTCAAGCTGCTGATCCTTCCGAACGTCGCCGCTCTCTCCGAATCGCAGTGCGAGCAGCTCAGGCAGTACGTCCGGCGAGGGGGCAGCCTGGTCGCAACCTTCGAAACGTCGCTGTACGATGAAGAAGGCAAGCAGCGGCCGGACTTTGGCCTGGCCGATTTGTTCGGCGTCTCTTACGACGGCCGCGTCGAAGGGCCCATGAGAAACTCGTATTTGAGATTAAAGCCCGACGCGAAAACCGGCCGGTTCCATCCCGTCCTGGAGGGGCTGGAAGATGCGTACAGAATCATCAACGGAATCTGGCGAGTCCAGGTCAAGCCGGCGGCGGATTTCCCTTCTCCTGTGACGCTGATACCCAGCTATCCCGATTTGCCGATGGAGCACGTCTATCCGCGAAAGCCCGATACGGATATCCGCGAATTGTACCTGAAGGAGCTTGGAGAAAGCCGGGTCGCATATATCCCGTGGGACATAGATCGGACATTTTGGAGGATAATGAACGCAGACCATGGGACGCTTCTGCGGAACGTCGTCAATTGGGCGGCGAATGAAGAGCCGCCCGTCCAGGTGACGGGGCCCGGGATTCTGGATGTCACCGTATGGCGGCAGGCTAAATCGATGACCGTTCATCTTGTAAACCTGACCAATCCAATGATGATGAAGGGTCCGTTCCGGGAATTCATCCCGGTGGGTGAGCAACAAGTCCACGTCCGAATCCCACAGGATACGAAAATAGAGAAGGTCCATCTGTTAGTTAGCGATAAGGCCCCCGCGTGGCAGACCCGCCTGCCGGCTGTCGGGCAGGTCGGCGGTGGGACTGTCGAAATCAAGGTGCCGTCGATCCTGGACCACGAAGTCATCGCATTGGATTTTCGCACATGACCACCGAGAGCACGGTTCTGCAGCCTGTAATCTCATGAAAGGCTGTCTCCAATCGTTTAGCGTGATATGATAGAGGCCAAA
>CAYWZW010000113.1:0-10019 GCA_964462945.1 uncultured Pirellulales bacterium
AGGACCATAAATTCCTCACCGAAGGCGATGTCTTTACTGACGACCTTATCGAGACCTGGATTCAGTGGAAACGTGAACAGGAAATGGCCGAGATAGCTCTGCGGCCGCATCCTCACGAGTTCCATCTCTATTATGACAGTTAAGATCGTAATGCCCTGCACTTCACGGTGAAGCCGGCATTGGACTGTGGGTGAGGCTTGTTCCCGGTGGCCCAGTCGTCTCAATGGAGACACCGGCGGGGGCAAGCCTCTCCTCATTTGAGTGTTGCTCTGTGTCCCCCACCAGCTTGAACCACCCAGGAGTGGGGCGCAGCCCAGGCTCTCTATTAACAATTAAGATTATACTATCATGGACACTTATAGCACCTATTAGAAGATTGCGCGTGCCAAATTCGGACAAGTGGCGTATTGTATATAGAGGTGCCGGCATACGCGAAAGCAGGCGTTTTCTGCCGAAACAGGTGTTTCATGGCTGTACGGTTAAGAGACAATGGGTTGTACGAGGTTCGGCGTGAACATGACGCCTGCGGTATCGGCGCGGTTGTGAACATCTCCGGCAAGCGGGAACATTCGATCATTGAATACGGCAAACAGATTCTGATCAACCTGCAACATCGTGGAGCCGCCGGAGCCGATCAGACCACCGGGGATGGCGCCGGCATTCTCTTTCAGATTCCGCACGAGTTCCTTCTTTGCGAATGTGGGAAGCTTGGGATTTCACTGCCTGGCGCCTGGCAATACGGCACGGGAATCGTTTTTGGCTCGAAAGACCCTCAAATCCGGGAACGGTGCGACGGACTGCTTGAGGCTGCCATCAGCCATTATGGAATGAAGGCGCTTGGCTGGCGGGATGTGCCGACCGCCAATAAATGCCTCGGCAGGATTGCCCTGGATGCGGAGCCTTCCATCAGGCAGATTTTTGTCGATGGGGCCGGATTGAAGGACGCGGCACTGGAGAGGCGTTTGTATCTGGCTCGCAGGCGGGCTGAGAAACTGGTCTTGGAACAGCTCGGCGATAGCGGGCAGGATTTTTATGTGACCGCGCTGTCGTGCAGGACAATCTGCTACAAGGGCATGTTCATGGCCTGGCAGTTGTTCGAATATTATCCGGAGCTCGCCGACGAGCGCGTCGTCTCGGCGCTGGCCATTGTGCACCAGCGTTACAGCACAAACACGTTTCCGAACTGGCGTCTGGCTCAGCCGTTTCGCTGCATCGCCCACAACGGCGAGATCAATACCCTCAGCGGCAACCGCAACTGGATGCGGGCCCGCGAGACCATCATGTCCAGCGAGATCTTCGGTGACGACATCGCAGATTTGCTGCCGGTCTTGACGCCTGAAATGAGCGACTCGGCGTGCTTCGACGGCGTGCTCGAGCTTCTGGTTCGCTCAGGCAGAAGCATGCCTCATTCGATGATGATGATGATTCCGGAGGCTTTCGGGGCAAAGTACCATATCAGCACGGACAAACGTGCTTTCTACGAGTACCACGCCTCGATCATGGAGCCGTGGGACGGGCCTGCGGCGATGGTGTTCACCGATGGCCGGCTGATCGGCGGAACGCTTGACCGCAACGGGCTGAGACCCTGCCGCTACTTAGTTACAACCGATGGTCTGGCGGTGATCGCCAGCGAAGCCGGGGTCGTGGAGTTTCCTCCCGAGAAGATTCGCAAGAAGGGGCGTCTGCGGCCGGGACACATGTTCCTGGTGGATACGGGCGAGGGGCGCGAAGTCTCCGACAACGAGATGAAAGGCAAAATCGCCAGACAGAAGCCCTACCGCAGGTGGCTGGATGAGAACAGGATCGAGCTGCGCGGCTTGTTTGACGCACCCAGACTTGTCAAGAGCGACCCGCGGACGATAGCCCAAAGGATGCGGGCGTTCGGCTATACGCGTGAGGAGCTCAAGATGATCCTGACACCCATGGCGGTTCACGGCCAGGAGCCGGTAGGCTCAATGGGCAATGACACGCCCCTTGCGGTCCTCTCCGACAAGCCGAAATTGTTGTTCAATTACTTCAAGCAGCTCTTCGCCCAGGTGACGAATCCGGCGATTGACCCGCTGCGCGAAGGGCTGGTGATGAGTCTGATGATGTTCACGGGCAAGAAGCGGAACATCTTAGCCGAGACGCCCCAGCACTGCAGACAGCTCAAGCTACCGCATCCGGTTCTGAGCAACGATGACATTGAGCGGCTGCGTTGTGTCACGCGCGAGGATTTCCACGTTGCCACGGTTTCAGCTCTCTTTGAGGCCGATGCGTCCGATGCGGGCGGAAGTCTGCGGCGCGGGCTTCAAATGCTTGTTGCCGCCGCGGAGCAGGCTACCAGAAACGGCGCATCGCTGATCATTATCAGCGACCGGGGCGCTGACCGGACGAAGGCGCCGATTCCATCGCTGCTCGCAACCGCGGCCGTTCATCACGGGCTGCTCAATCGAGGACTTCGCGGCGAAGCGGGACTGATCGTCGAAAGCGGCGAGCCGAGAGAGGTCATGCACTTTTGCCTCTTGTGCGGCTACGGCGCCAATGCGATCAATCCATATATGGCTTTCGAGTCGCTCGATGAGCTGTGCCGGCAAGGCGAGCTGCCTGCGACGATGGAGCCGACCCAGATAGCAGACAACTACATTGCGGCGATCAAGAAGGGCATTCTCAAAACGATGAGCAAGATGGGCATTTCAACCCTTCGCAGCTACGCCGGCGCCCAGCTCTTCGAAGCGATCGGGCTTAACCGCACCGTCGTTGACGAATACTTTACGGGAACAAGCTCGCGGATCGGCGGCATCGGGCTTGAAGAAATAGCACGGGAAGCGATTGCCCGCCATCAATCGGCGATCGAGCAGCGCCCCGCCGGGGCGCTCGACCTGGACTTCGGAGGTGAATATCATTTCAGACACACGGGGGAGCGGCACTTGTGGAACCCGACCACGGTCTCGCGATTGCAGCATGCCGCCAAGTATGATGATGCAAACGCATACGCCGATTACGCCGAGGCCGTGAACGACCAATCGCGGTACCTCTGCACGCTGCGCGGACTGTTTGAGTTTGTCCCCGGCGAAGCAATCGATATTGACCAGGTCGAGCCCGCGAGCGAAATCGTGAAGAGATTCTGCACCGGCGCGATGAGTCACGGCTCCATCAGTAAAGAAGCACATGAATGTGTGGCTGTTGCGATGAACCGTCTGGGTGCGATGAGCAATACCGGCGAAGGCGGCGAGGACCCGGCGAGGTATGAGCTTCAACCTAACGGCGACTCGAAGAATTGCGCGATCAAGCAGGTGGCCAGCGCCCGATTCGGGGTGACTGCAAACTACCTCGCCCACGCCAAAGAATTGCAGATCAAAATAGCTCAGGGGGCCAAGCCGGGTGAAGGCGGCCAACTGCCGGGGCACAAGGTCACGGAGGAAATCGCCAAGCTGAGGCACTCGACGCCCGGCGTGACACTGATCTCGCCGCCGCCTCACCATGACATCTATTCGATCGAGGATCTGGCCCAGCTTATCTACGACCTCAAGTGCAGCAACCCGGGCGTCAAAGTATCGGTCAAGCTCGTCGCCGAGGTCGGCGTCGGAACCATCGCCGCGGGCGTGGCCAAGGGCAACGCCGACGAGGTCCTTATCAGCGGCCACGACGGGGGAACGGGCGCAAGTCCGCTGTCCTCCATAAAGCACGCCGGCTGTCCGTGGGAGCTCGGCCTGGCCGAAACCCAGCAGGTCCTCGTGATGAATGGTCTGCGGGACCGCATCCGGGTGCAGGTGGACGGCCAGTTGCGAACCGGCAGGGACATCGTGGTCGGAGCCATGCTCGGCGCCGAGCAGTTCGGCTTCGGCACCGCCGCCCTGGTGACGCTCGGATGCACCCTGTTGCGAAAGTGCCACGAAGGCGCCTGTCCGTTCGGGATTGCGACCCAGGAACCCGAGCTTCGGGCGCGATTCGCCGGCAAGCCCGAGTATGTTCAGCGATTTATGACCTTTGTCGCCGAGGAGGTCCGCCGGATAATGGCGCAGCTCGGCTTGCGGAAATTTGAGGATATGATCGGCAACGTCGCCCGGCTGAGCGTTCACAAAGCGATCGACCACTGGAAGGCGAAGGGGCTGGATTTCTCTGCAATCTTCCGTCCGCCGGGCGTCTCCGACGGCAAGGCGATACGTCTTAGCTCTCAGCAGCCGGTCAAGATCGGCGACCATATTGACTGGCAGATCCTGGAAAAGGTAAAGCCTGCTCTCGAAAACAAAGAAAAAATTGCAATCGAAATGCCCATCCGCAATACGAATCGAACGGTCGGCGCGATTCTGAGCAATCGCATCGTACAGAAGTACGGCCCGAAGGGACTGCCCGACGGCACCGTGGAAATTGTCTTCCACGGTTCAGCGGGGCAGAGCTTTGGCGCTTTTCTGGCTCCGGGCGTGACACTCAAGCTCATCGGCGACAGCAATGACTACCTGGGCAAGGGCCTTTCCGGCGGCCGCATCATCGTCAGAACGCCGGACCATTCACGCTTTGCCGCATGCGAGAACATCATCGCGGGCAATACACTGCTTTATGGTGCAACCTCCGGCGAAGCATTTATTAGCGGCATGGCGGGCGAGCGATTCGCCGTTCGCAACAGCGGAGCCGTAGCGGTCGTCGAAGGCATCGGCGACCACGGCTGCGAGTACATGACGGGTGGAACGGTCGTGGTCCTTGGCCAGACGGGCTGCAATTTTGGGGCCGGCATGAGCGGCGGCATCGCGTATGTTCTTGACGAAATGCAGCTTTTCGATACCCTCTGCAATCTTGACATGGTGGAGCTGGAAAGCGTCTGGAAAGAGGATGACAAGGACCTGCTGCACGATTTGATTGAGCGCCACTTGCAGTGGACCGGGAGCGTGCAGGCGCAGCGCATCCTGGACGCCTGGTCGGACGCGGTAGGAAAGTTCGTCAAAGTTGTTCCGATAGATTATCGCAAGGCCCTGGAGAAGATGCGCGCCGCCGAGCAGCGTGACACAGAGACGACGCCTGCTACCGAGGAGGTCTTCTATGGCTGAGCCGAAAGCCTTCTTGAATTACAAACGCCAGCCTGTCGGCCACCGGCCGGTCGAGGAACGGGTCCGGGACTTCCGGGAATTGGACCTGCCGCTCACGCCGGACCAGGTCGTTCAACAGGCGACCCGCTGCATGGATTGCGGCATACCGTTCTGCCACGGCGCAGGTTGCCCGCTGAGAAACTTTATTCCCGATTTCAACGAATTGATATACAAGAACCGCTGGGAGGAGGCCTGCCGGCTGCTCCATTCGACGAATAACTTTCCTGAAATCACGGGGCGTCTGTGTCCGGCGCCGTGTGAGACGGCGTGCACGCTTGGAATCAGCGATGAGCCGGTCCTTATCAGGCATATCGAGTACCAGATTGTCGAGCGGGGATTCGAGCAAGGCTGGATCAAGCCGATGCCGCCTGCCCAAAAGACGGGCAAGCGCGTCGCCGTCATCGGGTCCGGCCCTGCGGGACTGGCTGCTTCGCAACAATTAGCACGAGCGGGACACGATGTGGTCGTTTTTGAAAAGGATCAGCGAATCGGCGGGCTGCTGCGTTACGGCGTTCCCGATTTCAAGCTGGAAAAACACGTTCTCGACCGCAGGCTCGAACAGCTCAAGGCCGAGGGCGTCCAGTTTCAGACGGGCGTGCACGTCGGGCAGGACATTTCCGCACGCTACCTGCGAAAGATGTTCGATTGTATCTGCCTGACGATGGGAGCCGGTCAGCCGCGAGACCTCAACGTCCCCGGAAGGGGCTATGAAAACGTTGTCTTCGCGATGGAATACCTGACAGCCCAAAACAGGCTCAATGCTTCTGAGCCGGTCGATGAACGCCAGGTCGCTACAGCCAAAGACAAAGTCGTGGTCGTCATCGGCGGCGGCGACACAGGCAGCGACTGCGTGGGAACGGCCCGCCGGCAGAACGCCAGGCAGATATACCAACTGGAAATCCTGCCCAGGCCGCCCGAGGCCCGGCCGACCGATACGCCCTGGCCTATGTGGCCGCGAATGATGCGCACTTCTTCCTCGCATGAAGAAGGCTGCGACAGACGGTGGTCCGTGTCCACCAAGGAATTCCTGGGCGGCGCGGGAGTCAGGGTGGAGAAATTACACGGCTGCCAGGTCGAGTGGATAAAAACAAACGGGAGCTGGAAGATTGGGGAGATGCCTGAAACGGATTTTGTTCTTGGGGTGGACCTGGTCATTCTGGCGACGGGATTTGTCCACGTCGTCCATGAAGGCTTGATCAAGGATACGACGCTGAAGCTCGATCCGCAGGGCAACGTTGCGGTGAATGATTACCAGACAAGCGACCCGCAGATTTTTGCCGCCGGCGATACGATAAGCGGACCTTCGCTGGTCGTGCACGCGATCAACAGCGGCCGCCAGGCCGCCGCCGCCATCGACCAATGGCTGCAAGAAAGTAATTAGCCCGTGTCTCTCACCGCAGAACCCACTGAAGCCGCGCACGTTTCTGTCACGAATGCCAGCACGACTGCGGGGAACAGCCCACGTATTTCGGGCTGCCTTTACCAATGAGGATGGTGTTCCCCAATTTCCAGCAAGCGCTGGTTTACGAGCTTGCCAAATATGCCAACAAGATACACGGGCGGACCATCATCCCGGCCAGCGTCATGAAAAGAGCGCCCAGTGCTGAACTCAAGTATGGACAAAAGGACACGGATTCGCTGCCCGAATACCATGTGCTCGACCGCATCTTGAAAGGCTGCATCGAAGAAGACAAATCCGCCCAGGAGCTCCAGGATGAAGGCTTGCCGCCCGACGTCGTCAGGAAAGTGGCCCGCATGGTGGATTTCAATGAGTACAAGAGAAGACAATCGCCGCCGGGCGTCAAGATTACGCCGAAGGCGTTCGGCGAAGACCGAAGAATGCCCATCACAAACCGCTACGTGCCCAGGTAGGCCGTCAAAAACGGTGGGTGTTCGACTGATCTTCTATTATCTCTTGGCTACTGAGTATTGGCTACTTGTTA
Source organism: uncultured Pirellulales bacterium (assembly GCA_964462945.1). GTDB lineage: Bacteria > Planctomycetota > Phycisphaerae > Sedimentisphaerales > Anaerobacaceae. Next base: position 7,007 of record CAYWZW010000113.1, read on the forward strand.
CTTCCGGCCGCGCTGGGCGATCCGGTCTCTTCCAGTTGAATCGTATCCACTTCCGGGAGAATCACCATAGCACCCATTTTTCGCGTCCCGTAGGACGGACGGTTATAACCCACGATGATCGGCTTGCCGACTTTTGCCTGGATGGTATTGGACAAGATTTCATCGGACCGCTCGCGTCCAAGCTGCCTGTCGAAACGAGACATCTCCCCGGGCACCTGGACTTCCACGTGAAGCTCCAACGCTCGATCGGACTCCTGACTGATTTCAAGACGAAGCATCCACGGACCGATGGGCGCCTCGAGCTGGCCGGGAACCGACGAGCTGCCGAACCAATAGCCTACGGTCTCGATGTCTCCGCCCAGGAAGTTCCGGATATGTTTCTGTATCTGAGCGGGCAGTCGCGAATAGTGTGCGGCCTCGATTCTGCTGGTGAAGGTCTCGTCATCATCCCACTTTAGCTCTCTGATTTGCGAATCGCTTATCTGCTCCATAATTCGTTGAAGGGATTCATTCGAAGGGGCCTTGCCTTGAATCAGGATATCGACCTCTTGCTCACCAACCTGCTCATCGCTTATGACGAAATCGCTGACCTGGATCTTCAACTCCGCAGCGACACCCAATAGTGCCGTCGAAGACACTTGTGCGGGCGCTCGGAGAATCATCGAAAACGGCTTCATGTCCTTGTCCTTGGAGGGAATCTCAAACATATACACCCGATACATAATGTTCTCAATCGCGGGGCCTGTCGCTAACTCGGGTTGCTCAACATCCAGTTTTTCAATCAAAGCCTCGACATCGTTCATTTGCTCCTTCGTCGCTGTAAGAATCAGCCGGTTGGACCGCTCCTCTGGGTATACAGCGTCCAGATTGAAAATATTCCTGATAATTTCCGCTAAGTTTTCTGCCGGAAAATGTTTAAGCGCAAAGATCTTCGTCACCATTTCGCCGCTCGAAGAGCGTCTGGCGGCTGGTGACTCCACAGCAGCATAGAGAGCCTGCGGCGGTGGTTCTTTCTGCGACAGCCCGCGCGGGGATGATTCCACCGATGCGGTCTCCTTCGGCGTGGATTCCAGCGACGCTGACTCTTGTGAGAATGATAAATCGCAAGCCAGCAAAAGTCCCACAATAGCAATAGATAGGATTCGGGTCTTCATTGTTCAATCTCCTTTCTTTTTACAGGTTCCAGACAACAGTGATTTCACCATTATCCAACGTTCCGTAGAGCGTTCGTTGCGGCGGCGACGATGCCGCCGCTTTTTCGAGCACGATCTTCGGATTCTCGAATTCCGGATAAAACTCCTCGATCATTTTTCCCTTGTACGTTTGTGTATATTTCGTATGCTCGACGCTTAGCAACGGATCCGCCGAAGCAGTTTGAGCAAGATCGAGGCGGTTGCTCGTAGCCACCGACATCACGATACATCCGACAATAACGCCGACAGCGAAGGTCACGGCGGGCTGCCTGAAGAAATCGATCCATGTCATTACCCACGAGGACTTTTGCGGGCGTTCTTGCCAGGCCCGTTTGAAAATCTCAGCTTTCTCTTCACAAGAAAAGTCGGGCACGGGTGCTTGATCCAGGTCCTCGAAAATCGAGAAAAAGGAACGGTATTCTCTCAGTAATTCCTCTTGCGTCTTAAAGCTGTCCTGAAAAAGGGCTTTGAACTCTTCGAATGACATACGTGGATTTTCCATATACACGAGCCTTTATTGATTGAGTTTTCCCGCCAGCTTGGCCCGCAGCGCGAGCAATGACCGGCGAACATGGACGCGGACCGTGCCTTCGGCGCAACCCAGGACTCGAGCAATTTCAGCCGTGGGCATATCCTCGAAGTACCGCAGGATAAACGCCGTCCGCTGGTTCACACTAATCTCTTTCAGTGCTTCCTGAATCTTCTGCTGAACCGGAGCTTCGTCCGGCTGGTGATTTCCCGGCTGCTCATCCGCCACTAATCCTTTCACATAGGTTTCATCCACGTCGGGATGGTTCCTTTGCCGGATCCATTTCCGGTAGAAGTCGATTGCCGTGTTGGCAGCGACGGTATTCAACCAGGCGGCAAACAATTTGCCGGATCGGAACCGGTCGAGGTTGCGAAACACTTTCAGCCAGACCTCCTGGACACAATCCTGCACCTGCGAAGGATCCAACACGATCCGATAGCAGATGCGATGAATCCGCTCGACATGCCGGTTATATAACCAAGCCGCGGCATCCCTGTCACCCCTTTGCGCCGCCTTAATCAAGGCTTCATCTGAAACGGGATATTCTCGGTTCATTATTCAAGGAATATATACGAACAATTGCATGAGAGCGCATACAAGAAAAAAAAGATTGGGGCAAATTAAAGGAGGGGTGTCAGGTACTTTTTCTCGGTCTTCCTCTGGGCTGTAAGGTGGACTGGAGTTTGAGGCGTGTGGCAGTCGCTGCCGTCCAGCGGACGTCGCCAAACGGGTGTATGTCATCCTCATAGGTAAAGAACGCGTTCTTCCGAGTCTATTCGTCAGTCGAGAGTAGCTGAGAGACGTGGATTCCCGCCTTCGCGGGAATGACAGAGGGGAAGCAGCCGTTAAGGGCGGACAATTGAAGGCGAAAGGCCAAAGAATCTGCCTACAATCGTGACATGCACCCCTATGAACGCCCCAACTGCGTCGTCTATTGACACCCTGGAGCTGGTTCGATAGAATCCGGCGACTTGATGGCAGTCACAGGACTCGATGCCAAAGAGTGCAGACCAGGATTTTCGAGTGTTGAGTCCTGCGTCTTATGACCGAAGCCCGTGGTTCTTAGAGGAAAATGGAATGCCGAAACGCAGAGATATTCACAAGGTACTGATCATCGGCTCAGGCCCGATCATTATCGGCCAAGCCTGTGAATTTGACTATTCGGGGACGCAGGCGTGCAAGGCCCTTCGAAAGCTCGGATACAAAATCGTGCTGGTCAACTCCAACCCGGCGACGATCATGACCGATCCCGGCATGGCCGACGTGACGTACATCGAGCCGCTCAACGTCA
>CAYWZW010000114.1:0-9932 GCA_964462945.1 uncultured Pirellulales bacterium
GTTGATTCGTGGTCAAGTCTCGTCGTCCGTCGTCCGTCTTCTGTCGTCCGTGCTTGCTCGGCGCCACGGGGGGAGCTGGTCGGCGGTTACGTTTTGCCAGAGACCCTTCTTGCGGCTCCGGGCACTTGCTTCTAATTGCTGATACTTATTGAAGAAGCTGTGCGGAAAGCGCGGGTCGGCGTAGGCGCAGCCTTCGGCCAACAGAGCTTCATTCAAGAATCTGCCGTCAGGCAACTGGAGATATGCCAGGAGCCGGCCGTATTTGTCCCTGGTAGGATACGGCGTATCGAGGTAAACGGTGACGGATTCTCCGCGAGTCAATCTCTCTGCAAATTCAGCGGCCTGCGGGCCGAAGTACATCACGCCAAACTCTTCGCTGTGGGTCTCGGGCGCATCGATCCCTACAAGTCTTATTCGAGTATAGTTGTTGCGGCCGTCGGGGATATCGATGTCAATAGTATCGCCGTCAATAACGTGGAGGACGCTGAACGTCTTAGCATGATACTTCTGGTGGTCGCGAGCCTCGGCCTGCTCCGGGGATTGAGGTGGATGGCGCTGCCTGTATCCTGCGGGACCGTGGTCCAGCCAGACGAGCAAAGCCATAACCGGCAGCGACAGCACGATTAGGCCCCTCTTGCGGCGTTTGCTCATGGCGTAAACGGGTCTGTTTTGGCTGGACCGCATTGGTTGTTCGTGAACCGCGGGGGGGCGGGCTGATCACGCCTTGCGCTGCCGGGCGGGCTTGTCCAGTTCGAAGGCAAGACAAACGGCCTCGAGGGCTTTCTCCGCCTGGTCCTCATTGACGGCGCAACTGATGCGAATCTCGCTGGTCGTGATGGAATCAATATTGACCTTCGCCTGGGCCAGGGCGCCGAACATCTTCTCGGCCACGCCGTAGTGGCTTCGCATCCCGACGCCGACGACAGAGACCTCGGCAATGTCATCGCGAACAAGAATGCCCTGGCAGTTCACCTCCTTTTTGATTTCTTCTGCGGCCTCTTTGGCGGCGGCCAAATCCGAAACGGCAATCATGAACGAGAGGTTGGCCTTCTCCGGGCTCACTTCTGTTTGAATGATGTCGTTGACAATCACCTTGGCCTTCGCCAGGTGAGCGAAGACTTTTGCCGCGTTGCCCGGGATGTTGTCAATGCCAATAAGACCGATCTTGGCCATATCTCTTTGTATTGTCGCGCCTGACACTACTACGCCTTCCATCTGCGGCACCTCATGAGTAATTATTGTCCCCTCTGTATCGTCACTACTGCTTCTTACGTGGATCGTGACATCGTACTTCTTGCCGAACTCGATGGCCCGAGGATGCATCACGCCGGCTCCAAGGCTTGCCAGCTCGAGCATTTCATCGTAGCTGATCTGGCTCATCTTCACGGCCTTCTTAAACAGCCTCGGATCGGTAGTGTAGATGCCATCGACGTCCGTATAGATTTCGCACAGCTTGGCCCCCAGAGCCGCGGCCAGCGCCACGGCGGTCGTATCCGAGCCGCCCCGGCCGAGCGTCGTGATGTTTTCATGCTCATCGATGCCCTGGAAGCCCGCCACGATGACGATCTTGCCCTCGTTCAACTGCCTGTGGATGCGGTCGGCGTCGATACTCTTTATTCGCGCCTTGGTGTGAACGCTGTCGGTGAGCATTCGGATCTGGCCGCCGGTAAAGCTGATCGCATCGTGGCCCATGGCGTCAAGCGCCATGGCAAAGAGCGAAACCGTCTGCTGCTCGCCGGTACTGAGCAACTGATCCATCTCGCGTTTGGGCGGATTCGGATTCAGCTCCAAAGCGTCGGCCACGAGCTCGTCCGTTTGTTTGCCGCGGGCCGAGGCGACGACGACCACGCCGTACCCTTTCTTTACTGTCTCAATGACTCGCTTGGCGGCCCGGCGAATCTTTGCCGCGTCAGCCACCGAAGTGCCGCCGAACTTCTGCACGATGATGTCCATGATCTACCTATTTCAATTTAACCTACCTGTACCACCTATGCACTGAATCTCTGGAAAGTTGTTGAATGTATAGAGCTTGCCGCCGGCTGTCAAGTCTTTTAGCTTTTCAGGAAATACTCCATCAGCTCAAAGCCGTTGTCTATCCTGAACCCTGATTTGGCGGCATTGGTCTCGCCGAAGGGGGCGTGTAAGATGCCGCCGATCTTGTCGCCCGCCATGGCAAAGGGCACCGGCTCAGCCGAATGAGCACAGGTTCGCACCGGCGTCGGATGGTCGGGCATCACGAGTATTCGCCAGCTTTGAAATTTCTGAAGCGCCTCAAACACCGGCCCGACGATATACTTGTCAACCTGCTCAATCGCTTTCTTCTTCATCTCCGCGTTGCCGCTGTGAGCAGCCTCATCGGGCGCCTCGACGTGGACGAAAACGATGTCATATTTGTCGAGGGCTTCGACGGCCGCGGACGCCTTGCCCTGATAATTCGTGTCGATGAAACCGGTGGCGCCGGGCACGTCGATCAAGTCAAAACCGATCAGCTTTGCCAGGCCCTTCACGAGGTCCACGGCGGTGATCGCGGCCCCTTTGAGCCCGAACCGCTTCTGAAAACGTTCCATCTGGGCTCTCTTGCCCTGTCCCCAGAGCCAGATGGAGCTGACCTGATTTTCCCCCAGGTCTTTCCTGACCCGGTTGATATCGTGATCGGCGAAAAGTTGCTGTGAACGGGCCATCAAGTCAATAAGAAGCTCGGCGCCTTTGCCGCGCGGCAAGAGCTTCTCTATCGCCGTGCCTATGTGATCGTGGGGGGGGTACGTCTGAACGTCGAAATCCAGCGCTTTGAAGACCAGCAGGTGCCTGTAGCTTACCCCCACGTGGAAACAAATCTGCTCGCCGCCAAGGCGCTCATCCAGCTCTCTTATCAAATTGCCGGCCTCCGCCGTGGAGATATGCCCGGCGCTGTGGTCGGCTATTTTGCCGTCAGCAATCGTGATCAGGTTGCACCTGAAGACCCAGTCTTCCAGGGCGAGCTTAATGTTACGCGCCACCGCCTCAATCGGGGCCCGGCCGGAATAATAGCGCCGAGGGTCGTATCCTAACAGGCTCATCTGCGCCACGTCGCTGCCCGGCTCCACACCGTCAGGAACCGTCTGCACAAGACCCTGCCTGCCCAGAGTGCTGATCCTGTCCATGTTCGGGGTCTGGGCGGCTTCAATCGCCGTCTTTCCATCGAACTGTTCAAGCGGTTCATCGGCTGCGCCGTCGGGGACTATGATGGCATACTTGGTTGTCAATCCTTGTCCTCCGGGATATCCACGATCTTAATGCAGACCGGCGTGGCGCCCACGACGTCGAGCCTCTTCATGTCTTCCAACGCGGCGTTGACATTTTTTTGCCGTACCGGGTGGGTCGCGATGACCACCGGCACGGTATTGTCCGGCCCCGTTCCTTCGTGTTGTATGGCGCCGGATATGCTTATCTGATGGTGAGCGAGCACTTTGCTCCACTGCGCCACGACGCCCGGCTTGTCTTTGCACATGATTCTGATGTAATACCGGCTTACGAGGTCGTCTATTCTCTCGATGAGGGGGGCTTTCTGGCTTCTGGGTCTCAGGTTCATGTGGCGGAAAGTCGTCGCGGAATTACCCAGAGCGACGTCGATAATATCGGCCACGGCGGCGCTGGCCGCGGGCATCATTCCGGCCCCCCGGCCATAGAACGTGAGCTGTCCGGCGGCGCTGCCGAATATGCTGATGGCATTGAACGGCCCTTCCACGCGGGCCAGGGCGTTGTCCCGGGCAATAAAAGAAGGATGCACGCGCAGTGAAATTCTGCCCCGCTCGTCTTTGCGCCCGATAGCCAGCAGCTTGAGACGATAGCCCATCTCGGCGCCATAGCGGATGTCGTCTTTTGAAATTCCCTCGATCCCCTCGACGGAGATATCGTCGAGCGTGATTTCGTATCCGAAGGCGATAGAAGCCAGGATGACGAGCTTGTGGGCGCTGTCCCCGCCGCTAATATCCAGCGTCGGATTCGCCTCGGCGTACCCTTTCTGCTGCGCTCGAGCCAGGACCTCGCCGAACTCCTCATCCTTGGACGTCATGTTCGAGAGGATGTAGTTGCAGGTGCCGTTCACGATACCGTACATCGCCGTGATCTTGTTTGCCGTCAATCCCGTCCGGATCGCTGAGATAATGGGTATTCCTCCCGCACAACTTGCTTCGAAGGCGATACATCGACCGTTCCGGCGAGCCGTCCTGTAGAGCTCGCTGCCGTGTTCGGCCAGCAGCGCCTTGTTGGCGGTCACCACGTCTTTGCCTGCCTCGAGCATCTTGATCTGGACGTCTTTTGCCGTCTTGGTGCCCCCGATCATCTCAACGCCTATGCTAATGCTGTCATCGTTCAGCAGCTTGTTGAGATCATCGGTCAGGACACCCTCCGGCAGCGTGACCGGACGCGCGGACGTTGTGTCTGTATCGACAACACAAGCAAGCTCCAGCCGGATGCCGGTTTTGGCCGCTATGGCATCCGCATCTTCGGTTATGAGCTTTGCCACCCCACTGCCTACCGTGCCGAAACCGGCAAGCCCAACTCTTACAATACGCTCAGCCATACCAATGCCTTCCCTTTTGGATTTTCGACTCTCAATTCGCCTTTTGCCACAAAGACACCAAGACACTAAGGCCGGAATATGTTCTTTCTTCGTGACTTCGTGCCTTCGTGGCTAAATTGGCAAGCAAAATCCAATTCAGGCAGGAGTTTAATGGAAATCGCCTTCCGCCGTCAAGCAGAATTTGCCGAGCACGCCCCCCGCGTCTTGCCCCCGTGTCTTCTGTCGAAGACAGAAACGGGGGCAGCGGGGGTACGCGCACAGGCATCCCGAGCACCGCCGAGGGATCTGCCAAGCACGCACCGCCGACAGAAGACCGAATACAGAGGACTCACCATGAAGGCATGCCCTGAGCGAAGTCGAACGGGGTACGAAGGGCACAGAGCAATAGTCAGTAACCGCAGATAAACGCTGAGAACGCAGATTCTTTAACTTCATCATTCGACATTCGGTGTTCGATATTCGCCGAGCACGCGGTCCGTGTCGTTCGGGCCTGCGCGCGCAGGCGTCCCGAGCGCCAGCGAGGGACCTGCCCTTGCCCCCCCGATGCCCTGATATCCTGCATCCTGATCCCCTGATGCCCTTGTTTCTGTGTTCCGTATTCTGTCTCCTGTATTCTGTCTTTTGCCTTGCTTTTCTTGCTCCGGCGTGCTAAATTCGCACCCTGAGCGGCGTACATCACGAACAGATAGTTTGGGAAGCGGCGAAATGGCGGAAAAATTGGACACGGATTCATAGGGAACTCACGCGGATCCCGACGCGAATCAAGTAAGGCGTCCCCGGAAATCGCTCCCCGGAAATCGCGTGACGCCGAGTTGAGAGAAAGACTTGACAACGATAGCTCGTTATATAGATTTTCACATCCACGGTGACAATATTGTCGAGTGCGAACGGACTTTTGAACTCATCAGAGCCGCTCTTGCCGATCTCCTGGAGTCGATCACTGGACCATTTGGCTCACCTGTGTGCCCCGAATTCGAGCTCCGCCTTCGGAATATGAAAAGTCCTCTCCACCTCACTTTCTATCCCGGATTCCGCCGTTGGGATGAAGATATTCTCCAAGCGGTCCGTGAACGCGGCGGAACGTTGCGAGAAGCGGCTGACGTCATAATCACCGGTGTCAGGTCGCAATCTGAGGAACCGCTTATCGCCATCGAGTACTGCGGAGCGCTTCCTGCCGGAAACCAAGCATGGCAACGAAGCGGGCGAGCGTATTCTTTCGGATTGGCACGGGTGCCATATCTGTACGTAGCCGAACTTGGAGGCTACGAACTTGACTCGAATCGCAGTCGCAAGGCACCTCGGATGCCCAATCCGGCCGTTCCCTTCAGCTACATCTCCTACTCGCTCGAACAAAAAACTCCTGTGCTACCTGTCTTCGTGACCAGTCCCGGTGCCGACGAAACATCCCGGATAGCACATACTGACGAATTCGCTGATGATGAACTGATTGCCCTGACGCGAGCAGTCCTTCTCAACGAAGACCCCGGTCTCATCCACCAACTGCTTCGCCTCAAAGTGCTTGCACTTGTCAGGAAACGAGCAGTGAAATCCAGACCTGGACGGACACTGACTCCGCAACAATGGGAAGATGCATACATTTCCCTGGAAAAAGGACTATCTCTTGTTGAGTTCATCGTTCGCAAGGCGCCTCTCTCGTGGTCTAAGACCGCTTATATTGCCGCTCTCACGCCCACTGCGAAAGCCCTGATGGAGTTAACCTCTGGCTTCGCCATCGGACTCACTTCCACCGAACTTCCCATGTGCATTGTAGCCTGCGACAAGCGTCCGGCTTTCGCTTCGCGAGTGTCGGCGTTGTACGCCGACCTGCCCCATGATTTTGTCCAATGGCTGGCGCGGAGGGAGCACCTCGTAATGTGTTGGATTATGGGCTTCAAGCCGCGCGGCGACGATGCCAGACCTGATCGCGGTTTGCCTCCTCTTACTCGCATGCTTATCGGGCAAGGGCACGACCTTCTCTCAGTTGTCTACGGGCCAGCACCAGACTCAACCTGGCCACTTCTCAAGAGCGATCCGGCAACACTTGCCCAGCGAAACGGGCTTTGGGAGGCAATACTGGCGGTCAGCGATGCTATTCTCGTTGATACAGCTACAGACCACGTGACAAACCATGGATTTCTCCGATCTCACTGGGAAACCTCTATCCAAAAGCCAACGGCCCGCACGATATTCGTCAAACCCGTCCCGACCAGTGTTGGCGAGAACGATGTTGATACCGTTCTCCATCTTTTGCTTGCCCGTCACGGCGGACCCAAAGTCTACGAGGGCATGTGCAACCCGCCGGGCGGGGACTGGAGCGGTGTCTCCCTTCGGTCCCCTGACCGCTCCCTCGAACTCAGGTGGCTGTCTCTGCCGAGAGTAAGCGGAGCCTCCACGAAGCGTCCTGACCACGTATTCCAACTCTTCGGAATCAGTCCGCGTCCCATCATCCTTTCTGTCGAATCCAAGGAAACTGCAAGGGCGGTCGAGACTCGTATTGGTCCAAGGCTTTCGGCCTATATCGCCAATCTGATCGCATCTCCGGCGAGCATTGAACGCAAGGAGCCATCACAACCATGGTGTCACTCAGCTCACCGCCTGAATCCTGACAACTTCATTTTCGCCTCTGCTGTTGCGTTCATCTCTGGTTCTCAGTCGCATATCGATTCGGTCATCGCCAGAGCTAAAGCAGACCTGATTTTGGCCTACACATTTCGGGCGAATGGTGAGTCATGCGACATCCGCTTAATCCCAAAGGGAAAGACGGGAAAAATAATCGCTGATTACGTTTTGGGCATTAACGTTTCTGGAACTGGAATTTCGCTTCGGCCCGCCTAGTAGTTCAGGTAAAGAGACTCTTGGACCTGCTCAACAGGACCATTTAGTACCTTGTTAACAGCCGAGTTGCCGCTCGGTAGCAAGAAGTGGCGTTTGAAAAGGGACGCTGGCACAGTGTGACTCAAGTCCTTTGACCCGCGCCGCCCATCAAAGGACAATGCCCATTTTACGCCTCGAGTATTCAACTCCGCAAGGGAGGCAAAGAATCTCTCCAAATCTAAATCTCTGATGTATCGCTGCCGATTCCCAGCATATGGCGGATCGAAGTAGACAAAATCATCTTTTTCAGTCACCTCCAGTGTACTCGTGTAATCCTGGCACACGAAATGAACGTCCTGAATCACTGAGTGCCAAGACTTCACTATATTCTCGAACCGGTGCGGCTCCATTCCTTTCCGTGACAGGTGGAAGGAATTGTTGAAATCACCTTTATCGTTGAACCGGACAATCCCATTGACACACGTTCGCATGAGGAAGTTCAGGTCAAGTGGGTCCTTTTTTTGATTAAACCGCTTTCGTACTGCATAGTAGTACTTGGGGATCTCGTCTCCCTGTCCTTTCATTTTGCTGACATCCACGCCATCAAGCTCTTTCTTTAGTGCCATCCACTTGCGTTCATAGTCTTCTACGACCTTCTCAGGCTCGGCCTGTATCATTTGCCACAGCCGAATAAGTGGCTCGTACAAGTCCGCAGCCACAGAGCCTGGGACTGCTGCCACATAGAGGAGAGCGCCGCCACCGAGAAACGGCTCAAAGTATCGCCGATAGCGTGGCATCAGACTTGCTATAGCAGAAGCCTGTGAACGCTTGCTGCCGGTCCACTTGATGAGCGATGGGATAGTCTTCGTCCGCCTCGAGATGTGGAATGTATCGCCTTGAAGCGGCGCTTTTTGCTGTTCGTTCCTCCCACAAAAAATAATCGGCTGACCAGATGAACCCGCTGTATCGAGTCGCTTATCGCAAATCTCGACATAATGCGGGTCGTTTTCAAAGGCCAAGTATCGAATGCCCAGCTTCTTCGCAGCAACACAGTCTGATCCCGACCCAGCGAATGGAACCAACAACACATCTCCTTCCCTGGCCGAAAGTTCGAGCATCCGTGTCAACAGTCGCACTGGCTTCTGAGTCGGGTGCTTTCCGAATTGAATCTCCTCGCGCTTCTTATTGTTTGGAATGTCCCACACGGTCCTCATTTGTTTGCCGCGCTCCTTGAGGCCGTCCTCCAGGCAGTACATGTCTTTGGACCTCTCATACGCGAAGTAGTACTTTCTGTTCTTAGCACCACCTGTGTGTGCCCACAGTATCGTCTCGTGGCTTGCAGTCATACGGCGGCCCGACAAATTGGGAAAGCTGTTTCTCTTGAACCAAACTACTTCATTGATGATTTCAACATCGAGTAGCTGCAAGGCAAAATTGATGATGCCAATATTGTGATATGTACCGTGAATCCACAACGAGCCCGTCGGCCGCACCACACGCTTTAGTTCAGCAAGCCATGCCAGCGTAAATCTGAAATACTCAGCCATAGGCATGTCGTCCCATTCCGCCATGACCTTTGACCAATCACCGCCAAAGCCGGGGAGGCGGACTGAGTTGTCCCACTTCCACCTGCCACCTTTGCTCAGGTTGTAGGGCGGATCGGCAATCGCCACATCAACACAGTCGTATGGTAATTGCTTCATGGCTGCGACGCAGTCAGCAATATAGACCCTGTCAAGCTCAAATGGACCAACTTTGCCGTCTTCATTGGGAAACTTCCTGCTGCTCCGCCTATCGCTTTTCTTCTTGTCTTTTGTACTTGATGCCGCTATGTCAAAAAGAAGTTGGTGCATCTTTATTCACTCCTTGAGCTACATCCTGAAGTACCTTCTCTAGATCCGTCCGGAGGTAAAGCCTGTATCCATTGAAAGGGTGCCGAGATGCCTTCAGTTTCCCAGATCGGTCCCAGTTTCGAAGAGTTGATGGCGAAACACCCAACAGCAAAGCAGCTTGTTGCACGCCCAGATACTCCGAGAATTGTCTTTCTGGGAATTCTTTACTCAACATCGATTTCCTTAATATAGAAGACGCCGATTACTGCTACATATACAAACATTATCAACGTATACCAAAGATTGCATTAGAGTCAACAGTAAAATCGGGTTTTCGGATAATCACCCGAGGCGATCGCTGTCGGTCGGTTTCTCCCTGATCCGTGCCTGAGTGCAAGCCACGACCGGCCCATCGAGTATCCAGAATTCGCGTTCATTTGTGTTGATTTGCCCTGGGCATGGCAAGGCCACGTGGTTAGACTTAAACAGTGAATCGACAAGGCTCACGATTATCACTTTGCCGGCGCCGGCAAAATGATCGTTCGGATAATTCGGAAGACCGCTTGCTTAGTTGAACGAAACCGTCAAAATCATGAAGCAGATCGACGAAACCATCGCCGCCCCCGGCGGCCGTTCGACAAAGCTCACGATGTAAAACTGGCCAATAAAATAGAAAGTAGGAAAAGTATGAAAGTAGAAATTAAAGGAAAAGAATTGATAATCAC
>CAYWZW010000115.1:0-9228 GCA_964462945.1 uncultured Pirellulales bacterium
CTCCTTCGTTAGTGAAAACGGCGAGCAATCTAGCCAAAACTGCATGAACGCTTACGAAATAAGTTTCCGGTTTCAGATAAAAGTTCATACATTAACTTTAATCTATCGAACAGAAATTGAAGATAAACATCAGGGAAGTAATAATTTTCATACTGTATCTGTTCCATTAGGGAAATTGGTTCTCCATTGATTCCGGCTATTTTCATTTTTCGAAGTCGAACATTTCTAACGTAGTTATCTACACCAGTATTGAATGGTGGATCGGCATAGATTAGATCAACCTTGCCACGGTATCCATTAGCTAAGAGATGAGCGAGGACTTCTTTATTATCACCATGAATCAGGCGGTTGTTGTAGATATGGCCAGACTTGACCGGGTCAAATGTCTCTATATGCTGGGCCGGGAAAGCGGTTACGCCTGTTAAAGGTCTTTTGCCTACCCAGTTAAGCATAGGTCGGCCTTTGGCGGGCGTGATTTTGACTTTGTCGGTTTTATCGCTCTTACTCAAAGTTCTTTCTCCTCGATAAAGGATTTTACATTTTTCAAATCATCCGCTGCGATTACATCAGCAGGGGTAAATATCATTTCGTACCGCAGCTTTTCGGGATCCAAGTTTTGCCATTTTCTTATTGCCATTGCCTTTTTGCCATTTTCACCATCGATGGCATGTGTCCTTTCGTTTTCTCTTTTTATCTCGATTAGATACACTTTGCCGGTCCCTTTCTTTCTGCCTTTGCCCGGTTTTTTACGGATAACAAAATCCGGCGTGTATCTTCTTGTTTTTCCCTTGTCGTCTTTATATTCGACAAAAAAGTCCGTTTTGGCGGGGTCGGTAATTGCGCCGGTAAAGAATATATCCTCAACCTCTTTGGGCTGGATATTCAACTCATCAAGCATCTGCTCAAAGAAATTCTTTTCAGGGTTGCTATCAAAATTATAGGGGTCATAGTGAAACCCGAATTCCCCGGCCTTATTCTTGAAGGTTGACAGGCGAGTTATCAAATGCTCTTTGTCTTTGTGGTATGTTATGTCGGCGGTATAAACATCCGTCCCGTCCGGCGACGTTTCTTTTTTGAATCCGTCGGGTTTGACAAGGGCAAGAGCGATATCTACCTTTTCTTCTTTTATCTCATAACCGCTTGTCTGTTTTTCTACCTGTTCGGCGAGATTGCCAAGATGGCCTAACGGGATTTCGTTTTCAGGGTAAATCTTTTTAAGCTGTTCATAAATCGACCAACAATCGAGATGATAGTGGTTTGCAAGCTCAACCGAAGCATAATACAAATCTATCCCTTCATCCTGAATTTCAATCGTTACTGTATCGCCGAGCTGTTTAAGGATTTTTTCCGTTGATGACTGCTGTGCAAGGGTAAACGTCCTTTTTTCCAGTTTGTCCTGCTTGCGTAAAACGGGTTTGAGTAAAGCAAATTCTTTCCGCTCCAGTTGCTTTTTCACTACTGTTTTGATTGTCTGAGTCACTACCAAAGGCGGGATGTCGAGTTTCTTGAGTATTATCTTATCCCTTTTATTTTGCTGACTGACTCGGTTAAGGTCAGAGATGCTTTCTCCGTATGTTTCCTGAAGCTGCTTATCGAGTATGTTGAAATTGTCTATCGAAAGATATACTCTCGCTTTTCTATTGTTACCCGGCACTTGCCTCAAACATCTTGTAGATGCCTGTAAGACAAAATTATTAGACGACTTTAATTTCCTTGCAAGCGAGCAGGCGAAAAGAGAGGGACAGTTCCAGCCCTCTGTGCCCTTATTTACCAGAAGCATTACCCGCTTTTGCGAATCCGGATTGTTGAGCCGGTTGAATTCCTTTATATCATCCTCTTTTGTAAGTTCCGTATCAGAGGTGTTTACAAGGCATATTGAGGGGTCATAGCCAATTTTAATTAGGGCCTGTTCGATTACAGGTTTTAATTCTTTCAGGTCGGTTGTTTGTGGAAAATATATAGCAATTTTGGCTTTGGAACCATCGGGCAAACGATGCTGTCCATATTCTTTGAAAAAATCCTCAATGACATGACATACATATTTATCTGTTTGGCCTTCAAAATCAAAGGCATGAATGTTGCCTGCAAGGTCTTTTAAGTAGCCTTCATTGATACCTTGCGACAACCCATACCAGAAAACCACATCTTTAAGACTTTGCCTTTTATAATATGGAGTGCCGGTAGTATTGACCACCGCAATGACATTTGTGTTTTCTGCTAAATAGTCAACCGTTTTACGAACCTTTTTAAGTCCAGCCTCCATCGACTGGCCATAAGTATGATGCGCTTCATCGCTGAAAATTGCAAGATGAGGAAGACTCGCGATTTTTTGTAATCTTAAATTTGCTACTTCTGTTTTGGCTTCCTCTTCGGTTTGTGCGTTGTACAAACCGTTAAGGTCTGATTTTCTAATCGTTTCTTTTTGTATCCGTATTTTTTCGGTGTTAGTAACGATTAGGTTGAAACTTGAGCCGCCTATTACGGGTATCTCTTTTTCTCCGTCTCTCGTGAAGGTAAGTTTAATAGTCGCTGCAAATTGCTTGTAAAATCTTGGCGGCAGAATCCTATCGTACGGAATGTCCGCAAGTTCTCTTAATGATTCAATGATTGTTTTGCCAGGAGCAAAAACAAGGGCATTTTGAACGAATGGCCCATCAGGATATTCAAGAGCCATTGCAAATTCTGTGGCTATGATAGTGCCGATTAAAACTGTTTTCCCCGCCCCCATCGCCAGAGCAAAAATGTAACTTGGATAATCAAGGGTCATACTTTCCCGAATTGATTCGAGTCTGTAGTCCTTGACAAAATCATCATCGTCTTTGATTTTATCCAATAATGAATCAAAGCCGTGGTCTTCTATATGGTCCCTGATATTATCATGCGTAAGTCCTAAAGCTTCTCGCATCTCTCTTTTACTGACGTAAGTTTTCTCGTATAGATGCAGGATGTGCGGAGTTTGCAGTTTTAGTCTTAGATACCAGTAGGTTTCTATTGCACTGATTTGCGGATATCTCAAATACCGGGGTGAGCCGGTTTCGGTATCAAGAAAATATTCCAGTATTTCAGAAATTGCAGGGTATTCCTCGGAGTAATAAGCGCTCGTTTTCCAATCGTTCACTAATGCTGTGATTTTCTGATGTAGGTTATCCATCTATGCTTTGAATCCCTTCAATATCTGCGTAAACCCGCACAACCGATAATTCCGGGGCCACCATACTCAATTCGCGTCAATAATCCGTGTGAATCAGTGTTAATCCGTGTCCGTTTCTCCGCCATCTCGTTATTTCCTCGAATATATCTCTTCGGGCCGGGGGTCCTGCTTTTTCTGAAAGCTGCGTGTTCTCCGTTCATAGTACCAGTGACGATCCGGCTGCTCAAATGGAGAGGCTGGAAAATCTTTGTGGATGGCCATTATCAAATCTCCCTGAGCATACGTTGCACAGTATTAAGAAGCTGGGGGATATCCCGGCGGCAAATCTTGTAAATCTCCTCGGCGTCAATATCAAAATAGTCATGAGCCAGAA
Organism: uncultured Pirellulales bacterium; assembly: GCA_964462945.1. Lineage (GTDB taxonomy): Bacteria > Planctomycetota > Phycisphaerae > Sedimentisphaerales > Anaerobacaceae. The sequence continues at coordinate 3,525 of CAYWZW010000115.1, forward strand.
CATGGCGAAGCCCGATGACGCCGTGCCAGTCGATTTCGGGGTAGTTTGCAAGCCATGCTCCGTCGGTTTCAAGGTCGATCTTCCTGAAACTCTCCCCCACGGCGATGAGCATCATAGCGATGGCGTCGAGCTTGTCGAGATTGTCGTCATTGGCCCTGAAATCATCCGGCGACTGAATACGCGAAGAGCGCCTCTGAATCCGATGCAGAGATTCCTCTATCTGTTCCAGTTTTTCACGGATCAATGTCATATCAGGCATAACAGGCATCCTTGTCGATTCGGGCTTTCAGGTAACGATTCATCGTAGTGCGGTAGCGGATGACATCGACCGGACACTGAAAATCCTTTTCGAGCGTCTCTTTAATGTGCACCAGATAAAACAAATCCGGTTCCCGCATCTCGACCACCACGTCAATATCGCTGTCTTTACGGGGTTCGTCCCGGGCCACAGAACCGAACACTCCGATCTTCGTAACCCCATACAGGCGTCCAAATTCAGCCCGGTGATTCCGTAATTCCCGCAGCACGGCCTCGCGGCTTAACACACTTTCGCTCATACTCCCACCTCTATTATCTTCATCGTATCATTTCCGAAAATATCCACCACTTTAGCTATCTCTTACTCTTTTGCTTAAACCGGCCATTTCTCCGCCATTTTGGTGTTTCCTCTAAAAGTCTCTCTGTGGGCCGGGGGGCCTTGCAAGGCGTTAATCTACCCCGGCGGGCGCGGAAAAGCAAGAAGAAAGGAGGCGAAGTGCAGAATACAGAATACAGTGGCGCAAGCCATCCCTTACGGGAGAGACAGAACGAGGACAGAATACAGGAAACGGAAGACGTAGGACGGACGATGCCGCTGGCGTGGCTGAATAGATGGGTGAGTGAGAGAACGCATCCACGCGTTTACCCGCGAGGAGCGGGCCAGCGAATTAGAGAATGAGCAAGGGGTCTGGCCCGAAAATAAAAAGAAATTAAGAAGAGATTGCTTGACAACGCCCAATAATGTGGTATAAATGATACGCTACATGAAGATTAGAAATCTTTAGGCCGCAGACGAAGACAACTAACCTTCACAGCTTTTCTGTTTGGTGAGTTACCTAATAGGAGTAACGATGGCAAAAACACTAAAAACTTCGGCTAACGACAGGAAATGCACGTTTCCGCAGTGTAAGCGTCTCTTGAGTATCTATAACCATGAGGCTTACTGCCATGTGCATCGCGATCTGGTGGCTCAGGAGCGAATGCCTAAGATGCCATATCACCATGCCGTATAAACCGATGCTGTGGAGTACCTTTTCGCTGTCGCAGAGGGGTTTTTCTTTTTTCATTTAGCCGCGGCCGTTCATGGCGGCCCATTACACATATCACCTGTCCAACATGGCTATTGCATTATTGGCAAAATATGGTTAACTAATTATCGTTTTATCGTTAATGTAGTGCATCGTTGTTTATGTAAGACCGTGGGAGATAAATCGTATGTCAAAACCAAGAGATACTCAAAAACAAAGAAAGAAACCGCCCCAGAGAACGGCTGAAGAGAAGAGGCAGGCAAAGCGAGAAAAGAAGAACAGATAATTTGCCGTCAGCACTCTATCCGTCCGACGCTGTCAGGGCAGGCTTCTGTGTTCTGTCTCCTGTCTCCTGTCTCCTGCCTTTTGATAAAGCCGCCTTGCGAAAGAGCCGATAACTGTTAGTATGGCGACAGAATCAGTCACGTATGAATGTACGGACCAGTCGATGCAGGAGCAAGAGATGCCGCAGGGGCAAGAGCCGGCGGGGATGAAGAAATGTCCCTATTGTGCCGAGCCGATACAGGCCGAGGCGATCAAGTGCCGGTACTGCGGCGAATTTGTGGACGGCGCCCGGCGGGCCGCGGCGGCGCCCCAGCCGAAGAAGTGGTACTTTGCGACCGGCAGCCTGGTCATCGCCCTGCTGTGTCTGGGGCCGCTGGCCCTGCCGTTAGTGTGGCTGAATCCGCGCTACAAACCGCTCACCAAAGTGTTCATCACCGTGCTCGTCGTGGCCGTCACGGTCCTCTGCATGTACCTGATGATCTTCACCTATCAGCGGCTGCTCAGCCAGTTCGATGCGCTGGGAACGTAGAATCCCCCCGGAATACAGAATACAGGATACAGAAAACGGACGGCGGGTCAGTCGTCTGTTTGGCCGGCGTCCGGTCCTGTCTGGTGTTTTGCTTTGCGCAGCTCGGTTAGCTGCGACGGGGACGCGGGCAGGCTGCGCACCTTGGGCAGGGAGATTCTGTATTTCATCGCGAGCACTCGCAGAACGAATGTCACTGCTATCGCTCCCAGCAGTTGCGTGCTCTGGCTGTATCCTAAGCGCCCTGCCGTGACGAAGCAGGCGCCGCCGAGCAGAGCGGCGGTTGCATAGAAGTCGGCCCGCAGGACGGCCGGTATCTGCCGCACGAGCACGTCCCGTACGACCCCCCCGCCGGTGGCGGTAATGGCCGCCATCATAATGATGCCGATGGCGCCCAGGCCGTATATGTCGGCCTTGGCCGAGCCAATGGCGGCAAAAACACTCAGGCCCACGGCGTCGGCGGCCATGACAACGTCCCAGTGGGGGGCTATTTTGTGGGCCGCAATAAAGACGACCAGGCCGCCGAGAATGCAAACAATAAGGTACGTTTCATCCTGGAATGCTGCCGGCGGTGTCGATCCGAGCATGAGGTCTCTGACGATTCCGCCGCCGACGCCGGTGGCTATCGCCAGGACCAGAACGCCGAGCAGGTCGAGCTCGTGCTGGACGGCCCGAAATGCGCCTGAGACGGCAAACGTAAACGTGCCGAAGATGTCCAGGACATAGATCATCAGAATCCTCGAAAAGATGAAGCTCTCGGGCACGCGCCCGCCGGTCGGGACTCCCGGCCGGATCGAACAAGACCATCACACCAGGAACCCTCATATTATTTCCGGCACGGCAAGAGAACAAGAGAAAAAGTGCACAAGGCGAGGGACGTAAGACAGACGGCGGACGGCGCCATCGGTGGATTAGAGGATGAGCGAATCAGCGATTAGGCGCGACTCCTGCGGTCGCGGTTCCATACATCGGGCATCCGGTATCGCTTCACAAGAGACGATTTGGCTGCGGCACGGCCTTCGCCGCGACAAGTTCCCGATTCAAGCGTGCATGTCCGGGAATCAGGGATGGCCGGGCCAGCCCCAGTAATGGTGACCGTGGGGGTAATGCGGGTGTCCCGGCCAGATGGGCACGTATCGCGGCGTCACGATGACCGCGTGCGGCCTGGGCCCGGGGTGATGGTGTTCCTCGATCGCGATACAGCCGGAAAGGGACATGGTCACGATCACCAGTACAATTATTGATGCGAGCCGTTTCATTGTCACTACTCCTTTTCCAATTTCACTTTCCGGTTCTGGTTTTGACTTTGCTTCTATAAATTAAAGGCAGTCGGGGCGAAGGAAGTAACGGATTTTCCCCCGAGTGCGAAAACCAGACCAAGTAAGGCTCTCGCGCGACGACCAGAGGGGCCTCAAAAGTTGCAGGAAAGCGCGAACTCGGGCCAAGAACGGGGCGTAAAAATGTTAGAGATGATACGTAAGTACCTATAACCAAAGCTTTGGAAAGGAAGCAGACGATGGATATTTCAAGGTGGAAATCGAGTGATGCAGTGTGCAAGTCGATTGACGTGATCGCGTACGTCCTGATGGTATGCGGGGCGCTGGTTTGGGGCCTGGTGGGGTTCCTCGGGTTTGACGTAGTGTCCACTTTGTTCGGCGAAATGACCGTGCCGCTCCGAATACTCTGCGGGCTCGTGGGCATTGCGGCGTTGTATGATCTGCTCTCGCTGCCGTTGATCGTCAGGCGATGGGAGATTCACCTGCGCCATCACCCGGCCCAGGCGTGAGCGAAAACCTTCTGTCGATTGAACACATTGCTTCTAAAGCCCCTTGCCAAAACCAAGGGGCTTTTTTGTTTGGTCGGGCATAACGCCGGCGTTTGCGCTCCAAATGACGACGTCACTTAGTGAACTACCAGATTAGCGAAATAGGGAATCGGCGAACGGGTTGATTCGACGCGGGAGGCTTCAGCTTCGGTTGGGGCGGCGCGGCCGGAGTTTGCGTTTCTGGAAGCGGAGCTTCCTCGGTCCGGGCCTGCGCGGGCCGTCGATCTTGGCTCGGAACATCTGGTAATGTCTCTTAATCCTTTCGATATAGGCAGGGTCCCGGAGCAGGACTTCGCGAACCACTTCCAGGATGGCAGGGGCGAGCTTAGTTCTCGGACTGCCTACGTTCAGAACAGGCCCCTTCAGGTCGGCCACGGCACGGGGATGGTTGTATTTGAACCATTTTGCATAAAAATCAATGTCCTCCCAGCCCCACGCGACGACCGCTTGCACATCCCTGCGAAACGAGGAGACGACATAGAAGAAGACGCGGCGGCAGTCACACTTTCGTTCGTTGCAGTACATCTCTAGAAAACCATAGTCACCGGCCGGCAAGCCAGTCTCCGAGCCGGGCATTACTGTGATCGTCCGGGTCTCCCGGTCCGCCACTTCCGGAAAATAGTCGTGAAACGGCACATACGGCATTTCATTTCCCTGCCAACGCGGGCCTATCAAAAGCGATCTAGCGCGCTTCTATTATTGTGATTGTGGTTGCGCTGCTTGCAGGCTGCAAGAACAAAATTTGAAAACCTAAAGGGAAAAGGAAAAAGACGGAAGGCCATTTTCGTATCTCGTATATCGCACGTGGTATGCTGTGGGGGGCCGTCGGCGTGAATGCGGAGATGAGTAATGAGTGGACGAGGCGGCGGATTGCCAGGTTCACACATTGACGCATATACTCATGGTCGCTTTGACAGGTCTGGGAAGTTCAGCCGTGCGAACTCGGCGTGGTACTCTTTTGCGGCCTGGTCGTAGGCCTGGGCGGCGGTGAGCTTGTTATGGAAATAGCCTAAGTGTTTTCTCTTGCCGTTGCAGACGATGGCGGCGCGCCAGAGGGCCTTGTCTTTGGCGAGCCAGACGCCTTTGTATCCGGAGCGGGGGTTTCGTTTGTTTGCGTTCCAGGCGTTCTGGGCGACGGTGGCCAGGCGGAGGTTGGCCCGGCGGTTGTCCAGGCCGGAGCCGTTCACGTGGTCGATGACGTATCCTTTGGGCGGCCGGATGAGCTGGCGGTGCATGAGGATGCGCGAGTATTTCCCGTTGGGCAGGCGCACGGAGCGTTCGGCGTAGAGCACGTTCTTGCCTTTCGTCCGGCAGAGGCGCCACTTGTACCTGCTCAGGCGCGCGTAGTCGGCGGGATCGACGATGGCGAACCGGCCCTGCGTGAGCGGGATTTTCCGGAAGGCGTACCCGAAGCGCAGACGCCGCCAGATAAGCACCAGCCATACAGCCGGCTTTTCCAGCCACGGTGGGATTTTAATACTGAAATTGATGATTCTCGCAGGCACGGCTTGAGTGGATTAGAGATTAGGTTATCAGGCGACCAGCAGATCAGGTCGCGGGGAATCAGGAAATCAGGGAACCAGGCCATTGGCCTTCGGCTCCCGATAATCAATAATCAATTGCAGCCCCTCCGCTCGGTTTTGGTCATTTGGTGATTCGAATCTTGAATTTGTTTCGTGCTTCGATATTCGTATTTGGCTACTTCTTAGCCGGAGGCCAAAAAGTAACGCCTCCATAATTGCTCCTACCTGCACGATTCCCCCCGGTCATCCCGACCGAGGC
>CAYWZW010000116.1:0-9223 GCA_964462945.1 uncultured Pirellulales bacterium
GACGCGATGCCCAACAGAATATATCCTCCTGTAAACCCAATTGCGACACAGCCTGTCAGCTCAGGGCATGCTTTGTGGCTATGAGTCGATTATGCAAAACAAACCCAATCCGTCAGGGCTAAATTGTTTTTGAGGAGTTGCCGGACAAGTTTTCTCGATGCCATTGGTGCCTATTCGGGTTCATTCGTGGCTAATTTGAGAAAACAAAGCCAATTTCAAGAAGAATCAGGGCCTGTTTGGACCCGACGCCTTCCAGGGGTTTGCATCGCCGAATTTGGCTGAAGCGGCGGTTTTTTGCTCGCCGGATGGAAGTGGTTTTACAGGAACGGTCAGCGACATTTGGGATTTGCCCGGCCGGGACCAGTCGGCGACGAGATTGCCGTTTTCCTTCTTAACTGACAGGCCAACAAACCGGCTGGTCGAACTTTTTGCAGTGGCCGGATCCTTCGCTGCGCTCAGGATGACAGCGTCGTGTTGTGGGTCGATTGACAGGGCAAAGATGACGGCGGCTTCGGGGACTTGGGCGAAGTTAATGTCTTTTTCCGGGCCCTGATACAAAACAACGTCGCGCCAGGCGGTGTTATCATCACGGCCAACCTCGATTTTCACAGGATAGTCATCGAAGACGGCGTGGGCGACGTCGAAGTTGATGTTCATTTGGCCGGAGGAAGTCAGCGGCAGTTGCATTTTTGCGACGGCCCCTTCGAATTCGAGGCGAAGGCGGAGGTCTTTGGCTTTGATGGTGGCGTTTTTGATGCGGTCGAGGGAGATGTGGGTGTCGCCCCGGTCGGTGGCGAAGACGACGGCGCCGAGAATGTCACCCTTGTCCCGGACGGTGAAGACGCTCGCCGAGGAATAATCGTAATCATCGTGCAGGCAGCGGAGCCGCATCGCCACGACGCCGGCATCGGTGTTCCAGTAGGCCAGGAGCGGCCGTCTCTGGTTCCAGAGGTCGCCGACGTTGACCGAGCCTAACGTGTAATCGGGATGCAGGTACGTGGTGCCGATGATGTCGTGCTCGGCGCCGGCGTTGCGGATAAACGTCTCGATCTCCAGGCGCGGCTCGGGCAGCTCGGTGAAATAACGGAAGAAATCCTGCGGGCACTCGGCGCCGAGGCGATGGTCATCGAGGCTTTCGAGGGCCTGGCCTTCGGGCAGGAAACTCACCTTGCCGTCTGTGGCTTGCTGGATAAAGGCGAGGGTCCCGTCGCGCAGCAGCGTCGCATAGCATCGGCTGTGTGGGCCTGCCCACTGGCGGGTCGGCGGGTGGAAGTGCCGGGCGACGTGGCGCCAGGCGAAGCGGTTTAACTCGCGCAGGAGTTTTTGCGATTCGGGGTCCTTGACGTGCCGGAGCATACGAGAAAGTTCTTTGATCGCGACGACGCTGTACGTGGGGCTGTTGTACTCGGTGAACGAGCCTTGCTCGAAGGTGTGGTCGTAGAATTTTTTGAGCCGGGCCTTGCCGTAGTCGGCCAGCTCGGCGTCGGCGAAAAGCTCGCCGGCAACGAGTGTCACGTAGGCGCCCATCACGGCGATGTTGGTGTAGCCCGGCCCGACGTTCCGCCGCTTGATGGCATGACTGGCGTGCAGGATGGAGTCTTTGACCTGCTTTTGCAGATCGGCGGGCAGCCGGTCCACATGGTCGATGGCCACCTGGAGGAGCTGGGCGCCCAGAAAATCTGCCCAGTTCCAGTCGGGCGGCGACATTTTATCGAGCGGCTCTTCCATGAACCACGACCAGATTCCGTAGGTCCGGCTGTTCGGGTCCTGGTCCTGCAGGGCGATGACCCGGCGAAGGATTTGCTCAGCGCGTTCGAGCTGGCCGGCCTGGCCGGAATCGAGCAGGACGACGGCGTAGCTGAGCGAATCGCGGGTCGGGTGGACGTAGCCGCCTTTCAATGCGGTGTGATAGCCCGGCGAAGAGAAGGGCCGGCGGATCATTCGTTCGGCGGCATCGTACTGGCCATCCTGCTCAGCCAGCACCTTGAGGAAGGCGTCCTTTTGCTGCTGTGACGAGAACAGCTCCGCCGCCGAGCAGACCACCGGCACGCACAAAGCCAGCCCGCCAGACATAAGGCGGGCCAGCACCCATACGCTCGTCAGTCGCGCGCGAAGATTACCCATCGACCACGCTCCTTGTCCGCACTACTCAGTGCCCTCCGGATTGAGGTACTTGAACTCGAAGAAGAAACCGTCGGGCCGGCTGATGCCGTAGGAAGCGGACAGGCCGAAGTATTTGCGGACGGCGTCAAATTCAGGCAGCAGACTGAAATCGAACATATCCGAACCGCCCTGCGAAAGCATCATCTGCGGAAAGAGCGAGGCGGAGCTGACCCCGACGCCGATCTGGTTGCCCGAACCTTTTTCCTTTTTCTGCAATTCCCGCATCGTGGACCAGAAGTATTCGCCTGAAGCGGCATTGTCCTGCAAGCCGGCCAGTCCCGCCGCCGACGGGATGTTCGACTTGGCCTTGGCAAACCATTTTGCCGAGTCGATTGATTCGGCCTGGCTGCCGCCCAACGCGCGAATGGCCCGTTCAACGGTCGCTTCGCCGCCCAAAATCAGATGCGTGTCCGTGACGGTAAAGGCCGCGGGAGGGGCCTTGGGAACGCCCGCGTCCGGCCTGGGCGGCGCCTGCATCGGCGTCCTCGGATTCGGACCCCAAAACGGCAGGAAGCCCGATAGGTCAACCGTGTATATCGTGTGGCCGAGAAGCTGCCGTCTGGCGTCAGGGTTGCCGGGCGCTATCATCTTGTCGTGCAGAGTTGACAGGGACTTTTCGAGGGCATTCCGATTGTCGATTGCTACGGCCACCAGCGTTTGCGGCGCGGCGGACGCTTGTTCCTGCGCTGCTCCGGCGGCGCCGGCGTCGGATGACGGCTTCTTAATGCTCTGGGCAACGACGATCTGCGAGCCGAGATGGTCGATAATGTCGGCTTTCAACTGGAGGGGTGGCTCGCCCTGCGGGCCCGGCGGCAAGAGCGGCATATTTAGCATCGCGGCCATCGGCGGTGAAAAGTTGCCGAGAATGGCGCCAAGCTCGGCGTAGGCCTTCTTAATATTCAAATTAATAATTGACACCGAAGATGACGAGGCGGAAACGAACTGCGGTATTCGCAGAGCGGCCGACTCGACATCGAGCATTTTGCAGACGCCTTTCTTGTCGCCGTCAATCTTCAGGAACGCCTTTCCGAAAGACGTGCCGCCGGGGCCTCGGCCGACATCGATTGAGCCGCCGAACGACGTGACGTTATCGAGGCCCAGGTTGCTTATCAGTGTTTTGGCCTTGCCGGCGGTATCCTCGGCAAGTGTCGTTTTGACGATTTGTTTTATGTTGACGTAGAAGCCGATCTGCCCCTCGGCGGCCGGGCCGACCGCCCTCAAGGCGGCGTTGTAATCGGCGTCGTCAGCGAGCGATGAGCTGCCGGCCCCTTTGACCTGCGCAATGACGAATTTCAAAACCTCGGGACTCATGGACCCTATCAAGCAGTCGTCTATGAAGCAGTAGCTCAGGGCCTTAGAGGGCTCCTGTGTTATGCGGGTGGTCGTGACGCCGCGGTAATCCTCTGTTTCCCGGCGGGCGCCCTTTTCAACCGCCTTTTCGACGATCTTACCCACCGCTTCCTTGACTTTGTCGATGTTTTCGCCCCACTGGGTAATAAGCAAAACCGGGGGCTCATTGGCGTCTTTTGCCCGCTCGTCGAGCACTAAGGCGACGGCCGCCCGGCCCTTGGGCCAAACGTTGGCATCGGCGATGATTCTGAGCAGCTCATTTTCCGACTTCTGCTTTTTTTCCTGCCATTTCGCCTTAACGTCATCGACAAAAGCCTTCATGGCCGGGTCTTTGTAGAGCTTGTAAAGGCTGGTCTTCTCGAACTGCGTTCTGAGCTGACTGAAATTGTCGATATTCACCATTACAATGGTTTCGGGCGGAACGAGTTTGGCCGTGCCGGGCAGCTCTACTGCACTGACCGAAGCGGGTGAAGATAAGAGCATAAGAGCACAGGCACATAAGAGAATCAGACGGGAGGGCAATCGAATTGTTCGTATAGCGTGTTTCATTTCAGCACCTTTCTTTAATCTATGATTTTCAGAGATTCACCGTTCACGATGCTCGATTTCACTCATTGACCCATTCACTCATTCACGCATTTACTCGTAGAGAATATCAAATCCATCCAAGAATTCAATCTTTCTATCTACCGGCAAAGAAAGAGTTTCGCGTTTGACCTCGTGTTCTGAAGTGTTATCATATCGCTGACGAGTATTGAACAAGCAACGGGAACTTCTTACCCGCTGCCCCGACTTGCGTCGGGCGACGCAGGGGCCAGTACTGGCGTAAACAGTCTGTTCCCCGCCAGAGGCATGCGGGGGCAAGGTTGGCCGTTTTAGACAGTACGCCCGCCCGCCAGTCCGCCTGATGCGGATAAGAGGCGGGTAAAAGGCGTACAAAACTGTATAATCATTGGTATGCAATCAAAACTAATCAAATCTGTCACGAGGTTATGGCCATCAAAGAAGCAATGGAAGTCGTGGACTCTCCCGAACAAACACACAACTATTGGGGCTTTGCTTGGTATAGTGGCAATTCTACTCAGCATCGTCTTATATTTATCACAGCCGGACTTGGCTGACATTGTCAAGACAGTGGCAGAAGAGTACGAAAATAAACTCAGTAAGCAATATCCCACTGCCCACACAGTCTTTGGAGTCTATCAAGACGGGTTCGTTGTCCCTAAGGGTCTGATGGCGGAGAATCTTGAAATTGAATGGAGTACCGGAAGGGTTCAATCCACAAATAACAATATGTTGATGGTAACATTGCCTAATATGATATTAAATGGCGAGTCATTTGTTTGTGGGAATAAAACGTCCCTTGCAAAACGTATAGGTGCTAAATCTGGCTCTATCATTAAACTTGGTTGGTTTAATCCGATACTGGAGGTCATCGGTATTTATGATGAACTCGTTGTTGTAGCTTTAGGCTTTCCTGTGGATGACTCGAAGAAGTAATTAGTATAACAAGCGGCTGAACTCGGCCGGCCGGAAAGGCCGCCGATGGGCTTTGACCCGGTTTATACAGACCGTATAAGTCGGAAGGGACGAAAGGATGTAATCCGTTGAAACGCAAGAGATTGGACGAGTATTGAACAAGCGACGGGAACTTCTTATACAGGCAGAAACAGTCTGTTCCCCACCAGAGGCATGCAGGGACAAGGTTTCCCGTTTTATACGGACTGTATAATCATTGTTGGGCGCGAGAAGGAGATCATATGCCACAACTCTATAAAGAAGTAATAGCTCATCTTCTTGCTTCAACTCCGTTTGGTATTGATCCGAATCTGCAATTGACTGGAAAACCGCCTACAATGGCTAACTCCGAGTTCCTGACCAACAAGGAACAGGGCGACTGGGCCGAGCAGATTGTTTTCACTGCCATCAATGAGCACTCACCTGAGTACTGCGCTGTGAAGTATGGTAGGTCTGATTCCCTTGCCGCTGGCGATACTGGCTTCGATGAATTCTATCAGAAATATCAAGATGAGCTTAACAATATTGGGAAACGCCCAGACCTGCTCATCTTCCGGAGATCGGATATCGATATCGAAAACGTAGATTTGGATGATGACCAGACGGTTGCCAGTGCGGTTGCTGCAATTGAAGTCAGATCCAGTTCCTTCCTCGCGAACCGCTATTCCGAATTCATGGAAGCACGAACGAATCAGGCAATTCAGCAATGCCGACATCTTAAGTCACAACTGCTGGAGCAACAAATGTCAATTCTGCTCCACGAAAAGAGTCCAGAAATCCTCAATATGATTAGGCGTTCTTCCGATGAGACCTTTAAAGAACTTGACTTTCGGCTTCGTTCTTGGTCATCATCTACAGAACTAAGACGTCTCTCAGAACTGCTCAGGACACTTAAGGAACAAATCAAGATCTTGCACAAACGAGACTATCTCAGCATCACGCCAAAATTGGAGGATCTCGCGTTAGTCAACAGATGGATTCAGCATTTCAATGTCAGACATTACTATTTGCAAGTGTTCTTCGATAAAGCTTACGTGATCCCATTCAAAGATATTCTCGAAATTGCATCCGATCCCGCAAAAGAAGATGTAGTATTCTCGGTTGAAGAAGACGTGAAGAACCAAGGAAAGACGACAATCAAGATTAATGTCCAAGTTGGCAAGGAAATTTTAGGACGTATTGATATGCCAGAGCACAAATCAGCTATGAAGGAATTGCAGAGGGGCCGTCTGCTATTCTATGTAACATTTCAAAAGGGACGGGGCTACCTGGATAACAATGTATTCATTAGCGAGATAGCAAATGATGTGTGACCTCAGTAGGGGATATAGTTCCATAGCCGGTTCGGAACATCTACGCTCGCTCGGGCAATTCTTTACGCCCTTCGATGTTGCTGCGTTTATGTGCCGCTGGGCTTTATCGGGTGGCTCAAATAATTTGTATGATCCCGCATTCGGGTTGGGATCCTTCTACTTTGCGGCCAAGGCGGTCATGCATTCCATCACGTTTGCAGGTACGGAAGTAGATGCTAAAATATTGGAGTACTTCCGAACCCATGCTTCACGGACATCGTCTTTGTCTCTAAACTGTGGGGATTATTTGGCCCAGTGGGGCCAGAGCCACAAGGCAATTGTCTGTAATCCCCCTTATATGCGTTTTCAGCGTTTTACCAATAGAAGCGAAGTATTTGCAGCCTTTGAGAGACACCTTCAAGTAAAGCTATCCGGTTACACTAACATAGCGTCTGCCTTCTTGATAAAGTCGCTGTCAGAACTAGCACATGGAGGGCGTCTTGCCTATATCATGCCGCTTGAGTTTCTGAATACAGGTTATGGCACGATTGTCAAAGATCGCCTTCTACACCAGGGAATGTTAAAGGCACTTATCAAACTTGAGCCAGAAAAGGAAGTGTTTCCAGATGCGACGACTTCTGTGGGAGTCATTCTAGTAAGCAATGACGACCTTATTGCGCCAGTACGCTTCTATTCTGTACAGAACATGCAGGATCTGCCAGATGTGCTTTCAACTGTGCCAATACGAGAGGTTGACGTCGCGAACCTCAAACCCTCAGAAAAGTGGCTTAAATACTTTGAAAATGGGCGCTCATCGTTTTTCTCTCCCGATCTTGTCACAATTGATTCTTATGGTGGATTTAGTCGTGGCATCGCAACTGGAGCGAACGAGTATTTTGCAATGTCACGGAGTAAGGCGGCAGAACTTGGCATTCCACGTTCGTGCTTTCTCGGTTGTATAACAAAGAGCGTACAAGTCAAGGCTTCTATATTTACAGATTCAGACTTTGGCGATCTGGAACGTACAGATGCGAATGTTCTTTTGCTTAATATCAATGGTAAACCGACAGAGGCAGTGCACGAGTACCTTCGGTATGGCGAGATGATGGGATACCATTTTAGATATCTTACGAAGATGCGAACACCTTGGTACAAATTAGAACGAAGAGCACCGGCCCCGCTGCTATTCGGAGTGTTTTCAAGAGATAAGTTTAAGGTTGTAAGAAACTTAAGCTCAGCAGTAAATCTGACGTGCTTTCACTGCTTCTATCCTAACTTATTCGGCGAACAGCTTTGCGATGCTTTATTTCTATATTTTCGGTCAAGAGCGGCAAGACAGATTCTTAGCATAAGTATGAGACATTACGGGGACGGATTAGAAAAGTTCGAGCCGAATGATTTGAATCATGCTTTGGCACCTTCACAGAGTTGGTTTTCTAAGCTCCCCGCCGATGTAGTTAATAGCGCAATTGAATATTGCAAGGTTAATAACTCACTTCCAGAGGAAGTTGAGGCATTATTCGAGCCTTTAGCACTGTGTGCCGAACAAGGCGATGAACCTGACCGCTATTCCGCGGCGCTCCCTTGCCGCTGGTGAGCTCATCGTTCCGGTGAATTCTGAGCAAGAAGCCCTCGACGCGTACGCAAGTAAACCGCGCCACTCATTTCGGGGACAGGTTAAGAAATATAAAGTCATTTTCAAGCAAGGAGAAACAGATATGGGCGATAAGGGAAAAAAAGATAAAGGCAAGAGAGAACAACATAAAAAGGCCCAGCTTAATCCAAAGGAAAAACGACAATTGAAAAAAGAAAAGAACAATAATTAATTGCCCAGCGGTGTTCGCAGTCCGGTCGAGGGGCTTTGACCCGGTTTATGCAGCTTTGTAGGGTGGGGCCTGCCCCACCATAATCATGTCGATAACATACGTGCCATGCCAAATTACGTACGCGCCAAGTTTGAGGGAGGGTATTATTTCGAACAAATCACAAACATTAGCACTGAAGGCTTCGGCCAATAAGAACTTTCTCCTGCGTTAAGCCCAATCCGGCTTTTTTATAGACAGTGTCAATCCGCCATACGTTGTCCTATGGACTCCTTGCGGAGGGCGGATTAATCCGCGTCTGACATTTTCGGTTGCGGCTGAAGGCCGCGATGTGAAAGCTGTGTTCGCTCAATGGCTGTCACCCATCCGCGTCCATTTACCGTCCGGCATGGTTCTATGCTCCCGCTACCGGCGAGCAAAGAGATTCCCGTTTGACCTCGTGTTCTGAAGTGCTATTATATCGCTGACGAGTATTGAACAGGCATCGGGAACTTCTTACCCGCTGCCCCCCAACAGCTTGTCTTGCGCCAAGCAAGACGTAGGGGGAGACGCAGGGGCCAGTACAGGCAGATTTATACGCCTCTGGCGTAAACAGTCTGTGTTTCCCGTTTTATACAGACTTTATAATCATTGTTCACCGTGAAAGGAAAAGATAATGGAAACTTGGATAGGTGTTGCAATTTCTTTACTGGCCTTATCTGTGTCTGCGGGAACGGCATGGCTCACCCTATTTAAAAAGGGTAGGTTGTTGATGACTCAGCCTACTAGTATTTTTTTCGGCCCAGATGGTGGTTATTTTGAAAGCACTATAAATAAAGTCTACTTGCGGACATTGCTGTACAGCAGTTCGAGGAAAGGCCAAGTTTTAGAAAGTATGCACGTCACTCTCGAGCGTGGAGAGACAAAACAAAATTTCAGTATTTGGGTTCACGGCAAGAAAGGAGATCTTGCAAGGGGGAGTGGGCTATTTGTGACTCACGAGGGTGTAACCTTAGATCATCATTTCTTGCTACCTCCAGACGGTTCAGTTTTTAAATTTCTTGCGGGAGATTACAAGCTTAGGGTTTTTGCCAAGCT
>CAYWZW010000117.1:0-9125 GCA_964462945.1 uncultured Pirellulales bacterium
GGCAAGCCCCTGGCGATCCGGATGATCCAGCCGCTGGCGAGAAACGATTCTCCCGTCGGCGTCGCGAAAAGTTACATGGCTGAATTTGTAGTGGACATCCATGCCGGCACACGCTACCTTTGAACTCATCTTGTTCATGGCTATCTCCTTTCTTTGGCCTCTATTATATCACGCCAAACGATTGGAGACAGCCTTTCATGAGATTACAAAGCTGAGCTCGCCACAGGAGCCAGATTCAGCGAAGTCCCGGCGTCCGGCCTCGGGGAAAAAGTCCGTCCCGTTGACCGGCCGTGGCAGAATTGGAATAAGCTCGGTTGCAGCCGTCTTGAGAATCAAGCACATTTCCGATTCCAAGCTCGATTCCCTTGAGCCATTGCATTTGTGCTCATCCCCGCCGCGGGATACGCCTCACCCGACGGATGCCGGACGCGAAATAGTCCTTGCATATCTTCCCCTGTCGCATAATATGTCATGTCATGGGCACACGATTATCATCAGGCAATAGCGAAGGCGTATCCATCGTCTTGTGCGGGCAGGCGGGGCAGGGCATTCAGACGGTCGAGAGTCTCCTGACGCGGCTCTTTAAGCTCGCCGGCTATAACGTCTTTGCGACGAAGGAATACATGTCGCGCGTTCGCGGCGGCGCGAACTCTACGCAAATCCGGATCGGCTCGGGGCCCGTCCGGGCTTCCGTCAGCCGGATTGATATTCTCATTCCGCTGAACAAAGGCGCTTTGCAGCGCATCGAACCGAGGCTCTCCGCCCGGACGATTATCCTGGCGGACAAAGAGGCGATCGGTGCGGATTTCGACCCGACGCGGCGCCGCTTTTTCGATGTGCCGTTCACCCGGACGGCCACCGAGATCGGCAACAAGATTTATTCCAACGTCGTGGCCGTCGGAACGATGGCCGGTCTTTTCGGGGTCGAATTGCAGACGGCGGGCAGGTACGTCGAGCAGTTTTTCTCTTCGAAGTCCGGGGACGTTGTGCGGATGAATCTTGCCGCGTTGAAAGAGGGCTTCCAGTTAGGCGCGGCCCTGGCCGAATCCTCCGGTATAAAATTTGATGTTATCGGCGACGCCGGCGTCCGGGACCAGGTTCTTTTGAGCGGGGCCGAAGCTGTGGCGCTCGGCGCCATCGCCGGCGGCTGCAATTTCATCGCTTCGTATCCCATGTCACCATCGACGGGCGTGCTGGCGTTTCTCGCCAGGCACGCACGAGATTTCGGCATCGTGGCCGAGCAGGCCGAAGACGAGATCGCCGCGATGAATATGGGGCTCGGCGCGTGGTACGCCGGCGCCAGGGCGATGGTGACAACCTCCGGCGGCGGCTTCGCCCTGATGATCGAAGGGCTGAGCCTGGCCGGGATGCTGGAGAGCCCGATGGTCATCCACCTCGGTCAACGGCCGGGGCCGGCTACGGGGCTGCCCACGCGGACCGAGCAGGCCGACCTCCAACTGGCCCTTTATGCGGGGCACGGCGAATTCCCGCGAATCATCTTTGCCCCCGGAACGATCGAAGACGCCTTTCACCTGACGTGCAGGGCATTCGATTTGGCCGACAAGTATCAGGTGCCGGTCTTCGTGCTCACGGACCAGTATCTTATGGATTCGTACTACAGTGCGGCGGCCCCGGATTTGTCGCCGGTGAAAGCGGACCGGCACATCGTCCGGACCGGCAAAGATTATCAGAGATACGCCTTTACCGAGAGCGGCGTCTCGCCCAGGGGCGTGCCCGGCTTCGGAGAGGGGCTGGTCGTCGTCGATAGCGACGAGCACGACACGGAAGGCCACATCACCGAGGATCTCGACCTGAGAATCAGGATGGTTGACAAGAGGCTCAAGAAGCTTGAAGCCCTGCGAGAGGATATTCTCCCGGCGGAATTGTCAGGGGCCGAGGACTATAAGAGCCTGATTGTGTGCTGGGGCTCAACGTACCATATCGCGGCCGAGGCCGTGCAAAAGCTCGGCCGGGATGACGTGGCGCTGCTGCACTTCAAACAGGTCTATCCCTTGCCCGAGCAGACAGCCGATTACCTGCGAAAAGCCCGGAAGATTATCGTTGTGGAGAACAATGCCACCTCACAATTCGGCAGACTGATAAGACTCCATACGGGAATCGACATCAAACACAGGATTCTCAAGTACAATGGCTTGAGCTTCTATGTCGAAGAGTTGGCCGGGAAGCTGAAAGACGTATTGAGTTAGGGGCGAAGCTGTGGATACCGAAGTTTTCGATATGAACGACATTGATATCGCCTGGTGCCCGGGCTGCGGCAACTATCCCATTCTCAAAACGCTCAAGCAGGCGTTGGCCCGGCTGAAAATTGAGCCGACGGACCTTGTGCTTGTCTCAGGGATCGGCCAGGCGGCAAAGACTCCGCACTATTTCAAGACCCACGTCTTCAACGGGCTGCACGGTCGTGCCCTTCCGGCGGCAGTGGCGGTAAAGGCCGTCAATCCCGCTCTGACCGTGATCGCGGAGGGCGGCGACGGCGATATGTACGGCGAGGGCGGCAATCACTTCATCCATACCATACGCAGGAACCCGGACATCACGCACATCGTTCACAACAATATGGTGTACGGCCTGACCAAAGGCCAGGCCTCGCCGACTAGCCAAAAAGGCTTCGTCACTCCCGTCCAGGTGCATGGCGTCTTCCTCGAGCCGTTCAATCCGCTGGCCGTGGCTATCGCTCTGGACGCGAGCTTCGTCGCAAGGGCCTTCGCCGTGGACATCGAGCAGACCGCGGACATCCTGGTCAAAGCCATCGAGCACAAGGGCTACGCGCTGGTGGACATATTCCAGCCGTGCGCCTCGTTCAACAAGCTCAATACGAATCAGTGGTTCAGGGAACACACGTATTACCTCGAGGGCCACGATCCGTCGGACAGGCAGAAAGCGTTCGAGAAGGCGACCGAAACCGACAGGCTGCCGCTCGGCATCTTCTACGTAAGCCCGCCCAAGCCGACTTTCGAGGAAAACATCGGCATCTATCAGGAAAATCGTGCCCCGCTGTACGAGCGTACGCCGGACATGGAGAAATTGCACAGCCTGATCGAGACGTTCAAGATGCTGCGTTAGCGGCGAGCCGGAGGTTTATGCCGAGCCTGGGCCCGATACGCGTATGGCTTGGCCGCGATCGGGCCGGTCGCGTCGTTATCCCCAGACAAAGCTATGACAATAATGTACGAACAGCCGCTGTACGTATCCGGGCGATCGCTCAGGAGCCTCTGGCAGGAGTATCGAATCTATACCGACCGGGTCGAAATCAAATCCTGCTTCGGGCGAAAGACCATCCTCGCAGACGACATTTTGGATGTGCAGGTCCGCCCGCCGCTGGTCGTCGGCGACCTCTTCAGAGGCAGGGGCCTCGCGGGCAGTCTGGCTCTCAAGCTGGATCTGGCCGACTTCTTTCGCCATGTTGCGATTCATCGCAAGTCCGGCTGGTTCAAGCACATCCGCATCACGCCGGACGACCCGGACACGTTTGTGCAGGTGTGCAAATCAATCATGAAGGCGGCACAGGTTTAGGGCAATGACAATAAATCGAGGAGAAAAATGGGTATTCTTTGGGAAGTCGTGCAAACCGGCCTGATGTACGGCCAGAAGCGAAAGTCCGATACCGTCGAGGATCGCGTCCAGGCCCTTGAAGACCAGCTTCAATTGACGCAGAACACGCTGCGCTCGCTGGTCCGAAAGATCGAGCAGATGCAGGGCCTCGACATCGACGGCGACGGCCGGGTCGGCTAGCGCCGGCGGCTCTGCCGGCTGGTCAACACCCCCGAACCCGGCCCCGACGGCGGCCGAAAAAAAAATTGCATAATGCTATTGCTTTTTTTAGGCCGGCGTTTACTATGGCGGCGCCGTTGGAAGCTCGCTTCGGTTTTGCTGGCTTTGTCGGGTGAGCTGAAATGATTAACGTTCTTTTTTTAAGGCGTCGAAAAATGTGTCAAACATGTGGATGTACACCGTGCAAAACCTGCGGTGCCCCCATTGAGGATGGAGTCTGCTCCGGCTGCGGAGAGTTGTCCGTTGATTGCATTTGCGAAGAGGAAGACGAAGACTACTGACGTCCATCCATCCTCCGCTGCGTGCTTCTTACCTTCTAAGGCTTCCCCGAGCCCGGACGAGGGCCGCCTGGAGTCTGCTCACATTCGCACCCGGCCCCCTGCGCTGCGCCCACAAAAAACCGCCGCCGGCGTTAATTCGCTAATCCTCTAATTCACTGCCCAGCGTGGTCATTTCGAGCGCAGCACAGCGCAGTCGAGAAATCCGGCCTGCACTGGTGATATACGTACTGCTGCTCAGAACGGCCTCGAATCTTGCCAGGAATCGGTTTGCTTTTCCGCGCGCGCCGGGGTAGATTAACACCTTGCGAGGCCCCCCCGGCCCGAAGAGATATTTTTAGAGGAAATACCAAAATGGCGGGAAAATGATTCATTCTTGACATCGGAGTTCAGCGTAGATTCGGCCGCGCAGCGCGACGGACGGATTCTTAACGCGAATCAAATTTGGTGTGCGTGGATATGCCCCGGATAACCGTTGCCGAATCCCCGCCACCGTGTTGGGGTGAACCGACAACGCTCGGCATATCCGGCTGTGGGGCCATCCGGGACCGTGGGGCTCTTGGTTTGCCTGCAACAGCACATGGGCATGGAGAATCTTCCTGGCCGCTGCGTTGCCCGCGCCGACCAGACGCTGCAAACCGGCTCGTCCTTCGCCGGCCAACCGAACCACATATTTCTTGCTCATGCCGATTCTCCTTCATGGTCTCTCAAACACCTTCTGTTTCAAAGGAGATCAGCAAAACTTACTCACTCACAACATCAAATATGACAGACTACTAGCCTACAGCCTCTTGCCCACTTGCTGCGCCCTGTTCCCACGCCCCGATTCTGGATGCAAACCCACTAAGGCATCCCCAGTCGTAAGATAGAAGTCGCGTAGTGGCTCGTAAATGAAGGTGAAAACAGTCCTGCCCGTCTGCGCAAGGGACCTGGCAACAGCCAAGTTGGCGGCACTGGAGTTGCCAACTCGAATTCCGGCCGCGATACACTGCTGGGATGCCTCCTGCCACGTGTTGTCCGAATAGCGAACTACCCCATCAATCTGGCCGAGAGTACTGCTTGGGAGTAGAGGATTCACTTCATCGTAATGAGGCCCGAGCACCATGTGCGGAACAGACGCAGGTGCGCGTCGGTAGTGTCTGTCTCCGTTCTCCCAAGTTCCTTGCGAAGACAAATCAGCCACCAAGGGGCAGTTCCACAGCAAGGCAGACTGAGCATGTTCAGCAACCACTATTCGTGGCCTTGAGTTAAAGCGCACCTTCAGTGGGATGGCATACCCCCCTAGAGTCGAACCTGAACCTAGCCCTAGGACGATGTCATCTGGCATCAAATCCCAAGTGTCAGCAAAAGCCTCGCCCATCCACAGGGTGGCGAGCACACTGTACTTGGCATGCCAAAGACAGAGATGAGATCGTCGCCGACGAGCGTCCTGCATCAATTCAAACAGATACGCATAGAACTCCCTTTCACGTCCAAGTCTGGAAGGGGGCGCCTCAATCAACTGTAACCAGCCGTCACATTGGTCCACCATGTACCTCCGTATGTCTTTCGGAAAATGCCGGGAAAGGACGTGCTCCGCGCGCAACTCCAGTCGTTGAGCAAGATACCCGAGCGATAAAGATGTGTTGACGTTCCCGCCGTCAATGAGCGTGGTAACGCGGTCTACGGGCCCTCGTCTTCTCCATAGGTGGAATAGGAGAAGAGAGGCCATCACTGGCTGTTTGAACCCGACTTGGCCTGCAGTGATGTCCCATCGCACCGCAAAGACTCGTCCATTTCTCACGCCAAGGATGCCTGATAATTCGTCAACTCTGATAGGCCTCACCCCAAGCGCTCTCATAAGAGGCTCAAGGAGGGCCCTTTGTCGTGGACCCCGCCCGAAAAGCTGGATATGTTGAGGCCGCCCTATCTCTCGGAGCGATTCCTGCAAATACAATAGATTCATGCACGTCACACTTGAATTGTAGTGCTTGCTCGGATCAATGATCGAACTTCGTTCAAGGCCCTAATCTCGCGTACGAGGAATTCGTTGTCGGGAGCGGTCGATTCCTCACACATCTTGACCAGGTCCAGGAGACCAGACGCCGGCTCAAAGTCTGCCACCTTGTTCTTGCGGCGCCACTCCTCAAGCGGGGCCTCGCCATTCTTGTTGTAGAGCAATGAGGTAAATATCAAATTGAAACATCGGGTGACAGTCCCTCTCAGCGTCCGAACGCTCGGGAGTGCCTGGCCTGAACCACACAGAGTCTCTGCAATCTCCCTCGCGACAAAATCACCCACCGCCCTACTGGTGAGACACTTCCACCAACCAACGAATCTTTCACGCAGTGGCTCGTAGAGAGTATCGCCCTTTTTGAGAAGCACCTCGCGTTGGAAGCACTCCTCAACCTGTTTCAGCCAAAACATACGTAGGTAGTCCTCTGCTACGCGTTTTCGGATAGCCTCATCTTCTACTGCCAACGGGTGTTGCATTTCGATGATGTGTGTCAGCCGCGACCAGAAATCAATTGGAGCAAGTTCAAGAAACTCCTTTCGGGTCTTACTCCCCGCGAATACAAACAGCGGTCGCAGGTTCTTGGGTATTTTTGCGATAAGCGATGTGGTGGGTACGCGGACCTCGTCGTTCTCGAGAAGCCTGAGCAACATGCCTCGGACCTTGTCATCAGCCTTGTCCAACTCGTCAATGATAACGGTGCCACCAAGGGCTCTAAAAAGTGCACCGTCTTCAAGTTCGGCCTTGAAATCCTGCCCAACACGCAAACCATCAGGGGCATCTTCAAGACGACGTGCTGCATCTTTGAGATTAAACAACTGAAATGCTGATGCCTCCACGTCAAGACCTGCCAGATTGATCGTCGCACACCGTCCTGTGCGCCTCCTGCATGAGTGCATGATCCCACACATATCCTCCTTACCCGAACCAGGAGGCGCAATTACCAGAACAGCTCGCGCACCGGGATCATTAATGACGGCTGAAACCTGCTCAAAAGCGCGGCAGTAGTTGTCACTAGAAAACAGCAATTCTTTCGGCGGTGCAACCTTGGTAGCATCCGCTGAAAAAATCGGAAAAGACACTCCCCCATAGGGATGACACACGCTGGTAGCTGAAACGCCGTCGATTTCGAGGGGAGCTTGTTCCGGCTCAAGGTCAATGAAATGCTCAATATCGAGTCCACATTTAGGCGGAGACCCTGTCCACACAGGATCCTTAATTCGAAAATAGGAGTCGTATCTTCCGAGCACGTGTGCCAAACGCCAGGAGTCATTCCCAGCATCCGCCACTGCTTTACAGATGCGCTCTTTAACGGCAGGCTCGTAGAAGGACGCATAGACTTCCCAACGAGTAATTCTATGACTCCTTCCAAAGACCAGTGGTCGCAACAACTTCTTCGGCGCTCTCCGAAGCGTGAGGGGCATTTGGTCGGCGTCTACTTCTTCTGGCCATTGAAGAGAGAAGCAGGAAACCAGTTGCCACTGCCGAATCTGAGAGACGCACAGCACAATGGAGTAGTTTCTGGCTTCTGAACGATAGTCGCGAAGGCAGGGAAGCAACAATCGCCAATGCCAAGTAAGCTCGTGCTGCTGAACGTTATCTTTTATCTCTTCAAGGTTGGCTACCGCGCGGTGCTTGATCCATGGATAATTCTCTGCATCAATCTTCTCATCGGGATAGAAACGCCTGTGGAAGGTGGTTATTGCAGTGTAGATATCCTTATCAGGCTTTTCTGGAAGGTAAGAGTACAGTTGCTCGCACCCACACATCCAATCACCTTTTTTGTATTCGAGAACGCACTTCATTGGCTATCCCTCACAGCACTGGAATGCAATTCCGGGGAAACGAACCGGGAACGTTTTTCCAACCATATGAAGACAAGGTAAACAGTCAACGAGACAACGAATCCAGGTAGGAAAGCAGACTTAAGCGGAACCCCGAGCGCAAGAACCGCGAAATAGGTCAACATACCTCCAACAATACTGAGGAGGCCACCATATTTGGAATGATGGCCGAATAACAAGGCACCCAGCGTCGGTGGCAGGAAAAGCATCATGATCCAAGCCGCATTGACCATTACTGCAACAATGTCCCTCAGCAATAAGGCGGTAGCTATGGAGGAGAATCCAACCAGAAGACATAGCACGCGGCATTTTCGGAGCAATCTATGTTCTGCCTCTATCACGCTGGGGCCACCTTCAACTCCTGACTCAGACTGCATTCTGAGCCAGTCCCGCCTGAAAAGGAGTTTTGAAAGGCCGATCGCAGCAATATTCAGATTGTTGTCCGCGGTGCTTGCGAGAGCGCCGAAGATCCCGAAGGAGATTATAGCAACAATGATAGCTGCCAGAGATGAACCGATCGGTAGATTCATTACATCCTGGTTGAGAAGCAGCAATCCCCCTGACTCCTTTGGGGCTTCAATTCCCAATCTAGCGCGCGATGCCATCCCTATGAGGGTCAGAATAACATAGAACAAGAGGAGGGATGGAATGGTCAAAGCCAACGCTTTGCGTGCCACTGCAGACGACTTAGCGTGAATCACTCGCTGCCATAAGTCGGAGCGTACGAGGATCGTTGCAGGAAAGAACAGGACTGCCCCTATCAGAAACATCGCGCCATAGCCTGTGAAGCCCCAATAGTGTGATGGGAGTTGTTCCCATGATGTTCGGGGTGTGTTACCGAGCACAAGGCCGGCAAAAATGCTCGCACCAATGATTAGTACCACCATTTTGAGAATATCGGTTATGGCGACCCCTTTGTATCCACCGATACCCGTGTAGATCACAACTGCGAAAGCCGCTGCAATTGGCAGCCATCCGGCAAACTCCGGCGCGATGACTTGCAGGTAGCTCGTCATAGCCATGAATTGTGCGGATAACACCGATAGGAATATGGCGAAGTTTGTCAAGGCCAAGAGGGTTTGTGTGGCTACGCCAAAATGAAAGCCGATGAATTCGTCCAGGGTGTCAAATCCCTTCTGACTCATGAAATGTTTGATCCGAGGCGCTAGGAGCCTGTCTGAGTAATTGATCTGACCAGTATTTTTCTGTCTTCCTTTG
>CAYWZW010000118.1:0-8529 GCA_964462945.1 uncultured Pirellulales bacterium
GGCTGAAGCTCTATCCTTTTTGGTTGCGGCTGAGCGAAGCGAAGCCGCGCTGGGTTAATTCGTGGCTGATTTGAAAAAACAAAGCCAATTTCGAAGCCACATCTGCCCCTGAAGATTGGCCGGATGAAGCCTCTTTACAGACCAGGCAATGGTCGGTATTATAGCCGGCGTATAGGCCGATGTAGCTCAATGGTAGAGCACAGCTTTCGTAAAGCTGGGGTTGAGGGTCCGACTCCCTCCATCGGCTATTAGGGTCCCGGGCCCTTATCAATGGTGAGTGGTAACCGGTGAATAACGAATAATGAATATCGAATGTCGAAGGAAAGCCTTCGTGTTGCCTTACTTCATCATTTGACATTGCCTGTTCGATATTCGATATTCAATTCCAAATAACCAATTGCCAGTAACCAATAATCAGTAGGCTATGGCCATTAGCGACACATCACCCGAGGCGCAAGAAATCCTGTGCCGGTTATATCGGAACATGACGATAGCCCAAAAGGCGCAGCGTGTATTCAGCGCTTATCGCATGGGTAAAATGCTCAGCATGGCCGGCATCCGCTTAGCTCACCCCGACGCCTCGCAGGAGCAAATCTGGCACCTTTGGGCCAGGCGCCACCTGGGCGATGAACTTTATGAAAAGGTTTATCAGGGAAGAAACAGAAACGATAAAGAATAGTCTGGGGTTGAATATGGGCAATGCTGATAAGGCGGCAGCAACATTTAGGGATGGTTTCTCGTGTTCGCAGGCCGTGCTTGGGACGTATTGCGAGCGGTTCGGTTTGGATAAAACGCTGGCCCACAAGATCAGCACCGGCTTTGGCGGCGGGATCGATCTGTTCGTCAGGGCCACCGGCAGAAAAAAGGGGACCCCGCCAGCATCGAAGCCCTGGGCGGGTAACAGCCCTAACCCACGAATTACGTGGGGCGTTCCCCCATTATCACGCCTTCACTCGTTCCCAAATCTCACACTCGGTTTCTTGAGCGCGACAGTTTATTGACCGTCTCTTCCTGTGTGTCTGCCTTACGCAGTCGTGGAAACGTTCACCTGCAAGCATCCTGGCTATTCGCATATGGAGCTTGTCAAAACAGTCCTGGCTATCGGTACATGCATCAAGTTCATGTGCATAGTCATTTGGCTGTTCTCGCATGAGAGTGCCGAACAAGTCGTGACTATCAAACTCATCCTCCTGTCTCTCAACCGTCTGCCTCAATATTTCGTCTGTCAAGAAGGTCATTTCGTTAGCCATGATTTCTTTCCTTTCATTTTAGCTGGTGATAATGGTCCTCTAGTTTCGATAGCTTGGATTGGAAACGCGGTCTATGACTTTTCCAAACAGAAGTACAGATATATCTTGTGCTCTCTCTCGTGCCCAGTCGTTTCTGGGTGAAGGTTTACGCGGGTGGCACCATCTTGACAACTGCGAGAAGCCTTTCGGAGAAAGGAACTCATAACCGGAGGCCGTCATGTCTGCTCTCAAGTTTCTGCCAAGCCCGTTTACAAAGCGCTCTTTGCCTTGCTTGTACTCGATCAGTTCTTCTACCACCGAGTCAACTTCATCACGTGGACAATCGCGTCTTATTCTACGTGCCTGCAATGACAGATGGCCGTTCTTTAAACTTGACTCATCTTTCGCTACCTCGCATTGCTCTTCTCGCTCCAAGAGAAATTTGTCCAGACGGGCTGGGTGGAACAAAGCCTTGCCCGCAAAGAAAGTATGGGGAATTCTCTTGTTGGTCACCAATTCCCTCAGAATGCGCTCTCCGCACCGCAAATAATTTGCCGCTTCCGGGATGGTTAGCCAATTTGTTTTTGGCTCTTGCATGGTACTGTCCCTTTTCAAATAGTAGCATGTGATATTACAAAAATAGGCATCGATATTGCATTCTAGTAGCACTAAGTAAATTAATCAAGCCTTTAATTTGTTTTTTCTTCATATTTTGTTAAGATCGACAGCTATGGTCAAGATGTCGGTTGCCAATCGTGTTGATAACGCTTTGTACATAAAGAAGTTATGATTATGCACGAGAAATATCATTCGCTTCAAGAAATATTGCGGAATCTTGGTAGGGTCGTTGTCGCGTATTCGGGCGGGGTGGATAGTACGTTTCTGCTCAAGGCGGCTGTCGATACACTGGGACCGCAGAACGTCCTGGCGTGCACGAGTGTGGGGCCGTCCGAGCCGAGCAGCCAATATGAGAGGGCGGCCGAGTTCGCCAGGAAGATCGGCGTAGAGTTTGAGACGGTCGATTCAGGCGAGCTTGCCGACCCGAATTTCACCGCCAATAAGGCCGACCGCTGCTTCCACTGCAAGTCGCACCTGTGCAAGACGCTTTTGGAAATTGCCCGGCAGCGCGGCTTCGAGCACGTTGTCTTCGGTGCGAATTTCGACGACCTCGACGACTATCGGCCGGGCAACCGGGCGATGAAGGTCTTCGGCATCCGCTCGCCGTTAGCGGAAGCTCGGCTCACAAAGGACGATATTCGTCGGTTGAGCAGAGAGATGAACCTGCCGACTGCGGACCAGCCTGCCTCGCCGTGTCTGGCTTCGAGAATCACCTACGGGCTGGAGGTCACCGAGCAGCGGCTCGAACAGATTGATCAGGCCGAGGCGTTCTTGCGGCAGTTAGGTTTAGTGGAGTTTCGCGTTCGCCATCACGACACCATTGCCCGGATCGAGGTAAATCCGCAGGATATCGAGAAAGTCGCGGCTGAGCCGGCCCGCTCGCAGATCGTCGAGAAACTTAAATCCATAGGCTTCAAGTTCGTGACCGTTGACCTTCAGGGCTTCCGGTCCGGCTCACTGAACGAGCCGCTCTCGGAAGAAGAGAAGCGAAGAAACCTTTGATTGAAGAAGAGGCTCAAGAATTCTCAAACCAAAGTTACCTTTCAGGAGTGAGCTATGTACCGCAGAATAACTTATAGAGTAGCAAGAGCGTTCTTTCCCCTGGCAATTCTCTTAGGCTTGGGGACGTTTCTCAGTCTCTGTTTCTGCCAATATGCCAATGGTGCCGATTCAGACCGGAAGCAAGCGAGCGGCTTAGAGGTGCGGATAATGACGTTCAATATCCGCTACGGCTCGGCCAACGATGGCGAGAACCACTGGAAGAAGCGCCGCGAAATGGTCTTTGACGTGATTCGTAAGCAGAAAAGCGACGTAATCGGCCTACAGGAGGCGCTGCGATTCCAGATCGACGAGATTCGCCAGGCATTGCCGATGTACGCTGAGATTGGCGTTGCCCGCGAGGACGGCAAGATCAATGGCGAGTACTCCGCCATTCTGTATCGCGCCGACCGTTTCGGGGTGGGGGAGGCGGGGACCTTCTGGCTCTCCGATACGCCGGAGGTGCCCGGCTCGAACCAGTGGGGCGGCGCGTGCGTGCGTATCTGCACCTGGGCCAGGCTGATCGAGAATAGTACGGGCAATGCCTTCTACGCCTTCAACCTTCACTTAGACCACGTCTCCCAGCCCTCCAGAGAAAAAAGTGCGGTCCTGCTGACTCAGCGGATACAAAGCAGAAACATCAAAGAGCCGTTTGTGCTCACGGGCGATTTTAATGCGGGCGAGACAAATCCTGTCATCACGTATCTCAAGGGCGAGACCGCCCTCGCCGGGGCTGATGGGACCACTTCGAAGAGCCCCATCGCGCTGGTGGACACGTTTCGTGTCTTGCATCCGGATGTGAAGGACGTTCGAACCGCCCATGAGTTCAAGGGAACCCGGCAAGGCAATAAGATTGACTTCGTGTTTGTGCTGCCCGCCGTGAAGGTGCTCGAAGCGGAAATACTTTATGACAACATTGAGGGGCGCTATCCTTCCGACCATTTTCCTGTGACCGCGAGGCTTCTTCTGCCTGCGTCTGGGAGTCGCTGAGAGCGCAGGGACGGCGAAGAAGGTTCCTCTCACCGCATCATCGGGATCGCCTTTTTCTCCTCGAACAGGTTGCGGTAGCTCGCCGGATGGTACAGTTTGAACTCTATCGCCCGGATATACTCCTCGGGACCGCAATGGCGAACGTTGTCGATGAGCGAAGAGATTTGCTTTTGCGAACGAAAAGCTGCGATTGCCTTGAGCTTATTCTCAAGATACGACGCGGGCGCGCGCATGCGCAGCGTCGGCGGTGCGGCGAAATCGCAATAGACCGCGTATGTGTTCACGTAGGGCACACTGCTCAACGGCTTGCCCAGCTCGGGCCAGATATTGCCCGCCGCGTGGAACAGACTGATGAGGAACTCTTCGTAAATGATGCGATGGCTCATCGCCGACTAAACGCACAAATTCAAATTCCTCTTGCATTTGTCCGAACTCACCGTTAATTTCAATACTGAGCCACAAGAAGCAAGACAACGACCGGATGTTTGCTTTTGCAAGACAAGGACGCTACGACGATGGACATTATAAGCAGTTTCAGGGAGAGGGCAAGGGGGAAGGACCTGTCCGTTGTTTTGCCGGAGGGCAGAGATGAGCGAATAGTTCAAGCGGCCAGGAGACTGAGGGACGAGAGTATTGCCCGGCCGATCGTGCTTGGCAAGCCCGAGCAGATCGAAGCGGCGATTGAAAAAGCCGGCGTCAATATGGAAGGCATCGAAACCATAGACCCGAAGACGAGCGGCAAGCTCGACGTTTATGCCGAGAGATACAGTCATCGCAGAAAAGATATCTCGGTTGCCGTGGCAAGGCATGTCGTCGTCAAGCCCTTGTTTTATGCCGGCATGATGGTTGCATGCGGCGACGCGGATGCTGCCGTGGGCGGGGTGGCCGGCGCGACAGCGACCCTGATTCAGGCGGGTGTCTTGACCGTGGGTTTGGCGCCGGGGATCAAGACGCCTTCCAGTTGCTTTCTCATGGTTATTCCGAACTTCCTCGGGGAGAAAGACAAGCCTTTCATTTATGCCGACTGCGCCGTCAACATCGATCCGACGGCCGAGCAATTAGCGGATATCGCCCTGGCTTCGGCGGTGACTGCAAGGAGAATCCTGGGTCAGGAGCCTCGCGTTGCCCTATTGTCATTCTCCACGCGGGCAAGTGCTTCCGGCCCGAGTGTGGAGAAAGTCAGGAAGGCTCTCAATATCGCCCGGGCGCGGGAGCCCGGCTTGGCTATCGACGGTGAGTTTCAGGCCGACTCGGCGATCGTTCCCAGAGTGGCGGCCAGGAAGGTCAAGGATGAAAGTGCCGTTGCAGGAAAGGCCAATGTCCTCATTTTCCCCGACCTCAACTCGGGAAACATCGCCTATAAGCTCACGCAGTACATGGCCGGCGCCCAAGCCATCGGGCCGTTTCTTCAGGGATTTGCCAAACCCATAACGGACCTTTCCAGAGGCGCAACCGTAGAGGATATCGTTGCAACGGTCATATTGACCTTGGGGCAATTGACTGAGAGCACGAGTCTCGTTTGAGCTAAGCCGAGACCGCGTTTGAAAGGATGGTACGGACAATGAAAGTGCTTGTGATCAATGCAGGCAGCTCCTCGGTCAAGTATCACGTATATGAGATGCCGCAGGCGGAGGTTCTCGCTATGGGGCATGTCGAAAGAATCGGCGAGGAAACCTCTGAGCTTTCCCATTTCTTTCGCGGCCGGACTTACACAGTACCCACAAAGATCGCAGACGTGGGAAAAGCAATTGAACTCATACTCAACACGCTTGTCAACGGGGATGTGGGAGTCCTGCGGCAAGTATCTGAGATCGATGCCGTCGGCCACAGGGTTGTTCACGGAGGTGAAGAGTTCACCGGCTCGGTAATCATCGACGCGAAGGTTATAGCCTCCATCGAGAAATTTGCGGACCTGGCCCCTCTGCACAATCCGCCGAATCTCGAGGGTATTCTGGGGGCTCAGCGGCACCTGCCACACGCAAAACAGGTCGCGTGCTTCGATACCGCGTTTCACGCGACGATTCCGCAGGTGGCCTATATGTACGCTCTGCCGTACGAGCTTTATGAGAAATATGGCATTCGAAGATACGGCTTTCACGGCATCTCTCACCGGTACGTTGCCCGGCGCGCCGCGGCGCTGATGGGCAAAGGAAAATACGAGATCAACGCCATCACCTGCCATCTCGGCAATGGCTGCTCCATCACCGCTGTCAAGAACGGCCGGTCCATCGATACGTCCATGGGACTGACTCCTTTGGAAGGCGTGCCGATGGGAACGCGCTGCGGCGACCTCGACCCGGCGATTCTCTTCTATCTTGCCGAGAAAGGCTACGATGTAAAGGCGCTGAACACTCTGTGCAACAAGCAGAGCGGCCTACTTGGCCTCTCAGGCATTTCAAATGATGTGAGGAACCTTGAAAAATTCGCGAAAAAAGGCGACGCCCGTGCGAAACTCGCCATCGATGTTTTTTGTTACCGCATCAAGAAGTACATCGGGGCTTATGTCGCCGTTCTGGATACCGTCGATGCCGTGGTCTTCACTGGTGGAATCGGGGAACATGCGGCGTTTCTGCGTGAGAAGATATGTGACGCCGTGACGCAAATCGGGCTGAAGCTCGACTACGCGGCGAATAAAGCCGCCATCGAAATAGAAGCCGAGATTAGCACCAAAGACAGCAAAGTGAAGGTCTTTGTCATACCAACAAATGAACAGGTCGCCATCGCCAAAGACACCTACGAGCTGACTAAAGGACAGAAAGCCGATTCTACGCGAACGGGACGCCTCGGTAAATGCCATGCGTGAATTTGTCATTGACTATACCTAAGGCATAAATTGATACAGGTAAGTGCCTAAAGTGACACGTAAGTGTCATCCCTTCGACAAGCTCAGGGCAGCCTCTGAGCACCAGCGAAGGACCTTCCACCGACACGCCGCCTTGATCCTGTAAATCCTGTCTAAAGAGGAATTTTCCTGAATTTCTTTGTTTTTGCCTGGGACAATGGGTAAAATACGCCGCGCGTTTGGGAGTTTGCGTAACGAGAGCCAATCCGTGGCGAAAGCACCATGAACCTTACGCCTTTGACAGATCAGTCCAACGGATTTCAAAACGGCCGAACTTGGGCAGCGTATGAAAAATGTACCTGACACCTTTAATTCCCTAGAAAGTTTCTATTTGAAAGGAGAGGAAAGATGAAACATTCATTGTTTCTATTGTCGGGATTTGTCCTTCTTTTTGCGGGGTGTACTTCTTCGCCCAATTATAGTTATTGGCAGAAAGGCTGGGACGATGTAAATATGCAATACGCTACAGCCAAGTCGTGGGATGAACTTCCTTATCCCTGGCTCATAGAACAGAAGGGCAAATACTGGGTCACAGACCAGACGGGTGGAGAGTACAAGAATGCGGGGAAAGTATTGAACGAGAGACAAGCTGAAGTCAAACGGTTTCTGCAAATGGTGAATGAGAAGCGTCGTCAATGGTATGTGAACGAACACCCAGAATTACCAGCCCAGACAGTAAAATGTATTTTGGAAGGAACATTGCAAGTGGGAATGACGGCAGAACAAGCTATGGCAAGTTGGGGCCATCATGGTAATCGTATAAACCGTTCTGTCGGAAGTTGGGGTGTTCACGAGCAATGGATTTATGGAGAATATGCCCGCAGTTATCTTTACTTCGAGAACGGGATTCTGACAAGTTGGCAGGATTAGCCTCACGCTTTCGATATAGATAGCGACCTCGGGAATGGGAAGAATAGGGACGGACCTCATTATTGTGTTTGAGACCGTTGCAGAAGATAGGGTGCGTCCCTATTTACTATTTACTCCCGGTATTTGTCCAACGTGGAATCCCGAACATCGTGTTCTTATGACGCCTTATGAGGAGTAGGCTAATGGACGAAAGTACAGTTGCGTTCTTCAAGAAGGTTGTTCTGGACTATAACCGAGGAGACGTCGACGAACTGTTAGCGAAATGCAAATATGCGGGCCCGCTTCTCCAAGTGGTGGCGAACGGAATCGACCTCGTTGGCGGAATGTGTTACGGATTCAGCGCAAGAAACGACAGGATCAGGTCGGTCAAATTCATGCAGGAGCACATGATGATCGATGCGAATCTCGCCCAGGCTTTCTATGCATGCGTGCGAAATGGCGTCACCCATGAAGGCATCCCCAAGATTGGCTTCAGGTATTTTCTGCCGTCAAGACCATTGGATGACCATCAAGTCTTCACCAGAGCGCCGAACAACTGGCTACTCTTGAACGTCCGCGAACTTGCCAATTCATATCTTCGGGCAATTAAGGTTATCGCGGAAAATCCCGAAAGACATATTCAGCACAAACCGCACTTGGACCCGAACAGTGGAGAGAATCGGATATTTGACAAGGCTTTGCGATGTGTTCCTGCCGCCAGCGACGATGTCTTGCCGATGCTCGGCCTTGCAAGTTACTCGGCAAACACACCTGATGGTGACGCCACGTGGTTTGACGTCCAGGGCGCAGTTGAACCGGATCAGCATGGCCCATGGAAATGATACCAGGGAATAATGGGGACGGACCCCATTATCGTGTTTGAGACGGTTGCAGAAAATAGGGCGCGTCCCAATCCTGTTCGGCCCGGGACTTGCTATCTGACCGGCCAGCTTACCTGATATA
>CAYWZW010000119.1:0-8411 GCA_964462945.1 uncultured Pirellulales bacterium
CAACCAAAGATGAATTGTTGCTAAGGGGATACGATCTACCCTGTTATCCCTAATTGTCATTTTCAGACGAAGCACGCCGAGAAAACCGATCGGCGCCCGGCGAAAACCGTCGAGGTCCTGAGTCAAGGGAAATACAGATGATCAAATTATCTTTAACCAAACGTATGCCGCCTTTTCTGTTGTTATGGGCAGCGGCTTTTCACGTATGCGCCGCAAACGCCGGTGCCCTGGGCGAGGCAGCGAACCAAACAGAACAGTCTTCGCAGAAGCAAGCGGCTGCCGGAGAGAAAGCAAACGAGCAACCCGCCGCCCGGCCGCCGGCTGAGCCGCCCACCGTCGTGGGCAGAATAGGCATCTACGTGATCACCAGAAACGAGCTTGAGGAAAGGCTCATGACGGAGCTTTACCCGTACGATCAGGAGACCTACAGCGAAAAGGCCCAGCCGGCCGATGCTTTGACGGTGCTCATGGAAATGATCGCTGAAAAGGCGATGGTGATCGAGGCCCGAAAGCAAGGCACCCTCGAGAACGAATTGACCTCCGATACCGTCAAGCGATTCACGGAAAGAAGGCTTGTAAACCTGCTGGCACAGAAGCATGTGGAAAAGAACCAGGGCAAAATAGCGGCGACGGAGGACGAAATCAAACAGAAGATGCAGGCGGATCCCAAGCTGGACGGGACGCGGGCGAAAGCAGAGATCGAAAGGGTAAAAGCCGGCAGGATGCTGGATGAGTACTACGCCCAGATTTACCAGAAGTCCCGTGTGAGAAAGCCCAGTCAGAATCTTGCCAAAGTGGTCGAAATCCACCAGAGGCTGTTAACCCGTCCGAAGGAGCCTCGCAAAGTGTCGTGGATCCAGAACTCGCAGGTTAAGAATGAATTGACGCCGGAAGAGACGAACATGGTGCTGGCACAGTATGACGGCGGAAAAATAACGCTGAAGGACTGGCTCATTGCATTGTGCGACATTGCCCCGCCGCGCCGCCCCGCGATAAATGCTCCGGAGGCCGTCGATCAGTTATTGGAGCGGGCCCTGCGGATGCCCCTGCTGGTCGCGGAGGCCAAGTCGCTCGGACTCGACAAGGACGAGAATCTCTTGAAGGAGGTGCAAGAATATGAAGACAGGAGGCTACTCAGCGAAGCCAAGCTCGCAAAGCAAAAGGATGCGAAGGAGCCGACAGCCGAGCAGATACTTGCCTACTACAGCCAAAACCAGGAAGCGTTCGGGACGCCCAAAGGCCTTAAGATCGACCTGATCTGGTGCCCGGACCTTGCGACCGCCAGGAAGGCAAAGGCCGAGCTGGACGGCGGAAAAGATTTCGAGCCGGTCCGGCAGCAATACTCGCTTGAACAAAAGAGCAAACCCTTCCATACAACGGCCAGCAGCGAGGGGCTGTTCTGGAAGGACTTGTGGGCCGGCGAGCCGAATCAAGTATTGGGGCCGCTCAAAGGTTTTTACCAGCAGGGGATTAAATGGCGCATCGTTAAAATCCTGGAAAAGACCCCCGGCCAGGTGAAGCCCTACTCGAGCCAGTTGGATGGCATGATCAGAAGCAGAATGATGAGCGAGCAGAGTAAAGAGCTGGCGGCCCAGTACGGCAAAGAACTGCTGAAAGAATATCCGTTCCAGATTTACGCCGACAGAATCAAGGACCTCGACCCGCTGAACATACCGTAAAAGGATCGCAGGGCGCGATGTGCTGCGCTGCGAAGTGAGCTTCGCTCCGAAGCATGAGAATCGCACCGGTGATGGGAGGCTATTGCCGTGCGGCTCGCTGCTCGCCCGGCTTGAGGAAGGTGATTTCCCACTTCGACAACCCGGCAACAAAGAGTCTCGCTGTTCTGCCGGCTAATTTATCCGTTTCACGTCTTTCGGCGCTCGTGCCGACGACCTGCGGATACCATCTCGACTTCTCGAGCTCGCCGGCATCCAGGATCTTGACGGGCTTCGTCCAGCCGCTCGGATCAGACAGGTTGCGGTTGAAACTTACATAGATCCCTTCCTGCGCCCAATCCTTGTCTTTTGCGCGATTCAAAAGCATCACCCAGCATTTGAGGTAAGTGTTCCAGTGAATGGAGGGTCCCCAGAATGCGTCGGCGTCGGCGCGGTGCCAATCGATGTTTGCTGTGAATATGGGCGTGACGTGCCCGCCGATGCCCGGCTCGGCCCATTGACCTCGATACCATTTGAACACCTTACCCTTTGGCTGACCCAGGTTTGTAAGGGACATTCGCGCCACCCCCACACCTTGCTCGGCTATGTCTTTGTGATAGGTGCTGACGAAGAAATAGATGTATTGCTTCTGACGGTCCGCAACAACGGCGAAATCACCGTTGCCTCCCACGAAGTACTTGTTAGCCGAGTCCAGGTTGTTGGACCCGCCGGGCGCTTCCAGGACAATCCCGATATCGCGCCACGTAAGCCCATTGTCCTTGGAAACCATCGTGCCTATTCGCGGCGCCGTCCTATCGGGCGAAAGGGGCGGCTCGTTATGGTACCACATATAGAGCATGCCGTCGTCAGCCTTGTGCGTCGATTCAATCCAGCGCCCGCCCATCTTCCATCCTGCTTCATTGTCGAAAACAACGCGCTTCGAGGGCCGGCCGAGGCCGACCAGGTCCGGCCCGGAGGAGCGGAACGGATGACCGGTCGAGTAGAACATATACATCGTGTCTCCATCCCAGTGGGCCGGACTGCTGCAGTCCACATCCCCGTCAGCGTTTGGATCCATCGCCCCATGGGCTACACCGGGCAACTGAAGCCGGGCAGCAGGGCGTACAGCCACCGAGAATTCTTCCGGGGGCAAATCGCTGCCAAAACCCGTTGCCGGAAACACTGTCAGCCAAAACGACCATAGCGTCAGTACCTTCATCTTCACTGTCTCGTCTCCTTTTTTTACGTCCATCGGCGGCGCGACTATGCGACAAACCGAACGGCAGGCTCCTAAAGGCCCACGCTGCGGGTGTCAGGTCGGCATATCAATTGATACTTACGACCACGTCGGTGGAAATCGGCCACAATTCAAGCTGGTTTTGCCGGCGTCTGGCGTATGCGAGTGAGCCGATTGAGCGCCTTGATCACCACGAAAATCGTGAACGCTACAATCAAGAAATCGATAACGGTGTTAATAAACAGCCCGTATCGCAACGTTACCGCAGGCAAAGCCTCGCCGGCAGCGGAAACGCCGGCCTTCTTGAGGACTGATTCGAGGTTCTTGAAATCGACACCGCCCAGAAGAAGCCCTATCGGAGGCATGATCACATCGTTAACCAATGAGCTTATGATCTTGTTGAATGCAGCGCCAATGACGATGCCTACGGCCATATCCACGGCATTGCCCTTTACGGCAAACTCCTTAAATTCCTTCAAGAATCCCATGGTTTTCCTATGAATTAAGGTAATCCATCATTGATACAGGCAACTCCATCGCTGCGGTCCGGCTGCGACAGCTTTTGCAATCAATCTTCGCAACCAAACAAGATCAGACAAGCGGGGCAACAAGGTATCGGCCATCTATAGTCCCAGCCCTGATAAATTGCCGCTCTTTTCTTTTAGCTTGGCGTAATAGACGTCAAAGCGTTCTTTGAGCGCATCTACGGATTTGGTCAGGTTGTCAATATTGGCTTTGAGCTGCTTTGCTTTCTCACCCAACAATTCAGTTACAGGAATCTCTTTTAGCTTGGCGGCAATTTTTTCAACTTCACCTTTCTTGGCCACTACTGCTTCTTTGTACGTCACCGCCATATCACGAAGCTGGCCTGTGTCCATTTTTTCCGCCTCGGTCGTCACCTCACTGATGGGCTTGTTCTCATCGGCCTTCTTGCCCCCGCAACCTCCGAGCGCTATCATCCCTACGGCGAGCAACCAGCAGAATGTCATACATTTCACAGTCTTCATTTTCTACTCCTCTAAAAAACCAGAACAAAAATAAAAAGTTGAACAGAATTCTATCCTCTGCAAACGGCGATAGATTCAATTCTGCGGGCTAAAAAAACGCCGCACGGAACATCACAGACAAAAGCAGCTCGTTTGTCCGTTCACTGCCCATATTACTGCTGCGATAAAGTGTCTTCTCCCTTAACGGCTGTTACTCGTTGTTTCGGCAAAGCGGTAAATGATCCCGCCCACAACCCGATGGACACCGCCGGGTTAAGGTGGCAGCCGGAGATCCGCCGTCATTCGCTCGTGGACAAATTGAAACGCCTTTTCATAAGCCTGCTCGATTTTCTCGGGATCGCCGCCGGTCAATCCATGTTCCCCGTCGGCAATCGTGATGAGCTCATAGTCAACACGATACTTCTTGAGCTGACCGGCCATCATGACCGACTGCTCGTAAGGCACGTCTGTATCTTTTGTGCCGTGTATCAAGAGCGTCGGCGGAAATTGCCCAGTCACATTCTTGACCGGCATGTACGGCTCATACTTCTTCGCTTCCTCGTGCGGGTCCCAGCCGGACACCTCCCTGGGCCAGGTTCCCCGCTGCCGGCAAAACTGATAGAACGCCCCGCCGTCACCGTTTCGGTCTCTCGAATTCGCAATGGGCGGGCCGCTTACCTGCTTTCTGACCTCGTCCTCGGTCATCTTCGATCTCTGATGACGGGGGTGGGGACTGGGTTTGCTGTACCAGTCGCCAATTAAATCGCCATAGCCCCAGAAGGCAACCAGCACGGTGGGACGAGGCTTCAGGCGGTAACCCGTTGCCAGTGTCAGATAGCCTCCAGCCGAACCGCCCAACACCGCAATCCTGCTGCTATCAATGTGAAACAGCTCCGGCCCCTTTTCCCGGATCCATTTGAACGCATCTTCGACGTCCTCAATTATCGCAGGCAACTTTGTCTCAGGCGCCAGGCGGTAGTCAATCGAAACGATTGCATAACCGGCGTCCAGAAACATCTTTTTGACACGCCCATCGACGCCGTCGCGTCCTCCCATGATCAACGCGCCGCCGTGTATCCAGACCACGACGGGACGAAGCTTCTCATCGTCAGCGCGATAAACATCCGCCTTGATCTCCAGGTCGCCCACTCGTTTGTAGGTATAAGTCTGCATCCGGACCTCGCCAGCCGCCGCACCGGTCAGGAGCACTGATAGGACCAGGCAGGCAACGATCGCACAACAGATTTGTCCGAGTTCACTGACGCGTGTCATGTCTTTCTCCGCTATACCTTTCACGGGCGATGATAAGCGCCTCGAATTTATAAGGACCAGCCGCCTAAGCTCGAAACCCGCCAGCCCACCCGCACGTCCCTTTCGCGATTATCCAGCCAATATAATAGCTGCACACGGGTCTGTCAACACCAAGACCGTAGATGTATTTGCGCAGTCCGGCATCCCTTGTGGATGACGGATTATGGCCGTGCCACATCTCGCCGTCATAGCAGTACCGGGTGCTGCACCGTAAGGCGTCCTCAAGGGATAGCCCATCGACTGGATTCGACAGAGTTTACCCTGAACTAGCCGAAGCCCTTAGCGTATCGATGGACGTTCAGACATTGCGGGGCGCAGCGTCCGTTATAGCTGGGAAAGGACTTCTCCTGACCTGTCCATGATACCGCTGGTGTTCGTTCAAATAGCTCGTCGCCTTGCAACTCTCCTGCGTCGCCGGCGAGGAGCACGCAGCCTATTGCTCGTGGCCGAGCTCATACCCACCTGTCGCACCGGTTTGGATTTGTCTGCACGTTGCGCCTGCAGCGCATCGGATTGCTGATAGGCAAAGCCTTCGCATTTCTCCGGCTCAAATTCGCGTCCTATGAAGTTTTCGATCTGGCGAAGGTACTGCTGTTCGTCGTATGAAACAAACGTAATCGCGTCACCTGTGGCTGTGGCCCGCCCCGTGCGGCCGATGCGATGAACATAGTCTTCCGCAAAGACCGGCACATCGAAATTGATCACGTGGGATATGCCTTCAATATCAATCCCGCGCGCGGCGATATCGGTTGCGACCATCACCTGGTACTTGCCTCTTCTAAAGCCATCCATTGCAAGCAGGCGCTGTCCCTGCGTACGTCCGGAGTGGATCGATACCGATACGACGCCGGCGGCCTTGAGCCGCCGGTTGATCCTGTCGGCTCCGTGCTTGGTCCGGGAAAAGACCAGGACGCTGTACATCTGCGAGGTGCTGAGCATGTGCACGAGAAGATCCATTTTTTGTTCTTTCCGAACCGGGTAAATATGTTGTGTAATCGTCTCGATGGGGTTGCGGGGCCGCCCGATCTGGATCATCTCCGGGGACTTTTGCATTCCGGCGGCCAGGGCTCTGACCTCTGACGATATGGTGGCCGAAAAGAGCATCGTCTGGCGTTTAACGGGCAAAGCGCTGACAATTCTTTGAACGTCGTTAATGAAGCCCATGTCCAGCATTCGGTCCGCTTCGTCGAGAACCAGAACCTCGATGTGCTTGAGGTCTATCGTACCTCGCCCCATGTGATCCATAAGTCGTCCGGGTGTTGCAACGACGATGTTCACGCCCCGCCGCAGCGCGCTGAGCTGACCTTTGATACTCACGCCGCCGTAAACGGCCAGAGTCTGTAGATTCACAAATCGCCCGTAGTCCTTTATTGACTCTTCGATTTGCAGTGCCAGCTCGCGGGTCGGCGTGAGGATGAGCGCCTTTGGGACTCTGTGTTTCGCCTGCTGTTCGTGGCTGAGCCGATCCAAAATGGGCAGCACAAAAACAGCCGTTTTGCCCGTCCCCGTCTGCGCGCAACCGATAATGTCCCTGCCGCTGATGGCGGCGGGAAGCGCCTGGGATTGAATTTCAGTAGGAGCGGTGTAGCCGGTGGCCAGAATACCCCGCACCAGCGGGTCTGAAAGACCAAAGGTAGTAAATGGCATCGAACAATCCTAAAAAATATCGTATTGAAACCGGCTCAAGCACAGAGACTGGTTGGAATCGCTATGCATGAACCTCTCTTTCAAGAGCACAGGCAAAACAAGTGGAATGATGCGGAAGACAGGTCTTGACGCGGATCCGGGACTCCAAAACGTGCTTTTGCTTCAAGGCTTCGCTACGCGATCATTACAGTTCAAAATATTTCCGACCGCTATTATATTACCATCTGCTGCGGTGGCAAGCATAATATTCTCCCACCGCAAAAAATGCTCTGCGTCCCTCTCAATTGAAGGCTGAATACAGCCAAAAAGCTTGAATCGTGAAGACAGACATGGTATTGAACATGAAGCTCCGGTGCGTAGCCGGGCAAGGATATACAATGTTATATGGGAAATCCCAGATAAGAAGGATCTTGTGGATCCGATCACGATTGTCATTCCTTCAGGATCTGAATTCGTTAATGTTATTGGAGAGATAGCGGGTGCTATGCCGCTGACAGAATAAACCTATGCGACTTTATCTGATCAATCCGTCCAATCCGCTCGTGAGCATCGTCAACGTCAAGGAAAGCCGGTGGAACCGTTACCGCGTGTGGAAACCACTCAGCCTCATGGTTCTGGCGGGCCTGACCCCGCCGGAGTGGGAAATCTCGATCATGGACGAGAACCTCGGCGTGCCGGACTACCGGGCTATGCCTCGGCCGGACCTGGTGGGCATTACCGCTTTCACATCGCAGGCGAACCGCGCCTATGAAGTGGCCGCTCACTTCCGCCGTCTCGGCGTGCCCGTCGTCATGGGCGGCATTCATGCAACCATGTGCCTGGACGAGGTCACCGAGCGTGTGGACTCGGTCGTCACGAGGGAAGCCGAGGGCATCTGGCCGCAGCTCCTGGAGGACGTCCGGCATGGCTGCCTGAAGCGCGTGTATGACGGAGGGCATGCCGAGATGAACAATGTGCCGCTGGCCCGTCATGATTTGCTGGCTTCGGGATATGCCTTCGGGGCCATTCAGACCACACGCGGCTGCCCCTTAAACTGCAGTTTCTGCAGCGTAACGGCGTTTAACGGGGCCCGCTACCGGCAACGTCCCATTCCGGATGTCGTGCGCGAATTCCAGTCGATTCGTGAGAAACGTGTTCTGGTGGTGGACGACAACCTTATCGGCACGCGCCCTGAACACATCGCCCGCGCCAAGGACCTGTTCCGTGCTATGGCCCAAGCGAACCTGCGAAAGGAATGGGTTTCCCAGGCCACCATTAACTTCGCGGATGACGAAGAGCTTCTGGTGTTGGCCGCAAAGGCCGGGTGCAGAGGCGTCTTCGTCGGCTTTGAGTCCCCCTCGCCGGAAGGGCTTCGGGAGATCGGCAAGAAATTCAACCTTGTCAAAGACCGGGATTTCCGCGCCTCCGTACGGCGCATACAACGGCACAACATTCTGGTAGTGGGTTCGTTTATCATCGGTCTGGACATAGACGAACGGGGTGTCGGCAAACATGTCGCCGAGGTGGCCCGTCAGTACGGTGTGGACAATCTCAACGTGCTGTTTTTGACTCCCTTGCCCGGCACGCGCCTGTGGG
>CAYWZW010000120.1:0-7638 GCA_964462945.1 uncultured Pirellulales bacterium
TGCTGAAGCTCTATCCTTTTTGGTTGCGGCTGAGCGAAGCGAAGCCGCGCTGGGTCCATTCGTGGCTAATCGCGGGCGTTATTTGGCGAAGGGCAGCCGATCCGGGACGATGTGGATCTCGGTCGTGAATTTGTGGGGGAAGGCCGCCCCGCTGTTGAAGGTCAGCTCGGCGAAAAAGGCGGTCCAGCCCTCGGCCGGCTCGGGGACCTTGGCGATATACATGCCGCCCCCCTGCTGCTCCAGGGACGAGCTTTTCCATACCGGTCCGATAATTTCCAGCCGGAAGTCACGAGCTTTCGGATTGGTGGCTTGCCACAGTTTCACGGCCAGCGGCTTGGCGGTCGTTTTGACCTCTATCGAGCCATCGGGCTTGACGGTCCAGGAGAACTGCGGGCGGGACGCCCCGGCCAGAATCGACTGAAAGAACGCCACCAAACTCTGCACGGCGTCGGAGTCGCCCAGGCCGTGGTCGGTGTTCGGGACGTAGCGAAGGTGCTTCTCGCCGGGCAGGTCGTGGAAGTAGAACTGGGCCGAGTCCGGCGGAAAGAACTGATCGCCGCTCGAATTAACTAAGAGCTTCGGGATCGGCGCGTAGCGGTCGCGGTACTCGTACGGATCGACAATCTTTCTCAGGGCCTGGCCTTCCGGCGTAGAGAGCTTGTCGAAGACGTTCAGGGCCTGGTAATCGCCGATGGCCTGGGAATAGAAGCCGTACGCGGCGAAATGATGCTTCATCTGCTCGTCCATGTTGAGCACGTCGATCACGGCCGGGGCAATGGCGACGACCCGCTTATCGACTGCGGCGGTCAGCCAGGTCGTCCAGCCCCGCTTGGAGCCGCCCGAGACAACGAACTTCTTGATCGCCAGCGCCCCAGCGTCGAGCGAGGAAAGCTGTTTCTGAACCGTGTCCATCGCGCGGACGGCGCTCTTGACCATCGGCAGAAGCAGAGGCCAGGTTGTATCGCCGGTCGTCAGACATTTGACGTATGTGTAGGCGATGATGGCATCTTCGGAGCGAGGGCCCCCGCCGTCGGGGAACGTCAAAGGCTCGTTCGGCACGGTCCGCAGGTCCACAACGACGGCGTTAGCGGCCAGAGCGACGCCAGCTAACATCTTATCCGGCGAATCCGGGGCCGGCCGGCCGTTGCTGCCGCCGTTGATCCACAGCAGGGCCGTATCGGCGGTCGCCCGGTCGGGCTTGACGATGGTCAGCCAGTGCTGCCAGAGCGGCCGGTCAACCTCGTCCTTGCTCCGCCAGGACTGCGAGGTCATGTCGATAATGTAGGCCGTGTAGCCGGGGCCTGTCACGGTGTTGACGACGCTGTAGCGGTAGTTAGCATCCGGAGCCGCGACGTAGTCATCGAGCGGCGTGCCGACAGCCAGCGGGGCCGTTGCAAGAATCAAGACGACCAAAACAGTGAGAGCATAACGCGATTTCATATCCGGTCCTTTCATCATTGTTTGTTAGACTTATGCCGGGAAGATGGTCCGCAGGTACTTGGCGTCGTACCGGCAGCTTTCCTCCACGCCCAAGGGCATTTTCGTCCCTTCCATCACGAGCCAGCCGCGATAGCGGATGTCGTCCATCGCCTCGCGGACGCGATTGAAGTCAATCGAGCCTTTGCCGTACAGGTCGTCGTAGTCCTTGGCGTGGAACTCGCAGATGAGCTTGCCGAACTGGCGGATTTCCCGGTAGATGTCGTAGCCGGCCTTGTGGGAGTTGGCCACGTCGTAATAGACCCGGACGGCGGGCGACTCGACCTGTCTAATAATGTCGATATGCTGCTGGGCGCTGAGCCATGATTCGATGGCGAGCGTGACGCCGGCCTCTTCGGCCCGTGCCGCGACCCGCCGCAGCCGCTTGACAACCACGTCTGTGCCCTGCTCGTCGTTCTGCAGGTCGCCCTCGCCGAAGAAGGCTAA
Organism: uncultured Pirellulales bacterium; assembly: GCA_964462945.1. Lineage (GTDB taxonomy): Bacteria > Planctomycetota > Phycisphaerae > Sedimentisphaerales > Anaerobacaceae. Next base: position 1,924 of record CAYWZW010000120.1, read on the forward strand.
CAGGATGACCTTGACGCCCATGGCCTCGGCCACGTCGATACCATCCCGCACCCATCGGTCGGCGCGCGGATCGCTCTTGTACGGGATGTTATTGAGCACGCCCATGGCCAGCGAGGCGATCTCCATATTCCGGCTGCGGGCCTCATCGAGAAATCGCTTTTGCAGATCGGTATCGAACAGCGGCAGGTCCTTATCCGCCCTTCCGAAGTCCACCTGCACGCCGTCCAGTCCAATCCGTTTGGCGACCTCGAGCGAGGCGGGGTCCGTCGCCTTTCCTATCGTCCAGTCGCAGACCCCGACTTTGAAGCCCCCGGCCGCCTTTGCTTTTCGCTGCTCGGTAGGCGCACACGACGAGGCCAATGTCAGAGCCGCCGCCGCACGAGCCGCGTTCGCCATCAGCCCGCGACGAGTCATACGCAAGTGTTCCATTTCTTTATCTCCCTCAGACAATTCCCAAGCCATCGGGCCCTCTTACGACTTGAGGCCCTTGAGGTTGGCGTCAAGTTTCTCCGTGCTTTCGACGGTTTCTTTCCACGTGACTTTGCGGCCCGTATAGGCGGCGGTCCGGCCGAGGATTGTCACCAGGTTGCTCCGGACGCTCGGCGCGACGGTCGGATTGTCGAACTTGCCCTCGACAATGCTCTGGTGGAACGTGGCGATGTTGGCCACGGCGCCGTCTTTGTAGATGCCGGGGCTCCTGCCGCCGGCGTAAAAGCTCCCGCCTCGAATGATCACCAGGTCGCCATACGAGGTTTCGAGCACACCTTTGGAGCCGAACATGCGATTGCGGATGCCATCGGGCTGCGTGCCGTAACCGTCGAACTGTTTGGAGCTGAACGTGACGGCCAGCTTGTTCGGATACTCGAACAGCAGCGAGAAATGGTCGCTGCAGGTCCCAACGGGGCGAATCGCCCTGCCGCCCGTCCCGACGGCGGAGACCGGCTCGGCGTCCATGATCCAGCTCATCACGTCTAACGTGTGGATGTTCTGCTCAGTGATGATGTCGCCGGAAAGCACGCGGTCGAGCCCCCACGCCCGCAGGCGATTCTCGGGATTGTCCGGGTCGTCCCGCCACGTGTCGTACATCCGCTTGAACGGGCAGTCCGCATGGTAGATGGCCTCGCCGAAAACGAATTCGCCCAGCGCCCCTTCGCGGACCCGTTTGAGCGCCTCGACGAAGAACGGGTCGGCGCGGGTCTGGAAATCGACGAGGAAGCAGCGTTTGTTTTTGGAGGCCCTTTTTCCGCTGTCGCCGACGCTGTGACAGCCGGGCACATCGACGGCAATCGGCTTGGCGAGATAGACGTGAAGTCCGGCATCGACCGCCGCGGCCGCTTGCTCCGGGTGAAAGTACGGCGGGCTCTCAATCGCCACGGCGTCCACCTTCTCCAGCAGCTTCTTGTAGCCGGACAGGCCGGGGAAGCGATTGGCCGACGGCACGCCTAATTTTTCGCCGGCGTTATCGGCCCTGTCCTGGAAGTAATCAGCCACGGCCGCGACGTTATATCCGCCGTGCTGCTTGAACAGATCGGCGATCCATGTCCCCCTGCCGCCGCAGCCGATCAGGCCCAGATTGACCTTGGAGCCGGCTGCGCCGCGGACAAGCTGCGGCTTGACGACCGTGAACGACAGGGCCGCCGCACCGGCGCCGGCCATGAACCGGCGACGGCTCATCCGTTCGCCGTTCCTGCCGGCGGTTGAAGTTTTTCGACGTTCCGACATTTCGAAATCCTCCTTATCAGTCATTATGTAAATGTTCTATCAACATACACGTGCAACGTACAGCGACAGCAAGGGGTGTCCCTTTTCTGCTGTTCGCTTCATATTCTCATATAGGCCTCGCGCTGGATCTTTCCGGTCGAGGTTTTCGCAAATTCCTCGATTCTTATTTCAAGGTGCTGCGACGATATCTTCTCGAAGCTGGAGAGGTGCCGGCTTTTCTGCTGACATTCGTTGATGCTCTGCCAGATGAGGTTCTTCAGGAGCTTGGGCTGTTTCTCCAGGTCGGCGGAGGACACCTTCGCGTGCGTTTCAATCGTGTCCAGGGCCGGCCGGACAATTGCCCGTATGGTTTCCTGCTCGATGCCGGTCGCGTCCTTCCAGAAGCCGGGCACCACCAGGACCTCTCCGACAAACCGGGCTTCCGACAGCGCCGATTCGACCCGCTCGGGGTTCACTTTTTTGCCGCCGGGCAGCACGATCACGTACTTCTTCCTGCCGGTAATGTAAAGGTTTCCCTCCTCGTCTAAATAACCCAGGTCGCCGGTCAGCAGCCAGCGCACGCCTTTGTCGTCGGTGACGATCACGGACTGAGTCGATTTGGGATTCTTGTAGTAGCCCTTCATGATGCAGGGTCCGCATAAGGCGATCTCGCCTTTTTCGCCGGGCGGGAGGGTCCGGTTTTCCCGGTTGACGATTTTCACCGACAGCGTGGTGATGGGCCGGCCGACGGAGCCTAATTTCCCCGGATTGTCGTTGAAGCCATAGACAGGCGAGTTCTCCGTCGTGCCGTAGCCTTCGTAGAGCAGCAGGCCGCGCCGCCACAAGACCTCCAGCACCCACTTCGGCACCGGCGCCGAGCCTGAAAGGAAAAATCGCAGCTTGTCCCAGCCCAATTTCTTGATGATTCCTTTGCCCACCGTTTTAGGCGAGTGACGGTCGAGCAGCTTTATGTATGGCCTTTCTTCCTTCTCTTTGGCGAGAGCTTCCTCGACGTTCTTGGCAAGCATCGTGAATAGAGCGGGCACGGCCACGAAGATCGTGATGTTCCTGTCTCTTATCAGATTGACGACCTCGCGGTATTTGTTGGTATAGACGTTGGCGGCGCCGACGCAGAAAGGCAGCAGCTTGCCGACCGTCAGGCCAAACGAATGATGCGGCGGAAGGATGTGTCCGAGCGTGTCGGTGTGACTTATTTGTACCTTCTCGACGGAGCCCTGAAGATTGGCGCCCAGATTGCCGTGGGTCAGCTCAACTTCGCGCGGGTCCCCCGTCGTGCCGGACGTGCATAGAATGACGGCTGTGTCGTGAACGTTTATTTGAGGAGAAATCCTACCCAGCAATTCGTCCACTTTGGCGATGCCAAGTCCGACTTCTTCATAGACTGTCATTTCGATAAAAGACATGCCGTGGCTGAAGGCGAACTCGTTTAGCTCCCGCCGGGAATCGGCGTCCTGATAATCATCCGCCACGACGACCAGCCGAGCCTCCGTGTGGCTCACATGGTTTTTGACCCCTTCGACGGGCCTTTCCGGATCGATCAGCACCGGCACCGCCCCCGCGAGAATCGCCCCCCACAAGGCCACGTCCCAGTCGGCGCGGTTCTTGCCCAAAATCACGACCTTATCCTTCAGCCGGATGCCTTTGGCCCGAATCAGCCAGACGGCGAATTCCCGCGCCCTCGCCCGCAACTGCCCGAAGGTCAGGGATTCCTCCCGCTCCGGCCGGATAATTTCCAGGCATTTTTTATCCAGAAGATCGATGTCGGAGAGGGATTCGTTGAACAGGTCGATCAAGGTTCGAGACTTCAGCTCTGTCTGCATCGGCTCTGGGCCTCCTGCTGTGGCGAGGGCATCTTGCCCTTGTTCCCTACCGCTGGCAAGCTGCCAGCGGGACGCAAGGCCGGGACGGCCTCGCCACTTACGACTCACCCATCTCCCGCCTGGAAATCACTTCACCGCAAATAACACTTTGCAAAACTTTACCTGCTGCCATACTATATGGCAAGTTTTTTCCTCCATGCGGTCCTGATTTTGTGGCAGGTTGCGAAGCAGCAGCCGTCGGCGGATTTTTGTTACTTTCGCCGCCCCTTGTGCCTTATACACGCAGGGAGGGATGACAGTGTATCCCTGGCAGGGAACTTAAAGTGAGACTGAATCGACTGTTATGTCTCGTCCTGGCGCTGACGCTTCTTTCAGGCGCATGCCGCAGGAAGCCTGCCCCAACGACCACGCCGCTCCACTGGGCCGCCAAGACCGGCGACCTCCAGAAGATGCAGTCACAGCTTTCAAAGGGCGCCGATATCAACGCTACAGACCGGGACGGCTGGACGGCCCTCCACTATGCCGCCCACGAGGGCCACAAGGAGGCGGCGGAACTGCTTATCGCCAAAGGCGCCGACGTTAATGCAAAAGACAAGGACGGCTGGACCCCGCTATTCCTGGCGCTCGGCGCAGGCCACGCTGACGTAGTGATGCTGCTCGCCGCCAACGGTGCCGATGTCAATATCAAATGCGGCCGATACCATGAGACGCCACTGCACTACGCCGTCCGGGAAGATCGTAAAGAGGCGGCAGAACTGCTTGTCGCCAGCGGCGCCGACCTGGAAGTTGGAGCAGGATCGCCAACCGGAACCGCGCTCTACCGCGCGGTTGAACAAGGTAACATACCTATCGCTGAAGTGCTTCTGGCCCACGGCGCGGATGCCAATGCACCGGGCGGCTACGCCGAGGCGACTCCCCTTCATGTTGCAGCCCACAAGAGCGATATTGCTATGGCAAGACTCCTCATCTCCGAAGGCGCTGAGATCAATGCCAAGGACTCGTCCGGCAGGACACCGCTACATAGCGTGATTGACTATTTCCACTATGACCGCGACTGCCGCCAGATGGCTGGGCTGTTAATTACACATGGTGCGGATATCAACGCCAAAGATAAAAACAGCGCTAGCCCTTTGTATTTTGCGGCTTCCGCGGGCAACAAAGATATGGTGGAATTCCTTGTGACGAACGGCGCCAATATCGACGCAAAGGGCGAGTATGATGATACACCACTTGTCACAGCGTTAAGGCACGAGCACATCGAAGTAGCCGAGTTTCTTCTTGTCAGTGGGGTTGACATCAATGGCTCGGACGAGGAAAGGACGAAACTGCTGTTCTTGGCGGCCTGTGCGGGCCTCAAAGAGCTGGCCGAGCGGCTAATCCCTATCGGAGTTGATGTTGAGGCTGTAAAGAACGACGAAGGTTGGACCCCTCTGCACTGCGCGCTCTGGCACACGGATTGGTACTATCCGTCGCCGTGGCCATTCGGCAGAAAGAAAGAGACCAGCCTTAGGGAGGAGATTAGGCTGGAAGTGACACGTCGCTGGAGACAAAAAGACGCGGTGCATAGGGAAGTAGCTGAACTGTTAATCACCCATGGCGCTAACGTCAACATCAGGAACAGTGAAGGCGACACACCACTGCATGAGGCGGCTCGCACGAACGACCAGGATTTGGCGAATCTTCTTTTGACACACGGGGCTGACGTTAATGCAAAAGGGCCGACGCGTGATACACCACTCCATTACGCGACTTGGGAGGGTAACACAGACGTTGTCAAAATGCTCCTGGCGTACAAAGCTGACGTCAACGTCAGGAACAAGACGGGAACAACAATACTCCACTATGCCGCTCGTGGATACAGAGATATAGTTGAAGTGTTATTGACGAATGGCGCGGACGTGAACATACGTGACAACGACGGTGATACGCCTTTACACGCAGCAGCCCTTCGGGGGCACAAGGACATCGTGGAAGTGCTGTTAGCTCACGGGGCCGACGCCAACGCAAAAGACAACAGCGGCAGAACACCCCTTGACGAAGCCCTCCGCCGCCGAAACGACGAGATCGTTGCTCTGCTGCGAGAGCAAAATAAGCGAGAGTGACTCGATACCTGAGATTGTAATCTCATGAAAGGCTGTCTCCAATCGTTTGGCGTGATATGATAGAGGCCAAA
>CAYWZW010000121.1:0-7471 GCA_964462945.1 uncultured Pirellulales bacterium
GAAGTCATACACCTTATCCTTCGCAGGGGGATACGATGTTCCTTGGCCATCCCAGTAATTGGAATAATTTTCCTTGACGAGCCGGTGGGCAATTTGGTATATATGAAACTGGTGAATTCCGTGCCTGTATGAGCACGGCATTTGAGGAGCCTCGGTGTGCCAAGGGATGAGGTCTTTCTGCTCAGGCGATTGAGAAGTCTCTGAATGATAGACCACCGCACATCGCCGAGATCACCGGATTTGTATGGTTCGGAGTCGTGATTTTTTGCCTTCCAATTCAGTTGCTCGCTTCTCAAGAAAGGAGGTGGTGACAGACAGATCTTAAGCAATTATCCTGGGCATGTAAAGGGCATAGTGAAAGGTAAGAATTAGTTTTGGTCATTGTCAACTGTTTTAACTCTTTTTGCTGAAGGAGGACTATTATGTTCAAGAAATTGATTCTATTAACTTCTTTTGTTCTTGCGCTGGGTACAGGCGCGTTGTACGCCGCCGACCCATTCATGCAGAGCAGCGGTCCCGACGGCCTCGTGGCCATGGAAGCTGAGCACTTCCACACGAAGGTCGCCGCCAGCAGCCGCTCCTGGGAGCCGGTGGGACCGACAGGCGGCTTTACCGGCGCCGCGGGTATGCGGGCCCTGCCGGACGGCGGGACAAACATCAACACCGGATACGTGACAACCAGCCCACATCTGGACTTCGAGGTCGCGTTCCAGAATACCGGCACGTACTCTGTGTGGGTACGGGCCTGGGGCCCCGACGGAAGCGGCGACTCGGCTCATGCAGGGCTCGATGGACAGGCCATAGCCACGTGTGACCGCATGCAGGGCTGGACCAACGTGTACGCATGGTCCAAGGCAACGATGGACACCGCACCTTCTACCTTCGACGTCGCCGTTGCCGGCGTCCACGTCGTGAACTTCTACATGCGTGAGGACGGCCTCATTGTTGACAAGATCGTCCTGACGACAAATGCGAATTACACCCCGACAGGCAACGGCCCTCCGGAAAATCCGCTGAAAGCTTCTGCGCCCATACCGGCTGACGGCGCCATTGAGGTGACCGATTCGGCGCTGCAATGGACGGCCGGAGAAGGGGCCATCTCCCACAAAGTATATCTGAGCGCCGATGCGACCATCGACGCATCGGACTTCCTTGTCGAAACGCAGCTCACGGTAGTAATAGCAACCGTGACCCCGGGCGCGACCTACTACTGGCGCGTCGATGAGGTGCAAGCCGGTGCAACCGTAATCGAGGGTGACGTCTGGAGCTTCACGATGATGCCGCTGGAGGCCCATTTCCCGAACCCGGCGGACGGCGCCACAAGCGTGGCCCTCGATGCCAAGCTCAGTTGGACGGCCGGCAAGGGTACGATTCTGAACGACCTGTACTTCGGCACGGACAGAGCCGCCGTCGAGGCCAAAGCCCCGACGACATTCAAGGGCAAGCTGAACGTTACGTCGTTCGATCCCGGGCCGCTGCAGCCGTTTGCAACGTACTACTGGAAGGTTGATGAGTTTGCCGGTGTCACGACGAATGCCGGCCCGGTCTGGAGTTTCTCGACCGTCGAGTATTTGATTATCTCCACCGACGAGACGACTCTCAACTACGACAACACGGTTGCGCCGTTCTACTCCGAGGTTGTGTGGGACACGCCGCAGGACTTGACGTACGGCGGAGTTGCGGATCTGACGTTGCGCTTCCAGGGCCGCCCCGGTCCTGAGGGCGATGCAACCGTGGACGAGGCGACGGGGACCTATACCATTACCGGTTCCGGCGCCGACGTCTGGGGCACGTCGGACCAGTTCCACTACGGGTATATGAAGCTCTCCGGCGACGGTGAGATCGTCGCACGCGTGGTCAGCAACGGCACCGGCTCCAACCTCTGGGCCAAGGGTGGCGTGATGATTCGCGAGACGCTCGCTGCGGACTCCAAACACGCGCTCATGGCGTTGACCGGCGGCGACGGCGGCGGCATAGCGTTCCAGAGCCGTCAGCAAGCGGGCGGCAGCTCCACCAGCTACCATGGGGATCTCACGGCGGCACCGCCTTACTGGGTTAAGCTGACACGCCAAGGCAACATGATTACAGCTTACTCTTCGGCCGATGGTGTTGCGTGGGCGCAAATGACGGACACAACGCCGGACGGCAGTATAACGAACCCTCTGGCCCTTGAGATGGTGGATCCCGTTCTCATCGGTCTGTTTGTGACTTCACATGCAGCCGGCGAGAGGCGCACGTACACCTTCGACAACGTGAGTGTCGTAGGGAACATCGGTTCTGCGGTTGAGAATCAGGACATCGGTATCGCCAGCAATTCCGCCGAGCCGCTGTATGTGACTTTGGAGGATAGCACCGGTGTTGCCGCCGTGGTCAGTCATCCGGACCCCGCGGCCACACGGATCAATCAGTGGTGGAAGTGGAAGATTCCGCTGGCGGCCTTCAGCGAGGCGGGCGTGAATCTGACAGCCGCCGCGAAGCTGCACATTGGTGTAGGCAACAGGGCAAGCCCGACGCTCGGTGGCTCCGGCCTGGTCCGCATCGATGACATCCTGGTCGTCAAGCCGGTCATCATCACGGAACCGGCAGACGTCACGGCCCCAGGCGACAACGTCAAGGGCGTCCCGAACGACGGAGACTGGCCCGGTGCAGAAACACCGCCGCTGGCCATCGATGACAAGACCAGCACGAAGTATCTGCATTTCAAAGGAGAAACAGAGCCCACCGGGTTCCAGGTTACACCCTCGGCCATCCAGAGTATCGTCACCGGGTTGACCTTCACCACGGCGAACGATTCTCCGGAGCGCGACCCCATTGCATTTGAGCTGTATGGCTCGAATGTGAGCATAGATGGTCCGTATGAGCTGATCGCGGCGGGGCCGATCGTCGATTTCAACCAGCCAACAGCAGCGGCGCGATTTACCAAGAACACCACGCCGATTTCGTTTGATAATGCTGTGGCATACGATCACTATCAAGTTCTGTTCCCGGCCGTTCGAAACGCCGCAACTGCCAATAGCATGCAGATTGCCGAAGTGGAGCTCATAGGGATCTCCGCCAGCGCTGCTCCGCAGGGCTATCTGTTCGACGGCGACGCGGCTGTTGCAGGACCAGCCAATAGTAGTGATTCCCTTGATGGCACGTGGGACCATAACAACGGTTCCGACACATGGGATGGTACAGGTCTCGGCGCAGGCGGTCCCGGCGGAGCTTCGGCGCTGGTCGAAGACGGCGTGACATTCCTGCGAATCCAGGATGCCGGCGACCCCAGAGACTACGGTATGCCGGACCCGAGTAACCGCAAGGTCTATTTTACCCATGCTATTGATTCCGGTCTGGACGGGGCAAGGCTCGAGTTCCGGGCCCGTGTGGCGACCTCGCCTCCGCTGGACGATTTGTATCCGGATGGCGGCGCGGGCATTACGCCCTGGCCAGCCCAAGGCTTGGGCTACCACATCCGGGATAACGGCAAGGGTATGTTCGGCATCGCCGAAGGTGGTCTGGGGATCATCTCGTTCTCCCTGGCCCAACCCGGCGAAACCGGATTTGAGAATGTAGCCACCGACGTGCTCGTGATGAACAACCTCGTAGCCAATGCGCCTTCGGCCAACGTGGACAGCGGAGAGGCAGCAACGGCCGCCAACATGGTCGCCATTGCCGACGCGACCCAGTGGAACACGTTTGTGATTGACATCGCCGCCGGCGGCACGGGCACCCATATCGTGAGCGTGTCGGTCAACGGCGGGCCGGCGCAGTCATTCGAGGTGAGCGCAGGCACCGGCGTTGAGGGCACTGCCAGCTACATTGCCATGGGCTCTTCCGGCACCGGCCCGGTCACGGCCTTCGACGTGGACTACATCTCAGTCCGTGGCAAATGAGAGCCAGGCTGAATCCGAGTGGTCCCAGCGATGTGGAAGGGCTGCGAAGACTTGATTAGTTCGGGGCCTATACCGAGTTGCTCGGTATAGGCCCCTATCGTTTGCCGCAAACGGAAATGAGGATGTGCGAGCAGGACTTGCGAGACACGTCACGCACCCCGGGGCGGCGTGCTCGCCAAGTGGGTCCTTCGACTCGCCCGCCATGCGGTTGGCGGGCAAGCTCAGGACGCCTGCGCGCGCACGCCAAGGGCGGCGTGCTCGGCGGTTAGCGGGGTTTTATTGTCACGTCCGGTTTGCGGAGGTAGGTTGGAGTCAGTGTCAAAGGCTCGGCGAATTGCCCTCGGCAAGCCGCTTGCCAGCCGAGCACGTGAACGTTTCGGGCCCGTGGGCTCCAGTGCTTCTCGTCGAAAAAGTGAATGCCATCGGCCTTGAATCTATCCCTGTAATATACCAATCCGTCACCGAGCAGCCATAAGGGTTCTTCCCGGCGGGCAAATCGGGCGAGAAACTGCGGAATAGTCATTAAGGAATCCGGAAGAGTTTTTCTCCATATCCGGGCATCTGTCACCTCTCGCGCGTTGCCCGCTTTGTACTCGTAAACGGCGATAAAGAATAGGCCCCGTTTGGCGTCGAGAACGGCGGCGAGTCTTTCACACTTTGTGCCCGGCAGATCGTGATTCGCAACCGAGGACGGGCCTGCTCCAGCGAGGTTGACTACATTGGCCGCGATGACGTCGAGCGTATCGACCGTTGCTATTCGTGCGGCATTTGCCAGGTGCATTGTCTTGGCGAGCGTTGCCCCTATGCGAATGCCCGTGAAGCTGCCGGGTCCGCCGGATATGTAAACGTGCTCGATCTGGGCAGGCTTTCGGTCGAAGCGGTCCAGAAGGCCGCGGATGGCAGGAAAAACCTCCGCACTGTGCCTTAACGGATTCGAAAATCCGCTTTCTGCAAGCATTTTTCCGCCCAGGGCAATTGCCACCGAGCCTATCCTGCTGGACGTTTCGACGGCCAATATCAGAGGGGCGTTCGTCATCGTGCCTGCGATTCCAGTAGCCATCTTCTCCTTTTTCCTTGCGAAATCCGCGTTATGAGCATAAAAAAGGCGGTCTCAAAACGACTATTTTTCCCCCGGTTCCGCGCTGATTTTTCAGCTTGGCGGATTGTAGCTCAGATATTATAGGCCAGGCGGGCATAAATCAAATTTTTCTCTTGCAAAAAGAAATGTTTTCTTATAAACTGAATTATTATAAGTCCGGTCTATATCTTGAAACTGGAGGTCGGGTGTAAGTAACGGTAACTTATTACAATTTCCCTATCAGGGTGGTTTTTGGCAGGAGGTTTACTTTGAGCAAGCCGAGTTTCTTGACCGATTTTCGGGGCAGCAAGTCCCTGTCCATCGTCGCGGCATCGATTCTTTTGCTAATCATCACAGCCTCGCAAGCGGCCCGGTCGCAGGAGAGTGGAGCGACTGACCGGCGGGAAGTATTCCGTCGATTGGTCCAAAGCTACGTTCAGGCCGGGAAGGAGGAATGTGACAAAGGTTACTTTGAGCAAGCCGTCAAGACCTTCCGCATGGCCGAAGGGTATGAGGAATATTTGACTCCAGCCGGGCGGGAGCAGTTGGGCGCGCTTTTGGAGAAGGCGCAGGCCGCCGTCGCCGAGAGAAAACACGCTCTGGAGGCGTTTGCGACCGTCAACAAGCTGATTAAGCAGGACCAGCTCATCGAGGCCAGAGCACATCTTGAACCGCTCACGAACAGCGAGTTCCTGACGAGAGATGAGCGGGCACAAATCACAGAAGTGCTCAAACAGATAGACCTTCAGATGGCCGAGGACAAGGCACATTCGCAGACCGTCAAAGACAGGAAGCTCTTGGCCGCGGAGAAGCTGGAGAAAATCGCAGAGCAGATCAGAACGCCGGGCGACCGAAAGAATGATCGGAACAAACAAATCGCTGAGCTTTACCGGAGCAGCATGGAGCTTTACCGTAGCGGCCAGTTCGAAAAAGCTCGTGAAGGTCTTGCTGAAGTCGCAGCCAGCGGCCTAATCCCGCCGGCCATGAAAAAGACTGTAGAGGGCTACCTGGCGGAAATTGACAGAGTCTTGCCCAAGAAGGCTGACAAAACAGCGGCGACCGATGATAAGAAACCCGAGATGGTGCCTGCTAATGAGCCAAAGGTTGTTCACCCGGAAGCTGCGGGGCCGAAGCTTGCCAGGCCAAAACTCACGGAGTCGGGAGCGGCTGCACCAGAACTCGTAGAGCCGGAAATTGTGGAGCCCAATGCGATTGCCCCGACGGTCACTTCGCCGCAGGCCGCTGAGCCAAACGTGGCTAAGCCACAGATGGTTGCCTCGACGGCGACCGGTGAGGGCAGCTACATCGAACAGATCACTCACAGGAGAAACATCATACGAAGCCACACCGCAGCAGTTGTGAACGACGCCATAACGAAGGCTCGCGGTCAGATGGGCGAAGGCCAGTTCGATAAGGCCAGGAAAACGATCGAGACGGCCCAGTTTACCGTCAATGAAAACCAGATTGACCTGGGAGATGAGCTTCACAAAGAATACACCGGCAGGCTCCAGGCCCTGACCGATGAAATCGTCCAGAAACAGAGCCAGATGGCCCAGCAAGCCGAGCAAGAGAAACGCGCAGCGGCGGCGGAAGCACAACGTCAGTTCAGAGAGCAAATGGAGACCGACCGGCAGAAGAGAATCGCCGAGCTGATGGAAAACGCGGTGGCGTATCAGAAACAGCAGCGCTATGAAGCCGCTCTTGGTCAATTGGAAAGCCTGCTTGCCCTGGACCCCCAAAATAACGCGGCGCTGGTGCTGAAGGACACGCTGGAGGACACGATCGACTTCCGGAAACAACTGGAGGTTGAGAAGGAGTCGAGCAGGCAGAGAGCCGATATTCTTCTAAAAACCGAGGAGTCCCAGATTCCCTACGCTGAAGAGCTTACCTATCCCAAGAATTGGCGAGAGATCGTGCAGAAACCGACTCGCCAGCCGGACAAGCCCATCGGGTTGGACCCGGTTGACGCGAATGTGTATGAGCGGCTGGAGCAGACTGTTGACCTGCCGAACCTGACACCTGGAACTTCTTTTGCCGATGTGATAACGCAATTGAAGAATGCCACTACGCCTCCGTTGCAGATACAGCCCAACTGGAAGGATCTGCTCGAGTTAGGCGAGGTTGAGCCGACCACTCCGTCAGGGATGGATCCGCTGACGAGTGTCAAGCTCCGCAAGGCATTGGACGTCCTCTTGGCCGGCGTATCGAGCGATATTGCGCCGCTCAACTGGATTGTGGACGGGGGAGTGATTCGGATAGCAACTGCCACGACGCTTCCCGACAAGATGGTGCCCCGCGTTTATGACATCACGGATCTGGTCGGTGAGCCGGCCCAATACGGCGGGATGCAGGGCATGATGATGGGCCAGATGATGGGCAACATGATGGGCGGCGGTATGGGCGGCGGTATGGGCGGCGGCATGGGCGGCGGCATGGGCGGCGGCATGGGCGGCGGCATGATGGGCGGCGGCGGCATGGGCGGCTACGGCGGCGGCGGCATGGGCGGCTACGGCGGCGG
>CAYWZW010000122.1:0-7427 GCA_964462945.1 uncultured Pirellulales bacterium
CTCCTTTCTTTGGCCTCTATCATATCACGCTAAACGATTGGAGACAGCCTTTCATAAGATTATTACACCTGCGCAAGTGAGTTTGTCGATTTCTCGATGAGGAGTCACGACTGGTTTCTGAAGGGAATCGAAATGAAGATTTGAGACAAACAAGGTGGTGGAGCACTACGCCGCGAAGCGCGGCGGGGTCTACCACCAACATAGCTCGTCGGATAACGCGACGACCGGTTGAACAGCTTCAGTTGGCACAGATCCTCTTGTTCTGGTCACGGGTCTGAATCGCTCATCAAAAAGAAGTGCTGTATGACCAACACCAAAAGGCTGACTCGCGCACAGTTGGCTCATCAAAGCAAAGCATGATTCGTCTTCGATTTAACGATGTCGCTGAAGACCAGATCGATCTGAGGATACAGACATCAGCCACCGATTCTTTTGTTGGTGTGTGTAGAAATCGGCGACGCGCGGGCGGATGCCGAAGGGATCGAGCAATGCAAAGAAAGGAGGATTGTTCAGTTATGCGATTCGCAATGATGGTTTCTCTGGTCATGTCGATGTGCGCTCTGGGTGGCACCCTCAATGGCGTAGGGGCAGACCCGAGTGCCTGCCCTGGGCAACCACATGGGATTGCCCCTACAGGAATGGCTGGGACTGATCCATCCCCAAAGCCTTTGGCTTTGAGGCTGCCACCCGTTGTCGAGGTTTGGCCGGGGCCGGCTCCGGAGGAGAGCGGCGGAATCGGCGAAGAGAAGGTCCGCATGTCGCCGAAGCTGGACCGCACGAAGGTCGAGGTCAACGAGCCGACGAGGCTGATCACTAACGTCACCAAGCCAACCCTGACGATCTACCGGCCGGCGAAGGAGAAGGATACGGGGACCGCGGTGCTGATTTGCCCCGGGGGCGGCTATTGGGACCTCTACTGGCAACTGGAAGGCGAGGAAGTAGCCGCCTGGCTGAACTCGATTGGCGTCACCGGCGTCATCCTCAAGTACCGTGTGCCGCGACGGCCCGATGAGGTCAAGGGCGAGCCGGCCCGGCGCCCGCTCCAGGATGCGCAGCGAGCCGTCAGCCTGGTGCGCAGCAAGGCCGGCGAGTGGGGCATCCATCCGCAGCAGATCGGCATGGTAGGCTTCTCGGCGGGCGGCCATCTGGCGATTGCGACGGCCACGAGCTTCGAGCAGCGAACGTACGAGCCGGTCGATGAGGTGGACAAGATCAGTTGCCGGCCCGACTTCGCCATTGGAGTCTATTCGGGCTACCTGAAGGCGAAGGACAAGGACGAGATCGCTCCTGGTCTGCGCATCCCGACCGGGACGCCTCCGATCTTCCTCGCGCACGGCGGGGACGATATCATCAGCCCGCCGGAGCACAGTGTGTTGATGTACCTCGCGCTGAAGAAAGCCGGTGTCCCGGCGGAGCTGCACATCTATGCGACAGCCGCTCACGACTTCGGTGTCCGCGCGAGCGACCATCCGTGCTCCACTTGGACGGAAGCTTGTGCCAACTGGCTTCGGCATCAGGGATTCCTCAAGCCCCCCACGCAACCGTACTAAGTAGAAACGCAAAATGATTCATATAAGAGGTCCCATTTTGACGACCTTGCTGGGGGGCGCATTAACATGCGAAGTGCAACATCGTCGGTTGTGACGGTCACGAGCCGGCCGGCGGCACAATGGTCATCGAGCTTCCGGGGAAGCCGTCCCCAGGCTCCTGGGATTTATCCGCCAGACGGACGGCGGATTTATCGCTTTGAGCCAGAAGCATGGTAATAGGACAAGGCGATGCCCCGAGGGCATCGCCCATGCCCCTGGACCGCTGCGACGCTCAGGTTGCGGACGGTAATTGCCTTCTGTTCGAGACCAGATCTCTCCCCCATTCGACATCGCTCAGGGCTAAAGGCTACTTGCGGCCTGCCTTTGGCAGTCCTCCGGTCGAGATGACAGCGAGAATCTCCCTTGGGGACACCTGATGGCGGAGCATCCAGAATCGAGAATCGATTATTTCTCCCTGTCCTCCTGTGGCGCAAAAATCCATCCGTAACATTCGCCAAAATAAATCCTCCGGTGCGGCAAAAAAAGCGGTTTTTTCCGCTTTTTTTGTTGATTTATGTTAGGCGATATGTTAAAATACAGGCATGTTTGCCAGTAGGTAAACATAGCCCGCCCGGAGGCGGAGATCAATTGACATTTCAGACTGCATATTGCTCTATTGAAAAGCTAAAAACAAGTCATTTCGAGCGCAGGCTGTGGAGCAGCCGAAGTCGAGAAATCCAATAGAATTGAAGCTTTAGCAGATTTCTCCGCTGCGTTCGCTTCGCTCACTCCGGTCGAAATGACGGGATTTCAACAGAGCAATTTCATATCTGTAAGCCACGGCGTGGCAAGGTCCTTGGGGCCAGCAGGTCCGGTCAAATCTACTCGTTAGTGAATTCCGCACTAAACTGCCGCTGCCGCAGGCAGCACGGCTAACCGGATTCTGCATGTCCGCTCTGACGAAGGTTGACATTTCTTTTTCATTGCCGGTTCCGACGATCCTTATTCGCGTTGCGATATGGATTGTTCTTTTGTATCGGCGGCTGCGCTACGGCTATGCGTTCCGCCGGATCAAACTGACACGCGGCAAGTACGCCATCGTCGATGTGGAAGATTTCGAGCGGCTCAATAAATATAAGTGGCACTGCTCGCCTTACGGTTATGCGAAACGGTCCGTCTATAGAAGTGATGACAGAGGCAAAAGCCAGGTCGACATTTATATGCACTCAGTTGTTTGTCCGGCTCCGACCGGCATGGTAACGGACCATGTTAATCGTAACAAGCTTGATAATCGCAAGGCGAATCTGCGCCCAGCGACACGAACACAGAATAACTGGAACCGCAACCTAAAGACAGAGAATGGAAAAACGCGTTACCACGGCATTAGCTGGAAAAAAGATGTCAAGAAGTGGCGGGTGCGTTTGACGATCAATGGACGGCGTCAAACGTTTGGTTACTATGCCGACGAAGTAGAAGCGGCGAAGGCGTACGATCGCGTCGCCAAGAAACATCGCGGCCAGTTCGCGGCCCTGAATTTCCCGGATGGAACCGCAGATTAACGCAGACTAACGCGGATTGAGTTTAACCACGAATGAACACTAATGAACACGGTTTGAGTTTAGCCACAGAGCACACAGAGAAAATGGCCAATAATCTTTTAGCCTTCGACATTCGATACTCCTTGTTCAATATTGGATATTCAAGGCTCCTGGTATCCTGTCAAGAAATTTAACCGCCGATGAACGCCGAACACGCGGATTCTTGAATTTCGACATTGGACATTCGATACTCGATATTCGTTATTCAAGGCTTATCTATCCTGTTATCCTGTCGAGAATTTAACCACGAATGAACACTAATGAACACGGTTTCAAATTTGCCACGAAGACACCAAGATACGAATTCACACGCTTCGAGATTCGATATTCCTTGTTCGATATTGGATATTCGCCAGCCGGTATCCCGGCTCCTGTATTTTATATTCTCGTTTTTTATGTATGCTGTCCCCCGATTTGCCCGAATCTACACGGATTTGGCCCTTCTTATCCTGTTATCCTGTCGAAAACTTAACCACGAATTTAGCCCATGAGATAGACAAGGTCGCCATCTCACGGGCTGAACACGAATGACCACTGTCATTGCGAGGCCTGAAAGGCCGCGGCAATCTTCAATGCCGTCTTTTTATCCCACCACGGACTTGTCCGGCGTAGACCTTCGGGCATATTTATCCCTTAGGGAGACGGATTAACACCGATTCACACGGTTCTGTCTTAGACTTCGTAGGGTGACGGCTCCCTTCGGCAGTGAGCTCAGGGCCGAACTGTGCCCCACCAGAATCATCTTTCTATTCTCTGGTGACATCCTTGGTCAAAATTGGTAGACGTCCCTAATAAAATCCTAATAAAATCTAATAAAATCTGGTTTGTTTGCTATAAGGAGTTGCCGGACAGGCGCAACCTTCGTGGTAAAAGATTTGTTGTTGTCCGGCAACATCCTCGGCTGAAATTGAGTAAACGTCCCTAATAAATCATAGTCACTCGTAAATAGTCAATGAAGACGGCCACGAATGACCACTGTCATTGCGAGGCATGAAGCACCGTAAGGCGTCCTGCGGAGGCCGCGGCAATCTTCAATGCCGTCTTTTCATCCTGCCGACACGGACTTGTCCGGCGTAGACCTTCGGGCATATTTATCCCTTAGGGAGACGGATTAACACCGACTAGCTCGGCTCTGTCTTAGACCTTGTAGGGTGGGGCCTGCCCCACCAGAATCATCTTTCTATTCTCCGGTGACATCCACGGCAAACATTAGTAAACGTCCCCGATGACCCCACGAAATTGACCGTCCTAATTTACCGGAAGCTTATTTCGGATAGACTCGGTGCCATTCGTGGTGTTGATAGCGAAGCTAAATTCCTCAGGCGTATAGTTGCTCACCAAGGCGTTCAGATAATCGAGGTCTTTCTGTGCCACCTCTTCTTCTTTTATCTGAAAGACATACTTGGAGAACGAATGCCCTCTGATTACACCATACTGTCTGTTTTCTGATTCTACTTTCAGTATTCTATCTCCAATATGGAGCTGCCCATCTGGATAGACCACTCCGTCACTGTCGCCCTCATTCAAAAGCCCGACTTCAAAGGAAATCTTCCCGCTTCTCTTTCTTCCTGTTTCCAGTATGGTCTTGAATGACGATAAGACTCTCTCAAAAGCATCTCTTTCCTCATTCGCTTTTTTGAGCCAACTTTGCACGATGTCATATGCAGGTTTTGGGCCCCGTTTACCAGCTTCTTCAACAGGATCAATTGCGAAGTCTGGGACTTTCTTCAAAAGGGCGCTATCGAATACTTGCTGAGCGGATAGAATCTTCAAGTTGTCTTCTATAATTTGAATCTTAGTATCGTATTCGGACAGAATGTCATCTTCATATTTCACAGCACTCTCTATGAAATCAAATGAAATATGCCCATCCCCTGAGATTCGAACATCTGCCTGTATTTCCATGATAAACTTCATGAACTCCGAGGGGCGCTCAAAGCTCTTGATAAGATCACGCCACGTAATCTTATCAAAAACATTCTTATAGGCCCTGATGTCAGACACTATATCCTGCTCCAGCGAGATCTTTTTGTACCCAAAATTAACATTGACGAACTCAATCTTGATTCTTGGCTGTCTCAGTTTCTTTGAAATCTGGTAACCTATATACCCGGAGATTGGGTTGAAAGCCAATGCTATTACCGTGGCTATTACTGCCGTTATCAAAGCATTACGGCTAGTAAGCACTACTGATGAATTGGTGTTCATTTCTGATTTCTCACTGATTCAGACATTTCTCATTTCTTATTCTCGGAAATCTTCATGCTATCGAAATATTCCGAAGACCCCAATGCACCTACATCAGCGGTTGCGTCCTCTTGTCGAGCGCTTCACGACTGCACCGCCGGGGCTCATCACGCCAATCGTTGTGCCCTTGTAGTGTTCCACAGCAGCCGGAACAGCTTTTCGATCAGTCGGGACAACATATACAGGTTTCTGATATCCCTGCAACTGTCGAGCAGCATCGCCGAGTGTCTGCGGTGTCTCGATCTCGATGGCACGCCGTCTGCTCTGAACGTCGGCTCCGGGACCTTTGTTGTACTCAGTGCCTTCTCTCTTGGCGATCCGTTGTGCAATTTTGTCATGTTTGCTGGTACTCATAAGAGAATCCTTTCAAAAAAGTAATATCTCACTTCTGTTCAGCTCAACGATACGACAATGGACGGTCTGAAATGAATGCCGGTGTGTCTAATCTCTTAGGCAACGCCGACCCCCAGAGTCAGCCGCCTTTGCTTTTTGATCCAGGGGTAGCAAAGATCGTGCCAGGTTCCCCTGCCAGAACATTAGAAACTCGAAGAAGACGCGCTGACTCGCGTAAGCTGAGCTTACACAACATGTTGCGCGTGAAATATCATTTCTTACTATATATTGTAGTCCGTTCGGCAGAATGGATGATATACACAAACCGTGTCATTTTGGCGGTTTGGTATCTTCGCGTGGTCAGTATTGGCACTTTAGATAGATTGTAAATCTTATTTGGGAATCTGCAACCGGTGCGAAATCTTGACTGTCGTCAGACAAGTATCGCACCCTACGTGCTTTCTCTCACTTCCTTCTTTTCTCGGTGTGGCTACTTTGCACCAAGGTTCCACTCCAGCTCCTTAGAACAGTGGCTTCTTTGCCAAAAGCTTTTGAGCTTCACGGCGGACTCGACGCGCGATTTTGACCGCCTGCCGGGCCTCAGTCACTGAGATTGGCTCGTAATCACCGGGGTAACGCGTAACGGTAGCATAGTCCGTGAGCCTGTCCTGCTCCTCGTTGTCCAGAGATGGCCGAAGCCGTGGCGGCAGAAGAACAAGCAATTCTCCCAAGTCGTGCGTCTTTGGAAACTCCAGCCCCTGCGCAATCAGGAGCGCCTTCAGATATTTCTCCACACACTGCTGGGCATTGAAGCAAACATTGTCAACAGGACAACCCTTCATCGTGAGCAGATGTGCAGCCGACTTGAGGTCATTTTCAGCCTTCGCCGCCCACTCTCTGACGACCGCCATAGTTTTGTCATTCGCGGGCATATAGAACCCTTCCTTCATGCGCGGCTGGTCGCTCAATCGTGCCTACGATGTCCTTTCGCCATTGGAACTCTGCGGGCCTGCTAACGATGATGTCCTTCGGAATGCGGACATCGTGCACCGCAGCCCTGATCTCAAGCTGCTTGGCCCTTTTTGACCCTTCTACAGGCATGACAATAAGCAGGTCCACATCGCTGTCGGCCGTGCCGTCGCCACGGGCGTGCGAGCCAAACAGAATGATCTTCTCAGGGTGAAACTGCGTCACAATGCGTTTGACCATCTGTTGAATATGCTTGCTGACAGAGTCTTGTATTCTGACCATAACCTTCATTCCTATCGCGGCATGGCAAATAGCATAGCATCGACTAAACGCTTCTCTTCGCTGTTCTTATGATACTGTGTATTATACCCCTTGCCCCAGCCTGGAACAAGGATATTCGGCAGAAGATAGAAATAACGGGAATCCGGAATCCAAGATCCCGTCCATCTCTGTTAATCCTGTCCGGTTTTCCTTGCTTTTGATCATTGCCCTGTGGCCCATGCCATTTACTATTTACGATTGACTATTGACGATTTCTTGGTGTTTATTCGTAATACAATCTTTCAAAACGTTGTTTTTTATGCTCAATTTTTATTTTGGCCGTTCGTAACATCTTAATATGCAGCATCTTATGAAGCTTTTCTGTAAGGCGAACTTTTTGGTTGCGGCCAAGGGCGAAGCCCGAGGCCGCGCTGTGTTGATTCGTGGTCAAGTCTCGTCGTCCGTCGTCCGTCTTCTGTCGTCCGTGCTT
>CAYWZW010000123.1:0-7001 GCA_964462945.1 uncultured Pirellulales bacterium
CTTCGTTAGTGAAAACGGCGAGCAATCTAGCCAAAACTGCATGAACGCTTACAAAAAATCAACGTGATGCCTGAAGCTCCGCGCATCAAGAACAAACATCGAGTCATACTGGCTTTTCTTAAAGCCCCCATCCCCAAAGCCTTCGGCTTTGAGGCTGCCACCCATGCCTAACCCTATCACCAAAAGCATCAATCTGCTGGCCACAAGATCTCCTTGGGGAATGCTCAGTTTCTCCACAGGACCTGAACCTGTATCTGCCGGTGCCCTTCTAATTGTTCGATCCCCTCAGGGATTTTGATCAGCGCATTTGCGTTTGCCTGTGATCGAAGGCGGCTCTTCATCTCCAGCGGACGAACAAACCACTGCCCGCCATTTTCCTCTATCACCGCATAAAAAAACTGGGTCCAGTCTTTCTGCCCTGTCACCGTTTTTGTCAACGTCGCCTCTGCGTATTCAAAAGGAACTGGGGACCTGCCGGCCAACCGGAGCAACCCGGGCAGGGCAATCTGCAGGAAGGCTATCTCGTTGGAGGGTGGGCCGCCGGGAAGACAAAACACGGTTTTGTTGTTCAGCAGAACCAGTGCGACAGCTTTTCCCGGTCCCATTCTGACGCGGTGGAAAACGACTTGGCCGCCCATATCCTGTATGACTTTTATGGTCAGGTCGCGGTCACTCTTCCAGGCCCCGCCGCTGGTGATCAGAACATCGACGTGCTCTAACATCCTCTCAGCCGCTTTGGCAAGACTATCTGCTTGGTCGCCGACGAGCGCAACTTCGGCCTCTATATGGAAGTGCTTGAGCCACGAAAGCAGCGTAACAAGATTGCTGGCGTAGAGCTGTCCCGGCCTGAGCGGCTCGCCGGGACTGACCAACTCGTCACCCGTGGCGAGGATGCCGACTCGTGGCCGGGGATGGACTCGGACGGTGGAAATTCCGCCGGCGGCCAAGAGGCCGGTCCTGGCCGGCGTCAAAACCTCGCCGCGAGACGCCACGGGTTCACCAACCGCTACGTCATATCCCCGCTCAATTATGTTTCTTCTGGGATCCAAGTCTCGCAGGCATGATACCCAACCATCCTTCTCGCGGGTGAATTCCTCGGCGATTACGGCGTCGGCGCCGTCAGGAATTCTCGCTCCGGTCATAATCTTGACCGCCGCCCCCGGCGTGACCGCTATTTCTGAACTGCCTCCAGCCACAGACGTTCCACATACCTTCAGCTTGACAGGCCGATCTTCCGAAGCATTTTCCAGGTCGCTCCAGACGACGGCATAGCCATCTTTCAAAGACGTGGGCACAGAGGGGCAATCGGCCTTCGCGAGACAGTCTTCGGCTGCCACCAACCCTCCAACCTCATCTACCGGAAGATATACCGGAGCAAGGGGAGTCAAATGGTCTAACACCCTCGACAGTGCCTCTTCAAGGCCAATGTCATATTCTGCACACATATCGAATATTAAACATCAAAACTCCGGCGAGGGCAACCAGCCCGCGTCGCGGGAAATCCGACCTGCCCGACAGCCGGCAGGTGGGGGCATTGAGAAATTTCTGCAAAAATTTGCCAATAAAAAGCTGGCACAAACGTCTATATAGATGAAGGAAACAGATTTCGATAGTTGTGAGAATTTGTGATGAAGGACCCAAGCTATGGATTCACAGGACATAATCAGGACAGGTCGCAGGGCAAAAAGTGAGACTGAGGCCTTCATCAATCGTTACCTTAACGACCGAGCCAAAGGGTGGCCCAAGCTTTGTCTTTGCAGCTCAGTTTGCACCGCTTGTCCTCAAGGCCAGCCCGCCGTCCGCGTGGCGGGCCAGCAGGTAGGGGCCGGCCTGCGTGGATCCCGCACGGCAGCTATGAGAGTTTTCAGGGGCGTTGAAAGGGCAATATCGGCTTAAATGAAAACTAATCGCTGCATCAGCATTTTCATCATCGCTTTGGCCCCGTGTCTTGGCCTTGCTGGCGAGCCTGTCACCCGCCAGGAGGCCGCACAAGCATTGCGAAAGGCGGTCGAGTTCTTCCACTCAGAGGTGTCCTGCCAGGGCGGTTATCTCTGGCGGTACAGCGGGGATCTCGCCCTGCGGGAAGGAGAAGGCAAAGCGAGCCGGACGATGGTCTGGGTCCAGCCGCCGGGGACGCCGACCGTTGGCCAGGCATGTCTCGAGGCGTATGAATCCACCGGCGACGGCTTCTATCTCGGCGTCGCCCGCGACGCCGCGTATGCGCTGGTCCGGGGCCAGCTTCGGTCCGGCGGATGGTTCTATCATATCGAGTTCGACCCGGAAAAAAGGTTGTCGTACGGCTACCGGGACATTCCTGAGCAGCGGGGCCAGAGGCAGAAGACCACGCTCGATGACGACACCACGCAGTCGGCCGTTCGCTTCCTGATGCACGTTGACAGAGTTCTTCAATTCAAGGACGCCAAAGTCCACGAAGCTTCTGACTACGCACTCAAGAGCATGATAGCGGCCCAGTATCCCAACGGCGCCTGGTATCAATGGTGGGATTCTTATCCAAGCCCCGCAAGTGCCGTAGAATATCCCGTACTCAACGCCTCGTATCCCAAGTCGTGGTCGCGAAAATGGCTGAACGATTGGACCGGCCGCTATTTCATCAACGACAATCTCGCGGCGGATATGATCGCTACAATGCTGGAGGCTTATGAGATATACAATGATGAAAAGTACCTGGCCTGCGCTCTTAGGGCGGGAGATTTTCTCCTGCTGGCCCAGATGCCGGACCCGCAGCCGGCGTGGGCCCAGCAATACGACCCGAACATGCACCCGGTTTGGGACCGCAAGTTCGAGCCGCCGGCGATTAGCGGCCTGGAGTCGCAGGGCATCTGCGACGCATTGATGCTGCTCTATACCAAGACCGGCAAGAAAAAATATCTGGAGCCCATCCCACGAGCGCTTGAATATCTCCGTAGCTCCCAGCTTTCCGAAGGCAAATTGGCGCGCTTTTACGAATTGCAGACAAACCGCCCGCTGTATTTCACGAAGGATTACAAACTCACATACGACGGCGGCGACGTGCCGACCCATTATAGCTTTGTCGTCGATTCGAGACTGAACCAGATCGAGGCTCGATACCGCGATTTGCTTGCAGCGGACCCGGAAAAGCTCAAAGCAGAGAAACCGCAGAAGACCGGTTCGCTGACACCCGCGCTGATCGCTCAGGCAAAAAGGGTTATAGCCGGCATGGATAATCGCGGCGCGTGGGTCGAACGCGGCAGCCTCAGAGCACACAAGATCGAACCGGCCTCCGGCGTTATCGACTCCCGGACTTATGTGAACAACGTCGGGACACTGTGCCGGTTTCTCTCCGCCGCTAAACAAGACTGACCCTTCTGATTCCTCATCAAACAAGCTCACCTGTTGACTCGTACAAGTAATGGGTGCGAAATCTGCTTGTTCGCAGCTTATGGCGCCGCTACAATTTTATCGGGTCATTTTCTCGTGCGTTAAAAGAAAGGGGTTCAGCATGGTTCGAAAACTTGAGCGACGTGAATTCCTGGGCGCTGCTGCAGCGGGCGCACTATTGAGTTCTCATTCCCTAAGACAAGAGACAAACGGCAGCGGTCCTCCAGCGGAGCGTGAGGTGCGGCTCGAATTCCTTCGGCCCAAAGAGATTGAAGAGGCCCAGACTGCATGCCCGACCATCTTCCAGCCGCTTGGAACGATCGAATGGCACGGCGTCCATAACGTGGTCGGCGTCGATTCGGTGAAAGCGCATGCCTTGTGCGTTCGCGCCGCCCAAAAAGGAGGCGGCCTGGTCGCACCCGCTCTTTACGGCGGCGTCGGGGGTCTGAATCAGCCGCACACGTTCGTCATGGAGCCGGAGAACAGTATCTTTTCCAATCTCCTTCGGCCATGGCTGGAGCAGCTCTGCCGGGAGATGGCCCGCGACGGATTCCGTGCGATCATCATTTTCACCGGCCACTACGGTGCGGCCCAGCAGATCGTCGTCCGCGAGACGGCGGTCCGCATGAGCCGGGCGCTGGCGATTCCCGTGCTCGGCACGCCCGAGTATATGCTGGCTCTGGACGTGAATTATACCGGCGACCATGCGGCATGGGGCGAGACCTCGCTGATGATGCACCTGTATCCCGATACAGTTGACCTCTCGCGGCTCGGCGAGCCTCCGCATAAAGGTGTCGGCGGACGCGACCCCAGAGAAGCTTCCGCTAAAGACGGACGTGTGATCACTGAAACGATTGTCTCGCGGCTTGCGACGCTGGCCCGGAACATGCCCGCCTGGGACGCAAAGAAGCTCGATGCGTTTATCGACGCTGAAGCGGCCCTCGTCGCTAGGCAGCTCTCAGCGCCGAAGGGCAAGGACGCTATCTGGACCGCGTGGCGCAATATCGGCAGCGCAATGCGTGACTACGGCAAACAGCTTGCAGAAGAGGACTTTGAGCAGATCAAGTCGTCTGTTGCGAAGTTATGAGTTGATGTGGAGGTACGAACAATGAAGGCGGCGGTTATTCGTGAGCACGGCGGATTGGACTGCGTCAGGATTGAAGACGTTCTTGAGCCGAAGGCGGGCGAGGGTGAAGTTGTGCTGGAGGTTCGCTCGGCGGCGCTGAATCATCTCGATATTTGGGTCTGCAAGGGCCGGCCGGGCCTTGCGCTCAAGATGCCGCACGTGCTCGGCTCTGACGCCGCCGGCGTGGCTGCCGAGCTCGGATCGGGCACGCACGGCGTAAACGTCGGCGACGAAGTTGTATTGAATCCGGGCCTAAGCTGCGGCTGCTGCGAAAGCTGCCGCCGGGGCCAGCAGAGCGAATGCGCATCGTTCTCCATCGTGGGTACGACTACTCCCGGCACGTTCGCCGAAAAAGTCGCGGTACCTTTTTACAATGTGTTTCCCAAGCCGG
Organism: uncultured Pirellulales bacterium; assembly: GCA_964462945.1. GTDB lineage: Bacteria > Planctomycetota > Phycisphaerae > Sedimentisphaerales > Anaerobacaceae. The sequence goes on from CAYWZW010000123.1 coordinate 4,878, forward strand.
CGCACCTGAATTTCGACGAGGCGGCGGCGCTTGCTCTTGTATATCAGACCGCCTGGCGAATGTTGATGACGCGAGCCGCTGTCAGACCGGGCGAGACGGTATTGATGCACGGCATCGGAGGCGGCGTCGCGCTGGCGGCCCTTCAATTAGCCAAACTGGCCGGGGCCGAAGTGATAGTCACTTCATCATCCGATGAGAAACTCTCCAAAGCCGGAGCCTTGGGCGCCGATCACACCGTCAACTACAGAAGCGTGGACAGCGTGGCAACAGCGGTCAAAGATATAACAGGAGGTCGCGGCGTTGACGTGGTCATTGACACGGTCGGAGCGAGTACCTGGGATGCCAACTTCAATCTCGTCAGGCGGGGCGGAAGAATCGTGCTGTGCGGCGTCACAACCGGAGCCGAAGCCCCGACCAACCTGCGAGCACTTTACTGGAACCAGGTGACGATTATGGGTTCAACAATGGGGTCGCACGAAGATTTTCGTCAGATGATCAAGGCCGTTGCCGCCTCTAAGCTCAAGCCCGTCATAGATTCGGTCAGACCGTTGAAAGACGTCAGAGCCGCAATGGGCCGGATGGAAGCGGCGGAACAGTTTGGAAAGATTGTGTTGAGAATTTCCGAATAAATGTGTGTGCGGCTGATTCTTATGGAAGGAGTTCACGATGGCAATGACAGCTTCTACAATGCTCCCGCTGGGCACCTCGGCGCCGGACTTCAGTTTGCCTGACACAGAAGGCAATTTGGTCTCGGTCGAGGATTTCAAAGAGGCATCGGCTCTGCTGGTTGTCTTTACGTGCAACCATTGCCCCTTTGTGAAGCATATCCTGGACGGCCTCGTTGGGCTGATTAAGGAGTATCAGGCCAAAGGGGTCGCCGTTGTCGGGATCAATTCGAATGATGTGGCAGATTACCCTGATGACAGGCCGCAGATGATGGCGAAGGTTGCGAAACAAAAAGGGTTCACTTTCCCCTATCTCTACGACGAGACTCAGGATGTGGCGAAGGCGTATCACGCCGCTTGTACGCCCGATTTCTTCCTGTTCAACAACGAAAGGAAGCTCGTTTATCGGGGTCAGATGGACGACAGCCGGCCGGGAAACGGCATCCCCGTAACCGGAGCGGATTTGAGAGCCGCGCTCGATGCCGTTCTCGAAGGAAAACGGGTTCCCGTCAAACAGAAACCCAGCATAGGCTGCAACATCAAGTGGAAACACGGAACCGAGCCGAAATACGCAGGCTAACATAATCCCCTGGTTCGAAGCGGCCAGCGCGTCCGCGGAATCTCCAAGCAGAAGTATGCGACCGGACTCGTCTCGGCGAAGGCGGAAGCCGTAGCCGGACGGCTCGTCGTTGTCGCCAACCGCCGTGTTGCACTTCACACGTTAATCCGCCTGTAAGAGCATACTCCGCCGTCTCTTACGCAAGAAAACGCCTGGCCGAAAGCCAAAGAACAAGCATAAATAAGTATGGTGTCCCAATCCTGTTCGGCCCGGGGTTTGCTGTCTGACTGACGGGCTTACAGGGTGTACAATATTTCTCCACGGTCTGATTACATAGGCCCTATCGAGGGATGTGTTCGCCGGATGGGCGCAGCATAAACCCGGGCTGCAATGCCGGCGGGGATTGAGCCTGATCTCAGTTAAACCACTTTTTGAAGACGGGCGATATGAGCCAGCAGCTCTTCTTCGTCGGCCATGCCGGTAAAATACCAGCACAGCATTTCATACGTCCGCAGTGTGGGCTTACGCCCCGTCCACAAGGAAATCAACATACACGCGATAATGGCCGCGTAGGTCTGCAATTCAATGCCGTTGCGGTTGTAACTCAATAAATGCCGGCAGCCCAGAACATGCTTAAAAAAGCGAAAGAATATCTCTATCGCCCAGCGATGCTTAAAGATTAACGCAATCACATCCGCTTCCAGATCGAATAGGTCGGTAGCGATCAGCAATGTCTGACCTTGTTCAGGTCCTCCACGCCCGATCTTATAGCGTTTCTTATGCGGTGTACACTTGATCGCAATCAGCCGGACCGGCACAGACAACTGTTTTCTCGTTTTGTCGTTGCAGCCCAGACGAACCTTTTTATCAAAAACGATTCCGGCCGCCAACGCATCGTCC
>CAYWZW010000124.1:0-6653 GCA_964462945.1 uncultured Pirellulales bacterium
GGCTGAAGCTCTATCCTTTTTGGTTGCGGCTGAGCGAAGCGAAGCCGCGCTGGGTGCTCTGTGGCTTATTTTACTTCGTGCCTTTGCGCCTTGGTGGCTCTCGGTGCTCTTCGTGGTGAACGTAAGACTGTGTAAATCAGTGGAATCTGTGGCCCCTGTTATTGACTATTGACGATTGACTATTGTCCCTGCTTCCGCAGAGATTGCAGCGTTGTGGGTAATTTCTCTGTGTGCTCCTTCGGCTGCGCTCAGGACGGCGTCTGTGTCCTCTGTGGCTATTAATAGCTACAAAATTGTAGTTTCTTGTGTTGCCCCGACAATTTTGTTATCATTCCGGCAGGTTGAGCCGCCAGGACACGAGGTCACAAAGAAGTTATGAGTCCAAAACCTTAGAGCCTTAGTGCCTTAGTGGCAATACTGGGGCAGTGCATAATGAAAGCTAAACGGACCAAGGAAGTAGAGCTTTTGAGCGACATATCGAGGGACTTTTCCGAGTCCCGCAACCTGGAAGAGACGCTCAAGTCCATACTCAAGTCGTTTGATACCCACCTCAATCTGCGGCGCGGAACGATCGCGCTGCTGGATCCCGATACCGAGATGATCAACGTCCGAGTCGCGCACGGGCTGAGCAAACAATCCACGAGCCAGGCCAGCTACAAAGTCGGCGAAGGCATTACCGGGCTGGTCGTGCAGAGCGGCAAAGAGATTGTCGTGCCGGATATTTCCAAAGACCCCCGCTTCCTGCACAAAACCAAGTCCAGAACGCAGCAGGAGGGCAAGCGGATAGCCTTCTTCTGCGTCCCGATAAAGCTGGAAGGTCAAACGATCGGCACTTTGAGCGTGGACAAGGAAGCCGAAACCAACGACGACTTCGAGGCCAGCGTCAGGCTGCTCAAAGTCATCGCCACGATGGTGGCCCAGGCGATCAAGCTGAACAAGCTGATGGAATCCGACCGGCAGCAGCTTCGTGAAGAGAACGTGCGTCTGCGCGAGGAGCTGAAGACACACTTCAATATAGACAATATGGTCGGAAGCAGCAACGCCATGAAGGAGGTGTACCGGCTTATCGAGCAGGTTTCCAACAGCAATGCCACGGTTCTTATTCGCGGCGAGAGCGGGACGGGCAAAGACCTTGTCGCTCACGCCATTCACTACAACAGCCTCAGAGCCGACAAGCCCTTTGTGAAGGTCAATTGCACCGCCCTGCCGGACAGCCTGCTGGAAAGCGAGCTGTTCGGGCACGAAAAAGGGGCTTTTACCGGCGCCGTCGAGAGCAAGGCCGGCAGGTTTGAAAGAGCGCACGGTGGAACCATCTTTCTCGATGAGATCGGCGATTTCTCGCTGAACCTGCAGGTCAAGCTGCTGCGGGTGATCCAATTCAAGGAGTTCGAGCGGGTCGGCGGCTTCGAGACGATAAAAACGAACGTCCGGATCGTCGTGGCGACACACAAGAACCTCGAAGAGCAAATCAAAGAAGGACTCTTCCGCGAAGACCTCTACTATCGAATCAATGTCTTTCCGATTTACATGCCGCCCTTACGGGAGCGCAAGGATGATATCATGCTCCTGGCGGACTACTTTCTTGAGCGAATAGCCGCCGAGAACAACAAGAACATCAGCCGCATTTCGACCCCTGCGATCGAGATGCTGACACGGTACCACTGGCCGGGCAATATCAGGGAATTGGAAAACTGCATCGAGCGGGCCGTCCTGCTTTGCGACGGCGAAGTGATCCGCTCCGAGCACCTGCCGCCCTCGCTTCAAATGATAAAAAAGACCGAAGCCGTGGCCAGCCGCTCACTGACGGAGATCATTGAGAACAAGGAAAGAGAGCTTGTTGTCGATGCCCTGAAGAAGTGCCGTGGACACCAGCGTAAAACCGCAAGGGAGCTTCGCATCACCGAGCGCATACTCGGCTATAAGCTCAAGAAATTCGGCATCCAGCCGCGTTACTACATCTGAGGGCCAAGGAAGTTTACATATTTGTAGATATTGGCCTTTTCTGCTACATTTTTGTAGCAAACCGTCAACTCTGAATAGTGCCGAAAATCAACGTTAACCCCGTCACATCAATCACTTAGAACTTTTGCACTTCTCTCTTGCCGCCAGTTGGCACATACATTGCTAATACAATCGCAGGTGCAATTCGGCTGATACGGCGGCTGAGGCATTACCCCGGCTTGTTCAGGAGATTCGCAGGCGAAAAAAGACAGAGACAAAGGAGAAGAAAAATGCGAACGTTCAAAGTTCTGGCGCGTGGGCTGGTCGTTTTGGTATTGGGATTTTGGTATTTGGATCTTGCTTGTGCCACGCCTTCTACCACCTATTGGACCACCTGCACGCCGGATGTCCAACCTTACGGTAAGTGGCATATTACATACGACAGCTATTTTACAGTAGGCAGGAAGGGGACAGAACAGGGTGACTTTCCTACGGATGTAGGTTTGACGGTGGGAGTTTTGCCGTATGAAAAACTAAATATGGAAGTGGGGTTCGATTTATTAGAGCCGGCAGATGACCCCTTATTTTTCAATGCGAAACTGGGCACACCCGAAGGCTCGCTATATGAAGGCTCTCCCGCCATGAGCTTCGGCGTATGGAACGTGGGCACGCAAGACGGTATCACCGATTACGATATCTGGCATTTTGTTGTGGGCAAGACTCTGCCCGGGAACCTGGGAAGGTTACACGGCGGGGCTTATGCAGGCTCTACGAATACATTGAGGTCTTCGGATGGGGACGTTGAAAACGAAGGTCTTATGATCGGCTGGGACAAAGGATTCTACCCGGCCAAAGAGGGAGAGAGGCAATTCAATAGATTTGTCTTGGCTGCGGATTACGCCAGTGGCGACAATGCCATTGGCGGCGGTGGTGTGGGGCTTTACGCCTTCTTTACGCCCGATGTCAGTCTTCTTATGGGGCCCGTTTGGTTTAATGACAAAGACTTAAACGGCGATTATAAGTGGACTGTGCAACTGGATATAAATTTCTGAATCGGCAGCGTTAGCTATTCGGGGATGCTCAGCGACGATGTGCGCTTCGGAAAAACCAATAGCTACAATAATGTAGATTATATAGGTAATACTTACAATATTGTTGATTTGCGCGGTTGGTTATGCAGTTCGTTAAAATGCCCATAAGTGACGTGAACGTAAAGTGTTATGGAGATTGCGTGAGATTCTCTCCCGTTTGGCACAGTACTTGCAAAGGTTACTTTACATTGACCGCGCATCGATCCGCAGCAGATATGAACGGTCTTTAGAACCGCTACCTTGTAATAAGGAGATACTGAAGTGATGACCAAAAGAGCAAATGATACTTTGACCTTATGGAGGGTTGTCCCCTTCGCGGCTGTTATGTTCGCCGGCATAGCGAGGGCTTCAGCAGACCAAGGGGGTGCTCCGGGAGCACTCAAGCAGGCGATAGACACAGGCGATACGGCCTGGGTGCTGATGAGTGCTGCGTTAGTCATGCTGATGACGCCGGGGCTGGCGTTCTTCTATGGGGGACTTGTACGCCGCAAGAACATGCTGTCGGTGCTTATGCAGTGCCTGATGATTCTGTGCCTTGTGAGTCTGCAGTGGGTGCTGTTTGGGTACAGTCTGTCGTTCGGGCCGGACAAAGGTTCGATAATCGGCGGACTGGACTGGTTTGGGTTAAAAGGCGTGGGGCTGGAGCCAAACGCCGACTACGCCGCGACCGTGCCGCACCAGGTCTTCATGATGTTTCAAATGATGTTTGCCGTGATCACCCCGGCGTTGATCATTGGGGCGTTCGCTGAACGGATGAAATTCTCGGCGTTCTGCGTCTTCGTGCTGTTGTGGGCGACGCTGGTCTATGATCCTGTCGCACACTGGGTGTGGGGCGTAGGCGGTTTCATGAGAAACTGGGGCGCCCTGGATTTTGCCGGCGGAACGGTCGTTCACATCAATGCCGGGATGACCGCTTTGGCGGCGGCACTGGTATTGGGCAGGCGGCAAGGGTATCCGGATGGGATCTCTCCGCCGCACAACCTTCCGTTCGCCGTGCTGGGGGCGGCTTTATTGTGGTTCGGCTGGTTTGGCTTTAACGCCGGCAGCGCCCTCGGTGCGGGCGGTCTGGCGGGTAACGCGTTCACGGTGACACACCTGGCGGCAGCAGCGGCAGGTCTGACATGGGCGCTGCTCGACTGGCTCAAGTATAAAAAACCGACAACGCTCGGCATGATCACCGGCGTGGTGGCGGGGCTGGTTGCCATCACACCGGCTTCGGGATTCGTTACGCCGATGGGCGCGATCTGGATCGGCGCCGGTGCAGGGGTGTTTCCCTGGCTGGCCGTGACGTACATCAAAGGGGCGTTCAATTACGATGATTCGCTCGATGCCTTCGGCGTGCACGGAATTGGGGGGATATGGGGCGCAATCGCCACGGGCATCTGGGCGAGTAAGGCGGTCAACCCGGCTGGGGCGGATGGTTTGCTGTATGGCAATCCGATACAGCTCTGGGTGCAAATCAAGGCCGTGATTGTCACCATGCTGTACTCTCTGGTGGTGGGTGTGGTGCTGCTCAAGCTGGTGGACGTCGTGATGAAGCTGCGGGTCACGGAGCACGAAGAGCGAATCGGTCTTGACCTGACCCAACACAGGGAGGGTGCGTACACGCTGATTAATTAGCAGAGAAAGGACAAGATATTATGAAATACATAATCGGCATTATTCAGCCTGATCGTCTCGATGAGGTGCTTGAAAGACTGACGGAGAAAGAGATACACTTAGTGACAGTCTCGACCGTTGTGGGCCGGGGCCGGCAAAAGGGAGTCGCAGAGGTGTATCGCAGCCACAAGGAGTCGGGCAGCCTCCTGAAGAAGGTCAAGCTGGAGATCGCGGTAAACGATGCATACGTGGAGCCAACTGTGGAGGCTATCATAGGCGGCGCGCGGACGGGTGACATCGGAGATGGAAAGATATTCGTTGTCGATCTGCTCGAGTGCATCAGGATTCGCACCGGCGAGCGAGGCGGAGAAGCTATTGGCTGAGGTTTGCACAACCGGGACGTTGCAAGCCATCTTTTCTGTGCCCTTATGCTTGGGCATTTTGGAGCGGGCCCCGGCCTTGGGGCCGGGCCTGCTTCGAAAAGAAGCAGAAACTACAAAATTGTGCCGTAAGATTGTGCTCGCGGCAGGACAATCTACAGAATTGTAGTTATCCTGTTTTGGGGCCGCAGCCCATTGCCGTTCGTAAGTCAGGCTGTAACAAAGTCTTATATAGAAATGTCCGACTCTCCGTTGCCTTGGCATGGAAGTTGCTAATATCTTTGGTGGTGTTTGGGCCGTGAATGCCAAGCATCTGCTTTTGAGGTACAGAAAATGATGGGAATAGAGATAGTATGGCCACACGCTGCGGGCAGTGGCAGCGTCTCGGTGCGTCCCACCTCTGTGCAGCACTCAAGAACAGCTCGCAGTAAATGAAGAGTGCAATTGCATCGTAAATGCGTTACATTAGCCGAAAATGGCAAGTTTTTCTCTGAAAGGAAATGAACAATGACGCCAAAACAATTTGCTGAATTCGCCAAGGCGAACAATGCGAAGATGGCGGACCTGAAATTCGTCGATCTTCTCGGTACTTGGCAGCACTGCACGTTCCCGGTGGAGTTCCTGGACGAAAAGGCCCTTAAGGAAGGCCTCGGTTTCGACGGTTCATCAATCCGCGGCTGGAAGCCAATTCACCAGTCCGACATGATGGCGGTTCCGGACCTCAGCACCGTGGTTATGGACCCGTTTTTCGAAAAACCCACGGTGAGTGTCCTTGCGGACGTCGTGGATCCCATGACACGCGAAGAGTACAATCGCGACCCGCGCAATGTCGCCAAGAAGGCCGCCGAATTTGCGAAAAAGACCGGGCTTGCGGATACCGCTTATTACGGCCCTGAGCCTGAATTCTTCATCTTCGACGAAGTCCGCTACGAGCAGAATCAGCACACCGGAATGTACTCCATCGATTCGTCGGAAGGGTCCTGGAACACCGCCCGTTTCGAAGAGCCAAACCTGGGGTACAAGCCCAGTTACAAAGGCGGTTATTTCCCCGTAAGCCCTACCGACACTCAGCAGGATATCCGCACCGAAATGGTCGAGGAAATGCAGAAGGTCGGCATTGTGGTCGAGAAGCACCATCATGAAGTTGCCACCGGGGGCCAGGCCGAAATCGACATGCTTTTCGCACCGTTAGTCAAGATGGCCGACCAGCTTATGTGGTATAAGTACATCGTCAAGAACGTGGCCAAGCGCCATGGCAAAACAGCAACGTTTATGCCCAAGCCGATATTCCAGGACAACGGCTCCGGGATGCACACGCACTTCTCGCTCTGGAAGAACGGCAAAAACCTGTTTGCCGGAAAAGGTTATGCGGGCCTGTCAGATTTGGCCTTGCACGCCATCGCCGGGCTTATTCACCATGCCCCGGCCATTCTGGCTTTTGCGGCGCCAACCACAAACTCGTATCGCCGGCTTGTCCCGGGCTTCGAGGCGCCGGTGAACCTGTGTATGTCCGCTCGTAATCGGTCGGCCGCCTGCCGCATCCCGATGTACTCACCGAGCCCGAATTCCAAACGAGTCGAGTTCCGTTGCCCGGACCCGAGCTGCAACGGCTACCTTACTTTCGCCGCGATGCTTATGGCCG
>CAYWZW010000125.1:0-6429 GCA_964462945.1 uncultured Pirellulales bacterium
AGAAGTCATACACCTTATCCTTCTAAGGGGGATACGATGTTCCTTGGCCATCCCAATTTTTGCCCGATTGTAATACCCCGGTCATTTCTCGAAAAAACACCCCGACACCCGCAATTCCCGCCCACCAATAACGAATTAAGTATGGCGTCCCTAATGGCACTAAGTTAAGGGAATTGTGGCCCAAAGAGCAGTTTGTTTACCGGCGATATCACTGAGATTTCCAATCAAACGGCACTCTTAGTCAGCCTCGAAAGCGGTTAAATATGCTTAACTTAGTGCCATTATATGGCGTCCCTGGATTCGCCACCGGATTCGCCCTCCCAGATACGGCAAGGACAGCCTCATTTAAGGCCGAGGTTCTGCACCAGATGCTTCACGAGACGCTTTTTCTACCCACTTCAGGAGTCTGATCTCTTCTGCAGTTTCTTCATCACGGATTTGCGCCGGTGATTTTGGATTCTCGATTGCGGAGATGTCTTCAAGCTTCACGCCGGAGAATCCGACCTTGCCCTTGGGATCCGAACATCTGAATCGGACCCAGACGGTAAGTGTATCCACACCGGCAGGAAGGGTAATATGCGAACTCTGAGGGTCGCCAGCGCCCTTATCGCCGCTGAATACCAATTCGAAAGCCCCTTTTGTGGTGTTGTCTGGACCGCGAACTGCAACGCGCCCGGCTTGCGGCCCGCCTCTGCCATCGGGCAGGGGGGCCAATCCTGCCATTTGTTGACCGGTCAGGTCTCTTCCATCGGGCCCATTAGGGGCCGCGTGCAGAGAAAAAGACCAATCACCCTTGATAGAGTCCATCTCCAGCGTGCTCAGACAGGCGGTTAGTCTGTACGTATGACCCGGCGTCAAGCCAAGGAATTTCCTATATACGCCATGTTCCCCGCCCTGGGGCGGTGCCTTTATGGCTTGGTAGTAGGGGTTGGTCAAAAGTGCCTTCACAGGTTCGTAACGACGCACGCCGGCGTATCGCTCTCCTTGTTCGAAGGCAGCCTTGTCGGTGTTGGCTGTGGTACTCCAGGCCGTCCAGTTGGGTGCGACACCCGTAAAAAATGGGATCCCGTACGTTTCTTCCTGACCGTAGCCGTCGCTGCTTACATGAATAGCTGCGATGTCCGATGGAATAGCGTTGGTAAGCAATGGAATATTGTTGGCACGCAGCTCATCCGGCGGCATCTCGTGGCGAAAGCCCCTAAGCCACACATCCAGATCCAATTCCTTCACCTCCACTGGAATCTTGATCGTGTAGGCCGTCAGTCTGCCGTGAACGACGTCTCCACCACCGCTAAGGGGTGTGTCCGGAGGCATCCTCCGGTAACGCCAGCGAATGTAGACTGAATCATAGCCCACAGCGTCTGGTGGGTTGATCCATTTGACGTCAATCGTACGAGCGCTTCCGTCGTAAGAGGTGCTAAGGGAGAGCGGTGGTTTTGGAATTCCCAAACCAGTTTCCGTTCCCGCAAGAAAGTAGTTTCTGTTAGATCCTATGATTGACAGCATGCTTCCCTGCGCCATACGAGCCACCATTGCCTCCGCATTTGGATTCCTGCTAGCCCTTCTGAAAATCGCATCGGAATAGACAACGGCTCGCGCCAGGCGATTCACGACTGATTCCGGGGCCTCGCCGGCAAAAGTATTGATGGAGACGTTAGTGAAGTGCACAACGTGGGGGTCCTGTACATAACCAAGGACCAGTGTGCCCCCCGTCGCACCCCCCATGAACGGGATGTTCGCTGGTCTGATTCGCGCAGCGGGTTGCTGTTCCCTCGAAAGTCCGGCATAGCAAAGCACCGGAATGATTGATGTCACTAGGAACCTGTTCATTGAATTCTGCCAGCCTCTTCTTCTCTTATCCATCTCTGTCCGTCCTTTCCTGGAACACATACTTCAGCTTTCTTTTCAATGCCCCGGGCACTCGTAGCCCTCATCGATCTCGTATACTGCATAGTCTGGGTGTCTCCGCCAGTATGTGCCTCCTTCACTAGTCAGCCAGTTGTCAATTACGATCTTTGAGCAATAGAAGCCCCAGCACCCGGCTCCATACTTCTCACTGACGCTGACATGCTTGGCCGCTGTAAAGAGGCGCTTGTTGCTTGAGCCTACTATGGGAGCATCTTTGTAGGAAAATTCGTTGTCATAGGCGAGCCCCCATGGACAATAGCTCACTTGGCCGCCGTTGTAAAAATACCGGAACGCGCAGTCCCCAATTCCGCCGCTACCATCTGGCTGGCAGCAACACATCTCAAGCTTGTTGCCACAATCATCAAGCATGTAGCCGTCTGTTCCATCACATGCAGTAGATACGCAAAGCGTTGGATAGTCGCCGTACTCATTGTAGTAATCCTGCCAGCCGGTCACGCTTCCGAGTTCCCACTTGACAGTAATTGAATCCCCTGGATCGGTATCGCAACATTTGGCAGTAACTACATAGTCTCCAAACTTGTCGGTTCCTATAAGTGTCGTAGTGAGACCTGTGGAATTGGACAACGACGCGCTTGAACCAGAAGGTTTTTGGAGCGTCCAGTGTGGCTCTCCTGCCGGAAAAGACGCGCCTGGAGGAGAAGGTACTGCCTGCAAATCCACATAGTCGCCTGAACAAACAATGTACAAAGGGCCTTCACTTGCGGTTCCCTGTTTTACCACCTTCTCCACCGCAACGATCGTGACCTGCTTTTGCGCGCTGCTGGTACCGCAGGTGGCGATGACGGTTTTCGGGCCTGGGGTGCTCCAATTGGTTGTCCACTGCGAGCCGCTGCCCGTGGCAGGATTCTGTCCGCCACTCCACGTTACGGTCACAAGATGTGCGCTGTTCGGAGGCTCGGTTAGTGCTCCAAACGTGACGTTTTCGCCGACGCATGCAACCACTTTGCTCGAAATCACCTCCACGATCTCCACAATAGTGACCTGCTTTTGTGCGCTGCTACTGCCGCAGGTGGCGGTGACGGTTTTCGTGCCGCCCGTGCTCCAGTTCGTGGTGAACTGCGAGCCGCTGCCGGTTGAGGGGATGCCTCCGCCACTCCATGTTACGCTCACGTATGACGCGCAGTTCGGCGGCCATTAGGGACACCATACGTATTTCCAAGACATTCTTTCCCGCAATTCCGCCAAGCGTTTCTTTGTGTCGCATATAGTATCCTTCGACCGGGCTCAGGACAAGTTCCGCCTCTCGCCGGACGTTGCAAGATTTCTTTTGCCCAGCTTTGAGTTACTCATCTTCCTCATAAGGTCCAAGGAAACGCTCACCGTTGAAGTGGATCAGGTGCGTCGGGGCCTCCGCGATCCAGACTTCCGTTTCCCAGGAGATGTCGTTGAGGTATTTCAACAAGGTCCGGCGGTCAAGAAAGGCCGTCACATATACAAGTCCGGCGTGCGATCCGGCAAATAGTTGCTTCAATTCCTGCCGCCGCTTTGGATTCACAGGTCCGTGGCTCGTAACCGCCTCGATAAGAACGAGCCAGCTCTTCCGGCTGTAATGAACGACAACGTCGGGCATCTTCCCGTGCTCTTCGATCTGAACACCCAACGCTGCAAGCGCTTCGGAATCAAAATAGGCCCATTTTTTATGGGTGTCGCCCACGTAGATGACTTGCCCTGCCGGTGTGAAAAGTGGGCAAAAATCGTCGATGATTTTCTTGATGAGCACATTTTGCCCGCCGGGTGACAACCTGATCTGCTCTCCACTGCGGAGTCTTAGGGGTATGCGGCGCATGTCCCGCTCTCGCGCATAGAGGCGCTTCAGCGTTTCGACAGACTTCAGATACTCCTGCAACCGGGCCTTCCAGCTCGGCCTGCCAAATTCGCGTAGCAGCTTCAGGGCCGATGTCTCAATTTGATAGACTGCTTTCGGGCTGTTCGTTGCTCGCGACGGCCTGTCGGGATTCGGCAGAACCAGCGCTGCCTGCACGAACTGATGAACAGTCTGCCGCCGCACCGTCTCGCGTGTGTTAGGTGCGTATTGCTTGCCGTAATGCGCGGCGAAAAAATCCATCATGGGTGTAATGCCCATCAACGGGTCGCTCGCGTTCTCCCATTCGTCCTCAGGTTTCAGGCCCAGGAGCGAAAGAAGCGTCAAGGCCGAACGTTCATTCTGTTGCTGCCGTGGAAGCCCAAGCGCCTCCAAGACCTCCAGCGCTTCTGCAATCTTTTGCTCGGCTTTCTTCGCTTTGGTCTTCTTAGCCATTGCTCTGGTGTACCTTTTCCAAAATTGTATCCACCGCTTCCTGATCCGGGAAGCCGTTGTCCACACGGGCACCGAGCCGCATGAGCTGTTCGCGTGTGGGATAGCGCATTTTCCTCAAGTCTGTGGCGTTGACCTGGGTATGCCCGCTGAAAAGGCGGAAGTATCGGTCGAACAACGTAGAATTCAAATACACCGCTAATCCCTTCGCCAGATTCGGCGGCAGCCCTTTGCCTGCCACGTGGAAGTAGTTCAGATGATTCTCGAAGCCAACGAGCGGCGATTGGACCCGCTGTGGATCGTAAATCGCCGCCACCACCCTCCTGCGTTCCTCCTTCGCAGAGAAACGCTTAGTCAACACGTAATGCCCCGCCGGAACCATGAGATCGCGCGTTTGTTCCGACGACACGATTGCGTTTGGCTTCTTGTCCGATTCCGCCGGCCAGCGAACGAAGCCGCGCTCAAAATGGCACGGATGCACTAACGGCGCCGTCCCCGCTTCAGGCTGGAGCCGAAGGTGCTCCCTCGCCCGAAAATCCACGATGCGCCCCGTCGAAACCTCTATCCCCAATTGATCGAGCGGCGTTCCGAACCGCCGCATCCTGTGCATCACATCTTCGTCCTCGTCGTTTAGCACCAGATGGATGAAAGCATCCCTGTCGTGTGGCAAGACCACGTGTTCGTATGGCACGCGCCGCACGTTGACCTTGCGGAAATCGGAGCCTTCCGACGACGAGATAGTCACATGCTTCGGCTTACGTCCCACCCGCACCGCGTGAACAATCACGTTCTCCTGAAGAACATCATCATCGCGAAAAGCCTTCTTGCGCGACTGAAACACGTGAATCCGCCGCAGCGCCATCACCTCCAGCAGGGCGAGGCGAAACCGGCGAAAATACGGCCCGTTGCAGAAACTGCGAGGCGTAATCGCTACCAGCTCGCCCCCCGGTTCCAGCATTTTGGCCGCCAACCATACGAACGCCGCGTAGAGGTTGGAAACCTCCATCCCCGCCGCGTCCAGCAGCTTACGCGTCTGCGACTGCCCGTTGATCTTTTTGTACGGCGGATTCAGGATCGCGTGGGTAAACCGTTCAGCCCCTCCAGCGAACAAGCCTTCGTCTGTCTGCGAGACGCCCACAGCCACGAAATCGTTAGCTCTCACTTCTCCGCGAAAGGTCATACCCGCTTTTGTGCAGGCAGCCTTGCAGCGGCCAAGTGCATTCTCCAAATATGGCAGCATCAATTCGTCACTCTCGTACGCCACCACCTCAACCGAGCGCAAGCAGCCCGTCCGCGAGATGAAAGTCTCCACTGCCGCCGCCGACAACACGCCCGCTCCGGCTCCTGCATCAAGAATCCGCACCGCCGCAACGTCTCGCTGGAACAGACCCGCCATGAAGTGCGCAATGGGCGCCGGCGTCAGGAATTGTCCTATTCTGGACTGTTCACGTCTTTGGTGATTTTTGCTCACCCTGTGACGAACGTGATCGAGCTGGCTTGTGATTTCAGTAGCCATTTTTCGAGTTTGCCGTAAAAAATGCCAAACGACGACAGAGACCGCCTCCTATATCATAGCCTTGGACAGATAACTTTCAAGCGATATTTCTCAAACAGGTTGCAGAGTGGCTGAGGGCACGAAATCTTTGCTTTGCTGGCGTTCATCCGAATCCGGCTTCTCGTCTGAATCCCCCATGCCTGAAGGACGGCCGTGAGAGCGCAAATCCCCCGGTCATTTCTCGAAAAAACACCCCGACATTCTCAATTCCCGCCCACCAATAACGAATTAAGTATGGCGTCCCTGGATTCGCCCGGGGGTGCCTCCGCCGCTCCATGTTACGGTCACGTATGGCGCGCAGTTCGGCGGATTCGTTATGGCCCCGAATGTAACGTTCTGGCCTATGCAGGTAGCACTCGTGCTCGATATGACTTGCGTGACCGCCACCGCGTACACGTAGCTGTGCGCATCGTCCGATCCGCCGGCACCGGAAGCATCCACATAGGCACTGTACACGCCTGAGGAACTGTACTCGCCCCACGACATCGAACTGTAATCCTCGTCATATTGGTCCTCATAGCCTCCCCAGCTCCACACCCAGGAATAGATCGGCCCGCCGGACTCGACCCACGCATCAATGATCGCCCATTCGCCGACCGGGGCATACACCTTCCAATCCGAGTCGATATACAGAGGCGGCGACCAGCCGGAACACTCAGGAACACTAACGCAAACGGTAGCCACAATAATT
>CAYWZW010000126.1:0-6361 GCA_964462945.1 uncultured Pirellulales bacterium
GATTATAATATCGCCTGAAGGTCGTTCAAGTATTACTCAGACAGGCTCCTAGGAAAGAGAGATGACATTGCCAGCTTGGAAAACCATATTCTTCCGATGTTTGAAATATCACAAGCATACTCGCAACTTGATGAGCCTAATTTTCTATTCCGTATAAGCGCTTTTGACTACACCTTCTTTGTTCCATCACTTAATGCATACTATGTATGTGCAAACTTGGCAGGCGTCTTGATCTTTACGGTCATAAGCAGAGGTGAGAATGATGTTTGGGAAAATACTATTGTGAATCTAAGTGGCGGCTCAATAAATCAACCACCAGTACACATAACAAGCCCTCTAATGCCTAATATGGTGGAACTCCTCAGTAGAAGTATTGAAACTGAGATGTCGCAGAAGCAGAAAGACAAGACAATTCAAACGCTCAAAAATAATCCAGATGCCGGTAATGCTAAGGCTATGCAATACCGCAAGATGGATAATGATTTACGGTAATATTCCTAACATGCGGTTCGATCGGGACCGCTCGCTACGCTCGCGTCCCGTCAGCCGCGGCGTTAGCGCTCACGAGATGCTTTGGCCATGGGCGTGGAGGGACAGACCCTATTTTCCTCCGTGAAGCATCTCGGCTGCGAAGTGCGAGACGTATGAGATTCTTCGGCTTCGCCTCAGAATGACAAACACCGAAGGGTAATTCCTATTGGCTCGAAATCCGTTCTTTGGGTTGCTGCCAGCGTGGCGTCCATCATCCCTCGTCCCTCGTCCCTCGTCCATCTCAGCTTTCTGCGCTCCGCAGTTGTCTGTTCAATCCCCGCTGGAGGTCTTTGAGGCGGTTGGATGCGTCGAAGCCCATCAGGATAATCGGGAAGGCGGTCTTGTTGTGCATGAGCGGCTCATCCATATTCACCCATTTGCGGCAATACTCGCCGTCCGGCGTACCGGGGATCGGCGAGAAATCGGCCAGCGTGCCGCGTACGCCGAGGCTCTGAACGAAACGCATCGAGGCTTCGAGCTGCTGAATGTCAATGTGCGGATGGCCGAGGATTTGGTACGCCGTGATATTTTCGAGGCCAGCCCCGGCGCAAACAAGACGCCCGACCGCGCTAGCGAGCTCGTCGCAAGAAACCTTTGAGCCGGTGCGCTTCTGCCATTGCAAAGAGGCGCTCTCGAAGCCTAAGTAGAACGTCTTAAAGCCAGCCTGCACCATCAGCTCGGCCAGCTCCTCGGTTATAAAGCGCGCGTTGAGAGCGTTCGGGCTGTGGAAGTTCACCGCGATATTACGCTTAACGACCTCATTCAGGAATGGAACCAGAACTTTCTGCGGCTCGAACAGCAGGGCGTCGTCGTAGAAAGCGATATTCTCGGCTCCGAGCTGATGGAGCAGCTCCAGCTCGGCCAAAGAATGTTCCAACGAGCGGGGCTGGAACCGGCCGTACACCTTCGGCACGGAACAGTACGTGCAGTTGAAAGGGCAGCCGTCCGTGAGCTTGAGCACGCCAGCGTTGAGCTTCGGGTAAGTCTCCCACAAAGCGGGCTGCTTCAAGTCCGGCCTGATTCCCACGTATTCCCAGAGCGGGGCAAGCTCTGCGCCGCGGACCAGCATATCCGCCCCCAGCGTTCCGGCGTGGTCGGGGCAGAGCGTCACGTAGTTGCCCCCTAATACGACTTTCGCGCGGGGCTGCATCGTGCGAACATCTTCGATGACTTCTTTAAGGCCCTGGTACCAGTAGGTCATCATCGTCTGGACAAAAACGAAATCGAACGGGCCTTCTTTCGCCATGAAATCCCTGAACAGGTCTCGCGGCAGGCCGAATCGGCTGAAATATCGCGGAATCGCACACAGGCACGCTGGTCGGGCGATGCGTTGGCTGTAAAACCGGCCTCGCCCCCAGCGGTCGGATTCGAGCTCCCTGCGGCTGGCCATGAACGGATGCAAGCGGTCAAGATAATCGAAGAGCTTGAACTCTGCCTGGCCGCGAAGATACCCCGCCACGCTCAGCAGGCCGTAAGGCTTGAGCCAGAAATCATACGCCGCAAAATCGTAGATCGGCGGATTGACCAGCAGAATTTTCGGCTTCATTATGTCACATTGTGCAGCTTGTCGTCACCTGCACGGGCCTTTCGTTTTCCGAACATCAACGGGTGGCAGCCTCAAGCGCAGCCTGGAGACGGCTTTCCCCCCACCATCCCCATCCCTAAGGGATGAGGATGCCACCCAGTCGGACATCGGCGAATCGGAGATTATCCTTCTTCGACGACGTTGAATCCCATCAGGACGCCGAGGTTCTTGATGTCCTGCATGTAGTCGCCGTAGAAGACGGCGCGGTGCAGCAGGGCCATCGTGCCGCCCTGGAGGATGCCGGCGCCCCAGTTATGAAACATCTTTTCGGCGTCGTTGACCTTCGTCCAGAATTGGGTCCGGCAGCCCAGCTCGTCGCGGGTGACCTTGTAGATTTTTCCCGTCGAGATAAGCATCGTATCGAGATTGATGAACTTAGCGCAGGTGACGTCCTGCCCGATGCGGTTCTCGACCTCGAGCGCCACGCCGAGATCGCTGTCGGTCTGGGTTCGGATAGAGAAAGGCAGGCGCTCGCCGCCGGGGCCGTCCATTTTCGTGGCCGAGGTGCAATGGAAATGGATCAGCGCGTTTTCAGACGTATCGAAGACCGGGTCCGTGATAAAGCCCGGGACGCCGAATGCGTAGCCGAACATGAGCATCGTCAGCGTAGAATCCATGTCCCCTTCGCAGGCCCCGACCAGGCCGAGATCGTTGAGCTTACTGAACGTCAGGCAGCCCTTGGCCGGTCGGCCCATGCAGCCGGAGCTGGTGATGGCCTGTGCGCGGTGCTTGATCATCGCATCCTTCATCGCCAGGTAGAAGCGCGCCGAGCTGATAATCTCGTCTCTGGAGGGTTCCACGATTTTTTTGGCCTTGCTGAACCAGTATTTTTCCGCCTCCTCTTCGGCCGCCCTGATATCCACCGCCTCGTGGGCCTGGACGGTTTCATCGATGGTCATCGGAATGATTTCGGTGCCGAGACGCTCTTTGATTTGCTCTGCCGAACACGCGGCGGCGGTTCCCTGCGGGGCGTTGATAACGATGATGCGTGTTTGTCTCAGGTGCGGCCCGACCCGCATCAGCCTGACGGCCTGCTCCAACTGTCTCCAGTCGCTGGTCGGCAGCAGGACGACTTTCCTGCCGTCCTTGCGCCACTGGGGGAAGTACATCCAGCCGTGCCCGCTGAAGGGCTGGGAGAAAACGGCCGTGGGCAGCCCAACCTCGATGATACGGTCCATCGCGGCCTTCGGAGCGTCGCCCCCGTGGCCGGAAAGATGAAACAGCAGGACCCCGTCTGCGTCGGCCAGCTTGGCCACGACCGCATCCACCTCGGTCGGGGGGATCAGCTCGCCGCCGACGAGCTTGACGTCGCCGAGCTTGCGTTCGACCTCGGCCAGATATTTGTCGAACTTGGCAATCTCTTCCGTGGGCCTGGACAGGTAAATCCCGCCGGTCCTGCCCACGTAAACCTTGTAAATCTTCACCGCCGGTAGTCTGGGCGGCCATTCTCCCGGCTCTTCCGAGGCCGCCGACGGGCCTGCTAATTGTGTGCCCAGTATAACGGCTCCCGCGCCTGCGGCGCTGAGCCCCATGAACTGTCGCCGATTTATTGAATTGCTCATGACCTGGCTCCCTACCAATCGTGTTTCAAAGGTTCTATCGCGATTCAACTTTACACGTTTTCGATGCTCTACACGGCTGCCGCTCTGACTTTTCCAGAGACAACCGCCGCCGAGCAAACAGAGCGATGATACACGACCTGGCGCTGCAAATCAAGAAGCAACTTGTTCAGCGGCGCTGCTCAAGCGTGAAGGACGGGTATTGACTTTGCCGCTGCCTTTGTGCTACAATACGTATAGGTCATTGGTTGCAGGAATCAGGCCGCGTTGCCTATCCCAGGCCATCTGTGGGGACGGGAATAAACGATGCTCAGGCATGTAAGTATCTCGTTGTCTTGGCTTGTGATAACCGCCTCTTTGGCCGGTTCCGTGGGGGCCGCCCAAATTGCTGCCAAACCGGCGAACCAGGCAGGGCTCACGCTGGTCATCAACGAATTTATGGCGTCCAACGGCAGTACCGCGCGGGACCCGCAGGGACAGTACGACGATTGGGTTGAAATCTTCAACTGCGGCACCCAAACGATAAACGTGGGCGGCATGTACCTGACGGACAATCTGTCGCTCCCCACGAAGTGGCGGATTCCGGGTAACAATCCTCCGGCAGCCATCATCGGGCCGGGCCGCTACCTGCTGATCTGGGCCGATGACGACACGACCGACGGCGGGCTGCACGCGAATTTCAAACTCGATGCGCAGGGTGAAGAGATTGGCCTGTTCGCCGGCGACGGTGTCACCTTGATCGACAGTATTACTTTCGGCGATCAGACGGTCGATATTTCCTGTGGGCGCTACCCGGACGCGGACGATGAGCTGCGCTTCTTCGCTATCCCCAGCCCGGCGGCGCGGAATGAAGGCGGATACCTGGGCGAGGTCGCCGACACGAAATTCAGCCGCAACCACGGTTTCTACAAGACGCCTTTCTACCTCACCATCGCCACCGAAACCGAAGGTGCGACCATTTACTACACGCTCGATGGAAGCGAACCGTACGACATTGCAGGCCGCTCTCGGACGGGGATGGTCTATGCGAATCCCATTTTCATCGACAGGACGCGGTGCGTGCGGGCGAAGGCGGTCAAGGCCGGCTGGAAACCTTCCAGCGTCGGTACGCACACCTATATTTTCCTGGCCGACGTGATCAAACGAAGTCAGCAGCAGGTCCTCAACGAAGGGTATCCAAGCACCTGGTTTGAAACATACCCTGCCGACTATGAGATGGACCCCCAGGTGTACAACGACCCGGCGTACGCCTCGTTGTTGGAGGATGCGCTGCGGTCGCTCCCCACCGTCTCAGTCGTGACCGACAAGGACAACCTGTTCAGTCACCAGAAAGATCCCGACAAAGGCGGCATCTACATCTACACCGGCCATTCGACCACGGGAGGCGAGGACTGGGAGCGGCCTGTTTCAGCCGAGTTCTTTACCCCGGATGGCGCCAGGGAATTCCAGGTCAACTGCGGCCTGCGAATTCAGGGCGGCGAAAGCCGCCGGCCGAGCAAATGTCCCAAGCACTCGCTCAGCCTGCGATTCAGCGAGGACTACGGCCCGGCCAAACTCGACTTCGGGCTGTTCGACGCCTGGCCCGTCGATTCTTTCGACACCGTCCAGCTTCGCGGTTTCTTCAACAATGCCTGGACACACTGGGCGCCGGATCAGCGGGCACGTACGCAATATATCCGTGACCAGTGGATGCGGGATTCGCTTATCGACATGGGCCAGCCGGATGCGGGCCAGGGTTGCTATGTGCATCTCTATTTGAACGGCATCTACTGGGGTCTGTACGACCTGCATGAGCGCCCGGTCGCCTCGCATTACGCGGCCTATAACGGGGGCGATAAAGACAGCCTCGACGCCGTCAACGGCGGCCAGGCCACGGACGGCACCCTGACGGCGTGGAACCAGATGAAAAGCGTCGTGGCCGGCCGCAATTGGGAGCAGATCTGCAGGCTGCTGGACATGGATAACTTCATCGACTGGACACTCGTGGGCTTGTTCGCCGGTAACGTGGACCTCAAGACTGACGGCAACTGGCGGGCGGCCGGCGGCGGGCCGCAGCGCAAACCCTGGCACTTCTACAGTTGGGACGGCGAACGCGTGCTCGAAAACGTCCAACAGACAGGCACGAGCCCGTCATCCGATCCCACCGGCTTGTTTGCCTCCCTCGACGATATCGAAGAGTTTCGCGTGCGCTTCGGCGATCGCGTTCGTAAGCACCTCTTCAACGGCGGCGCCCTGACGCCTGAAATGAACGCCCAAAGATGGATCAGACGCGCTGATGAAATCGATCTGGCCGTCATCGCCGAGTCCGCGCGCTGGGGGGATTATCGAAGAGATGTGCACTCATACAGCTCAGGTCCCTATTATTTGTACACGAAAGACGGTTTCTGGCTGCCCGAGAAGCAGCGGCTGCTCAATCAATACTTCCCATATCGAACGACCAACGCGATCAACCAGTTCAAGGCCATGGGCCTTTACCCGAATGTGGAGGCTCCGGTCTTTCGTGTCAACGGCTTCACTCGGCATGGGGGTTCGATTTCAAGGAACAGCTCGTTTTCGATGACGGCCCCGGTAGGGACGATGTGGTACACCCTCGACGGCTCGGACCCGCGTGTCTCGGGCGCAACCAGATCGGGCGGCGTCTCTCCAAATGCGATCCGGTATGTCAGCCCGATTCTGCTACCCCATA
>CAYWZW010000127.1:0-5273 GCA_964462945.1 uncultured Pirellulales bacterium
CCCTGGTTCCGTCGAGGCAGACGCCGGGGTGAATGGGAACGGGGGAAGCATCACCCTGGAAACCGAAGGGACATTTACGATGACCGCAGGCACCTTGGTTTCCGCCCGCGGCGGCGCATCGGGAGATGGGGGGTCCGTGAAAATCACCTGCAACGATTTCACGATTGCCGGTCAGATTGACGCCTCGCCGGCGAATGTTGACTACGAACCCGGTACCCTGGAGATCGATCCAGCGACCGTCACCATCGCAAGTGGTCCAAATCCCGCTACCCTGGACCCGCCGGGAGAACCGCTTCCGGATACACTCTACGAGGGGGATATCGAGACCTGGGGATCTAAGGGGACGAGCCTGGTTGTCTATGCCGACCAGAGCATTACCGTACAGGATATCGTCGGTGATAAAATCACAGGCCGCTACGGGGACATCGAGCTTTATGCGACGGGTGTGGACAGCTTCGTTTTGTTCGAGGACACCGCCGATACGATCAGCACGACGTTAGGTGATATTATGATGACGGCCGGCTCCGGGGGCCTTACGATCGGCAGCCTGGAGACCGCCAAAGACTCATCTGATGTGAAACCGACTCCGGGTCAGATTGCTCTGTCCACCCACGATGGGGGCGATATCACCGCCGAGAATCTGACGATCAAGAATGGATGGGGTCATGCGGAAATCAACGTCGATGCCTCCGGTGACCTGACGGTCAACGGCGATGTCATGGTCGGAAGAGACTTGGCGATACAGAATGTTCCGAACGGTCAAAATGCTGAGGCGGTTGTCATTCTTAAGGCCGGCGATAACGTGGTCCTCAACGGCGAGGTTGGCGCCTACGCCCAGGGCGTAGAGGATGACATCGCCGAAGGGGATATAACCAGGGCCGAAATAAGGATTTTTGCGGGCACCGATTTCGACGAAATCGGAGACGCAACCATGAACGGCAACCTGAGGGCTAACGCACAATCGTCGAGCGAGGGAACATCCGAAGCGATCATAGAGGTAGAGGCATGGGGTAATATCACGTTTGGCGGAGCAGCCAACGCTGACGCCGTCGCAGACGACGCGGAGGCCGGGCCGGATACGGCAAATGACGAGGAAACCAGTGAAGATGGCGACCATGCTCAGATCATCATCACGCCACAGGCGGTGCCCCCGCCAGTCGGGATTGATGATGTGCTCTCCGCGTCAAAGGGCGCCGGTACTATTCCTGTCGATGTCCTGGCCAATGATATGCACGCTGGCGAGCTAATAGTGATCGATTCTTACACCCAACCTACTGCAGGCACAGGCACAGTGACGCCCGTTCCTACGGAGGGACCGACCCTCAGCCTTGAGTATCACCCGCCGGAGGACCTGAGTACCTTGACATGGGATGCGGAAGGTCATGCGACGGTGACCTTCACATACGTGGCTCAAGCCGGTGGGCAGCTCTCTGAAGAAACCACAGTCACAATCACGTTGACCAATGGTTTGCCCGTTGGCGTGGCCGATACGGCGACAACCACTCGGGACGTGGCGGTCATTATCAACGTTTTGGCCAACGACTCCGACCCCGATGGGGATACGCTTACGGCGGTCAAGTTCGGCAATCCGGCCCACGGTACATTGACCCAGGCCGACGGCACATTCACCTACACGCCGGACGAGGGGTATGTCGGACCGGACAGCTTTACCTATTCGGCCACTGATAACTTGAACAGTTCAGCCGCACTGACGGTGGCCATCACGGTGAACCCGCCGTTCGTGCCACCCGTACCGATGGTATCGCCTGTGGCGCCGGGGCTTGAGAGGGTGGAATTTGAGGTTTCGGGTTGCCCGGCCCTGGTGAAATGGGCGGCCCAGGAGCTTGGAATCGGCGAGAGAACGATACAGATTCGGATCGCCAATGCCCTGGCCTTGACCCGCGACATTCAGCCGTGCGACACGTGTGCAAGTCTTAAGCAGGCTGCTATGATTCTGCAGGACGCCGAAGGGACGCACGTAGCTGCTCTGGCGCGGGTAATCAATGAGTTCGCATCGAGCACTGCACCGCCCACGGAGGAGCAGATGGCGTCCATCGCTACCGCCATAGCACGCAACGCAGGAGCCGAAAACCACTATGCCGCAGCCGGAGAGTACCTTGATGCTCTTGCGGAGTACGTCGGCATCCTGAACAGCGAAATGGGCTTTGCCGCAGAGGAATCAGTACGATTGGCTACGGACAAGTATATTGGTCGATTGGCTGAGAGTGGAAATGCCGGTGTTGCTGCCTACGTTGCCGCCAGACTGGCTGCTCTGGCAGCACAATAACCCTTGGGACACCTTACGGCGGAAGTTCAGCAAGGATTGCATGGGAAATATGAGATTGCCGTCAGGGACCAATACGCGGTCCCTGACGGCAGCTTTTTTGCACAAGAGCGTGCTCATTCAATCGCTTTTGCAACCGGTGTATAGTCAGCGCGATGGCGCACGCGGATTTCTTCGGCTCGCTGTTGTAGTTTGGCTGCTTCTGCAATGTTTCCCGTGCGCGCGTGCAACTGCACCAGGGTCTCCAGCACGTCGGCTACTTTCGGGTGATGTTCGTCAAAAACGCTCTGGAGGATGTCTAATGCCCTGCGGCACAGACTTTGTGCTTTGTCGTATTGACCGTGATGGATATACACCCTTGCCAGGCCGTCGAGAGCTATCGCCGTACGATCACTATCGGCGTTCCGCGAGCTTTCCAGGATTTTCAAGGCTTTTTGTAAGACCTCCTCGGCTTTGGTGTATTCCTTGCTTAGCAGGTGAAATTCCCCCAACCCGGTCAAAACCTCGACCTCAATCAGATACCCGCAATCGCTCTGTTCTTCAACCGCACCCAAAGATCTGTCGAGAAGCATCTTTGCGTGAACCAGGTCGCCTTTAGCCCGGTCTATTTGTGACATAAGTAACCAGACGGGCACGAGCAGGTGATGATCCGGCCCATAAATCTTTTCCTGGACGGGCAGGATTCTGCAAATCAATTCTTCGGCCTGCGTATATCGTTCCTGCAGCACGTAAAGCCTGGCCATGCTGCTGAGCACCTTTGTTGTATAAAGGTGCTCAGGCCCGTAACTGTTTTCGATCGGGGCTATCGCCTTCTCAAAACGCGATTCGGCATCCGCGTAGTTGCCCTGCTCGACGAGCAGGCGGGCCATGTCCACGTGAAAGGGTGCGATTTCCTGATCATCCTCACTTCGGACTCTTCGCATGATAGCAATGGCTCGCTCGAGCGCGCCTTGGGCCTCTCGGTAGCGGGCCCGCCCGCGACAAATCTCGCTCAGAATCCTCAGCGTATGTGCCACGTATGGATGGCTTTCCTGATAGACCTTTTCCTGCAGCTCCAGACCCGACCGGCACATTCGCTCGGCTTCGTCCAGCCTGCCCTGGTTCTTGTAGAGATACGCCAGATCAAGCATACAGGCGCACAGTTCGCCATCCGAGGCGTTTGTCCCTTGTGCCAGATGAAGCGCCCTCTCCAGAAACGGCTGGGCTTTCTGGTAGCCGCCGGAAGCCATGTAAACTCTTGCCATCGATCGCAGCGAGCCGCACGAGTAGGCTGTCTCGACCGACGCCGCCCACGCCCTCATTGTGCCCAGGCCAAGGACCAGTGAACCGCAGAACAAGACCCGAAAGATACTGTTTATGTTCCGTCGCTTCGCGGACGGGGCTGCCGCTCCAGCCATTGTAAAAGTCTCCACACAATGCTTGAGGTAGAAATACGTGCCGCAGTACATCTTCGGGCAATTTACATCGTCACTTTAGCCCCCGTGTGCTCGTTCTCTCCAAAGTCTTGCTTGGCCTTGCCATGCCACTACCGGTGTTATCGGACATTGGCGAGTCGCATCAACAGCTTTTTTCCGATTTCTTTCTGCTTTAAACCCTTGCTATTTGTCTGTGATTAGTGTATGCTAACGAGGCATGAGTGTGACAAGATGAGAACCGCGGGCGTAGCATAGTGGTAATGCACTGGCTTCCCAAGCCAGTTAGGAGGGTCCGATTCCCTTCGCCCGCTTTTTTTGGCTGTGAGGTGGTGTCAAGTCGAAAAGAGTTGCCTTGGCCAACCGCATACGCAGAATCGTGAATGGTAACAACGGTTATCGATCATTCTGATTTGAAGGAGGATTATGATGTGTAGAAAAGTAATCTTTGCAGCTTGTTTGGTTGTGGTGCTGGGCGTGGCTCTGACCAGCACGGCTCAGGCAGACCTTGCAGGCTGGTGGAGGTTTGATGAGGGCTCCGGAACCATCGCCTCGGACTCAAGCGGCAACGGCAACGACGGCACCTTCAACGGCGACCCCGAATGGGTGGCCGGGCATTTCGGCGGCGCGCTGGAGTTCGACGGCTCCGGCGATTGGCTCGATTGTGGGAATGACCCGAGTCTGAGGATCACGGGTGCAGTCACGATGACAGCGTGGATCAAAGTCAATACTCAGGGTGCTGATCACAAGATTGGAGGCAACCAGGATGGCGCCAACGGCGGCTACAAGATGACCGTGTACAACAACAACAGGGTCGAATTTGAAATTCGAACTGCCGCTAACGCAAGCGTTCTCAACAGAAACGTTGCCGGTGGAACAGCCCTGGCGGTGGGTCAGTGGTATCACGTTGCGGGTGTCTATTCGCAACAGGGCGGCTATATCAGGACCTACGTGAATGGGGCACTGGACAGAGAGTTAGCCACAACAGATGCGTTAGGCGCGTCGCCGGGACCTTTCAGGATCGGCTGTGAACCCTTCACGACCGGCTCCTACAACTTCAACGGCACCATGGACGATGTTCGCCTCTACAACGCTGCGCTGACGGAGGGCCAGATTCTGGCAGCCATGGAGGGTGGTAAAGGATACCCGTACGCTCTGTCCCCCAACCCGCCGGATGGTGCCCTCCATGCCGATACGTGGGTAAGCCTTTCGTGGAAGGCGGGGGATTTTGCGGTCTCGCACGATGTTTACTTAGGCGACAATTCTGATGATGTGAATAATGGCGCCGGAGGTACGTTCCGGGGCAATCAGACCACCACGTATTTTGTAGCCGGTTTTCCCGGATTCCCTTATCCGGACGGCCTGGTTCCGGGCACGACCTACTATTGGCGAATTGATGAGGTCAATAACGCGGATCCCAACAGTCCGTGGAAGGGCAAAATCTGGAGCTTTGCGGTTCCGCCCAAGAAGGCCTACAATCCCAGTCCCATAGATAACTCCAAGTTCATTGCCACGACGGACTTGACGCTGAGCTGGACCGCGGGTTTCGGAGCCAAGCTGCATACCGTCTATTTCGG
>CAYWZW010000128.1:0-5041 GCA_964462945.1 uncultured Pirellulales bacterium
GCCCAGAATCGATGTTTTTGGGTTTACCTATCTTCTTAAGGAACCGCCATTCGGGACACCATGCGTATTTTGTGTTGCACTTGTGGCGGTGAGAGATTATTATGGCGCTATGGCGCGTTTGGCAAGAGTTGTGGTTCCGGGTGTGCCGCACCATGTGACCCAGCGTGGGAATCGGCGTCAGGAGACGTTCTTCAGTGAGGCGGACTACAGCGCGTATCTGGAGTTGATGGCCGAATGGTGCGGGCGTTGTGGCGTGGCCGTGTGGGCGTATTGCCTCATGCCCAACCATGTCCACTTGATCGTCGTGCCGGAATCGCAGGATGGGCTGTGGCGTGGGATCGGCGAGGCCCACCGGCGCTACAGTCAGCGCATCAACCTCCGCGAAGGCTGGCGGGGTCACTTGTGGCAGGGCCGCTTTGCCTCCTTCCCGATGGACGAGCAATACCTGATGGTGGCGGCCCGGTATGTGGAGTTGAACCCGGTGCGGGCCAGGTTGTGCCGGTCGCCGTGGCGATGGCGATGGTCCAGCGCGGCGGCCCATCTGGCCGGGCGCAGCGATGTGCTGGTTGACGTGGCGCCGCTGTTGGCGCGAGTGGACGACTGGCGGATGTATCTGGCGGCGGGCCTCAGCGCCGAAGAGGCGGCCCTGTTGCGCCGCCACGAACGCACAGGGCGCCCTTTGGGCGGCGCGGCGTTCCTGAGACGGCTGGAGCGCAGACTCGGGCGTGTCTTACGCAAGAAAACGCCCGGTCGAAAGCCAAAGAATAAACAGAAATAAGTATGGTGTCCCTAATGGCACTAAGTTAAGGGAATTGTGGCCCAAAGAGCAGTTTGTTTACCGGCGATATCACTGAGATTTCCAATCAAACGGCACTCTTAGTCAGCCTCGAAAGCGGTTAAATATGCTTAACTTAGTGCCATTGTATGGTGTCCCCATATTGCCAGACGTGTTGTACTTCGCCTGTTAATCCGCCTTGGTCACAGATTGCGTGATTTATGGCTTATGTTCATGCCGTTCCCACCGAACCCTTTTAATTCCCGCACGTGAACAGTCACGAAAGATAGGAGCGCACGATGAAGAAGGTGGCCTTGTCATTCTCGATGGTTTGTTTTGGGCTGATCTCAGGCATGGTTCCCTGTGCATCGGCTGTGGACTCATCCAGGGGCTTTGCTTTTTCGGACAAGGTGGTCCTGGCCTATTACTACATCTGGTTTAACGAAAACAACTGGGTCCGGACTGAGGCCGAGGGTGGCCGCCAAGAAGGATTGGAGGGCCTGCACCCGCTTGTAGGCGCCTACAATTCCTGGGACCCCACCATTATCGAAAAACACATGCAGCAGATGAACCGCGCCCTGATCGACGCCCTGGCCGTGTCCTGGTGGTACGATACCAAGGCGGATGGGCCGAACGCGATCCTGGACATCGTTTTCGAGAAAGCCGCCCTTCATAACCTGAAGATCACCATCGATTACGAGCACGGCCGGGCTCCCCTGGAGACCGTGGACCACGACTTGTTTTACTTTTTGAACCGGTACAAGGATCATCCCGCCATGCTGAAAGTAGAAGGTTGTCCGGTCGTGATGATTTGGACGGCCTGGGGGCATACCCCGGCAGAATGGCAGGGAGTGTTCGATAAATTGAAAGAGGCCGGGATCAACGCCTTTCCCATCATGTCCGGCAGCTATCAGAATGGCAGAGGAAAAGAGTACCTGGGGCCATTCCGTTCCCTGGAAGAATACACACTGGTGGATATCGAGGATTGTCAGTTGGCAGACTTCATGAAAACCATGCGGGGGCATATCGACGATTATAACAAGACGCAGAGTCTTGCGAGCGGCAAGCCGGCGCAGCATCATGCCACAATTTCACCGGGCTATGATGAAACCAGGAATCCGGGACGCAAGACCAAAAACGGCGGTTTCAAAGGTGCAGGATGGAAAGACCGGACCAAATTTGGTGTGAACTACCCTGATGACCCTGACGGGGCCTACTACCGAGGCACCTTCGAGGCAGCCATGAGCTCCAACCCCGACTGGCTGCACATTTCCACCTTCAATGAGCTGGCAGAGTTCAGCCACATCGAAGCCACGTTTGAGCATGGATACAAGTATATCGATCTGACGGCTGAGTTCGTCAGAAGATTCAAGAGCCGGAAATAGCAAGAAAAAGCAGGCAGCTTCGGAGGTTGTTCCTGAGACCTCGTCCCTGTCACGGCGATTGTCCGCTCTCCAGCTTGGTTGATCAATTGGGATATTCAAATGCCCGAAAGCCAGCTCACTTGACCGGGCCCAGATAGCGGTCCAGCCAAACCAGGGTTTCCTTGATGACCTCGTTTCGAGGAACGAAATGATCCGTGTCGTAGAGCTTGAGTTCCTTCTTGTCTGTCCCCAGGAGATCGAACATCGGCTTGACAGACGTCTCGTAGGGGAAGGTCAAGTCGTACTTCCCGTTGAGCATCAGCGTGGGCAGCTTGACGCGCCCCACATAGTTGACCTGGTTGACCTCGGGCCTCCGGCGTCCCACCATGCCACCGACCACGAGGACGCTGGCACCGAGCCGCTCCTCCACGGCCGTGATGATGGGCCCGTACCTCCCGCCCCAACTCAACCCGAAGTAGGCCAGCCGTTTGGTGTCGATTTCCGGGCGGGTCTCCAGATAGTCGATGCACCTCCTAAAATCTTGAACAATCTTGGTCACGAATTCGGTATGCAAATATGAATTTGCATCTGCAGACACAAGGACTTCATCCGCGCGTTCGAACGTTCCCTTATACACCGGGTAAAGCACGGCGCGCCCGCTCTTAACCACCGGAGCAAGGTACCGTTCGAACTCTACGTAAGTGTTGAGATTCTTGCTGGACCCCTGGGAAATTGAACCCGTGCCCGGGAAGTAAATCAGCGTCTGATAGGGCGGGACGCCCGTTTTCGGCAGGAAGAGGTACGCGATCACCCGCTCGTCTTCATAGGCCGCATTGAAGGTGATTTTTTCCTCTATCCAATCTTGAGAGGTCTCGTTCTTCCATTCAACCTTTGCATTAAGATCAGTCTTGTCATAGGAGAATTGCTCTTTGTATATCTGAAAAACCGAATCAGACACCGGCTTTTCTTTATAGAAATCCGGGACTTCGCCAAGTTCTAGAGCTTCAAATGCCGATTCTGGGATTTTGTCGGGATCAATGTAGAGAACGCATCGAAAACCATTTTTGGGGGAACGGTCAAAAGGAGAAACCTGACTCCGTTCCCAGAACAGGTAATATTCATCATTCCAGGCACCGCCCCTGATAACCCTGCCTTTCGGCGCTTCATTCCAGCACCATTCTCTCACGTTCCCGGCCATATCATAAGTTCCGTAGGCCGTCATCCCGGGATAGCTCCCCACCGGAGCAGGTCCTTTGCCAGCGAAATTGCTCATCTTCGCCAAAAACTCGAAGAATCCGCTCATCAATAACAAGTTTGACATCCCACCTTTAGCAATGTTCCAATGAATGGCGGTGGGGAGACTTTTCCCTGTGAACTCTGCGTAAGCCGCGGCTTCATACCAACTGACCCCGGAGACCGGGTGATTCTCCTGCCCCTCGGGAATATCGCCGGCTTGCCAGGTGGCCGGACCGGGTCTTCCCGTGGTGTCCACGAACTCCCCGGCCGCCTCTTCCCACGTCATCTCTTTTCCATCTTTAACGAACTCGTGTTTCCAGTACTCTTTCTTCTGATACCCGCCCTTGTTCACAAATTCCTTGAATTGCTTATTGGTGACTTCATACTTGTCTATGAAGAAGTCGCCGATCTCGTCTTGCCCTTTCACCCGCACCATCCCAGGAGGTACGGTTCCTTTTCTATCAAGCGTTCTCACAATATCATTTGGAATAATCACGTTCCGTACTTTCATGTCTAATTCAAAAGTGGCGGCGGCGCCAAAGGCCGTTTCATACCCTTCCTTTTCCATTTTCCATCTGAAAAACCCCACGGGCAGTCGGATGTGTTCGATCGGCGAAACACCCAAGCATTCCCATTCGCTCTCGGGAGCGTTGTATTCCTTCATGTAGACCGTGGCGTCCGAAGGCTCCGTCTTGATGGAGACGTTGAACGCAATTTTCGAGAACAACTCGGAAAGCTTTGAATCACGCGGTATATATTTCTCTGCCTCTGTGGCGATCTTGTACGCTTCGACGTAATTGTCCCGCTGCTCGGCCTCGATGAGCCGCTCGATCTTCGGGAGCAGCTCCTCCTTTGCCCAGCGGATCCCGGCCTGATGGTGGAAGTACCACGCGGCGAGTAGACCGACCGCACACAGCACCGCCATCACAACCGCGGCCGCCTCCAAGACCACCTTATTTCGCCGCACCAGCTTCCCGAATCGGTAGAGTGTGCTCGGTGGGCGGGCCTGGACCGGCTCGTCATTGAGATGACGCTCAATATCCATCGCCAGAGCGTTGGCCGTGTCGTAGCGACGCGTCCGATCTTTCTCCAGCGCCTTCATCACGATCCAATCCAAGTCGCCTCGCACAGACTTGCGCAGTTGATCGGCCGTGGCACTGTGATGCTTGGCGATATCCTCCAGCTTGCCACCCAGCGTCGTCAGCTTCGTCGAGGGCTTGACCGGATCTTGCTCGCAGATGATCCGCTGCATCTCGGCGTAGCCCTTGCTCCGCAGGTCCTCTGAGTCAAACGGTGTGCATCCGGCCAATAGCTCGTAGAGCAGAACGCCGAGCGAATAGATGTCCGTGCGGGTATCCACGTCAAGGCCGGTGAGCTCCGCCTGCTCCGGGCTCATATACTCAGGGGTGCCGATGAGTTGGCCCTGCTCTGTGAACAGGGTCCTTTCTGTCAGACGCTGATTGAGGGCCTTGGCGACGCCAAAGTCGATGATCTTGGGAATGGGATTCTCATCGTGCAGCATCACCAGCGCATTGGACGGCTTGATATCCCGGTGAATGATGCCCTTGTGGTGCGCGTGCTGGATGGCCTGACACAGAGGAATGAACAGCCGCAATCGCTCTTGCGTGCTCAGCTTGTACCGGTCGCAGTACTCGGTGATCGGGAT
>CAYWZW010000129.1:0-4858 GCA_964462945.1 uncultured Pirellulales bacterium
AAATGAAATTACCAAAGACGCCAACTTGACAAGCGGCACGCTTTCAGAGATGACAGCAGAGGTGTAAGTTTCGCATATTCGGCCACAGGCCGGCAAGGACAAGGATGGCTTCGGATAAGAACAAGCTGGCAGGGGACAAGACGCCGAAGGAGCTTTATCTCAAGCTGCCGTACCATTCCTCAACATCCGCGATCTGGGCCTTTGCGAGAAGGTGCTGCTGGCCCACATCTACAGCTTCGGCCAGAAAGGCTGCTGGCAAAGCAACGACACGCTCGCCAAGATATTCATGATCTCACCGCGAACAATCAAACGCTGGCTGGCCAAAATCATTCGAGCCGACCTTGTCCAGGTCAAATCCCCGAAGGGCTACTACCGCACCATCTGGGCCAAGTCTCATCCCGATGTGCGAGCGGCCGTAGAGTTGTACTACAGAGGAAAAAAGATCGATAATCAACAGGGTCAGAATTG
The DNA here is from genome assembly GCA_964462945.1 of uncultured Pirellulales bacterium. GTDB lineage: Bacteria > Planctomycetota > Phycisphaerae > Sedimentisphaerales > Anaerobacaceae. The sequence continues at coordinate 469 of CAYWZW010000129.1, forward strand.
TCCCACAAGGCGGGACAAAAGTGGCCCGGTCAGTGGGCCAGATCGCGTACTTCCACTGGGCCGGAAGTGGCCCACTATTAATAACACAACAAAGAAAGATACTACATCACAGACAACGGCACCGCCTTCGCCTTTGCCTGCCGGGGGGCAGGCTCCGGCGGTGCTGGCCGAGCGGCGAAGCGATGCGGCTCAGGCCGTCGAGGAATTCAAGAAGCGCTTTGGCCTGGGCAAGAGGCCGCATCAGCCGCTCTCGCAGCAGGAACTCGAAGAGCGACGCCAGCGGCAGAAGCTGGCCCTGCTGGCCCTCAGCACGCCAAACAAGTCCGCTGAACGATGACAGCAGCGCCTTTGAGAGAATCTACCTACAAACATGAATCGCACCCTGATGGAGGTGCAATAGTATTCCAAAGTTGCAATTTGGCGCGGAGTGTGGTAGAATACCGCGCTGAATCGATGTGGGCACGATGTTAAATCTCGGACTTGTCCGAGGAGTCGGAAAGAGAGGCTGAAAATGCGATATATCAGACTGCTTTGCTTGGTTTTGGCGGCTGTTTTAGCTGTTTTTGGGTGCAAGAAGCAGGAGCCTGAGCCGGCTCAGCAGCCCGCCGTCAAGACCCCAATAAAGCCGGCGGAGCCAAACCAGGCGGCTGAATCCACCACCCCGGCTCCAACGGTCACTGAGGAGAAACCGATGGAAGCACCGGCTGCACGCATGTCAGTAGATCCGGCTGATGCCACCGAATCCCTGCAGCGGGCCGTGGCCAAAGGTGATTTCGAGCAGGTCCAGTCGCTCATTGCGGCGGGCGCCGACGTCACCGCCAAAACAAAGAACGATGTGACGCCGCTGCACATAGCGCTCGTGCAAGGCTATGAGGACGTCGCCGTGCTGCTTATCACCAAAGGCGCCGATATGCGCGCCAAGATGGGCGACGGCACGACGCCGCTGCACTTTGCGGCCATGCGGGGCTGTAAGATTGTCACCGAATTTCTTCTCGACGAGGGTGTGGACATGAATGCCGTCAGTGAAATTCAGGGGACGCCTCTGCACGTCGCGGTCGCCTCAGGTCATCGTGAGATTGTCGAGATGCTCGTGACCAAGGGCGCCGATGTCAACGTCAAGGACCGGATGGGCCAGACCCCGCTGGACGTGGCCAAGCAGAAGAGGCAGACTGAGATCATCGACCTGCTGCTCGCCCACGGTGCTCAGGAGTGATTAGACATTTTGCAGTCCGAACGGTGTTGGAGAGAGCTTGGGAAAAATGGCAAGACATGTGAATCGCCGGCAGTTTCTTAAGAAGTCCATCGTCGGCTCGGCCGTGGTTACGTCGGCTTTGAGCCTTGAAGAGAAGGCCCTATCGGCGGCAGACGGGCCGGCAAAGACGCCGGCTGACTCGGTCAAGGGCCTGCCGGCAGGCACGATTGGCAAGGTGAAAATAGGCAGGATTATTTGCGGGGGCAATCTGATCGGCGGATATGCCCACAGCAGGGACCTGGTCTATGTCTCTTCCCTGCTGAAGCATTACTTTACGGATGAAAAGATCATTGAGACCCTCCAGATATGCGAAGAAAACGGAATCAATACGATCATCACGGGCTCCGGCTCGGCCCCGCTGCTGAACAAGTACTGGGACGAAAGGGGCGGCAAGATTCAGTGGATCGCGCAGTGCATGGCCGCGACGGATGACCTCACGGGGGATCTCAAGAAGGCCATCGACGGCGGGGCCGTGGGGGCTTTTCTGATTGGCAATGTCGGCGACCTCTGGGCAAGGAACGGCAGAACCGACCTGATCGGGCAGGTCGTCGATTTCATCAAGAAAAATGGGATTATCGGCGGCGTCGGCGGGCATAACCTGGGGACGCCTATGGCGTGCGAGCAGGCCGGCGTGAATGCCGACTTCTACATGAAAACGCATCACAGCGTCAAGTACTGGTCCACGCGGTCGCCGGACCAGCATAAGGACGTGATCGACAACTACAACGTGGACAACTACTGGGACAAGGAGCCTGAGAAGACGATCGAATTCATGAAGACGATGGCCAAGCCGTGGATTGCGTACAAGGTCCTGGCCGCCGGGGCGATTCATCCCCGTGACGGCTTCAAATATGCTTTTGAAAATGGCGCTGATTTTCTGTGCGTGGGCATGTTTGACTTTCAAATTATCGAAGACGTGCTGGTTGCAAAGGATATTTTGTCCGGTACAATGAACCGCCAGCGGCCCTGGAGAACCTAATGGCAAGAACGAAGAACCTTCATATTATTTGTTCGAATCGAAGGGATGGAAAATATGTCCGAGAATAAGAATGTAGATCGTCGTGGTTTTTTGAGGAAGTCCATCGCTGCTTCGGCAGGCGCTGCGTTGGGGCTTGGCAGCTTCGAGGAGCAGAACCTGTTGGCTAAGATGGCCGGGACGCCGGGGAGCGAAAAGGCCCCCGCGCCCAAGGACAAGGCTGGTTCAGCGGGTAATAAACTGCCGTTCGGCAAGATCAAGAACCTCAATATCAGCCGGGTATTCTGCGGCGGTAATTTGATCGGCGGCTGGGCCCACAGCAGGGACCTGATGTACGTTTCGTCGCTGGTCAAGGCCTATCACACGGACGATAAGGTCTTCGAGACGCTGGAGCTGGCCGAAGAGAACGGCATCAACACGATCCTGACGAATCCCGTTTCCGACCGGGTCATCAACCGGTATTGGGACGAGCGCGGCGGCAAAGTCCAGTGGATTTCGGATTGCGCCTCGGGCCCGGATATTAAGACCGGCATCAAACGCTCCGTGGACGGCGGTGCGCACGCGGTCTATATCCAGGGTGGACTGTGCGACAACGCCGTCAAGAAAGACCAGGTGCAGCAGCTCGGCGAAGCGCTCGAATATATCAAGGAGCAAGGCATCCCCGGCGGATTAGGGGCGCATCTGCTCGATACGGTCAAGGCCTGCGTCAATGGCGGCCTGAAACCCGACTTCTGGGTCAAGACGCTGCATCCAACGAATTACTGGTCTGCCAATATTCAGCCGGAAAACGACAATATCTGGTGCCGGAATCCGGAAGAAACAATCGAGTACATGAAAACGCTCGAGACGCCGTGGGTGGCCTTCAAGGTCCTGGCCGCGGGCGCATTTCATCCGAGAGACACTTTTAAGTATGTCTTCGAGAACGGCGCCGATTTCGCCTGCGTGGGGATGTTCGATTTTCAGGTTATCGAGGATGTGCTCATCGCCCAGGAGGTATTCTCAGGCGAAGTGAAAAGACAACGCCCCTGGAGAGCATAAGAAAGACCTGCCGTGCAGGACCTCGCCGCATAACGGCTTGTCGCATATCCGCAGTACCATCATCGGCGCAATGATGGCAATCGCCGCCGAAAGCTCGACCGGCGTCGGGCGTTTTGGCCTGTGCTGATAGTTTGCCATCTCTCTCTAACGGGGTTTTCTCGAAAACTGACACGCCTCATTTGTATCCGATATGCTGTGCCGACCCGCTCGCCTTACATTTTCTTTCGCAAGATGTTGTGCCAGTAATGCACCCGAAACGCGCCGGCCAAGAACCGGCCAGTGCAAGAATGGCCCGCGGCGCACTGTTATTGCGGTTTTTATCGGATTTTCCGAGCCAAAGCGACAACTCTGCCGCCCTGAAAAAAATTTCAAAAAATCTCAAAAAGACCATCTACATTTGCCGGTCTTGATACGCTTTAAAGATAGAAGGAGGTATAGACCGGGATGAAATGGTGCAGGCAGAACAGTTGTTTTGGCGTAGAAAGGGGCTTCTCATGCACGGTGACCATGAGGCATTTGTCCGGGCAATCGAAGAGAGAAAGAAAATCGAGGTGGTCTATTTTCAGAACGAGCAGAATCAATATGTGACGAGGTTGTGCGTTCCCGTATATTACGGTCCGGCGACGCTGGAAAGCGTTTCTGACTGCTATCACTTTTGGGACGCAGCGGCCGAGCCGGGCGAGTGTATGTTGAGTTTACTGCCGTCTCGAATCAGGCAAATGCGGTTGAGCGACGAAGCCTTCGACCCCGCCAATCTGTAGTGCCCCTTCAAATGTGCATATTCTTGGCCAAGTACACCCGGAGAGGACATCGGCAGAAATACTGATAGCCGAAGGGCAATGAAAACCGGCATGGCCGCGTCTTAACGCTCTCCTCCAGACAGTTGGCAAACCCCTCCACGCTTATATCGCTGGCCTTACACAGATTCCTGAAGCCGGACTTGTAACAGGCGAAGTCGGCAGGGCACTTGAAGTGGGCCATGATCTCGTCGATCTTCTTCTTATTTCTTTCTGGAATTTGCATAATAATCCGGTATTCACACCGATTATCCCCCGTAATCCTTATTTGCCAATTGTGGTGACTGATACCATTCCCGTAGTAAGTAATAGACCGAGCGGAGTGGC
>CAYWZW010000130.1:0-4777 GCA_964462945.1 uncultured Pirellulales bacterium
GGTGCACGAACGAGCAAGAAAGTAACGGACAAAAGACGGCTGTTCAATGGGAGAAACGTCACGGCCAGTCCGAAGTTGTGCCGTGATCAGCGAATAGCGTCTGAACGAACAACGAGGGCTGTAACGGAACCCTAAGAATTGATAAACCATTACACGGCCAAAAGTTGTCTCAAGAAAAAAATATGGAAAAAGAGAAAGCGTAGTACTTGACAGCAGGCAGCCTTTCATGAATAGGATGGGCAACTTGTTTGCCCATGCTGTACACTATAAACAAGATACCGCCGTCGGTTCGAACATTCAAGCCTTTTGTGTACTTGACCGACCTCGCACAACAACGTTGCAAAGAATCTTCATTGGTGAGGTTGTGCCCTTTCGCGAGGCCGTTTTATCCTGGTATCGAGGATTCTCTTCGGATCGGCGCACCACTGGGCTTTTTCGTAGTCAAACGGAACGGCGATGAGCCTGTCCGCCTCGATCCGTATGACCGTGAACTCGGGGGCTGAGTCCGGGGCCGGAGAAGGCAATTGAACGAAGTTCACACCTTTGTATCTGGTGACCGTTGCCTTATGGTAGTGCCCGCCGAGGACGAGTATCACATTGGCGTCTCCAAATGCGTCAATAAATTCGTCTCGATTCGTAATGGCGTCGAAGCAAAGGTGGGTAGCCACAACGACGGGAGTTCCGGCCGGCACTTTTGCCAGATCTTTTCGAAGATACTCAAGGGCATCTTGTGCAATCGGCTGCGCGGGATTGTTCAGGCTTTCATCGTACTTTGAATACAGCGCCACGAAATGAACGCCTCTTTTGTCGAACGTGTAACTCAAGGCTCCGTGGCGTTTTGTGAGCCAGTCGTGAATGGCCGGGCTTGGAGAAAGGCCGCCGCTGTCGTGATTGCCCGCCACATCGAAGCTGCGAAATCTCAATCGCTTCGTAATCAGCCGCTCGTACGTGTCCCTGGCCGCACGGGAGGGCCATTCCGTGATGTCCCCCAATCCCATGACAAAATTCGGCTCATCGACCTGCCCCGTGATATTTGCCGGATAGGCCCGGCCGGGCAGCTTGTTCATCGCGTCAATTGCTGGAATCAGATGCGCGCCGTCTCCATCGGCTTTGACGTGCTGGTCCGACCATCCGAAGAAGGTCAGCGCACCCGTCTCAGCAAAGACCCTTGAAGCAGACAAAATGCAAACGGCAAGACAAACCACCCGTATGAATGTCTTGATTTTGTACCTGGTTATCGTCGTGCTCATGTTTCGGTTGTCCAAATCATCGTCTATGATTGTATCACCCTGTGCCCATGAAGTCCGGCAGGCTTTTGACAAAATCCGTCAATGTGTAAATCGTCTTGATCTTGTAATCGGCTTCAACGTGATATACGAACTCCAAAGGGCCCCCATCATTCTCTTTAACGACGTGCTCGGCCCAGCACAGTATCGGGTCCGTTCTTTCGGCGGACATATCCTGCGGCAAGGGAGAAACGCTTATCGGCATTCTTTTTCCGAACACTTCCCTCGCTCTTTGGATTGACGTGTCGCCACCGAGGTTGAGAGAATAAAGGGTCTTGATTCTTGAAAAAGCTTCCAGATGGTTCGTGCTCGGCCCGCACGAGTGCAGGCGGATGGGACCAAGCCGTTCGCCGATCTTCGAGGTCACCGGCGCAACAAATTGCTCGATAAGCTGCGGATTAACCATACAGGCTGAACACTCGCCCACGTGTACGCCGGTGATGGGCAGATTCGCTATCTGCGAAAAATGCCTGCACAGAACAATAAATGCGTCGCCAATCCAGCCCATGATTTCCAAAGCCCGCTGCGGCTCTGCCATCATGTTCACAAAAATAGTCTCGCCGAAAAACTTCTGCGCTGAGGTCATTACTCCATGTATGGTGGCCCGGCCGGATGAATCCCAGAAAAACGGCGGGATCGGACGAAGCTGCCTCCGCCGGTCCTCTCGTACCTGGCGAATCTGCCCGTCGAAAAGCCTGATTAACTCGTGGTCGAGCAGACTCTCAACTGCGGGCAGGTCGGCAGGATCTTTGCCTGCAAGGCAACCCGGCGTGATGTCGGCGTCGTAGTGGTCGTTAGGTATAAAATCGGCGCCGAGCAACACGCCGAGAATCATGTTCGGCTGAATACCCCCCACCTGAACCTGGTTCTTGTCCCAATAGTCGATCTGCCCCAAATTCGACTCCGAATAGAACAGACGCATACCGGGGAATTGTTTCGCCGCGTATTCATTGCACCGGCAATCAATATCGTAGCGCCTGTCCGGATCAAAATAGTAACCCCGGCCAAACGTTACACTTAGGGCTTTGGCCATCCATCCTTTTGAGAGCGTCCCGGAGATCGTAATCTGGCTCATAATACGTCATCCAGCTCGCGGATCGTCACGGGCCCGCCCCGTTCGGCGGAGAGGTCGGCGGCAAAGCACACGGCGTGGGTCTTGGCCGCATCGTCCAGGTCGGGATACGGGCGCTTATCCTCGATGATACAATCGAGGAAATGGGCCACTTCATCCACAAAGGGATGATGGGCAACGTCGGCGCTGTCCGGCAGGATAGAGGGAATTTTCAAAAAGCCGGTCTGCCCTGGGAACAGCTTCGGGGCGAAAAGCTCGTTGTTCCGCAGCGAGCCCTCGGTGCCATAGACTCCGATGTTGAACCTGTACGGCATTTGTGCATCAAAGGTCGTCGTGCTGCGCCCAATCGTACCGTCTTCAAACTTAACGTTGACAGATATTGTCCCCGGGTACTCTATAGGATTCTCAGTTTTAACCTGATAGGCACAGACCTGCTCGACCTCGCTGCGGGCAAACCAGCGCATCGCATCTATCGCGTGGCAGCCTCCGGTCAGGATTGCCGTGCCGCTCTGCTCTCGGCTGGCATACCATTTCTGGTCGGCAGTCACCCATATCCGGTGCATATAGTCCACCTCGACCATGAAGATATGGCCCAAAACGCCCTGCGTTATGAGCCGGTCGATGGTCATCAGCAGCGGATTCCAGTGCAGCACGAAACTCACCAACGTTTTGACGTTGGCTTTTTTCACAGCCTCCTGCTGCTTTCGCATATCCTGCGGCGTCAAGGCCACGGGTTTTTCGATGATGATGTGCTTTCCTGCCTCGGCTGCCGCCACAACATACTTGGTATGCTGGTTATGAGGGGTGCAAACAACGATAATGTCCGTGTCTTTGCGGCGAAGGATCACAGCAGCATCGGTCTCTATCGCACAGTCCAAATCATACCGGTCGCGGTACCGTTCCGCATTTGCTCGATTCCGGCTGACCAGGGCGCGCACTTGGGAGCGTTCGTCCTTCTGAAAGGCCTTCACGTACTCTTCCGCCACCGCCCCGCAGCCGATAATCCCCACGCCGAGCCTGTCCATGTTCCACCGCCTCCCTTCCTGGCGATTGTCAGACATTACACCGTCACACGTTTTACCTTTGACGCTATGACACCGGTTGGATGTCTTCGATCTTGGACTCGTCCAGCTCGATCCCGAAGCCGGGCCGATCCGGCAGCTCCAGCATGCCCTCCACAGGCCGGGGCTGGTGTTTCTCCAGGTCGTAGTAGCCGTCCATCTTTTGAATCAGGTACTCCACTAAGGGACAGACTTCTATCGGCTGGCTGGCCACCACGTGCATGGCGGCGTGCAAGCTATGACCATGCGGGATCACATTCACCCCATGAACCGATGCCAGAGCACATATTTTGACCAGCTCGCTGACCCCGCCGCACCATTCCGGATCGGCCTGAACCACCATGATCGCATCGGCCTTGAGGAATTCGTGGACATCCCAGCGGCCATAGAAATGCTCGCCGGTAGCCACGGGGATCGAAGTGGCCCGACTGAACTCGATGAAGGCATCCAGGTTGGCCGTCTGGAAGGGCTCTTCTATCCATCGCGGACGATATTGCTCCACACGCCTGGCCCAGGCCAGCGCGTATTGAAGGTCCCATTGCCAGAACGCATCGAACATAAGGTCCACGTCGTCGCCCGCCGCTTCGCGGGCCAGCCGAACGACTCTCGCATCTGCTTCCACACCCTCGGGGCCAAAGCTCGGGCCGCGGTCCCGCACAAACCACTTCTGATGCCGATAGCCCTGCTGCTTCAACTCGCGCACCTTCGCCTGCAACGCCGCCGGTTCCTGCGAAAATCCCAGGCAACTGGCGTATGCCCTGACCTTGCTGCGTGAGCCGCCTAACAGTCGATAGACAGGCAAGCCAAAGAGCCGGCCGCGCAGGTCCCAGAGGGCATTATCCACGGCGGCCAGACCGATGAGGTAGTGGCTGCCGCGTGAGTGCCGGTCCGCCCGGAACATGCTGTCCCAAAAGGCTTCGTATGCCAGCGGGTCTTGACCGATCAGGCGTTGGCCGAAGAATCGATCCACAAACATCGCCGCCTCATTGTCGATGGGTCCGTAGAGACCGGCCACGCCCTCGTTGGTATGAATCTTCAGATAGAGGGCCTTTCTCTTGTTCTTGCCTGTCACTTGAAGGACTTCCACTTTCGTGATCTTCAGGTCCGCCCCGCCGCTTCGGCCTGCCGCCCCCATGACTTGGGCACCAGCCCCCATAAGCGGGGCCACGCCTAAGGCGGCAAGACTCGTCAGAAAACTTCGTCGCCTCATACAGTCAATCATCTTACTTTCCTTTCGTCGGAGAAATCATTTCAGACTCGTAGGGTGGGCTTTAGCCCACCGCTTCAACGATGGTGGGGCAAACCCCACCCTATTCATGAAAGGCTGCCTGCTGTCAAGTACTACGCTTTCTCTTTTT
>CAYWZW010000131.1:0-4745 GCA_964462945.1 uncultured Pirellulales bacterium
AAAAACAGAAAGCGTAGCACTTGACAGCAGGCAGCCTTTCATGAATAGGGTGGGCAACTTTTTGCACACGCGGATTCAATCTCGATGCCTGAGTCATGATGAGCAGTCGGCACACGATGATGCGGTCAGCCCGGTACGCAGTGCCGTCAGGCACGCCCTACGGCGGAAATCCTGTAAATCCGGTCTTGATGTTCTGTTTTGAAAGTGACGGGCAGGAATTTCTTGATGGTCTCGATGTTGGTTGTCAGGTGGGTGGAGAGGTCGTTGGTTGTGTAGCAACCCGCCCTTGAAATGGCCATATAGATAAGAAGCTGGTCGGCCAGGAAGCGGTCCACGGCTGCGCCGCTAACTGAGAAGTCTTTGGCCAAATCCGCGACCTCAGCCACGACTTTTTCCGAGGGTTTGCCTCGCTGCCCGAACGCGGTAAAGACCGTCGTGCGTCCTGAGCACAGCGAAGGACCTCCATCCCCAAAGCCCTTGGCTTTGAGGATGCCACCCGAGGATGCCACGAGGCGAAGCATCACACAGTTGCCGGGACCGTCGGAATCGGTCACCTCGATATGCTCGACGTTCCCGACGCTCAGCCCGCTCTGGAGCAGCAGCCTTTTTTGGCGCTGGGCGATGTGTTCGGGGAGCTTCGCGGTGTATATCCGGGCGCGGATTTGTCTTTCCGGGCTCGGCTCGCAAAGGTCGATTGTCCGGCCTGCCTCTTGCTGCCACGGCTGAATGTCCAAAGTGATCTTGCCGCCGCCGGCGGGGAAGAAGCCGTGCTTGATGAGCTTGCAGTCGGCGTGGAAGCCGGCGGCCCCAATCGCCGGCAGGAAGGTCTCGGCAAGAAAATCGAATGGCGGCGCCCATGGGTTGTGCGTCCCCCCGGTCACGCTGACCGTTGAGGGTTTGCCGGCTAAGAACAAGGCTGGCAGGACGGTTTGAATGACCAAGGATGCCGAGCCAGCGGAGCCTATATCGAAGGAGAAATCACCGCCCCGGATCGGCCCGGGCCGGAAATCGAGCACTTGCGAGCGCAAGGCGTCACCGTGACATTGGCCTTCGCAGATTTCGCGGGCGGCGTGCACGCAGCTTAGATGCTGCTTAGCCAGGCCCGGATTGCGGCGGGCGGCACGGATGTTTTCGATACGGAGATTCTTGCCCGTGATACAGGCCATCGCGAGGCTCGTTCGCAGTATCTGCCCGCCCCCCTCCCCCGCGCTGCCATCGACGTAAACCGTTTCCATATCACCGATTTTGCCACAGATTTCACAGACGATCATGGTGGGGCAAGCCCCACCCTACGCCTGGCTGCACCATTTCACATGCCGTTTCGATACGCCATCGGTCTTCTCTGTGGTTTCCTTCTTATCCATTAACAAGATCTACCGTGACATCTCCAATGACAAGACAGCGGATTTGATTGACATCGAGCTGCGGCGCTCTGACCGATGCGATGTCCTTATCCTCCTGCCAGTTGTCTATTATTCCTACAGCCCGGTCAATACCTTCCTGGTCTCTCAAGGCAACCAGCCGGGAAATCAGACTCTCGCCGCTCAAGCTCCCAGTTGCCTGGACTGTTACGCCGCTCAACTTGAAATTATGCAAGCACGAGTCTTGAAAGTACCTGCGAAATTGGCTTTGCCGGTAGCTGCGTCTGGCCTGCGGCGATTTTGCCGGTATCTGCGGCGGGGATTTCAGCAGTTCAAGCTGCGAGCCGAGATTCTGTAAACCGGCGAGGATATCGCTGAGCTCGGTCTCGCGCTGCACGGCCACAATCAGCTTCGGCTGCACTATTCGCTGCACCGTCCACCACAAGGCGCTGGCCGCCGGGCCGGCGACGAAGCCGGGCGTGTCAATGATGATGCGCTCGGTGACATTGGATACTTGCCGAACACACTGCGTGATAGCGGCGGTAAGCTGCAGCAGATGGCCCACCGGCGTAACGTCGCCGACGAAGCTGATGCCGCCGGGCGCCAATTGCGAAAAATCCACGTCCGGCCTATCGACAATGGCCCAGCCGACGGTCGCCGGCGGCCCGATGTGAGACTGGCCGACGTCCGCGTCGATGACGCCGACCGGTCCGCCGGCGCCTTGCCCGCCGTCCGCGTGGCGGGTCATCCGCCCCGCCAGAGCCGCAGCCAGCGTCGTTTTACCGGTATCGACGCCGCCGAGAATCAAACATAAGCTGCGTTGCGTTGGACCCCGGCCCAAGGGCTGTTCTGCTATCCTGTCGGCCCAATTTGTTGGCATCGGAGATTGCATCCTGCAGACGATTCTACACGGCATTTACCTGAGCGGGCAAAGAATTTCCATTTTCAAGCCCTTGCTGTCAAGCTCGGGCTGCTCCGGCAAAGTCTTCGCCTTTCCGAGAACAGCCCGGCCCGCTGTCCACGCTGCGGCCAGAGCATCGAGGGCATCGTCCATCACACACCCGCGTGCGGGCGCCTGCGCCAAAACACTGTCCATATCTGCAAAGATTTCCTGAAGCAGTCTGCGACGTTGGGCTTGGCCGGCAGCGGTCTTCTTGTTTTGCGGCATAGGCTGTTTGCCGTTGAGCGCCCAAAACGAGACTTCAGGGTGAATTTCACGCACGCGGCATTGAAGTGCGGCTGTCATCAAGTCGTCCACTTGGCGAATCTTCTTGAGCAAAGCAAAGCTTTGCTTGCTCAGCTTCTTGCCGGTGTGGTCGAAGCTGATCTTGCAGGCTGTTACATAATCAGTGGCAGAGAGGCATGGTCTAATTGGTGCAGGGAATACGCTGCTGGCGCGTTTGCCGAGGAGTTTGCGTGCCGCGACATCACACTCTCGCGGTTTGTGGCCGCTGCTGAGGCCGATAGGAATATCGATACAGACCAATACACAATCAATTGTCTTCGAAAGCACTTCGCTGAAGCTATCGGCTATAAAGACATTCCTTAGCGTCAATTCACAGGGGGCCGCTATGTCGTTTTGCTTTGTTAGCGAGGCAATGGCGACGAACCAGCCAGCTTTGCAGCCATCCACCCCGGCGACGTGGAAAGGCCACGGTCTCGGCACTGTGTTGAAAATGCTCTCCACGGGGCTTTGCCCTGTACCTTGGTAGTTCATCGTGAGGCCCCTTTCAGAAACGACAGGATATTCAGGACTTCAGCGATTGTCTTATCTCGATTCTCCTGGGTCAGATTGAATAGCTTCACAGCCGGATAATCCTTCACCTCGCAAATAAGCCCGCCGCCCTTCCTCGCCACAGTGGCTAACACAGATTTGTCAGACGTGAAAAGCCTGTGTACGGCGGTGACGAATTTTTCGCAGAAACACTCCATCTTGCCGATCTCGTCTATAACGAACAGCTCGGCATCGGTCTGATCAGCATTTAGAATCGGCACCGCGGCTTCTTCAAAGCCGGCGACGTCCACGCCATATTTGCCCACCTTAAAACGGCCCTTGATGTCCACGTGAGCAAGTACCCCGGCAGTCCCATCGAGGCGGTTCCACGAAAAGCCCTTGCGAGTATTGTTCTCGCGTATCTCCTGCGTATAGAAACCGACCGCCCTTTCGCAGGCGAGCTGGGCAACAATCTTCATTATCGCCGTCGTCTTGCCGCAGCCGGGCGGACCAGTCAACAGAATTTTAGCAGATTCAGACGGCATGGTCAGAGACTGAAAATCAAAGGCCAATTTCAGCGTTCAACTCTATTTTACTTGCGTTTCAGCCAAAGAGTAGTCATAACTGCAAAGCCGGCCAAAATCCACCTTACAGTCGCCGTCTATATGCCCACTTCAATTGTCCACCGACTCAGTCACTTGGTCTTGAGTCCGCTCCCACCGCAGTCGGGGATAACCCTGGCCTTCAAGAATCCACCAAATGTCGTCGGTTCCATTTACGCTCTCGCCCACGAAGTCCCAGCCGGCTTCTAAGAACGTGCCGGCCGTTTGCATCTCGGCCGTTGTTTTGCCCATCCCGCCGTAGCTCTTACTCCGACCGCTGGCCTCAATATCCCAAAAACAATCGCGGATTTCGCCGCCCCAGTCGGCTCCTATGAATCCTCCGCTTTGCGAGCCTCCCAGGATAGCCGTCGCCGAGTAGCACTTGCGTATGGCGCCGATGTCGCGGCCATGAGCACCTGTGCCGTTGCTTCCCACAAGGCCGCCGATATACCACTGGCCCATAACTTCCCCTTGTGCATAACAGTTGACGATCTCGCCTGGCGCGCATCGCCCCACGAGCCCGCCAATGGCGTTTCGCCCGTTGACGTCGGCATGTGAATGCGAGGCTGAGATTGTGCCGCTGTTCCTACCCACCAACCCGCCAATATCATCCCGTCCGGCCACGCCACCGGTGTAGGAGCAGTTTGTGATGCTACCGCCCGAAGCATTTTCTCCGACCAGTCCGCCAATCTCATCTTGTCCGGTAACACTGCCGGCTTCGACATAACAGCTTGTGACGGTTCCTGCTTTTAGGAGCCCAACCAGGGAACCATGTATGTTGCCTCTGTCCGCGCGGACAACAGGGCTAATTAAACCCAAATTCTTGATCTGTCCACCCGCGACGTGCCTGAAAAGTCCGACGGCGCTTGCTTCTACAGACACGTAGTTGAGGTTTGAGATCGTATGGCCATTTCCGTCAAACGTGCCGCCGAAGGGATAGTATTGGTTTGCCATGATATGGAAGTTAACGCCGGCCAGGTCAATATCATTGACTAATTTGAAATGGGCGACCATTAGAACCTATCCGAATAACCCTTGGATAGCCGATATATTCAGAGGCAACGGTGC
>CAYWZW010000132.1:0-4729 GCA_964462945.1 uncultured Pirellulales bacterium
AAAGAGAAAGCGTAGTACTTGACAGCAGGCAGCCTTTCATGAATAGGGTGGGGCTTGCCCGCCATACGGCCGGTGGGCTTGCCCCACCGCTTTGTTTGATACGGAGCGATTGAATGCCGCCGCAAGAGCAGGTGCTGGTAGTCGAGCGAAAAGTCATCGAGCAGGTCGGCATGTTCCAGGGCCTGACCTTCGACGTGGACCGCTATTTAGAGCGGATTTTCGTGCCGGGCGTCCCGCGTTTCATGCCGCGCTCCCAGGCCGAGCACGACCCGTCCTGCAAGCAGATCATCCCCTACGTGATCATGACCCACGCCGGCAAGTATCTCAGCTACGTGCGGGGCCGGCGGGCGGGCGAGGCCCGGCTTACGGGACTGAGGTCAATCGGCATAGGAGGCCATATAAATCCGATTGATGCTGACAATAGTCCTTTATTTGCTTACTTATACGAAAATTATCTTATCGCCGTCCAGCGCGAGGTGGCCGAGGAGGTCTGCGTCGAGACGGCGTATAGCGATTGCGTTGCCGCCCTGCTCAACGACGACTCGAACGAGGTCGGCAGCGTGCATCTTGGAATCGTCCACTGCTGGACCCTGACCGAGCCGAAGGTCAGCAAACGCGAGCAGATGATTACCCAGATGGCCTTCATGACCCTCGACGAGCTGAACCAGACCCGCGACACCTTGGAAACCTGGTCGCAGAAGTGCCTCGACGGACTCGATAGGATGACCAGGGCGGCAAGAACTGGCTAAGTCGTTCGCATCTCGTATGGCGTATGGCGTTCTGAGCCTGTTCATGTCATTTCGAGCGCAGCGCAGCGCAGTCGAGAAATCTGGCCTGGACTGGTGATATCCGTACTGCTGCTCAAGACGCCCTCGAATCTTGCCAAGAATCGGCTTGCTTTTCAGCGCCCGCCGGGATACAGTAATATCTTGTGAGGCCCCCGGCCCGAAGAGATATTTTTGAGGAAATACCAAAATGGTCGAAAACCGGACACAGATTAATCCGCCCAACGTATGGCGGATTCACGCGGATTTACAGGAATTCTTAACGCAAATCGAGCATTGCGTCCCCGGAATTTCCGGAATTTGAGAGCCCCCACCCGTTCTTTTAGAGGTTGTTATGAGGTATGCAGGACTTACGGATGAGCCGGAAAGAAGAAAACGGGAACATGGAAACCCTCGCGACTTCAGAGTTATGCAGCAATTCACTTCCGAGGCGGCTGCCCGGCAATGGGAAAGGAGAATGTTGGCCCGGGGATATGAGGAAGATACCAGCGGCAAAGCCTGGAAATATGGCTATACCT
Organism: uncultured Pirellulales bacterium; assembly: GCA_964462945.1. Taxonomy (GTDB): domain Bacteria; phylum Planctomycetota; class Phycisphaerae; order Sedimentisphaerales; family Anaerobacaceae. The sequence continues at coordinate 1,304 of CAYWZW010000132.1, forward strand.
TTTCAATCTGAAGTCAGTTCGCAGTTCGCCGGGAAACTCGGGGGCACCATTTTCTTGGCGGTATATTGTATTTGTCGCAGTATTTCGACATGGCAAGGCAGGAGTAATGATTGCAGGGCTGAGCTGGCCGGAAGGGACGAAAGCACGAAAAGATCAAAAGTCACCTAATTCACTCGCGCTTCGTGAAGCGTGTCTCGCATTGCGTCGTGCGTGGTGCGTATATCGTATGGAGAATCGAGTATCAAGCAATCAACGAGAAGGCACGCTACATCGATTGATAAGAGCGATCCGTTCTGGAATTGGCTTGAAAATATTTGCGACGCAGTGTAAAAAAGGTTTGGCGTCTTTTGTATCCGTAGCGGTAGCTATCTGCATACTGCAAGAACATACCGGAGTCTCGACAGATATATGAGATGTGCTGAGATATTCCAACGATGCGCCCGGGCAATGGATCAGCGGCAACTGATCGTTCGGGAAACAGCCAGAGACAAAGAGTTTCACTTCCAAAACTGGTTCGAAGCGCGCCTGGGGGAAACGCAACTGAATTACGAGCGTGGTGGAAGGAACTCATACCCTGACTTCCGGCTGGTGGCCGAAACAGAGGGATATGAGATAAAGGGCCTTGCCTATCCGGGCCGAGAGGTCACGTATGACTGCAACAGCCAGGTTCCGTCGGGTTTCCATAACGGCCGCACGATCTACTACGTGTTTGGCAGATACCCAAGCCAACCTGACGGGGATCGTTATCCAGTCCTGGATTTAGTGACCTGCCACGGAGATTTTCTGAATGCAGATCACGAATATATCCACGAGAATAAGAGCATCAGGGGCTTCGGCAGCTACGGTGACATCATGATACGAGATCGGAAAATGTATGTGGCGCCGACGCCCTTCGGACTGCTTGAGGGTGTAGCACACCAGCGAACGCTCATTCTCCCGGCGGATGTGCAGCTCAGTGACGAATATATTCAAGTGGGAGAAATAGTCAGAACAGAAACAGACCGCCTTTTAGCTGCGTACAGTTTTGATCTCAAAGAGAACAGAATCACGGCTAAGTGGGTGGATAATCCGGCACGCGGACGCGAACACCGTTTTCGGGCATACCGTGTTACCGGAGACTCGACAGAGCACGTTTCCTTGCGAGCAGAGTGAAACTGAATCATGGTACTTACAAACTTAAGACCGGGCATGTCACAAGAGAAAACTGAGAAGGAAGCATGCCTTCTCATTGAGTCGGACTCTTTTGCTTTTGATTTCCTCTCCGACCTCGCCGAGGCCGAGAGCTGGCGGAAGGAAATCTATCGGCCCATATATCACGTTCACAAGTGGTGGGCAAAACGCCTGGGCTCCGTTTTTCGCGGTATCCTCTTGGCTTGCCAATTGCCTTGCAGCGCAGACTTGGAGAAGGAGTTCTATTGCCGCCATGACTTCACAGGCAAGGTCGTTTTCGATCCATTCATGGGGGCCGGCACTACCATCGGTGAGGCTCACAAGCTCGGATATACCGCTCTTGGACGTGAGATAAACCCTGTTGCTGTGCGTGCTACGCGTGTGGCCTTGGGAAGCTTGAACAAGACGGACATCATAAGAGCTTTCGAACAGGTCAAACGCGAGGTAGCGGAGAACATTAGAAATTTATATAAGGCCCGAGATGCTTCAGGCATTGTATGTGACGTGCTATACTATTTCTGGGTCAAGACCGTTGGCTGCCCGGCGTGCGCACGCCAAGTCGATCTTTTTCCTTCCTACATCATAGCACGCCATGCTTCGCCGTCGCGCAACTCCGCTGTCCAAGTGCTCTGTCCTTTCTGTGGCGAGTTATTTCGTTCCACGCGCAGTGCAAGCGATGAAAGCTGCCCTAAGTGCCGCGAGCGTTTCAATCCTCAACAGGGTCCTGCACGGAACGCAAATGCCGTGTGTCCGCACTGTGACTTCGAGTTTCCCATCGCCAAGACCATTCGTGCCTCTGGAAAACCGCCTGAGCATCGTTTGTACGGCAAACTTCTGCTTAGACCCAACGGCGAAAAGATTTACCTTGCGACATCCGATGACGACGATATGGCCTACCAGAAGGCTTCGGAGCAACTGAAAAGCCAAGACCTGCCACTCCCGGAACTTGAGATCAAGGATGGATACAATACGCGACAGGTACTCAACTATGGCTACAAGTTCTGGCGAGATTTCTTCAACGACAGACAACTCCTTGCTCTTGGACTACTTCACAGCGCCATTCTCGCGATTCAGGATGAAGAGGTCCGGACCCCCCTGCTCACTGTTTTTTCCAGCGCCCTCGAGTTCAGCAACATGTTTGCTTCGTATAAAGGCGAAGGAACTGGCGCAGTTCGGCATATGTTTTCCCACCATATTCTCAAACCTGAACGTACCCCAATCGAGGCCAATGTATGGGGTACGCAGAGGAGTTCCGGGGCCTTCTCGACGCTTTTTAAGACGAGACTCCTGCGGTGCATCGAATATCAACAGAATCCTTTTGAGGTTGTGCCGCCCTCATCGCGAATGAAGCCCGCCGGCTCGAAGGTATTCGGGTGTAGTTTTCCGTTTGCAGGCCGGGTGGAATCCGGCTGGCCTAATTCGCACTCGATCCCGGAACATTCGATCTTTCTTTCGTGCGGGAGTTCGCACAGAACCGGCCTTCGCAGCAACTCCGTTGACTGCGTGGTCACTGATCCCCCCTTCTTCGACAATGTCCATTATTCGGAATTGGCTGATTTCTTTTATGCGTGGCAACAATTGGGTCCTGATCATGCCGGTACTCCCCTGGAAAGCACAAGACAAGATGATGAAGTCCAGGATACGAACGCCAGCCGGTTCACGGCTAAACTAAAAGCGGTTTTCCGCGAGTGCCACCGCGTGCTGAGAAATGAAGGAATTTTGGTCTTTACGTACCACCATTCACGACACGAGGGCTGGCTTTCGCTTTGTGACGCCTGCATGGGCGCTGGTTTTCACTTCCTCAATGCTCACCCTGTAAAGTCCGAAATGTCTGTGGCCACGCCTAAGTCGCAGGCCAAAGAGCCCATAGACATAGACATAATCCTCGTGTGTCGGAAGGATTCTGCCGATCACAGAGCTTTCCGAGATGACAGCTCGGCGTGGGGGGGAGCTGTACACACGACTCGTCAAAAAGCAGGCAGATATCTCCAGAAGCCGCGAAGATTCTCTACGAACGACATGAAGATTCTGCTCATCAGTCAACTCCTGGTTGAGTTCTGTCCCGGTCGAAGCGTTGATGAGGTGTCACGCTACCTTGGCGCGATGGCGCACAGCATAGACACCACAGCACAAGCTCTTCTTGATCAACTGCACGGGGCCACCCACCCTCGTGGTCAGACGTCACCTTCGCCCACGCTTCAGCAGATGGAACTTTTCAGGTGAACGTCGGTCTCCGCCAATTCCCTGACCACTAGG
>CAYWZW010000133.1:0-4691 GCA_964462945.1 uncultured Pirellulales bacterium
GTTCAGTTTTTAAATTTCTTGCGGGAGATTACAAGCTTAGGGTTTTTGCCAAGCTGGTAAATAGCTCGAAGCCAATCCTGCTATATTCAATTCCGCTAATAGTTACGCAAACCCAGGCTGAAGAATTGAAACAAAAGTGTGCAGGACTATTTTTTGATTGGGGGCCAGATCAAGGGAATTATTATTCTCATGTTGATGTAAAAACTGAGCCTGGTTTTGATCAAATTATAGAATTGATGGCTAACAAAAAAATCCAGCCGACCTAATGGCGGCTGATTTATGTCGTTCGCACTACGCCTTCCGGTAACACCTGAGGAAGAAGCCCTCGACCCTTCGATTCCACTCAGGACAGGCGGGGGTAACCCGGCAGGCGCCCTGCCGGTCGGAGCAGAAAAAGACCGGGATTTGGAAGTTGACGACATGCTTGCGTCTTTCCCCCATTGGGTTCTCCCACGTGGAATAGTCAAAACTGGCTTGAACGTCTGAGAATCGAGCCATGTAGGGTCCTTGGGACCGCATGGGCAAAAATTTGCCCATCCTGCTTGACTACAAATCATTATTTGACATAAATTTGCGTATTTCGCAGAAGCCTTCCGGCACAAGATAGAGGAGTATTCGGTATGCCTAAGAAAAAACGTTCGACCCACAGACACCTGCCGAGAGGATTAGAGATACTCTACGAAGATAAAGATATCCTCGTGGTCAATAAGCCGGCGGGGCTATTGACCGTGGGTACGAAGACGAATAAATCGAGGACGGCTTACTACATTCTAACCGATTATGTCCGCAAAGGCGCTCTAAAGTCGCGGAACCGAATATTCATCGTTCACCGGCTGGACCAGTGGACGTCCGGCGTGCTGGTCTTTGCCAAAAGCGAAGAAGTCAAGCTGCGTTTGCAGGCCCGGTGGAAAGACACGGAAAAGAAATACCTCGCGGTGGTTCACGGCAGCCCGGCCAAAAAAGAGGACACCATTACCTCGTATCTGGCCGAGAACAAGGCTTACGTCGTCTATTCTACAACCGATGCCGCGAAGGGCAAACTTGCCCATACCGCTTATAAGGTGCTTAAGGAGACAAAGCAGTTTAGTCTCTTGGAGATTCGTCCTTTGACCGGCAGGAAGAATCAGATACGCGTGCATTTGGCGGACAGGGGACATCCGATTGTGGGCGATAGGAAATACGGTAAGGCCGGGGACGTGCACAAGCGTTTGGCGCTTCATTCCAAATCGATTTCATTCAAACACCCCACTAACGGCAAACCGATGACTTTCGAAACGAGGGTCCCGGCCTATTTCAACGAAGTGATTGACCGGTAAGCGATTCAATCGTTTTTCTTGAGGAATTCGGGCCTGGCCTTGTTGCGTCTTCGGTCGGGCTGGAGGTATTTGTAGCCGGAGTTCGGATTGTCCTTGTCGTAGGCGAAGGCGTCGCGGTTTTCCACGAAATGCTTCACGTAGTCAACCGGTATGGCGAAGCCGAGCCCGCCGAGGAATATATACCCCATGTTCGTGACGCCGATGACCTCGCCGGCCAGATTGAACAGCGGGCCGCCGGAATTGCCGGGATTGATGTCGGCGTTCGTCTGGATGTAGATGAGCCCCTCGAAGGCCCTGTTCTTGGTGCTGATGACGCCGTTGGTGACGGTCCTCTCCAAACCCATCGGGTTGCCGATGGCAAAGACCTCTTCGCCGGCGTTGATACGGTCGATGTCGCCGAGATAGACGAACCGGGCCTTCGTGTCACCGAGGTCTTCGAGCTTCAGCAGGGCCAGGTCCACAAACGGATTGATGGCCTCGATTTTGACCTTCTTGAATACCTTTCTCTCGAAGCCGTTTTTCACTTTCCGGAATACGGTGACTTCGATCTGCGTCTCTTTCTCTACGACGTGATAGTTGGTGATCAGGAACCCCTCTTCGTTGATGAAGAAGCCCGAGCCCGTGCCGCCGGGGCTTGAGATTTTGACCACCGCCTCGGAAACGGCGTCCACGCATTTCTCGATGGTTGTTTTTTTAAGGTGAGCGGTTTTGTACAACCGATCGGGTCCGCCCGGCGCGGGCTGCGTGCCGGCGGCCCTTGCGGCCAAGTCATTGACATCGTTGGCATCGGCGTCCTGCCCTTCGACGGCTTCGCTATACTGGTACTTGAGGATCTTCTCCTTGGGAATCGTCAGAATGGTTACGCCGATATCGACGTATAACTGCGTTTGCTTCTCCAGAATGATATCGCCGGTTATGGTCTGCCCTTCTTTGAGGACGATTCTGTCCGCCCGGCACAGTGCGTAAGAGCACAATAGCAGAAGGGCACAAAGCCACGTATGGCTTATGGGCCTGCGACCGGCACCGTTATACGTTGTTCCTTTGGCCATCTATCCCTCGTAAAACAGGCTCGATTGCGGAAGAGCCAGCTTGAGCCTGTCCCGTAGTGTGCTCATTATAAGCATACGCGCCAACAGCATCAAGCGCCAAATCCGAAAAACGAAAGGGGCTGACAGCCTCTGAGCCTGCCAGCCCCTACGATTCACGTCAAATCCCAATCCCCTCACGGGGCCATAATTTCCTGGAGCCATCTTTCGAGGAAAGTATCCAGATCGCCCACGTCCACGACGCCGTCGTGGTTAAGATCTACGGGGCGCACGGTCGTGAATGACCAGACCGGCCCTTTCTTCTCACCGTAGGGATTCTTGGCTACGACTCGCCAGAAATGCCGAGTCCAGGTTTCCAGGCAGCCGGGGCAGTACGTCGGCTGGTCCAGGTCCGTCGCGACCAGCGCCACCTCCTCCGGATTGGTGCCCAAATAGAGGTCCCAGCTCGTGGCGGGCGAAGGCGGTGCGCCAGCGCTCGTGGTCAGCCGCTGGTAATAGGCAAGCTGATTGTCGGCGTAAGACTTCGTCGCCGTGGGCGGGTAAGGTCTGTGGCTGCCCGAAAGCTGCGTCCCGAAGGACACGCCGTTCGGAGCCGAGAAGTCGTAATAATAGGTGGCGGTACCCTGCCAGGAGATTCCTATGAAGTAATACTTCCCGGCTGCGAGAGGCACGGAGATGACGCCTGAACTGTACCACTGCACACCCGTGCCGGCGCCGGTCACTTCCGTCTCGTGGATCTTGTTGTACGTCCCATTAATCGTGGGACTTTCGTAAACGAAGTATCGCACGGTCACCAGGTCGGGAATAGACAGCCTGGCTTCGACCTTCACAAGCTGCACGGCTGTCGTGACGGAATAGAAGTCTCCGACGCCGTCGCCGTTACCGCTGCCGGATAAAGAGGCGGAACCGACAGCGTCTTGCGTCTCTGCAAGCGCTGCACTCTTGATGGACGTCAGCGCTTCCTCGGACTGGACGGGATTCGCTATGACGTTCTCGAGGTCGAGCCGGTTCTTTTGCTCTTCCTCAAGAGCGAGCGCCGGGGCGTTCGACAAAACCGCGGCAGGGCCGGCAACCGGCGGACCCCCGTCCCACGAGAGGCAGACATCCACCGGCACATTTTCAGCCGCATCTGAAGGGCTGGGATTGGTCGGGGCCGTCGGAGGCGCCCCGCTGCTGCCGATCTGATAGGCCAAGTCATCCATGCTGAACGTGGCATCGCCCGAGCTTGAATGTTCGACTTCTATTCGGGCCACCGGACCGAAGCTGACTTCCAGATGCCGCGGTGTGCTCGCCAGCGTCAGCCAGCCGGACTGCTCGATCAGGCCGTGAGCCGAATCATATCCGTTAAACCTGATCTGATTCGGCGTTCCACCGCTTCCGCTGGTCTTTGCAAACCACGCCCCCAGCAGTTGGTCTGTACTGTTCGGGAGCGAGAAACCAACATTGTTCCTTCCGAAAGCATTGAAGAGATAAATGTCCCCCGAGTGAGGGTCGGAATAAGGCGGATCGACCGATTCCGAGGTCCAGTCCCACCATTTGGGGTCGCCTGCATCGAAGCTGTCGCATTTCAGGCCGGCATAATCCGCGGGAAGCCGGCCAATATCGACGGCGGGAAGATCTTCGAAGTCCAGTACGACGATCCCTGTTGTGAGACTTGATGACAGCAGCTTCGATGAGGGCAAGCTCACCGGGCTGACGTTGTCGGCTCCCACGTGTCCCTTTTCTCCAATTTGGGCTATGCAGATCCCGGTGAGGAATCCGGCTACCACGACGCCCAACGCAAGTGTTCTCGTGCTGCTATAGTTATATTTCATGTCCATGGTTAGTCCCTTTCTTCAATGGTGGCACGTCTCCTCGCTGGGGCTGCCTTACGGTCGCTCATCGGCCCACCACAAACGAAAAGCCTAAGCTGCCACCCGGCTCAATAGTTTCGCTCACGTAAAACGCTCTGCTTTTTTCCTTATACTCATCTCCTCCAAAAAATGACTCCTTTAGAACGATCGTCATACAGAGCACGGCTCTAACCTACTTGCTACCTACGCAAACAAGCCCGGTTTGGTTCGAGCGGACTGACTGTTGCACGCTGGGGACCACCTCCTTCGACGATCAGATGAAATTGGCAATTGCCGCTCAGGGTTAGCGCCTTGTTGATTCATCGCCGTGACCGGCGACCATCTCCACGCAGCCTCCGGCCGCAATTTAGGCTGGCCAATCGCGGCAGCAAAAATTATAATGGGACCTGTAAGAATTGTCAATAAGAATTGTCATTTTCAGTGGGATGTCCAAGGAACATCGTATCCCCCTGCGAAGGATAAGGTGTATGACTTCT
>CAYWZW010000134.1:0-4600 GCA_964462945.1 uncultured Pirellulales bacterium
ACCGGATCGCGATTGGCTTAGGTACCAGGGGCAACATGACGACCCCCGGCGGCTCCGGCAAGATGTACATCGACGACATCCGCCTGTATCGGCCGAAGACGGCTCCTTAGTTTGATCGTTGAACAACAGCCGTGTGGCCACGGAAGTATTTTGCAGTAGTTCGGGGCCTATACCGAGTGACTTGGTATAGGCCCCGGTTGTTTAGCAGGTCCGAATATAGCCTTCAAAACAGCTATCATTTGCGGACAGATATGGTAATATGACAGGCTGAGAATGCCCGGTGGTGCTCTCAAGCGGCGTGAGCGGCAAGCCCGCCATCCGCGTGGCGGGCAGGTGCCGAGTCGAATTGAAGAACAAACTATTGCAGGAGATCAGACAATGGAACTCCACGGGATACCCTATGGCGCAGCGGCAATAACGCGGCGTGACTTTCTGCAGAAGGCCACGGCGGGAGCCGCTGCAGCGATTCTTGAAGGGCAGAACATGGCATCGGCAGGGGCATCCGGGGCGATCCGGATCACGGAGCCATTTCACGGCGCCGTTTTGAACCGCAGGCACGGCGAACAAACGGAGGAGGGCCTGAAAATTCAAGTATCGGGCCAGGCACCTCTGCGCGACCGGGTAACGGTCAACGGAGCCTTGGCACGGCGAGCGGGCACCGCGTTCACATCGGAGATCATTCTGCACCAGAAGGAGACTGAAATCATCGCTGCATCGCAAGGGAGCTTCGGCCGGGGCGAGCATCGCGTGCGCGTGCTGTGGGACAGACACTCGCAGCCGCGATACCGTTTCTCCGTCGATGACAATAGCTTCTTCCTGCGCGACATTGCCCAGAAGAAATATGCTTCGCTCTTTGACTGCTTTTACCTCAAGGGCCTCCGCGAGCTGCACTCCAAATACGCAGCGCGATTCGTTCTGAACATTTATTACACGACAGAAGACGGATTCGAGCTGCCGCAGTTTCCCGATCGCTATAAAAGCCAGTGGCAGGACAGCTCCGACTGGCTCAAGCTTGCCTTTCACGCATACGCAAACAAGCCTGACCGGCCGTACCAGTACGCACCGGCCGCCCAACTGATCGCCGATCTGGATAAAGTGGCCGAGCAGATTCGTCGCTTCGCCGGTGAGCAGACGTACTCGCCGCCCACGGTCATACACTGGGGAATGGTACAGCCGACGGCCCTAAAGCCCCTCTATGAACGCGGGGTCCGCGTGCTGAGCGGCTATTTCCGCCGCAGCGATGAGGGCTGGGACGTGAACTATCTCTTAGATGATGTCCGGTCCGAATATCTTTCCCGCCACGACGCCCTTATGGATTTCGAGAGCGGCATCGTTTTCTCCAGGGTTGACATTGTCTGCAACAGCACGCCCGTCGAACGCATTGTACCAGAGCTCGAGCAGAGTGCCGAAAATCTGAGCGAGGCGGAAATCATGGATCTCTTCACTCACGAGCAATATTTCTGGCCGTTTTACTCCAACTACATCCCCGACCATTTCCAGCGGCTCGACGCCGCCATTCGCTGGGTCACGGAGCACGGATACAAGCCCGTCTTCTTCCACGAGGGTTTCCTGGGCGGGCCACAGGGATAGAGTTGACGCCAAAATTGGAAGTTTCTGCAAGTTGAACTCAGGAGGTTATTATGTTTGACAGCCGTATGAACAGGAGAGAATTTGTCGGCTTGACTGGCGCAAGTATTGCCGGCGGAGTTCTTGGCCTTGACGCGCCGACACGAGCCGGCAGAGAATCACAAGGATGGGCGCCGGACAGACCCCTGATCGTCACTGGAAAGAAGCTGAACGTCCAGCCGGTCCTCATGTACAGCACTCCCCCGCGAAGGCCGGCGTCCTCCTGGAAGTCCTGGGGCGGCGTGCAAACCGACCAGGCGGCGTCGCAAGAGGCCGAAAGAATATCGCAGGAGCTCAAAACGCTGGCCGCCGAGGCCGATTTCCCCGTTGAAATGTTCCCTGTTGTTAAGGTCAAAACCGTCGAAGAAGCGATGCGAGTGCACAAGAACGAATACGATGTCGTCCTCGTCTATCCGGCCACCGGTTCGGGCGACCTGCTCAGGGCATGTTTCGCTCAGCAAAAGGACAAGGACACCATCGTCTTTGTCCGGCATCGCTCGGGCCCGGCCTACTACTGGTACGAAGCGCTCAGCGTCAAGTATCTCAGAACCGATGACGGCGGGGCGGGGCAAAACAGCGCCCAGGATCACGGCGGCGCGCATGTGGACGACGTCGTCGTTGACGATTATCAGGAGCTTCTGTGGCGGCTGCGGGCGCTCTACGGAATCAAGAATTTTATCGGCGCGAGGATCGTTGCCCTCGGCGGGCCGTGGGGCAAATACTCCCCCGAGGCGCCCACCGTCGCGCGGGAGAAATACAAAATCGAAATCATCGAAGTCACTTACGACCAGGCGGCCCCGCGCATCAGAAGTGCCGGGCAAGACAACCAGCGCGTCTCAGAGGCCCAGAAGGGAGCGGAGCAGTACCTTTCTCTGCCCAATACGACGTGCATGACGGATAAGAAGTTCATCGTGAACGCCTTTCTGCTCTACGGAGTCTTCAAAGACCTCATGGCAGAGAACGATGCGCCGGCATTCACGATCCAGTCCTGCATGACTGCGATCCTGCCGATTGCTCAGACGACGCCGTGCCTTACCTTGAGCTTGCTGAACGATGAGGGGCTGCTGGCGTTCTGCGAATCGGATTTCGTTGTGATCCCGGCGGGGATTCTGCTGCGCTACATATCCGGCAAACCCGTGTTTCTGCATAATTCGACCTTCCCGCACGACGGCATTGTCACGTGCGCGCATTGTAGCGCGCCGCGCCGGATGGATGGGATGCGCTACGAGCCGGCACAGATTATGACCCACTACGAATCCGAATACGGGGCGGCGCCGAAGGTGGAGCTGCCAAAAGGACAGCAAGTGACATTCATCGACCCGGAATACAGCTCGGGCCGGTGGGTCGGGTTCAAGGGGATTGTCAAAAGCAATCCGTCCCTCGAAATATGCCGCTCCCAGCAGGACGTCCAAATCCAGGGCGACTGGAGAAAACTGCTCAAAGAGGTCCGCGACTCTCACTGGATGATGGCCTGCGGCGATTATCTCAGAGAGCTGGGATACGCCTGCCGAAAAATCGGCATCACCTGGGCCAACATCTCCGAAGCATAGCCGGGTTTGCATAGGCAGACACGTTCTTTTTGGAGGTATTCAGCTATGACCGCTTTGTCGAGACGCAGCTTCGTACGCCGTGCCGCCTGTGGGCTGGCCGGCCTGACAACTGCGACCTTTCTTTCCGATAGCGTCCGTGGCGCCAACGACAAAATAAGCGTCGCGGCCATCGGCGTTCGCACCCAGGGAATGATCATGGCTCGCAGCTTCATCAAGACCGGCCGGGCCGAGATCACCGCCGTGTGCGACGTGGACGGCCAAATCCTTGCTGAACGAACCAAGGAAATCGAGTCCCTCCAAAACAGATCGCCGCGAGCCCACACGGACTTTCGGGCAGTGCTGGAGGATAAGGATATTGACGCCGTCATTATCGCCACGCCCGATCACTGGCACGCCATCATGGCCGTCCGCGCATGCGAGGCGGGCAAGGATGTCTATCTCGAAAAACCCTGCGCGCATAACGTCCGCGAATGCCGCCTGATCGCCCAGGCCGCCCGAAAGCACGGCCGGATTATCCAGCATGGGACCATGCAGCGCAGCGGCGCCCACTTCCAGGAGGCCAGAGAATACGTCCGTTCGGGCAAACTGGGGAAAATCGGCCTGATTCGATGCTTCAGCATCCTGGGCCGTGCGAGTATCGGCCACAAACCCAACAGCCAGCCACCGTCCGGCCTTGACTATGATTTCTGGCTCGGGCCGGCGCCCGAAAGGCCGTACAACGAAAACCGCTGCCACTACAATTGGCGCTTTATGTGGGACTACGGCACCGGTGACATGGGAAACTGGGGCGTCCACTGGCTGGATATCCCGCTCTGGACGTTGGACCTGGGCTGGCCCGATGCGGTCTCCTGTTCAGGGGGGAAATTCATCTATGACGATGACAAAGAAACACCCGATACCCAATTGACGTTATATGAGTATCCGCAGTTGTCCCTGGTTTGGGAGCTCCGCATGTGGTCGAAATATCCGAATGAGGGAGGAATCGATGACAGCGGTACCGGCACGACCTTCTATGGCGACGAACAAGTGCTGAACATCACGCGGGCGGGATGGAAAGCCTTCACCAAGGATGAAAAGAAGCTGATTGCCCAGGGCCATGCCGGGGATGATAAGTTCCTCCTTCACGCGAATAACTTCATCGACAGTGTGCTATCGCGCAAGGCCCCCATTGCGGATATTGCTTCCGGCCACGTCAGCGCGGCCGTCGCCATTCTCGGCAACGTGGCCTGGTTGGCCGCGGAGAAAATTCGTTACGACCCAGCCAAAGAAAAATTAGACAAAAGCGAAAAGGACCACCTTCTGACACGGACTTACAGAGACAAATGGCCCTTGCCGGTGGTATGACAAGGAAAGAGAAAAGGGGTCAGGAGCAATCCTGTTCGGCACAAGAATTGCGAGGTGATTTGTTGGAGAAAAGTAGCCAA
>CAYWZW010000135.1:0-4588 GCA_964462945.1 uncultured Pirellulales bacterium
CAGCAAAACCACCGCAGTCACCAAAATTCTCTTTTCCATAGTTTTCTCCTTAAAAGATCTTTGGTTAAACTTCCAATGCTCACACAAAACCAACGCTTAAGCTATTATGATAAAACCACCCACGCACCGATTGAAAAGTTTAGCTGTATCCGGGAACAAATCAAATAAAAAAAAGGGTTTTTCCAATTTTTTTGCAGGGGCCATTTAGGCAAGGCCCGGAAAAAACTAACGTCCGATATATGGCAAACAAATTTTCGACAACCCTGCCCATTTGACGTATAATAATCCCAATGGGTGAAAACGAGGGCAATAAGACTCTATTCAGCGGATCGGAACAGGCCAACATAGATTCGGCTTGGCCGTTAGCGGTTCGCATGAGACCGAGAAATCTCGCCGAGTTTATCGGACAGAGACACTTTCTTGGGCCTGATAAACTGCTGACCAGGATGCTCGAAGCCGACAGGCTCAGCAGTCTGATATTCTATGGCCCGCCCGGGGTCGGCAAGACGTCGCTGGCCGCCGTGATTGCAAATCATACAAAAGCCAAATTCTATTATCTCAGCGCTCCGGCGGCCAGCGTTAAGGACATTCGCCAGGTCATCGAGCAGGCCCGCGACAGGCTTGCCGCCGGCCGGACAAGAACTGTGCTCTTTGTGGACGAGATCCATCGTTTCAACCGCGCTCAGCAGGATGTGCTGCTGGACGACGTCGAAGCAGGCGTCTTGATTCTCATCGGTGCCACTACTGAGAATCCGTTTTTCTCGGTCAATTCCCCGTTGATATCGCGAAGCACGGTATTTCTTTTCGAGCCGCTCAGCCGGGAAGATATTCTGCAATTGCTGAAGGCCGCAATCGACGATCCCGAGCGAGGGCTCGGCAAATTCAATATTGATGCGGACCCAAAGGCCCTGGAATTCCTGGCCGTAATGAGCGACGGCGATGCCCGAAAGGCCCTGACAGCCCTTGAGGTGGGAGCACTATCACAAATGGCTCGAAGGACCGAGGTGGATCACAAGGACAGCGCAGAGCGTCCGGGGGTTCGGACGAAAATAAAATTTAATCTCGATGCTGCAAAGGAGTCGATACAACAAAAGACAATTGATTACGACGGCACGGGCGACACGCACTACGACCTGGCGAGCGCTTTGCAGAAGAGCATGCGGGGTTCCGACCCGGATGCCACTGTTTATTGGCTCGCCCGGATGTTGGCGGGCGGTGAAGATGTGCGCTTTGTTGCCCGGCGGATAGCGGTCTGTGCGGCTGAAGACGTGGGGAACGCCGATCCGATGGCAACCGTTTTGGCGGCTGCGGCCGTTCAGATATCTGAGTTCGTGGGTTTGCCGGAAGCCCAGTTGGCGCTGGCGCAGGCGGCGTTGTATGTGGCCTGTGCGCCGAAGTCGAATGCCGCTGCCTCTGCGATTTGGCAGGCGATGGCCGACGTCAAGCAAGAGCCAACGCAGCAAGTGCCGAAACACCTGAAGGATAGTCACTATCCGGCCGCGAAGAAGGCCGGTTTCGGAGTTGATTACAAGTATCCGCACGATTATGAGGACGGTTTCGTGCCGCAGGAGTATCTTCCGGCGGCGATAAAGAAGAGATATTATGTGCCGAAAGAACGCGGCCGTGAAAAAAATATGAAGCGTTATTTACAAAAGCTGCAAACCTTGATAGAAAAGGGCATACCTGTCGAAGACAGTGCCGCCCGGAAGGATAGGTAAATGGACAAGGCTCAGTTGCGCCGCACGTTACTGAACTGCCTGCATGCTATGCCCTCGGAGCAGAGGAGTGAAAGAAGCCGAAAAGCATGTCGGAATCTGGTCTCGATAGAGCCGTTTCGAAGTGCATCGACGGTGATGATGTTCTTATCGCTTCCGCATGAGGTGGACACGTCCGAGGCGATACTGCACGCCTGGCAGCTTGGTAAGGTCGTTGCGGTCCCAAAGATTTCGTGGGAGCAAAGGCACATGATACCGGTACAAATTAATTCACTCGAAACGGGTTTTTCGACCGGCGCCTCGGGCCTGCGGAATCCCATCGCCGGGGTCCCGGTGCCGTTTGAAGATATCGATTTGGTTGTTACGCCGGCCCTGGGATTCGACAGGAAGGGCAACCGGCTGGGCCGGGGCGGGTCCTATTACGACCGGTTTTTTGCGAACGGCGCGCTGAAAGCCTTCAGATGCGGCTTTGCGTTTGCCGAGCAGCTTGTGGACTCGGTACCAGTGACGGAACACGACCAGCCGGTCGATATGTTGGTAACTGATGAGGGAATAATACATTTTAGCAACGTGAAAGGAGAATAAAATGGCTCGTCATCCTTTAGGCCCGGGAGCCGGGCGAAGAGCCCGAAACCGAACGTACACTCTTCTTCTGGCTGGGCTTCTCATTGTCATGGTGGTTGCTTTTTATTATGGCCCGTTTGGAAAAAATGAGGCCGAGCCGATTGACGTGGGCCCTCCAGCCGATGCAAATACCCAGGCCGAGGCGCCTAAGACCGAAGAGACGACCGTCGTGACACCGCCGCCGACCGTGCAGCCTAAGTCGGAGCTGCCGCAAACCTCGCCGCAACTAACACAGGAACCTACTGCCGGACAAACACCGGCGCCGCCTGCGACGGAGCCCGCGCCGGGGCCGATTGTCGAAGCGAACCCTGACGCCGCCCAGCTTATTGCCCAGGCCATGGCGCTGATCAATGAAAAGCCCAGCAGGATTATAGATGCGCGCACAAAGCTGAACGAATCGCTGCGAATGCCGATGAGCGCCCAGCAGCGTTCGTCTGTGAAAGACCAGCTCTCCAAGCTCTCCGATCAGTGGCTGTTCAGCAGAGCTGTTGTGCCCGGTGACCCGCTTTGTGAGAGCTACCTGGTCAAGTCGGGCGATTTGCTTACGATGATCGGCGAGCGGTACAAGGTGCCGTACGAGATTCTGATGCAGATTAACAACATCAGCCGCCCCGAAGCCCTGCAGGCGGGGGAGACAATAAAAGTTATTAACGGCCCCTTCCGGACGACGGTGTATCGCTCAACCTTTACGATGGATGTGTACCTTCAGAACACGTTCGTCCGGAGCTTTCGCGTCGGTTTGGGCAAACCCGGCATGGAGACGCCGACAGGGCTGTGGCGCGTCAAACCCGGCGGCAAGCTGGTCACACCCGTTTGGACGAATCCCATCGACGGCAAGACATACCATCCGGAAGACCCGGATTATCCTTTAGGCTCAAGATGGATAGGCCTGGAGGGCCTCGCGGGACCGGCCAAAGAAAGGACCGGCTTTGCCATCCACGGCACAAAAGAGCCGGAACAA
This sequence comes from uncultured Pirellulales bacterium, assembly GCA_964462945.1. Lineage (GTDB taxonomy): Bacteria > Planctomycetota > Phycisphaerae > Sedimentisphaerales > Anaerobacaceae. The sequence continues at coordinate 3,301 of CAYWZW010000135.1, forward strand.
ATCGGCGCCGCAGGCTCACAAGGGTGCATACGAATGCACAACGGCGATGCAATACTGATCTACAACCTGTTGGTCCCGACCTTCTCGCAGGTGGAAGTCGCGGACTAAAAAACCTTTCACAGTTCTTTTTGAACCGTCGGTTGATTCTCGGTACAATGGTGTAACTTGATTGGGACATCCAGAGCCGAGAAGAATCATGACCGATGTCACACGAATTCTCAATGCGCTTGAACAGGGTGACGCCAAGGCTGCCGATGAGCTGCTCCCGCTGGTTTATGAGGATCTGCGCCTCGTGGCGGCTCAAAAGCTATCTCGCGAGCCTCCCGGCCAGACACTCCAGGCCACCTCGCTGGTGCACGAGGCCTACATCCGGTTGGTTGGCGACGAGCCTGTAAGCTGGGATAATCGGGGCCATTTCTTTGTGGCGGCGGCAGAGGCGATGCGGCGGATTCTCGTTGAAAACGCTCGGCGCAAGCAGAGCGAGAAACGCGGCGGCGGACATGAAAGGGTGAATCTTGACGAGCTGACCGTTTCCATCACCGGCCCGTCGGAAGACATCATTGCGGTGAGCGAGGCCCTCGACAAGCTGGCGGCCAAAGATCCCGCCGTCGCGGAGCTGGTGAAACTGCACTACTTCTCCGGCCTCACCCTGGACCAGGTTGCTCAGCTCCGGGGGATCGGCCGCCGCACGGCGGTGAAATACCTGGCTTATGCCCGTGCGTGGCTGCATCGTGAGATCGCCCGGGGCGATGAGCCCATCTCCCCGTGAGTCTTGAAATAACCCGCGTTGTCTTCTGGAGGGCTCGCCGCAAGGTTCCCTTCGGTTCCACTCAGGGCAGGCTCTGCGCGGCGCATTATGGCGGATTTGAAGATTTTTCGTTTTCTTAGGATTTTTTGTGCCCTCTGCTGGGCTGTATTTCGCATTTCATTATAGAACACGAGATTGAATCAGGTTGTGCTATGAATCCAGAGCCAGATGATGTCAAATTGATTTTTGTTGAGGCACTCGAAAAGACAGATGCCCAGGAGCGAGCCGCCTACCTGGACGGTGTCTGCGGCGGCGATGTGGCCCTCCGGGCGGAGGTGGAATCCCTGTTGATATCGCACAACCGGGCGGACGGCTTCCTTCCCTCGCCCGATTTAGATCAACCCATCACGCTGGACGGCGCCGCCGTGACCGAGGGCCCCGGCACGGTCATCGGGCGGTACAAGCTGCTGGAGAGGATCGGCGAAGGCGGAATGGCGGTCGTTTATATGGCGGAGCAGACTGAGCCGATCCGCCGGAAGG
>CAYWZW010000136.1:0-4525 GCA_964462945.1 uncultured Pirellulales bacterium
CCAGGGGCAACATGACGGCGCCCGGCGGCTCGGGCAAGATGTACATCGACGACATCCGCCTGTATCGGCCCAGAACGGCTCCATAGAACAAAGCCGCGGCGGCGGCAGCGACATTTAAATTCGCGTCATTTCGGGGCCTGTGCCGAGTGGTTCGGCACAGGCCCGGTTGACTGAAGTTCTCGCGTGGGATATACGGGCCAAGCAGGAAATCACAGACCTTTCAAGTACGCGATGTGAAGCTGTCTGGTCCAGTTTTCCGGTTCAATAGCATCAAAACAAATCTGGTCGCCCGTTCGGTTCCAGCGAGGATGGAAGTCGCAGCGCAGGTCCCCCGACACATATTTGGCCTCGTGCATGTCACACGTGTGCAGCACATGCTTGCGTTTGCTTCGGACGTTATAGATTAGAAGCAACTGCTGCATTTTGGCTCCCTGCTTTCGGTCCGTGGCTATCCAGTCCTGGCCCGGCGAGAACGTGCAATGCCCGTCGGAATCCAGGAAGCCGTCGCCGATCACCTTATAGTCCGCTTGGCCGTCCGTGAAGAGCACGTGCTTGCGGCCCGGTCCATCGATTGAAACCGTCGCGATGATTTGCTGGTCGTTGCGCCAGTCGAAATGCGAGACGTTCTTGTCAAACGGGATCGCCTCACGCAGCTCGGAGCCGTCGGGATTGGCCGTAAACATGGCCGTCTCCATTCGCTGTTGGGGCGGCAGGTAAGCTCGTGCCAGAAACAAGAATCGAGTGTCGCTCTTGTTGAAGACGGTGTGGTTGAACCATGTATGACAGCCCTTCAGGAGCGGATGCTTCTTCACCAATTGCTCATAGACCCGCGCGATGGAGACAACCAGCGTGCTCTTGCCGGTACCCAGGTCCATTAGAAAAACGCCGTCGTTCTCCGGCGCCGGGTCATCGGGGTTGGGGTCTTTCGCACCTCCGTAGCCGACGACCGTCCGCAGCCGCCCCACTCGGCCGTAGGTCACGCTGAGTGCCCACTTGCCGCTGTGGCTGACCGCACTGACCGCTCGCGGCAAGACACGCTTTTGCGCCGATTGCACATCCAGAATAACCGATGCGATATCATCGCCTTGCCGGTCGTTGTAGATGATCTGGCTCTCCGGTTCGAGCGGATTCCAGTGCAGCATCGCCCCCTGCTGCAAGTTCCAGGCTCGCGTCTCGGCGACCTTGCGGAATGGGCCGGTCTGCGCATCCACTAACCCGATAGTCGCCGCCTCGCCCGCAGAGGGCATGCGGTCCTGGAAGCTGCTCTCCAGACAGACAAGATATCGGCTCGACTTGTTCCACGGGCAAATCCCATAGTAGCCGAAGAAATGATGCTTTGGACCCTTGGTTAAAGTGCGCACTTTGCACTCGACAGGAGGCATTGCCTCCTGTGGGCCTTGACCTAAACTTGTCTTGGCCAGTCCCAAGAAGGCCATCGAAACCGAATTAGCAATGAATGCCCGCCGATCAATCATCCTGGGTTTTCTCCAAACACTGATTCAAAGCAGTTGCCCTGCTCAGAACGAGACACCTTCGTGCGCCGAGCCACTCCGGGCAGTACGTCAAGGGTACTATCCCCGGCTGGTTTGGGCAATAGCCTGGGCGGAATTGATCATCACGTCAGGAACTCTAATCCTTGCTTTGTTCACTTGGATGTGGTATTTTGAACCACAGCCAATTGAACAGATGCCTCCGACGCCCGTTGAGTGGACAACGTCAGCTCAGACAGAGAAATGGGAGGTAAGGCAATGACCAATCACGAAGAAAGGCTGGCCACGCCCGAGCCAAAGGGCTTTACGCTAATCGAACTGTTAGTGGTTGTTGCCATGATTGCCATTCTGATGGGGATCTTGATGCCGGCGCTCAAGAAGGCAAAAAACAAGGCCCAGAGCGCGGCCTGCCAGGGAAACCTCAAGAACTTCACGTTCGCGGTGAACATGTACGCCCAGGACAATGACGATACGTTCTGCCACCCGGGGAGCTGCTATTTCTCACAGTTGGACGCCTACGCCGGAGAGACCGGCGGGCGGTGGAAACGCTGGTGCAACGGCGACTTGTATCTGCGGGACCATCCGGAGTATGCCAGCGAATTCTTCAAGTATTTGGCCGAGACGCGGGCGCTCATCTGCCCGACATTTCAACGCCTGGCCAAGAGCACGCGCTTTCACTCAGACTTCGCAGACGAGAGCGATGGCGTCACAAACTACATGCCCTGGTACAACTACAGCATGAATGCCTATCTCGGCATGAAGGAAGGTAATTGGGGCGTGCTCAAAACCACGAACGTGAAGAACGCGGCGCAGACGTTTACCTTTGCCGACGAGGGCTGCCTGGTGAAACCGGGCTACTTCAAACAGGGACTCAACGACACCGCCCTGTATCCGGTCTGGCCGACGAGCGAAGCGCCAAACTGGGTCCAGAAAGCCGGCGGCAGCAAATGGAACGTTCGGCCCGGCCCGGCCTCCGAAGGCGGACTCGGGGAGTTCACCGACGTCATTGCGGGCTTCCACAGCGCACCGTCAGGCGACCCCATCGGGGGCAAAGGCAACGTGGCGTTTCTCGACGGCCATATTGCGGCCCACTCCATGGAAGAGTCATTCGCTTTGGCCTGGCCCTATTAGAGCTCCTGTCCGTTCCGCGGACCGCCGTTCGATCACTGTAGATTTCAGCTCGGCTTCGTTCTACAACGCTCGCAGAAATTCTACCGTGTCCTTTTTTTCCTGGTCGGTGAGCTTGGTTCCAAGTATCAGGTTGAAGAACTCGACCGTGTCTTCCAAAGTCAGCAGCCTTCCATCGTGGAGGTACGGCGGGGAGTCCTTTATTCCTCTCAACGGGAAATTCTTGATCGGTCCATCCGCTGACGCGTATCTGCCGTTTATCATTTGCGGCTTATAGAACCGTTCGGTCTTCAAGTTGTGCATGAGATTATCCGTGTAGTACGGCGGAGTGTGGCACGCGGCACAGGCTCCCTTTCCAAAGAATACCTCCTGCCCGCTCAACTCGGCTTTGGTGGCTTTGCCGGGATCGAGCTTGCCGAATATATTCAATTTCGGGGCGGGGGGAAAGTCCAGAAGGGCCTGGAACTCAGCCATGAAGTGAACCTGGCTGCCTCGTTCGAGAATGTTGACGCCCTTTTTTGTGGCGATCACAGGGTCGCCGTCGAAATACGCGGCCCGCTGCTCAAACTCGGTGAAGTCCTCGACTGATTTGAGCGCTCGTTGCGAGCCGAACAGACGCTGAATGTTGACACCCCGCAAGGGCGGCGTGTCGAGCCGATGGCGAAACTCCTGGGGGCGTATGTCGCCCACGAGGTGGGTGGGAGCGATCGTATGGCCGTTGGAATGACAGTCGAAGCAGGCGACTCCTCTGCTCGGTTTCTCGCTGCGACGGTCTTCGGTTTGATTGAACTGCTGCTGCGCGAACGGCGTGACCAGCAAGCGAAGCCCCTCAAGCTGCTTGGGGTTCAGCAGGCCGTTAAATAACTTGTAGTAGTTGCTGATGGTCACAACTTGTCCCTGCGAGACATCTCCGAGATCAGGGCGAGTCGTCAGGTAGATAGCCGCCGGAAACTCGGGCAGAAAATGGTCTGGAAGGTCAAAATCAAGATCAAACCGAGTAAGGTCCCGCTCTTCCTGCTTCTTGATTTCATCTATAACAAATTGCGGAAAAACCATGCCGCCTTCGGGATGATTGGGATGAGGCAGCGGCATGAAACCTTTTGGGAACAGCCCTTTCTCGCGGATTTCGCCGGGCGTCATTTCCGCAAGCTTTTGCCACGCCATGCCGGCGGGGAGCTTTGCACGGGCGCCCTCCTGGACAGGTTTTCCCCGCGACATCGTGACGCCGCCGACAGGTCTGTCGGACAGGTCGTACCGTTCTGCCAGTAAGTCCATTTGGCGCTTCATCACTTCGGGCTTGGCCGCTTTCATTCTGGCCATAGTGGAGTCAAACTCCTCGGTGATAACGACGGGTGCGTAGCTTGACGGTTTGGGGCTTGCTTGTCTTGCATAAGCACATGCGGCTGCAATGATTGCCGTCCCTGCGATGATTGCACCCAAGCTTTTGACTTCTGTTCTGCCTTTCATTTCTTTCTCCTTTCAGGAATGATTTGAGATTGTCCGCACAACACTCTTGTGCACTGTTCCGCCTTTCGACACGGCCGGAAACTCACGATAGCCCAATGAACAGACACATATAACACTGCAACCAGGAGCGTGCAACTCGAAAAATTACCAGGTTTGGCGGGAAAAGTTGCGAGCCCCCCATGCGATCTGACTTGAATCAAGAGGGCATCTTATAGCAGGTTGGCCGATCGAGACTCCAAAGCGAGTTCCTGTATCCGTGAGGACCCATCCGCAGGGCGCAAAAAGAAGCCCCGGCAACAAGCCGGGGCCAAACGTTTTGGAGAGATATTATACATATCATTATAGCCTTTTTTAGCAACTCTGTCAAGGACTTTTTGGCTTCCTGCTGGGATGTCCAAGGAACATCGTATCCCCCTGCGAAGGATAAGGTGTATGACTTC
>CAYWZW010000137.1:0-4320 GCA_964462945.1 uncultured Pirellulales bacterium
ATAACCGCAGACGCCGTCCTGAGCGGAGCCGAAGGATGAACGCAGACGCCGTCCTGAGCGCGGTCGAAGGAGAACGCGGATTAGTGAATTGGTGATTGGTTAATCCTGTTATCCTGTCGAAAATTTAGCCACGATTTTTTTGAAAAAATACGTACTCGCCGCAATTGACGAATTTCGTAGGTTGTGGTATAGGCAAGTTTCTTTGAAAGAGTAATCAGCATTTTCGGGTCGAAGATCGCCCTGTTAATGTGAGAAGGATTTGGCAGGCGTTGCGTTGGCCAAATCCGAGGTAAGCAAGAAGCGTTTGTTGGGAGAGTAATCATGATAAGATTGTGGAAAAAGTCTCTATGTGTTGTATTAGTTTTTACGATTTTCATTGCCGGCTGCGGCGGCCACGCAGCCAACCCGGTCGATAGGTACATGCTTGGGGACGAGAAGAAATCATGTGATGCCCTTTACGCTGAAGTATCACAAATTGAAAAAGAAGTCGTCCTTAAGAACAGACAAAAGGACGACCGCGATACGTGGAACATCATATTCTTTGTAACCGGCTTTGTTGTGATAGTGCCCTGGTTCTTTATTGACCTCAAAGGTTCCCAGGAAGTCGAAAGCGAAGCGTTGCAGGCGAGAAAGAAGGCACTCCAGATTATTTTCAGCGAGAAGAACTGTACACCCCCGGGAATCAAAGCAACAGAGAAGCAACAGAAAGAGCAAACTAAGCTTCTCAAGGGAACGGACACGGCACACCCATTGTTTGACAACCATAGGATTGCGAGCGCCCAGTTGCAGTTCTCTTCCGCTGCTTAGTTCGGTGAGATGGGCTTACTCCTCTGCGAAGTGCTTCGCTGCGCAGCACGAGTTAGCCCATGCGGGTTATTGACAGTCGTTGCGTGTTCTGGTTTGTTGCTGCGGAGCAGGTGCGGCGTAACGCGAGGCGCAAAGACAGAGTCTGGGCCAGCCTTTGGCACGGTCGTTAAGGTGGCGATTGATAAAGGCCTCCGTCTCACTCTTGGCCTTGCGACCTAATTTGACGACGTCTTGTGAATCCATAGTCCGAGTCTTTCGCCGTTGATCTTACACTGCCGGAAATACGTTCTTTCATATATAGACGCCCGTGTCGGCTTTTTATTACAAAGACCTGGCAGAGATTTCTCGATACCCGAAAGAAGCCGCGCCCAGCCGGATAAGCTGCGATTTCCTGCTCCAGCCTCGCTCCGGCTCGCGCCTTCGCCGAGACGAGCTTGGCCCGTGCCGGGACGAGTAGCCCATGCAGATTTTAGTCCTTGATTGCCGGCGACGGTCGAGGTCTAATGATCGTGTGAGAGACGCTTGGCGAGTAAAATTCGAGGCCGGATAGACTGGAGCTATAACCTGAACTATGTTTGGCGCTTGCTCAAAGTGCCATTTACGTATTTAGCGATAATTTTGGGACAAAATATGTATGCCCAAAAAGTTTTTGCCAACGCTTAATCTGATAATCCCGTTGCTGGAATCATACCCAACATGGACGAAGATTCTCTTTGGAATATGGGTATTCGTCACTGCTCTTTTGCTTTTGTCATTATTGTTCTTTCGAGCCCCTGGAAAAGAGCGATCAAAGCCGGTAACGCCTCCCGAAACAACACCGCTTTATGCAAAAACCAAACAAAAAATTGAGGACTTTTACGTTGATATCGAGCGTAATAAGTTGACCCCGTGGGCTTTCTTGCGTACGGGCAAGATGCAGGAGGTCAAAGATTATTACGGGAGGAGTATCAGGTATCAAGGAGTAGAATTTGAGGGATCTCCAAGCATAGTCTTTTGGGAGGGTTTTATAGAACCATTTCTCGAACATGGAATAATAGACATCCTTGAACAAGTAGCCGACGAGGCCAAGAAAAGCAACCTGAATCCGGAGGCGTGCATCAATGAGGCCGTTGGTCTTCTTGCTGGACGTATCTCTGCCGTTTACTATCTTATGGCAGAAATAGACCAAAAGTTGCGCGGCAAAGGCTATCCCGAAACTGCGAAGCGCAGAGATGTAAGCGAAAAAATCAAGAAAATGGATGACTACCTGCAAGAGCAACAGAAGGCAATCGTCGCAATAGCAAAGTCGCAATCCAAGCCCGCACTAGAAGAAAAGTTCTTCCAAACTAATACCTTCAAATTTATTGTAATACCTTTGCTTGCAATACTTGTCACGCTAATCGTGGGAATTCCTGCGTGGATTCCACTCATTCGCAAAACAGGACAGCCTTCAGTTGAAACCACAAACATTTTTGCTGATGTCTCCAAGGACGGAACCATATTACGAAGCAACAATTTCCCATGGACGATTGAAAAATCCAGGGATAAGGATCGAAACACTCTTTACACCATTGTTGAGAGAAGAGGAGATGCTACGGCGATATCAGTAGTTCCTGATTACCCTGAGTACACTGTGTATCAATCAATTGAGGGCATGGTGATAAAATTCACCTGTGCAGAAGAAGAAATATCAGACTTCACAATAAAAGTAAAATATTAGTACCGGCCCAAAGGTTAGAGAAACTTTGGGCATCCGGCTATGAATGACTTTGGGACAGTACACAGAAAAGGGTGGCTGTTCTGAATAACTAATTTCTGTGGACTTTTATGAGCGTATATCGGTGTCCATCGAGCGTGTCGTTCAAATAAATACTTTTTTGAGGTTCAGAAGTTAAGGAGCAAAAAATGAAAACGAAAAGTGTGTTTTTAGGTGTGGGAGTATTTCTTGTTGCCGCACTTCTGGTCATTCCGGCGGCAGAATGCTCACAGCAGAAAGGCACAAGCGTAGATTATGAAGCCCTTGCCCAAAAACTGGTCACCCAGTGTGCCAATATTCACGAAGGCGACTATGTCCTCGTCACTGGAGGAGTGCGCGATTTTGAGCTGTTAGAGGATATCGCCGTCCATATCCGAAAGGTGGGGGCTTTCCCGCTGGTTAGCCTGAATAGCGACCGGATGTGGCGGCGCGGTTTTGATGATGTTCCGGCGAAATACGATTCTCAGGGTATGGAATTTGACCTAAAGCTCGCAGGGCTGATCACAGCACAAATCGATGTGGATTTTAGGGAAACGGAAGCTTGGCTCGCTCACGTCCCACCCGAACGCTTCGCCACTTTTTCGAAACCTTGGTCTCTTGTAAACGATCTGATGCTCAAGCGTAACGTCCGCTTCGTACACTTGGGCAATGACCTCTACCCAACAAGCGAGAGGGCAAAACTATTTGGTCTGTCCCAGGAAGAATTGTCCAAGATATTCTGGGATGGCGTGAATGTTGATTACTCGAAGCTCCAAGCCACGGGAAAGGCAGTCAAGGCGGCACTTGCTTCCGGAAAGCAAGTGCATATCACAAATCCCAATGGCACTGATCTGAAGATGCAGATTGAAGGAAGGCCGGTCGTCGTGAGCGATGGCATTATTTCCGCTGACGAAATGCAGACGGGAGGAGCGGCCTGCCGGGTTTATCTGCCTGCCGGCGAGGTGATGTTGGCACCAGTTCCTGGAACAGCCGAAGGCAAGGTTGTGGTCGATAGACAATTCTTCCAGGGCAGCGAGATCCAAGGTCTAACGCTCACCTTCAAGGCCGGTAAACTTACCTCCATGACGGCAAAATCCGGGCTTGAACCACTTAAGGCGTTGTACGATGCCGCGGGCCCCGGCAAAGACGAGTTTGCCTTTATCGACATTGGCATAAATCCAAATGTTCGCTTAGTCCGAGGCAGCCGTATGGTCGGTTATATGCCAGCCGGCATGGTCACGGTCGGGATCGGCAACAACACCTGGGCCGGCGGTGAGAACAATGTTGGTTACAACATGTCCAACTTCCTGCCCGGTAGTACCTTAGAGGTGGACGGCAAACTACTGGTGGAGAAAGGAGTCCTGAAGCTCTGAGTTCTATTTTAAACACGTAGGGACTCTCAATCCTGTTCGGCACAAGAATTGCGCTGTGATTTAGAGGGGGAAAATTTCTCAAAATATTTTACAGATTGGTAGGGTGGGGCTTGCCCCACCGTTCTTATTCGCCGAAATGTTCGGGGCCAAGGTCCGTGATTTGTTTGAAATCGTTCGCTCGGCCGTAGAATCCTTCTTTTACGTATTTGTGATACGTTGACCAAGGCCAATCTTCAACGTGCTGAACCAACCCATGCTTGACTGGATTATAATGAACATAACCGACGCGGCGTTTTTGCCGCGTATGGCTCTGCCACAGGTGTAATTCGGCATGGCACGTATGTTATCGACATGATCACGGTGGAGCAAGCCCCACCCTATTCATGAAAGGCTGCCTGCTGTCAAGTACTACGCTTTCTGTTTTTC
>CAYWZW010000138.1:0-4137 GCA_964462945.1 uncultured Pirellulales bacterium
CTCGTTGGGGTCGTTGGCGTCCGCGGGGGCCTGCCCGCCAGACGTAAGGCGGGCCGGCGGATGATACATGATCTCGGTGATCCGAAGATTCTCCGCCACCGGCCCGACGGCGAAGATCGCTTCACTTAGCGCGCTCCAGGTGCCGCCGTTCAATATCCGCGCCTTGACGTGTGTGCTTGCGGTCAATGTAATCGGGCCGGTGTATTGAGTCATGCCGGGAACAACGTCGGTGTTAGAATCGCCTCCACCGGCAATAAGTTCAGCGGAGATTAGGAAGTCGGAGTCTGTGGCAGAGGAGTTCAGGCCGTGAATGGCCAGTAAATTGCTGCCCGGCTGCAGAGCGCCGAGAAAAGCGGAAACGTCGATACTCTCGAACTGCACCGCTTCGGAGTCCGGACGGTCGGCAGGGGCGCTGGAATTCCAGGTGTACGTGCGGCCGACGTTTCGCCGGGCCAGTTCGGTGCCGTTGAGATAGGCAAGAAAGCCGTCGTCGTACCGGATGTTCAGCGTCATGGACTCAAAGTCGGCGGGATTGCCGCTGAAGGTGAATGGAATGCGGATATAGCAGGTGGCGTTTTTGGCATACATCTGCGTTCCAACGTCGAGGCTGATAAGCCCTTCATAACCTGACTCTCGTTCGTACCCAACGCCGCCGGGAGAGCCGGTTCCTTTCAGCCACGCCGCATCGTTGTAACCAGCGGTATTTTTCCAGTTGTCACCGACCGCTCGGACCGGGACGAGCACTCGCTTTTCAGCGCTTTCGGGTACGAGCGTGCCGGAACTTTTTGGAATAAGCAGTTGATACGGGTCATTGCCGTCCAGTATGTAGTAGATGGTTCCGTATGGCGCGGCCATCGTCAGATCGAACTTGCCGTCGAAGTGTCCGCCCCGTGGATTAAGAGACGGCGGAGCAGCCGCCAGCTCAATAGCGATGCGGCTGTCCATCCAGGCCAGACGATCCGCAAGCCAGCCCCGCATCCACCCGATTTCTTCCTGATAGGTCTTGGCGACGAACCAATTGGGCCAGACGTCAACACCAAGAATATTCCAGCGGTTGAAGTTGCGGAGCTGTGCTTCGTCCACCAGCGCGGCGGTCTGGTCGATGTCCCCGAGCAATCTGCCGTTCGCAAACAAGCCTTCTCGCAGAGCAAACCAGCGGTCGGCGTAGCGGACTCGAAACCACGGGTCCTGGAACAGGCGCCGCCACCAGGGGTAGTCGCTTTCGCTGAGCTGGTCGTAGTACCAGCCGGTGGGGATCCATCCCTGAAGGTAGTCGGCGTTGCCCAGTGACAGGTTGTAATCCCAGACGGGTCCCATGTTCAGCGCGCCGCCGCGGTCCTTGAACATATACGTGCTCAGGCGAAAGCCGTCGATGTTCTTGGTCAGCTCGACCACGATATGATGGTCGATAAACGAATCGACATCGATGTACTTGGCGTATCCCTCGGCCGGGTCCGCATAGTTCGAGCTGTACAGGGCCGCCTCGAAGGTGTTGAGATAATTTCTGATATAGTCCTGCTGGGCCGGCGTGATGTCGATTGCTTTGGGCTCGACGTAGATCAGTTGCAGACCTCTGCTGGTCGTGAACGTGGGCTCGCCGCCATCCAGCTTGTCTTTCTTGACGATGTATCCGCCGGTGATTTGCGGCTCGGCGTTATCGGATGGCTCCAGCTCCGCGATGTCCACGCGGTCCTTGCCCAGCTTGATTTTCTCCATCAATATGTACACGCCGGCATAATCGCTCATCGAGAGGCCCCCGCCGTCGGTGTTGAGGAACAGCTCGATAAACCTCGTGCGGACGGCATATCGACCCATATCATTGCTCCAGCAGTACGCCAGGACGTTGCGCATCAGCGACTTGTCCGAGTAGGGACCTTGCAGGACCCAGTCGGATTCCGCCGGAAAGCCCAGGATAGAGACGTCCTTGCCCCCGTCATGGTCGTCCCATGTCTCGAAGTGGTATTGCTTCTTGGCAAAGCCTGCCGAGCTTTTGCCGCGAATGTTGATCCCGGCCCTGCCGGCAAAGTCGGGCGCGTCGGTAATCATGGCCCGGCTCCCTGTCGGCGCGTCCATGAAGCTGGCAAAAGCCAACGCCTGGGCCGTCTGGCTCACGTTCTTGCCCAGCGTATCGACCACGGCGATCGGAAGATTGGAGCTGAAATCGTGCACATCGGCCCCGATGAAGGTGTAGGCCAGCACCGCAACATCGGAAGACTTCCAGCCCGTCTTGACGGCAACCGCGCGCAGGTACGTCGTTCCACTGACGAGAATCGGCCCCGTATAGACTATCCCCGTGCGAAAGCGGCCGCCGAGCTGGTACGGATCCGTGCCATCGAGCGTATAGTAGATGTCGGCGTTCTCGGTCTCGCTGGCCAGCGTGACAGAGAACGGCGTGTCGTGCAAGCCGCTGCCGTGGCTGAATTCGAGCTTGTCAACGAGGCCTTCGTACGCGTCGATATTCCCGGCTGCGGGGCTGGGCAAGCCGAAGAACCGCCAGTCATCACTGCCGTCCGGGTAGCGCCCGCAGGAGATATCGCCGGCTTGTTCGCCGAAGATGACGCTGTCCACCAGGATGAGGCCGTCGCCGCCGAACAGGCCGATCTCCTCGCCGTCGGCATCGAGCTTGAAGCTCGCATGCAGGCCGGCATCGGCGATATCGCCATCGGCCCATACCAGCAGATGGCCCCCCGGTGGGATGGTGGTCAAAGCCGGATCGTTATCGGGAATTCGCCACTTAGTGGGCAGGGACAGATTGTCCGTCAGATACATGCCCCCCATATCAAGCGCATCGGCGCCATAGTTGTAGATTTCGATCCAGTCATCGAACTGGCCCTGCGGGTCCGGCACGGAACTGCGGTTGGACGCCATGAACTCGTTAATGACCAGCGAGGCCCGGGGCGGGAATCGTGCTCCGGCCAGTGCGGGAAAATCGTTGACGTTCGCGGAGGCGGCCAAGCAGCCGGTCAATATCAGCGTGAGCAACGAGAATTTCATGTATCTGAACATTCTTTGCCTGCTGCCTCCTCTATTTTCTCGCCCTTGGGTAACATTCCGTCTTTCGGGTCCCATAAAAGGGCAAGGTCGCACAGACAACTCCGATATTATAACACAGATGCAGTAGCTTCTGCAAGACTTACTTTCCACCCGCCGGACATCTTTGCCGGTTATCGGTACGATGCTTGCGGAGGTGAGCCTGGCCGGCCTCCTTCTGTGTCCGAATGTCCCGGTTCCCCCTGCCGGAACTTCTGATATTCCACCAGCTTTCTGCCGATAAACAGAGATGGTCTGTAGGAGGTCATCCCATGAAAGCGGAAAAAAAACTATTAGCCATCACGGCGGCCATTGTATGTTGCGCGGCTGCGGTCTGGTTTTCAACGGCCATTCAGGGCGGCCAGAAGACGTACGAAATCGAGCCCCGGCTGACCATGCCTGACTATAGAAACGACCTGGATCGTATCATGGATGCTTATGAGCGTCTGATGGAACGGTACATGGCTCTGACCGAGAGCAATTCGGCTATGGTCGGCATGGACCTCAAGAGTGTTCTGGCGAAATTGGATTCCATCGACGGCCGGCTGACGGACCTTTCCGCCAGAATGGCGAGAATCGAACAAGCCCTTGGCATCGAAAAGCCGAACGAGCCTGTTGGCCGTCAGCCGTAGGTCTTGCCCGTCTCGTCCACGTAGATCGTGCCTTTTGCCTGCTCAATGACTTTGGTCGCCTTTGGCACGTCGGCCGGCTTTGGAACTTTGAACAGTCTGCCGCACTTGCGGCACCGGACCCTTCGGTCCGCCGCACTGTCCTCAAGCAGCCATCCGCTGCCGCATCGCGGGCATTTGGCGATAATCTGCATCAGCACGTACCTCAGTGTACTTCCGCCCCTTATTCTATCTTCGGATTCCACCGGCATCCATCCCAAAGTTCCTGCTTGCCCTATGATCGAACCAAGAAGAACTGATTTATATTTGTTGACAAAGGTCGTTCCATATCAGGGTGTGCCGTGCACACCATCACCAAATCACGTTCACCTCAGATTTCGCGGGTGACTGATGTTATTCTGAGGCCAAGCCAGAGCAGGAAGGCCCACCCTATTCATGAAAGGCTGCCTGCTGTCAAGTACTACGCTTTCTCTTTTTT
>CAYWZW010000139.1:0-3767 GCA_964462945.1 uncultured Pirellulales bacterium
AGCATCTAATCCGGTCAGTCGGATAGCAAACCCCGGGCCGAACAGGATTGGGACATTCTACTTTTCGCCCTTTATGGGCGGTCTGCTTCTTTGCCATTTCATTATACCCTTTATCTCAACCGAGGGCAAGCATGGTGTTAGTCGCAGAACTTTTGTCTCGTGTTTGGTTCGGCCTTGCCGCCTGTGACGGGGGCGGGGTGCACCTGCTTGAGCAGGGCCTTCATCTGCGCGACTACGTTGGCGTATTTCGCGTCGCCGGTTAGGTTGTGCAGCTCATAGGGATCGTTGTCGTGATCGTAAAGCTCCTGGCCTTCTGCCCCGAAGGCCCATTCGGTATAACGCCAACGCCCGGTGCGGACGCTGTGGCCCGGATCGGCGCCGCGCTGGACCTGGGTGAAAGCGGCGTGGTTCCACTGCGCCTGCGGATCGTCAATCAGCGGGCGCAGGCTGGCGCCCTCCAGGTGGTCCGGCGGCGAGAGATTCGCCAGGTCGGCCAGCGTCGGATACAGATCGATTAGCTCAACCGGGCGCGAGCTCGCCTGGCCCACCGTCTTTTGCCCCGGCACGGAAATGATCAGCGGCACGCGCGCCGATTCCTCGAAACAGCTCTGTTTGAACCACAGCCCGTGCTCGCCAAGGTGATAGCCGTGGTCGCTCCAGAACACGATGATGGTGTTATCGCGCAGCCCCAGCCGGTCCACGGCGTCGAGCACCCGCCCGATCTGTGCATCGACGAATGAGATGGCCGCGTAATACGCCCGTTTGCACTCGCGCGCCTGGTCGGGCGTGACGCCGAGATAGGGCCACGGCTTTGTCGAAGCCAGCGCGAGCGGTGGATAATCGCCGGGGGTTTGCGCAGTGATTCCCGGCAGCGAGATCGGATCCATCGGATAGAGGTCAAAATACTTCTTCGGAGTCACCCACGGGCAATGCGGCTTGTAAAATCCGGCCGCGATGAAGAACGGCTTGTCCTTGTATCCCTCAAGCAATCGGATCGTCTGGTCGGCCACCTTGCCGTCGGTGTGCTCCGGGTCCGTCCCCATCCTGTCCGCCAGGAACGCCATGGCGGAGCCCAGGCCCCGCTTGGGCGTGTAGTTCATGATATCGGGTTCGAGCGCCGTCTTGTCGCGTCCCGCCGGATTGAATCGCTCCATCCACGAGGCCCGATCGTCCAGGCCATTGGTGCCGATGTCGCCCGGGTTGCCGTAGTGATACATCTTCCCGACGCGTGTCACGTAGTAGCCGTTGCGCGCGAACATCTGCGGCAGTGTCACGACATCGGGCAAGTCCTGGCGGAAGTGATACTGCAAGTCGAACACCCGCGTGCTGTCCGGGCGCAAACCGGTCAAGAGCGAGGAGCGGCTCGGACTGCACAGCGGGAACTGGCAATAGGCCCGCTCGAACCGCACGCCGCGTTCGGCCAGCCGGTCGATGCTCGGCGATTTCACGAGCGGGTGACCGAAACAGCCCAGGTCGTTGTTCATGTCGTCCACGGCGAGGAACAGGACATTGGGTGTGGAACGGGCCGCGAGTACCGGGTCGGCCGGCACCAGCGCAGCCACGACGGCTAAGAGACTGATCAAAATTCTCATGGGACTATGCTCCTTCCGGTTTGACTTTTCTGCATGATTGGCCATGTCATCTGCCTTTCATCTGTTCCAAAGTCAGCGGTTTTTCGTCCAATGTGCAGTCCGCGACCTCTCATGCTGAGATCTCCTCTTCGATTAGGGCCGATGTCTCCCGCTCAGGGCAGAAGACATGGAGGATTAACAAAACAACCGAAACTGGCGTCAGTGATTTGATGGCAAAGTCCTTTCTCATAGCTAATGATCCTCATATCTGGTCAAATCAACGCATTCTAACGCAGTCTCCGTCCCGATGCCAGCCCAATCGCCCGTTCACAATGATACGTTAACGAAGAAGGCACCGAAGCAGCGGTGGCCACGGCTGTTGTCATAGATACTAGGGTAATTGTTCCTCCCGCTCATTCCGAATCATCAATGAATTTTCCAAAAGCCAATTCAACGAATGTGCCGTTGGTACTTGAGGGAATCTTACCGGGCAAAAGCAGATCATTTAGATTTTCGATAGGATATTGCGGTGACGGATGTGACTCAAATCGAAATTTCACAGTGCTAAGTGCGCGATTCCCTTGGAGTTTACTCCATTCCTCCCAAACAAGTATTATGCTATTAACGTGAGAAACATTGCGGAAGAAGTTGTTAAGCGTGCGACTCAATTCGGGTGCCAGATTCTTGTATTGAATCCAATTCGGGGTAATCCTTACAAACACAACACTTGGATTATCTGTGGGCAATTGTTTCTCAGCCGCGTACAACGTTCTACGAAGATTGTTTACGTTGACTGCTGTGTCATCCCTTTTGCATTTGACTTCTGCAGATATCTTCGTTGCTTTCTTAAAATATATCTCCATATCAAAGTCCTGGCGTTTCATTCCGGAGGAACATCTGAATTTGACCATGTGCCCACGTCTGACTATCATGCTTGCGATTTGCAGTTCTACAACTATATCTTCTAATCGAATATCCGGATTTGTAGGGGACACCTTCTTTAGTTCCTCAGTTTTTAAATCAAAACCTTCGCAATTCTGAAGCACAAAGAGGGATTCTGCCAAAAGGACCGTTCGGAAATGATGCTCATATCTTTGCTGGTCTGTTGCGAGGTTCATTCGTAGATATGCCATTCTTTTTTCATTTGTAAAGAGCATATCCTTTATGTTCTTCACGTACCACTCGTCACCTAACAAGAAAATGATGATCATGATAGATACCCATAACACTTCAGAGACCGCATCTTCTCTTACACTTCCACCGTATGCTTCAGCCGCGTTTTCTCTGAAGGACTTTCGCAACAAGTTGATCTGGTGCAGAGTAACACGCGGAAGAACGCAGTCTTTTACTGATATGCCAAAACCATGCGTTCCAAGTGACTTTTCCACCTCTGGAACCGGCAAACAGTGTTCACGAGATAGAAAATTTGTCAAACTCAACCTCTGTTTGCCAGTAAGCATGTTTGGGTCCACTCGAAATGCCGGCCCTTGAGGTGAATTTACTGGAATTGGCGGGTCGATAGGTACAGTATCAGTACCTAACACGTCAATTATATTCTGTGACTGTAATCCTATAATCCTTGCGTAGAATTCAGCTTTCATGAGCTACGTGCTTTGCTGCTCGGTCGCAATCTGCAATAGTGCTATTGGTCTGGAACGAATGCTGGAGAATCAAAGGCACCCAGTCATTTTCCTTGTGAAACCTTTCTGCCGCCCTGAAAACTCGCGTCTTTACATCCGCTGTTATTGCTCACTCAAGGCTGCTGTTTCACATTATACCCGTTCTCCCAGCCCAGAACAAACACATTGATCTTAATGGTGCGAAGTATCGCGAGCAGCCTTTGTCACGTCGAGCACCGTCGAGACGTCTGGCTGCAGACGATAATTGCTTAGCGTTCGAGACCAGATCTCTCCACTCCGCCTTCGGCTTCAGTCGAGATGACGACGAGTATCCAACATCCAGAATCAAGAATCCTCTATTTCTTCGTGGCTCTCCTTCGACTGCGCTCAGGACAGCGTCGGTGTCCTTCGTGGTTATGTCTGAAACCGTGTTCATTCTTCGACTTGGCTCAGAGCCTGCCCTGAACATTGTTGAAGGGACGGCGTCTGTGGTAGATTCCTATATTGAGTGAGTTGGTGTTTATTCGTAATACTATCCATCAGAATGTTGTTTTTCGTGCGTCATTTTTATGCCGCC
>CAYWZW010000140.1:0-3573 GCA_964462945.1 uncultured Pirellulales bacterium
AGCAAAACAGCAATGATGGCAATCACCACCAGCAGCTCGATCAATGTAAAACCTCTTTCTTTACGCCCCGTCAGTCTTCGTTCATAGTTCATTTTGCTTTGCCTCCTATGGCCCCGGTTAACATGTGATACGTCAGGACGCATCTATGATTTGCCACAACAGAATCCGCGCACGGTTCCCACGGTCGAACCGGCGACTTGCTCAGTCTCCTATGTGCTCCAGGCGGCTGCCTCCATAATACAAGATTTTCTGCACGCATGGGCTTGGCCACGCGGCTGAGTTGCTATGCCGTCAATATAATACCAAATTCGTTCGGCTATTGCAACTACTTCCGTTCTCTGTACGGAAATTCTCCCGGCATAACCGTTTCACGCCGGTCAAGCTTGAAAAGACGCCCCTGAGCCGTACTTTATTGCACAATTCCCCCGCAGTGCAACCATCGAAGCGGAAAATCTCAAAATCGTGGAAATCCCACGCCGGATATGGTATTCTGCCGGCAAGACGCAGAAGTTCAGCCATGACGGCAAGTGTGACAACCAAAATTTCAAAGCATAGAAAGGATCCGAGCAATGAACCATCCAAAAACCCTAAGACCGAGTATGAATTTGAAGCACACTGTTTTCGTATTGGCTGTCGGCCTTGTCGTCTGGGCCTCCGGCGCCGCGGCGCAGCAAAAGTTAGGCGACCTTGTGACAGAAGGGGGATTCGATTGGATGATCGGAGAGTGGACCGCCACAACCGACCAGGGGGACAAGATCGATGTCGCCTGGAAGTGGGAGCTCGACAAGAACATGGTCAGTGTGCATCTCAAATGGCCGAATTACGAGTACCGCGGCATGATCTTCTACATCCCGGCCGAAGAGAAAATCGTGCAGATTGGGGTGGATAACAAGGGTGGCAACGGCAAGGGCATCTGGGAAAACGCCGGCGACAAAGCCATCCATAAATATGAGCATACCGGCGCCGACGGGCAGACCAACAAAATGGGGATGACCCACTCGAAAGTCGATAACGATACGATGAAGGTCGAGGTCTATGAGATCCAGAGCACCGGTGAGCTTGGCGGATCCCCGGCCTTCACCACAGAGTACAAGCGCCAGAAAAAGCAGGCTCCCAAAGAGGCAGGGGAGGAAGCCGGCAAGACCTCTGAGGCAGCAGGAAAAGAAAAGGCGCAGACTACCAAGATCGCAGAAATTGACGTCGTGCGCTGAGCCACCCGGATTCCAGCACCCGCTCGCAAACGAAAATCTCAAACAAGTACCTGATAGATTTTGTCCGCTCTCAGGCCGATGGTGTTTCGCGAGAATCTTTGTGCACTTGATTCTGTTTTGGAGATGGACTATGAATTACTCGTCTCTCTGTATTTCCGTATACCTTCTACTATACGTTTCCGTTGTTCAGTACTGTGCACAATGTTTTCGAAAGAATTGAAGGAAATGCTCGCTTTCTTGAACAGCAAGGACACCGTGTTTTCATTCTTGAATTTATCCACATGCAACTTGTAATCTGAATCGTTCCTTTCATCTCGCAGGTCGTTAAGATCACTTGCTATTATCTCCACGTCCTCAACCCCACAGTTGTTAAAATAATAGTACACCTTCTCATGATCTTTGGCGGTCTGGGACAGTCTCTCTATATTCTCGTTAACGAATTGAGCCATAAAGTTAAAAAGGGCATAATAGCTACGACTTACACAGCTTCTAAGAGAAGCTTCACTTCTCGTATTCCTTGAAAGTTGCTGAGCCAAATCCAAGAAAGCTTTTGGTTCCACGTTTGGTTATCTTTCCCAAGTGTAGGTAAGCGTAATTAGTGCGCGACCAGTGGGCGTAACACCAGAGCGTAAACGCTGTTTGAAAAGGGCTTCATTCTTGAGAACCGTCTCGGGGTCGCCCGATACCGTCAGAGCAAATCGGATCGTTTTTCTTTCGACTATTTCAGGGTCGTGTTCTACATCCACCTCGACTCGCTTGAGGCCGACGTAAGTCTCTTCAGCAAGTCTGATACTGGTTTCTAAATCAGACGTGAGGTTTCTTTCCTCGCCCTCACGAAGGACTTCGGGGTGAATTGTGATTGGAATGCTTCGGTGCGTTTCGAAAGCGTCTTCTTGCTCAGGTAGCGAAACGCTGGCCCGCCCCATCACATGAATAGCGAATTTTTTGATATTCACGAAGTCCGGACAAAACCCGATTTGCCGCAGTGACGATTCGAGATGCTCTCCCCTTGGAACATAGGGCACTGAAGGACCTGCAAAAACAGTGTAGATAAGGGACTTCGCAGGTTTCTCTGACGAAGATAAGGTCACAAAAATTCTCTCGAACCCTCTGGTGCTTATCTCAGCAAAGACCACCGGTTCCAGGAGATCAGCGTCTTCAAAGGCGTTAACGCTTTCTATTGCTGGAACAATCCATCTCCCAAAATAGTCACCAGCACGCATAGTCATGTGAGATCCGCGTTGTAGCCGCTCCAGCTCAGTTTGCCAGACATCAGTTGTTGGGCTAACATAATCCTCTGTAAGACCCGCATTGTCTATATTTGTCGCGGCATAACTCATCGTTTTTTCTTCCAAATAGACTCTTGAATCGATTCATCAGTGAGGTCACTAAAGCCTTTCACGATCCATTCGTGCGCCATAGCGAACCAAGCATCCATCTGGCCAGCTACGAAGCCTCTGGCGGTCAGGTCAAGTATGATTAGCTGGTCCTTTGACTCCCGGCTCACAGCAAGCCTCATTGAGACATGCAGCCTTCCTTTATCGTCAGGCAACCTATAACTTTTACGCCAAGACATATTCTCTGGTTCGGGGAGAAAGCGGTCATCAGATTTAAGCTGAAAATCCCGGAATACCTTGTGTATATCGAGCAGATCTACCCATCCCTCGCCTCGCGGTATGTGATTAACATAACTCAACTCATATTGGTCCGGTTCAATGTGGCCCAAATCCAATTCTTCAGCAAAGGCGGTAAAAACTTTCCAAGACTCCAAGAACTTTGGATACAATTTGACATACCTTGGATACTCGTCACCGGGCTTGAGTTTTCTCCAGTTTTGATGAAGACGATCCTCTTGGATTTGGATAAGATGGTTTTTGATTTCGCTTATGAAGAATAAGCGAGGGAGAGGAGGGTTGATAAGCCCCTCGATCGTTATTGATTGAGACTGGGGGAGAACCCCCTCAAAAGACTCTATCGTGTGTCCTATCGGCGGCATCTCTTTGCACTCAGGATACTCACCCCTGCCCAGCTTTTCCCACAAGATACCGGTGTGGGGTGCTTTGAAATTCTGGAGTTTCTTGAACTGAATCCCAAATACAACTTCGTTTACGGGCGGATTATCGTAGTCTGGCAACATGGATGTAGTGGTTTGCATATACTACTGTCCTTAGCCTTTACAGTAAATGGGTATTTGTCCTATTCGGCCCAGAAGACCGCACACCACAAAAATATAGCAAGATTTTCTTATTCCGTCAAGTATATTTTGGGGGGACCCTGGGATGTCCAAGGAACATCGTATCCCCCTGCGAAGGATAAGGTGTATGACTTCTATGTGCTATCAGAAGCTGAAGGAGATGGAGAG
>CAYWZW010000141.1:0-3458 GCA_964462945.1 uncultured Pirellulales bacterium
TTCGCCGCGAAGGGCAAATGGCTGTGGTCGCCATCAAGGATACTGGAGTCGGCATCCCTGCCGAAGATATACCTTTCATTTTTGAGCGGTTCTACCGGGTTGACAAATCCCGCTCGCGTGCCGAGGGAGGCACTGGTCTGGGTTTGGCAATATGCCGTCATATTGCTCAGGCCCACGGCGGAAAGATAGAGGTGGAAAGCCAGGTGGGGGTGGGAAGCACCTTTTCGGTATGGCTCCCTCTGCAATCCCCTTAGTTCTCACCTGTATCACTAGCTACTCCTCACATTTCAGCTAGGATTTATCTGCGTTATACTTCATCGTGCGGCGGCATACCCAAAGAGACCAGCATGCGTTGGGAGAACTGGCCATCGGCACATCTGTCTGTGTAACAGGGGAGCCAGCAGTGCACAAAAATTCAGCTTGTTAAGTAATGTGTTTTCCGCGTCTTGTTTGTGGTATGCTTAAATCGGGTTTCTATAGCATCAGTCAGAGGATTACTTTGAGCACTGGTATTTGTCGTCTCAAACCAGGAAATTTCCGGTGCACGGCCGCCAGCAATGGCACATACACCTGTTCAGTTCCAACCTGCCCACCACATGCTGTAGTATTTCGAGGAAAAGTCACTACCGAAAAGGATAGAATCAGAATCAAGAATATGAAAAAGGAGGTGCATTCATTTGTTTGTAAATATTGTTAAGTGGCGTATTCCGAAGGAGAAAAGTAACGAGCAATTCGAGGTTTGGCGTGAAATGATGGACTACCAGAAGTCTCATCCAGAAAAGGTCTACTACACTAGATCTCGCTTTTTCACCTACACTGAAAAAGGCTCCTCCGAAGAAAACTGGATGTTCCTGGATGAATATAAACGCCGCGAAGACTATGACAAGTGGAGGAAAGCTGTGAGTGAAGACCCGGACCTAGTTAGAGTCACGGAAGCTTGGTTCCCCAAATGGGACGCTCTGATTCTTCCTGGATCCAGAAAAGGAGAAGTCTGGAATGAAGTCGAGAAGCTGAGAGTGGAATTCAAGTGAGTTCACACGCTAAGGATTAACTTGAACCGCCCCCAATGGTTGTGCCAGTTCTTAGATTACGGTTGCCACAGTCGTAGAGGATAACGGTCGGGTCTAAGTCAGCCTTTGGAGCGGCTGCCATTGCCACCCCGTTCCCTTTCGGACCACGTGGCCGAGACCCGGAAATGGAAAATGAAAGGCAAGCATCAAAGCTTTTTCAGTTGCAGCCTTGTTCAATAACAGGTTCCTTGTCTTCGTAAGCTGCTCAGGCGCCAAGTCAATGGCCGCATGCCATTCCGGATGCTCGATGTGAATGGGATGCAGAAACGCATCAGATATACAAAGCAATTGCTTTTCACTTGAAGAGACGGACACAGCCATATGACCAGGTGTGTGCCCTGGTGCCGGGACTGCGCGGATACCAGGCACGATTTCCGCTTCATGGTCAAATAGATCTATTTGATCTTGAATAGGGAGCAGGTTCTTGCGTGTGAATGCGAAGTCTTCATTTTTATAAAGAGCCTCAGGCTGTTCTGAAGTCCAGAAAGTCCACTCTTCCTTCCACATAACATAGCGGGCTTTGGGAAAAGCCGGCTTGCCGTGAGCGTCGGTGTTCCCGCCGACGTGGTCGTCATGACCGTGGGTCAGGACGACTGTGTCTATGTCACCAGCCTCAATACCTACGGCTCGCAGGTTGTGAAGAAGTCTCCCTGTGTTCCGGGTAAGACGGTCTGCGCCCGTATCCACTAGCACCTTATGCCGGCCTGTGTTGACCATCACACAGGTAAACGGGCTCACAAACGCCATCCATTCCTCCGGTTGTATGCCGTGGTCGTTCAGCACCTCTTTAAGTAGTTTTGTCGGCGCGTTGGCGAAAAGGAAGTCAGCCGGGGGTGGGATGAGCGGCGGTTCGTATGTAAAATTTCCATCATTGATAGCCACGCATTCAAAATCGCCCACCTTGAAACGATAGACTTCGGCGTTCATAGTGGTGCTCTCTTTTCTTTTTAGTGCGCCGATTCTAGCACCATCACTGAACAGGCACAAACGATCACACCTTATGCAGCATGCAGACACAAAAGGCACGGAGAATCTTCAATCTAGGAAAGGGCCGCAGGAAGTAGTATCATTATCACCGTGGATTCAGCAACAACATGAGGAGGATAGATACTCATGTCTGAAGAACAGAACACCGGCATTATCAAACGTACCGTAGATTTAATAAACCAGCGGAGATTAGCTCAGCTAGCTGAATTAACACACCCCCATTTTAAACGTCATGACATGGCTGGCGCGCTCCCCGAGGTATCGGGTACCGACGGTCCGGTAAATCTTGTACAGATGGTCCTTAGCGGTATACCGGACATTCACTACGAGATTGAGCAGATTGTGGCTCAGAATGACCGCGTGGTTGTCCAGCTACGAGGGACTGGGACACATCGGGGGAAATTTCTTGGCGTCCCTGGTACGGGAAAACGAATTGAATGGAACGGGATTAATATCTATCGTTTCGAAGACGGCAAGGTGATTGAGACCTGACAATTGCTCGACGTCTGGGGTCTTATGCGTCAAATGCGCCGAACAAGTTAGTTGGTATGAAAGGTCAAGGTAGTTCTTCAGAAGCAAATATGAACAAAATTCCAAAAGACCTATCGGTACCTCCATTCGTCGCTGCGAGATCATACAGTACGTGTGGCTAAACCAGCAGGCCACCGAATAAAATAGGGACAAGGAGGAAAATATGGGTTCGTTACGGAAAATTCTACCAGAGGCAGTGTCTGAAGCCGTTGAAGAAGCATTCTTGGGCAAACTCCAGGCTAAGATTTTCGCCGGAGCTAGCAATCTTGTTTTGGCTATTCGAGCTGTGCAGGCAGTATACGGCGACGCAGGTGTTGAGATAATCCGCCGTGCATTTGTTGAATCATGGGCTGAAGCAGGCAAAGAAAGGGCCAAAACAGCAGACGATAATTCACTACGTTCTCTGTGTTCTGCAATAGAACACATATGTATTGGTAGTCACGAGTGGATAAAACTCGAAGATTCCGATACCCGTCAAGCGTATCGCTTTACACGTTGTATGTGGGCAGAAGCCTTCAGAGAACTAAATGCCGAAGATATTGGTTTTTGGGTGCTGTGTGAGGGCGACGCTTCCATGGCTTCATCGTTCAATCCCTTGATCGGGTTCTCTAGAACTAAGACCTTGATGATGGGCGATGATTGCTGCGATCATGTTTACTATGTGAAGACACAGTAGTCAGAGCAGTGGGTTTGTATCTCGGTTGGATGCGCGGTTTCCTATATGACACCATGAGGTGTCCCGTTACGCTTCTACACGCCGTTGCACTTCATAGCGGAGTGTGTACTTCGCATGGATATGTTTGTTAGAATATGGAGAGGTATTATGTATATCGTCGCTTGCCGAGCAAATTGCAGCAAACACGCTCGGTA
>CAYWZW010000142.1:0-3416 GCA_964462945.1 uncultured Pirellulales bacterium
CGACGGAAACGGGACGGCCTTACTTTGTTATGGAATTGGTCAAGGGCGTCTCGATCACCGACTACTGCGACGCCAACAGCCTGAGCACCAAAGAGCGGCTGGAATTGTTCATCCAGGTTTGTAACGCCGTCCAGCACGCCCACCAGAAGGGCATTATCCACCGCGACATCAAACCCACCAACGTCATGGTTACGCTGCACGACGGTAAACCCGTACCCAAGGTCATCGACTTCGGCATCGCCAAGGCCATCAATCAAAAACTCACGGAAAAGACGCTCTTTACCCGCTACGCCCACATCATCGGCACGCCCGCCTACATGAGTCCCGAGCAGGCCGAGCTGAGCGATTTGGATATCGATACCCGCACCGACATCTACTCATTAGGTGTGCTGCTCTACGAATTACTGACGGGAACCACGCCCTTTGGCGAAGAAGAGCTTCGCAAAGCAGGCTATATCGAGATGCAACGGGTCATCCGGGAACAGGAGCCTGTCAAACCCTCCACGAAGCTCAGCACCTTAGGCAAGACCTTGACCGATATAGCCAAACATCGCAATTCCACGCCGGACCTGCTCAGGAAGGCCGTTCGCGGCGATCTGGACTGGATCGTGATGAAATCGCTGGAAAAAGACCGCGCCCGGCGGTACGAGACCGCCAACGGCCTGGCGTTAGACATCCACCGTCATCTTGAGCATGAGCCGGTCATGGCCAGAGGCCCCAGCACAACATATCGCCTTCAAAGATTCCTCCGCAGGCATCGCTCGCAGACTGTTGCCGCCCTCGCCGTGATGGTCGTAGCTGTTGCGGGGACCGTTATCCTTTCGATGTGGAATCGGGACCGGATCCAACTAACAGAGGCCGAAGGCTTCCGGCACAAGGGCATCCTTTCCCAGGCACGCGAGCAGTATGCCAAGGCTGACCGCGACGCCGCCCTTGAGACGATCAAACCCGTCCTCGATAGCAAGCACGTAGGCCCTGAAGCGCAACTTCTCTATGCCGGCATTCTGGTCGATAACCGTCGCTCGGACGAGGCTGCAAACGTGCTGGGCGGTCTGCTGAATGAACGCCGTGAGATCGCCGGGTCCGCACATTCGCTCTTAGCTCGAATCCTCTATGAGAGTGAGTCGCCCAACGCCGAGACGCTTAATCAGGCCGAGCAACACCGTCAAAAGGCCGAAGCATTGCTTCCGAAGACCGCCGAGGCGTATTTCCTGCGGGCCATGTTCGCCATTACGGTCAAAGACCAGCTCGCTGCCTTGAATGAGGCTTTGGAGCTTGACGTGCAGCATTACGAATCCCGAAGGCTGCGGGCCTATACGTATTATGCCTCCCGAAAGTATGAGGACATGGAACGCGATGCGTTGGTGATGACGGTTGTGCGACCACGAGACCCCCTCGGCTACTTCCTGCGTGCGACTGGCCTGCGCGAGTTGGGCAAGTATGCGGAAGCAATCACAGAGTATGACAATGCTATCGGGCTCTTGACTAAGGGGGACCCACAGTACGCCGACTTGTCCGCCCAGCGCTGCGAAACCCTCTTGCGGATGGGCGATTACGAACGCCTCATTGCCGATGCCCAGGAGTGCCTGACATTCTCGCCCGACAAGCCTGTCTTTCAGTACTACATTTTCTCTGCCCTGACGGCCCTGGGCGATTACGAGAAGGCAGAAGCCGTGTTCCGGCAGATCATCCGCCCGGGCCAGGAGTCTCGCCTTCGCTTCGAGGATTGGCGACGGAAATACGTGTTCGACACCCTGGCGGCCGGGCGGTCCTGGCATCCGCCGGGTGGCGAGCCTGCGGGAGCAGTCTTCCTGCCGATGGTGGAGGCCGAAGAGACCTATCGCAGCCTCTCGACCAAAGCTCGTTGTGTGATCAGGGACTGCTTCAGTGCCGGATGGTCGCCCGATGGGAAGAAGCTGGCCTTCAGCCTGGGCGTGCACGGCTATAGCGGCGTGGCCCTCTTCGATCCGGCCACCCAGGAGACGGACCTGCTCATCGTCCCCGGCACGAACCCGAAGTGGTCGCCCGACGGCAAGTACATCGCCTTTGTTCGAGACCGCCAGAACTTGCGCCTGGAGGAGTTAGTTACTCCCGATCCAGACAGACAGCCGCCTCAGGCCGCCGACGGAGAAGTCTGGCTCATGAACTCGGACGGCACAGAGCCCAGACGCCTGGCTCACGGCGGCCACCCAACATGGAGCAAGGATCCCACGTGCGTGTACTATCAATCGCATGTTGACCAGACATTCAGTTCAATTTCTATCGTAGATCGGGACGCCCAGCCCAAACAGATCATGACGTGTTCGTATTCTTTCCCGTCCGTCTCGCCGGACAGTCGGCGTGTGGTGTACCAGGAAGGTGCGTTCCTGAGAGTCAAAGACCTGGATTCGCAGGGATTGGTGGCCGAGTGGCCGATACCCCACCCCATGGCTATGCCTGGATGGTCTCCCACCGGCGATGAGTTGTGCGTGGGCATGAGTGGTGGCGTGTGGAACACGGGCGGATTATGGATCTACTGCCTCGACAGACGCGAACCCGTGAAAGTACTCGCGGGTCCGATGCGGATCAGGGGAGGCGCTTGGGCGCCAGATAGAACGAAGCTCGTTTTCCATCTGGACCAGCCCTACTTCGAAATTTGGAGCGCCGACCTCGACCCCAATGTCTCAACCATCGAAGCGCTGGCGCCGGGGCAGACGCTGGAGGAGCACTGGCGCGACATGGTGCGTGTCTGCACGCGCAGAATCGACACTGATCCGCTGGATGCCGTCGCTTATATCAACCGTGCGGGGTGCTACGACCGTCTGCACGAGCGGGCCAAGGCCGAAGCCGACATGCGCCGCTGGTCCGCCGTCGTGAGCGGCAAGTCGCCTTCCGATGTCCCGGACACCCTGCCCGCGCGGGCGGATTTTACCTTCGGCGAGCCCGTGAATCTTGATGTAGCCATGCTGTTTTTCCCCAACTCCAATATCTTTGCGGACTGCTTTTCCTCGGACAGCCTGGAGATGTTCGTGGAGTCGGATCTCGCTGGGGGACAGGGCCGCTTCGACATCTGGGTACTCAAACGGGCCTCGCCAGAGGACGACTGGAGTCCTCCGGAGAATATCGGGCTCGCTCCCAACAGTGCGAATATGGATCAGGGCGCATCCGTCTCCGGCGATAATCTGGAGCTCTATTTCTTCTCCGACCGGCCCGAAGGGTACGGCGGCCTTGATCTCTATGTGACCAGACGTACGACCCGAACCAGCCCTTGGGGTCCGGCGACCAATCTGGACCCGAAGGTGAACAGCTCGTACGCCGAGCTTGGGCCTTCGGTGTCGTCGGATGGCTTGGAACTCTACTTCAGTTCAAACCGCCTGGGGGGTCTAGGAGCCTGTCTGAGTAATACTTGAACGACCTTCAGGCGATATTATAATCGC
>CAYWZW010000143.1:0-3319 GCA_964462945.1 uncultured Pirellulales bacterium
CGTCTTTTTGAATTTGCTGGTCGGCGCCTCAATAGCCATTTGCAGGTCCCTGGTCAAACCTACGTTGATCGTCTCTGCGAGATCGTTTCCATCAGAGGGTGAACAAAGCTGGGGACTATTTTATCGGCCATTAGTTCCTGGGCCAGCCGGCACTGATTTTCGAATGACCTCAGCGGGTCAAACAGCTCGGCGGGCTTCGGATATTGGCGGATGGTCACAGACAAAGTGATCGCCTCATCATCCTCCTGGCCTTTTTTCCCCGGCTCATAGACGCTCGTTTTCGACTCGACGCTGATTCGTCCCTGCGTGTGGTCGTCATCCGACAAGCCAACGACCACGGCGGGCGAAAAACCAATGGGCTTGGCGCCCGGCCAGTCCAGAAGGCTGCTGAAGGCGCTCTGCCCGAACAGGGCCTCGGCGATCACTTCATCGTGACTGCCGGCGCAGTCAAAATCCATGGCAAATGTAACGTCCAGCGAGTCAATGTCCAGCGGGCTCACGCTCAACATGTATGGAGCAAGCTCCAGAACCAACCGATCCTGGCAATAGACCGTCTCAAGGTCTGAAGGGTTAACCACTCCGGAGCCGATACGGTCTGTTTCGAGGCTGATCCAGCGGTATTGGCCGATGTTGCGGTCCTCCTCCAGGCAGTACTCATTGTTTGCCCGGCGGTAGAAGCACCCCATCGACGGAAACTGCCTTCGTATCCGCTCAAAAAAGGCCAGAACGGTATCCCGCTCCGTGGGAAGGTCCAGCTCGGTGTTGACGTGCATGTCGAGATAGAAATCGTCGCACAGAGAACTATAGCTATTCAGCGTCATCGTAGAAAAACCCTCCGGAGCAGGCTTCGGGAACACCTCCCTACGGTCCTGCCAAAAAGGTTCTTTTTCAAAAACCGTACAATCGGTCCAGCAGTTATTATACGCTCAAATATTCATTTTGCCAGATTTTTTCGGTCAAACTCTGAAGTTCTTCGTCATACCCTCTTACCTCAAGACATAGACGAATACTAAACAGGCCAGAAGATAACAGTAAAATGCGAAATATTTCAGCTTTGCAGTTCGGGCGGTTCGTATCAGCAGCTTCAGGGCTAAAACGCCCGTCAGGGCGGCGGCGACCGCGCCGGCTGCCGCCGAACCAATCGGCAGGCTGCCGGAGCTGATTTCGGCGAAATGCTTGACCGATTCCACCCCGGCCGCCCCTAAAATGGCCGGTATGGCAATCAGAAAGCTGAACTCCAGCGCCCATCGCCGGCGCAAGCCTATCAGGATGGCGGCGCAGATCGTTGCACCGCTGCGAGATATTCCCGGCAGGATCGCCACCGTCTGGGCCAGCCCCACGATGATGGCGGCCGGGACGCCGAACTGCCGTAGACCCAGCCGGGTCTTTTTCCGCCAATCCGTAATCAGCAGCAAGGTTCCGGTGATAATCCACATGGCCGCGACCACAGCCAATTGGCCGCGAGCGGCGGCAAAATATTCTTCGAGCGGCAGACCACAAACGCCCGTTACGGCCGTGACAAGGATTGCCAGCACCAGGACATGGACGCTTGGGCTTCTTCTGTAAATCTCAACCGGGTTTCTGCCATACTTACGCCAAGCAAGCAGGTTGGCGGCAAGAGCGGCGATGGATTTGCGAAAGACGATGAAAATGGCCAGGAGCGTTGCGACATGAATGGTCAAATCAAAAAGGAGCATCTCCGGCGTCTCGGGATCAAAATTGAAAAGGTTCTCAAACAGGACCAGATGCCCGGATGATGAGACCGGCAGAAATTCCGTCGCCCCCTGAATGACGCCCAAAACAACAGCGTGCAGAACGCCGAGAGACGAGCCGCCGGAGGGGACGAGCAATCCGCTGACGTGCTCGATCACGCCCACTTTGCCGCATAGAAATAATGCGGCGCCGGCAAAGACGCCCGCTAACAAATCGTCGGCGAGGATTCCCCAGCCGGCGGGGAGCTTTTCGAGCTTGCGTATCGGCCAGGGCTTGAAAATATCGAATAGCCTGAACAGCACGAAGCCCAGCACCGCAACTACCCAGATTTGCTCGGAGGATGTTGCCCCGGCGGCCAAAAGCGCGCCGACTAAGAACGTGACGGCTTGGCCGGCAAGCTCATCGGCAACGACTTCGCCGGGGTCGTTCTTGCCTGTGGCGGCGATTGCAGCAGGCGCGAACTTTACGCAAACAACCGAGCCGGCCAACGCCAAGGCAGCCATCACGGCCAACGTCACTATGGAGGGTGCATGGGAGTGACACATCAAACCGAAAATAATCACGGCCGGAAGCGAGCCCCACGTCCCCGGCGCTACCGGCAGCCGGCCGAGACCAAAACAAGATGCAGCCAGTCTTTTCATAATTGCTGAAAACTAACTGAACCCGTCGGCTAAGTCAAAGACTATTAGCGCAATTCTTCTGGCCCTGCACGGCAGGTTCATTCCGGGAAATTCAGGCTGGCGAACTCGCCGTGATACTGCCTCGCCGCCCGGTCGTAGGCCCTCGCCGCGTCGATCTCGTTCTGGAAGCAGCCCAGATGCATTCTCTTCTTCTCGAACGTTATCGAAGCCCTCCATTTGCGATGCGTCTTATCCCAGTGAATTCCTTTGTATTTCGAACGTGTTGCCCCCGAACGCTTTCTTCTGTGGTACATGTTCTGCGAATACGTCGCCGCTCGTACGTTTGCGCTTCGATTGTCCATCCCATCGTGATTGATATGGTCGATCACCATGCCCTCCGGCACTTCGATAACATCCTGGTGCATGTACGTTAGCCGGTTTTTTCTTTTTTCGCCGCTTGCCACACGTCTTCGCGCGTAAAAGCTCCTTCCCCCTTTCCTTGCAAGCCATTCATATCCTCGCAGGCGCTTGTAGTCCGCCGGGTCCACCTTTGCGTACTGAGGCTGCGCCATGCGAATCCGCCGAAACGCATACCCGTATCGCACCCGCCGGTACAAGAGCACCGGCCAGACGACTACGCTCTCCAGCCAATCGAGAATGTGAGTGACTGACTTGGCGATTTTCCCCTCCGCGGGATCAGTCAATTAGACATTAGGGAATCAGGTAACCAGGAAATCAGCGAATTAGTGAATTAGAGATTAGCGAATTAGAGGTTAGGGAATCAGGCCATAGGCCTTCCGCTCGCAATAATCAATAGTCATTTAACAGCCCGCTCCGCTCGGTCTTGGTCATTTGGTGATTCGAATTTTGAATTTGTTTCGTGCTTCGATATTCGTATTTGGCTGCTTCTTAGCCGGAGGCCAAAAAGTAGCGCCTCCATAATTGCTCCTACCTGCACGATTCCCCCCGGTCATCCCGACCGAGGC
>CAYWZW010000144.1:0-3147 GCA_964462945.1 uncultured Pirellulales bacterium
GGTTGCCGTCAAGCTGCACCGCCGTTTCGAATTTTGCAATGCAATCTTCTGTTCTCCCTTCCAACATATCGAGCCAGCCAGCAACAAAACAAGTTATCGGGTCGCACGGTGCCAAACGAAATCCCCTCCTGATCCTCTCTGCCCCGCTGTCGTCATTGAGAATGAACCTTTCTATTTGACCCACCATGCTGTAAGTCGGGCCATGGGTTGGGCACACGACCAGCGAGTTGTGAAGCTCGCCCACAATGTCGTGAATCGCGGGCGTCAAACCGTCGCGAGCGATCATTTCCGCTGGATTTGAGTCAATTGCTCGACACAGTGAACGCCAGCGATAGACGTTTAGCCAGTGCCGGTAAGTGATATTGCCGGGTTGACGGCCTACCGCTGCCGTTACGTGGCTAATCAGATCCGCATACTCGGCGTCTGTCCCCTGCCAGTTTCTGGCGGACAAGCTCTTTTCCATGTCAAAAGCCTTTTGCCAATGCACCTCGGCGAGACGAGCATTGTTGGCACCGACAAGGATCCAGCTCCAGAGAACACAAACACCGAAAACGATGATTGTCCGCAAGACGGTGGAGCTCACAGATGGAACAAGCACCTGCCTCCACCTTCTGCTGCTGTCTTGTTCGGACCGGGCCAAAGCCAACAACAACGCGCAAAAGACGGCCGATAGAACAGCGTTGGCCGGCAGGTGCTGGCCAAAATCCGTCAGGCTCTGGATCAGAACCGCCGCAAGACCAAAGCTCAGCCCGTATGCGGCCAAACGGACAGGCCTCTCGTTATGGCGAATGCTTCTCAAGCCGCCTGCACAGACAATAACCCCCAGGACGATCAATAATCCCAAGCCGACGAAGCCGGTCTCCTCCAGCACCTGGGCGTATTCATTTTCCGCATAGACGGCCAGCGCGGTGATGGTCGAGCGGTCGAACATCGGGTAAACCACCGAATGGGTTCCAAGGCCGGTGCCAAGTGCCGGAAAAACAGTCCAGGCAACGGCAATGTCTTTGAGTATCTGCAATCGGCCACCGTCAGCTTTCCCAAAAGCTCTGAGGCTTACCAGACGCTCGTAAACAGCATCGAAACCAACATACAAGACGCAGACGAAGGCGAGCAGACCCATGCCCACCATCACCCAACCATGTCCCTTGAGCGACCGTTGGGAAGCGAAGAGTGCCGTGGTAAAAGCCATGGCGGTAAGCAGGCCGATCATCCCACCTCGGGTAAGAGAAATGAACACCGTTGCCGCCCCAATACTCATTATTGCCAGAAGCAACCAGATTGACTTTGACGGCCGCCAGCCCAAGCGCTCGAAGGCAACAGTCGGCGTCAACTTCTTTCCCGCAAAAGTTTCACGCAACCTCACCGTGAACAGGGCCAGTGCTGCTCCGATTGATAGATTCATGAACTGTCCATAGTTATTATGATTGACGAACGGGCCGGAGTAGCCTTTGCTGTTTGTGCTCGAGATAAACCAATATATCTTGCCGTTGCCGAAAAGGTTTTGCGCCAGCGTGATGGCAGCGACCAAGCCTCCGATTAAGGCGATGGCCATCAGGAGGCGTTTGATTTGATCGGATCGACGGAAGATATTGAGTACAACCACGAACACGGCGGTGACCGTCAGCACGAGCCGAAGGTCGTGCTTTGTGCCATTCGAGTATAAGCTAATCGGCATTGATTCGAGCAGCGTCTCAGCATCCGGTAGATCGCCCAAGAGTTCGGTTCTCAAGGTGACTGTATTGGGTGAAACGATGCTTACAAGCCGTGCAGGCAATGGAATTAGCTGGAGCACCGCGACAACGAGGAACAAAGCGATGGGGACGTAGGCCCAGGTCCAAATCAGCTCCTGACGGCGGGGGATCAGAAATTTGAGCAGAAAACAGACTGTCATCGCCCCGATCACAGCGATGACGATCTCTTCGCTCCAAGCATGAACTACACCAAAGGCAAGAGGCATAAACGCCAGCAGCGCCATGAGCAAGTACTCGATCACCGCGTCGAACCTGCTTGAACAGATCATTTCTTCGTCAAAATGTGGTCGGTATTCTTCTGTCAATCCATTTCCTCGTGTTTGTGCAGTACGCTGACAGCACTTCTCTGCCTTCCAATACTCTCAGGGGATTTTCGATACAGACCCGCCTGGCCGTCCCGTCTCCGAGCTTGGCACGGATCTGGTCATAAGCAGCTTTCATCCGGGGTCTGCGGCCGTCCAAATCGTGGGCATCCGTTGCAACGAAGCAAACCCAGCCCAAGGTCAGGAAGTGCCACGCCGCCTGTTGAGCCGCGGCGCCGAAATCGCCTAACAAGCTGGCACATGTCACCTGGATGTGCGCCGACTGCTCGAGCCATCTTAGTAGCACGGACGGCTGCCCGGCAATAATGGGATGCCGCTCAGGATGTGAGATTATGGCTCTGATACCTAATGTGGAAAGTCCGACAAGAAGAGGCTCGATATCTATGAAGATTTCGTGCGGAAGCTCCAGGAGAATGTATTTGCCGCCATCCGCGAGCGTCAGTATCCTGTCGGCTTCAATGAGCTGACATATCCTCTCATCGACGCGGACGTCGCCGCCCGGAACAATGTTGAGACCGATGCCGTTGCTCTCTAACTGCTCGTTCAAGGCCGTGACTCGCTCTCGGATGTGTTCGGCTTCATTGCGCTCGCTGAATCGACCTAATTGATGAGGCGTTGCGACGACGGTGGTCACGCCGTCATCAACCAACGCCCGACACAGAGAGAGTGATTCCGATATCGTGGCGGGACCGTCATCAACTCCGGGTAGGCAGTGACAGTGAATGTCAACGTAGTGTTCTCGCCCGTGTCTTCTGTGGCCGACCTTTTCAGCGCCTGCCAAGTTTTCATCAACGTCTTTCATTATGCCCTCGGCTTCTCGCTCGGCGGCACCGAGACAATGCTGCCCGGTCCTGCCTCGGAATCATCCTGACTATATAGCCACCTTCTTTTTCTCGGCGGTTTGACCGTAGTAGCCATAACTGCCATAGCGGCCATAACCGGAGTAATAACCGTAATGGCCATGGCCTCGTTGAACATCATTGACTACCGCGCCGAGTATGCGTCCGCCGACGCTCAAGAGGCTGTCTCGGGCCTGCCGGCTATGCTTGCGTGTCGATGTCTCTGCTCTCAGA
>CAYWZW010000145.1:0-3012 GCA_964462945.1 uncultured Pirellulales bacterium
TGTATATCAGGTAAGCTGGCCGGTCAGATAGCAAGTCCCGGGCCGAACAGGATTGCTGTGCCTCCCTTTTTTTGTACCCTTTCTGCTAACTCTTTTTGGGAGGTCTGCTAACCAATCTCCTGGTCGATCCAGGTGAGGAGCTCTTTGAGATCGTCCAGAGTAATATCGCCCATGTGAGCAATCCGGAAAGTCCGTTCCTTCAGGTCACCGTAGCCGTTTCCAAAAGCAGTGTTATGCTTCTGCTGCACGACCTTGATAAGTTCGGCAACGTTGATAGCGCGGGTATTGCTGATTGTCGTAAGAGTGTTTGAGGCGTACTTCTCCTCGCAAAAGAGGTCGAAATGCACTTTGGCCCAGGTCCTCACGAAATCGCCCATATCCCTGTGGCGCTGCCAGACGTTTTCCATACCCTCCGCGGTCAGCTTCTTGCACTGATAGTTGAGGGCCATGATATGAGGGATACTCGGCGTTGTGGGTGTCTGGTTCTTTTCAGCCGCCTTCGCAAATTGCTGGAAGTCGAAGTAATAGCCACGCCCGGGAACGTTCTTGCTCTTTTCCAGAGCCCTGTTGCTGACGGCAGCCACGGCAAACCCCGGCGGGATTGCAAAGGCCTTTTGAACCGAGGCAAACACCACGTCCCAGCCAAGATCATCAAAGTGCATAGGCAGACCAATCATGGCACTGACCGCATCGACAAAGACAAGCACTTCGGGATATTTCTCTTTCATCATCTCGCTGATCTGGTAAACGGGATTCGCCAGGCCGGTGCTGGTCTCGCTATAGACAAGCGTAACGGCGGTGTATTTACCGCTGGCCAGCTTGTCATCGATCATCTCAGCGGTAATTGGTTTACCCCAGTCAACTTTCAGCTCTTCGACGTTTCTGTCGCAGCTTCTGGCGACATCGGCCCACTTTTCGCTGAAGGCACCGCAACAAGTGCACAGGACAACCTCGTCAAAACCCACACAGTTGCGAATGGCCGCTTCCCAGATTCCTGAAGCTGAGGACGTGGAGAGAAAGACGTGCTGCCCGGTGAAAAGAATCTTCTTGAGCATATCGACCGTCTCACCGTGCAGTTGAGAATATTCCTTCGCGCGATGCCCTAACGTCGGGCGCGCCAACTGCTGCAAGACATCCTCATTGACCTTCACCGGCCCGGGAATGAACAATCTTGGTGGGTTTTTCCAATCTGCCATATATGGTCTCCAAAAAACACGGTCAGAGTTTGTTTATTGTCAGGCCCGAATATACTTTGGGGTAGAAGTACGTTGATTTTTGAGGCATTCTTTCGCCCGCGTCCGTCACCATTTTTAGCTGCTGTATTTTCACTGGGTTCATAAAGAAGGCTACCTGTTTTTGCGCCGCGTCAATCTGGGCGATTGAATCATCAATCGCATTGGCGGTGCCTTTCATATATTGAAGATTCTCACCCTTGGCCAGTCTTGCCTGGTCGATGCCTAATAGCTCCTCCAAAATGAGCTTGTGCAGGATGGAAACGTCCAGGGCCTTCCAAGCCGGGCTCATATCCGGTGCGGCCGCGTCCATCGCGCGCTGGTCGTTCAAGACGGCAACGTAGAATGCCTTGTCTGATCCGTATATTCCGAACGCATTCTTATCGTGCTCGTGCTCGGTCCTCATCCGCTCAAGCATCTTCTGTTTTGCCCGTGCTTTGGTCTGCGCCGAGCTGAATCCGAGCTTCTCAACACGGAATCTCTTTGCGAGGCCGTCAATGAGCCTGGCCATGCTGAAGTTCTCGAGGTTGCCAACGAGGCGGTGAGTCGCCAGGACGATCAGACCATCCTGATGAACATTGGCAAAGGCAAGCATTTGATACCTGGCCGCCGGATTGCGGCTTTCTTTGGAGTAGGTCAGCCCCGTTGTGTAGCGGTGGTGGCCGTCAGCGATGATACAGCTTTTGCCGCTCATCTTTTTCGCGATTCGCTCTATGTCTTTCCTGGCCGTAATGGCGAAGAGACGGTGCCGTACGTCCTGCTCATCCACAAAGTCGATAAGCGCCGAGCACGCGGGCGCAGCCCTGCGCGCGCAGGCGTCCTGAGCGCCAGCGAAGGACCCCTTGGCGGCCCTTGCCATGATTCCATCGGCGACTTTCTGTGGGTCTTCGTAGAGCATGAAAACCAGGCCGAAGTCGGCGCCGGTCGCGCGTTTAAGATTGAGCCGGTCAATCATCGGCTTTTGGAGAAGCTGCTCGTGGGGCTTGACGGTTTCCCCGAACTCTTCAAGCTTGCCCAAGGCGATGAAGCTGTGACGCTGGTAGCGTATGCCGGCCAATTCAAAATCCTGGACGTAAGCGTAGATGGCCTCGGTTGAATCTTGTCTCAGCGCGCCCTCCGCTATCCAGGCCTTGAGATAGTCAGCGGCTCGCGTGTACTGGTTATTCTGGCCGTTATCGCAAGCCGTTGTCTTACCTTTGGTGATGCGCACAATATTATGCTCGCTCTTTGCATAGAGCTGCTCCCGCTGGGCGTCGTCGATCACATCATACGGCGGCGCAATGCAACCGCCCACATCACCCACTACCTGCTCACTAAACCTAAATGCTTTGAAAGGCTTAACTTGCATACTCTTGTGTCGCGTTTGGTAATTTTTGTCTCGACCATCGGCAGTTATCGAACGTCGGCATTCAGAACGAACGTTCTACCGCGCACCAGCTACAAAGATTCGCATGGTACTAAAGAAAAGCGCCATTGTCAAACACAACGCGGTGCTTTTGACCGGCCGGAATTGAGCTCTGTCCGCTCGATGAGCTCGTGCTGCGTAACGTTGCTACTACGCAGGTAGGATGAGCACCCGGTTTGAAATTGGGCCTGTTTTGCATAATTACATTGCCGTCAAACTCACTGTGGCTTTCTCCGCTGGGCCATTTTGAAATTGGCTTTGTTTTGCACGATGGACTCACAGCCACAAAGCATGCCCTGGGGAAGAAAAGGGGTCAGGAGCAATCCTGTTCGGCACAAGAATTGCGATGTGGTTTGTTGGAGAAAAGTAGCCAAA
>CAYWZW010000146.1:0-2073 GCA_964462945.1 uncultured Pirellulales bacterium
ACCGTTGCCTCTGAATATATCGGCTATCCAAGGGTTATTCGGATAGGTTCTAAGCAACAACCGCGGATTTCGCCGATTGCGCGGAAAAGATAAAAAATCGTAAATCCAAAATCGCAAATCGTGGTGCTACCTCATGATATTGGTAGAGTTCTATTTCTTTCATAGGCATCTATGGCCGATTCCAGCACGCTGTTGCGCTCTTCGGCCCAGTCCTGACGCTGCAGGTCGCTGACATGAACGGGATACAGAATATACTTGCGAACTGTCCATACTTCGCGGGTCAGTCCCAACGCCATCGCCGGGGTTTTGTTCGACAGCGAAGAATGCGGGCGGGTCCAGTTGTACGCATCCCGCCACAGCCATATGGAATATTGCAGCAACATCTCCAGATGAGAGCCGTTGCGAGTCCGCCGAGCCAGGCGAGCCTGCTGGCCCCGTATCGTCCCGTTGAGCCGTTCCATGTGAGAGGTGTTGATCTTGCAACCGATGCCCAGCTTTCGAATACGTTTTTCGATCTCTTTCCTTCGGCCAAACAACGCTTGGCTCGATACCTTCAACAAGTTGCCTCTGCTGTCTCGAAGCTTCTTGACGACACCCACCTGCAAATCCGCAGGGGGCTTGAGACCAGGATGCTTGAATCGGCCTCTGCCGTACCGGCGACGGCGGTGTTGGATCTGACCAAAGACCTGAAGGATGGCCTGCGGGTACGGCAGATGATCGTCGATCAAGATCAACGGAAGGCCCTTGTCTTGGGCATACAACGCCACCGAGGCGGTCAATTCTATGGCGGTTTGCAGGGTGCGCGGGCCGATGATCGCTTCGAGAAGGAACCGGCTCTTCACGGCCAGAGCCGTATGAAGCCACGTCTTGCCCTTTTTTTGCTGAAGCGTTTCCGCAGCTTCTTGGGAATCTGGACCAGCTCGGTCTTGTCTTTGCGTTTGACGGTCCCCTCGACTGCGCTCGGGACAAGCTTGCCGTGCAGCTCATCCATCTGCACCGCTTCGAGAGGCTCATCGAGGTTTTCGAGCTGCAAGCGGTGGAAATCGGCGGCCCGTTTACCGGCTTTCTCCAGCAGACGCTGGACGCTGCGCGGATCGACTTCACAGATGTCTGCCGTTGCTTCAACCGAACAGCCGTGGGCCAAGCATTTAACAATGCGGACCACGGCCGCCTCCGGCAGCTTGGTGTCTTGCAGGAGCGAGCCTTCTCGTTCGCTGAAGCGGCTGCCGCAGGTCTTGCAGTACAGCCGACGAATGGCCTTGTCTTTGCCCATCCGTTCGGCCACCGAGAGATTGCCGGCGCCGAAGCGATTGAAATCGGCACAGTCGCCGTTGGGGCAGGCAAAGAAGGATAAAGGGAGGCTGGCCGGTTGTTCGCCGTCCTTAGCGTTTTGTCGTTTGAGCATAGGGGCGCTCCTTGCCGAAAAATGTCATTTACCTGATAACAAATCGGCAAAAACGCCCCCTTCGGCCCAATTTTGTTCTTATCGTTTACCAATATCATGAGGTGCTACCCAAATCGTAGATTCCGATACCCAGATATCCACTGCCTGATAACCTGATTCTCTGATCCCCGCTGTCTTTGTACTGTCTCCTGTCTTCTGTATTCTGTCTTCAGGATTATCGTTGTTCCCAGCCCGGACAAAGGGTATAATATGAACCGGCAACATTGAGGCGGCGACAGATGGTGGAAGTGACGATGCGAGTTTGTCAGACACCTTTAATTCTCCAGCCACTAAACCGTGTCGGCGGCGACTAACATGGCCTTATTAAACTTGTATGATAGACCATGACAACTAAAGCACAACAAGCAGTTGAGAATGATATTGCTGATCGACTAAGCAAAATAGCCTTTCACTTTGAAGAGCAAAGCCGTATTCGTGTTCATTTTGGTCAGTTCGTTGGTGAAAACTTCTCCCCAGATTCACCAAGAGCGAAGGAATTGGAGCGGTTTCGCACCCGTGTCCAGAGCGAAGAGTTGAGCGTGCTTATCGAACTCGTGCACCTTAGAGATAACGTAATTAAGGCACTCTAACAAAACCTAAAGATTGAGTAGTGGTTTGTCCGATGCAAC
>CAYWZW010000147.1:0-1896 GCA_964462945.1 uncultured Pirellulales bacterium
CGTCAGACGAACTTTTTGGTTGCGGCCGAGGGCGAAGCCCGAGGCCGCGCCAAGTCAATCTGTAATACTATCTTTCAAAACGTTGTTTTTTATGCTCGATTTTCGTTTTGACCGTTTGTAACTTCTGTATATGCAGCATGTTACGAAGCTTTTCCGTCAGACGAACTTTTTGGTTGCGGCCGAGGGCAAAGCCCGAGGCCGCGCCAAGTTGATCCGTGTCTTCTGAGTGTAGAATTACTGATGACGGAGAGAAACGATGGCAAGAATTATCAAGGTGCGGTGTACAGGTGCGGGGCAGCATGTCAACGAGATTGATCTGGAAGACGTGCTTGGTTCAACGGTTATCCTGCATGGAAGCCCGATTGACACCGGCCGGCCGATTCCTGAACGCATTGTTAGAAAGTGCGATGTTTGCAGCGAGGGGAGAGTCATCATCACGCGTGAGATCATCGAAAAA
Source organism: uncultured Pirellulales bacterium (assembly GCA_964462945.1). Classification (GTDB taxonomy): domain Bacteria; phylum Planctomycetota; class Phycisphaerae; order Sedimentisphaerales; family Anaerobacaceae. The sequence continues at coordinate 458 of CAYWZW010000147.1, forward strand.
AATTTCTAAGCGGGCGCTGCGCGATAATCGAATGTTCGAGCCCGGCGACAACAGATTGTTCGCCGGCATCGGACGCCGGGAGAGCCGATGAGCGAAACGAGCATACTGCTGAAGGCGTACTACGAAGCCCTGTATGAGCGGCTGGAAGCCCGCAAAGAGCGCCTGGCCGGTAGAATAGATGAGCTGCTGGCTGCGGAGATTTCGGCGCGCGGGTTCGGGGATTTCGACGGGGAGAAATACGCGGCGTATAAAGACGCCTGCCTGGCTTTCGTAGATGAACGGATAGAGGCTTATAATCCCATTGGAATTCAGTATTTGTACGACCGGGACAGGGCAAAAAGTGCCTTCGAGCTGGAGCTGCAGCTCGATTGGTACGACAGCCGGGCGGAGTTTGCGGCTTTGGTTGAAGCGGCCCGCAGCAAGGCTGAGCCGGACGTGACGGAGGAAAAACTGCGGCTGCTGGCCGAGGAGCTGATCAGGCAGGTGGGGGCGTTCCCGGATAAGAGTATCATCTCCGCGTACGAGGCCAAGCCGGAGCTGAAAGAGCTGCCGGACTACATCGTCGCGCGAACGATTGAGGATATCGTTGTCTGAGCACGGCTGCTGAGGTCGCGATTTTTTTCAAGTTTGCCCTTGTCGTCCGGTTTTGTTCTGTTTATCCTGTTTAGATTATACCGATGTTGCCCCGCCTCACCGAAGGCGGGGTTGTGCTATTTCAGAATCGTAGGGTGGGCGCCGCCCACCGATTATGTCTTGGGGTTCTGGGGAAGGAGATTACCTATGCAACGTTTCACACGCCGGGCTTTTATGAAAGGTTCAATGGCTGCCGGAGTCGGTCTGACGCTGGCCAGCCCATTTTCCCGCGTGCGCGGGGCGAACGAGGCCGTTCGCGTGGCCGTGGTGGGCATTAATGGCCGGGGCGGCTCGCACATCAGTGCATTCGGGGACATGCAAGGAGTGCAGGTCGCGGCCCTGTGCGACGTCGATCGCAAGGTTCTGGACAGCATGGCCGGCGCCTTCGAGAAGAAGCACGGCCGCAAAGTCGAGACGTACGTCGATATTCGCAAGCTGCTGGAAGACAAGAATATCGACGCCATCTCGATTGCAACGCCCAATCACTGGCATTCGCTGGCCACGATCTGGGCCTGCCAGGCGGGCAAGGATGTCTATGTCGAGAAGCCGTGCAGCCACAACGTCTTCGAGGGCCGCAAGTGCGTCGAGGCCGCCAGCAAATACAAGCGGATCGTGCAGCACGGCACACAGAGCCGTTCCAGCAGCGGCTGGGCCAGGCAGGTGGCAGCTATCGCCAGCGGCAAGTACGGCAAGCTGCTGGTTTCCAAGGCCTGGGCGTCCAAGAACGGAAGCGGGCGATGGAGCATCGGCTTTAGAACCTATCCGAATAACCCTTGGATAGCCGATATATTCAGAGGCAACGGTGC
>CAYWZW010000148.1:0-1692 GCA_964462945.1 uncultured Pirellulales bacterium
GCGGCTCCGCTCTTGAGCCGGAAAAAAATCCATCCACAACATTTGACAATATCTCAAGCCATTATTATAAGGAACCCCAAACGCCAAACCATCTTATGTCTGATCTGCCGATCAGAGCAGCGGCGTAGCCGTTAGCGCCTACGTCCCTGCCTGCCATCTGTCGGGCAGGAGCCGCTTCTATTATGTAAAGCGATTCTCGATGGGTAAATGTAGATGGCAAAAACGAAGATTTTTCAAAAAAAGTGAAAAATTTTACGGAATCCGCAAATTGGCTCGAAAAACGAAGAAAAACTAGGGTATCAGGTCATCAGACAACCAGGCAGGGAAGCAGGAGATTAGCGGATTGGAGAATCAGTTAATGGGTTATTATCTCTGTACTCTCCTTCGGCTCACAGGCTGTGTCGCAATTACAGTTGACGGTTGGTTCGACACTTTGGCCGATATGTTATAATAGATACGTCCAAACGAAAGGATTTTTGATTATGGCATATCGATATGGAGATCGAAGGCAAAAGATACTTTTCCCGCCAAGTATTGACGAATATATGCCGCCGGACGCCCCGGTGCGGGCGTATGATGTATTCGTCGAGTCGCTGGATTTTGAGCAGTTAGGCCTACGGATAGAACCTCACAAAGTCGGTTGTCCGCGATATGACCCCAAGGTGATGCTCAAGCTGCTGGTCTATGGGTATTCGTATGGGGTTCGCAGTTCGCGCAAGCTGGAAAGAGAAGCGCATTACAATCTGTCGTTTATCTGGCTGACCGGGGGGATCAAGCCCGACCACAAGACCATCGCCGAATTTCGCCGGCACAACAAGGCGGCTTTGGCCCAGGTTTTGAAGCAGTGTGCCCGGCTCTGTCTGGAGCTGGGTCTGATCGAAGGCAACACCTTGTTTGTCGACGGCAGCAAGGTCAGGGCCAATGCGTCTATCGGGAACAGTTGGACCCCAGACCGAGGTGTGAAGCGGCTTGAGCAGATTGATCGTCGGATCGCCGAGATCCTTTCGGACTGTGAACAGGCCGACCAGCGGGAAAGGGATGCTGGCTCGATGGTGAAGATGGACAAGGAGTTGGCCGACCAGGAGGCGCTGCGGGCGAAAGTTCTGGGCCTTCTGAACAGGCTCAACGCCGAAGGCCAGGCGTCGATCAATTCCACGGATCCGGATTGCACGAAGATTCATGGCCGGCAGGGGTCTCATGCCGGTTACAATGTCCAGACGGTTGTTGACGAGAAACACGGGCTGATCGTCAGCAGTGATGTCGTGGCGGAGAATAACGATCTTCATCAGTTTGCCGAACAGGTTGAACAGGCCCACCGGACGCTGGCGCACAAATGCAGGACGGCCTGCGCCGACAGCGGTTATTCGAACATCGAGGAGCTGGAAAAAGTTGATGATCAGGACATTACGGTGGTGGTGCCGAGCCCCCGACAGGTCTGCGAGCAAGAGCCTGGGCCGTTCGATAAAAGCCATTTCACATACGACCCTGTTGCGGATCGTTATACGTGCCCGGCGGGAAAGATTTTGAGCTGTCGGCGGACCAATCCTGACAGGAACCGTAAGGAATACCTCGCGGAGGCCGGAGCATGCAGAACATGCGAACACTTGGGGCTGTGTACAGACAGCCGCCAGGGCCGAAAGGTGACCCGGCTGCTCAAAGAAGACCTGCGTGAAAAACTGGAGCGTCAATATG